>NZ_CP102384.1:1341475-1944712 GCF_024628865.1 Sphingopyxis sp. DBS4
TCGAGCGGCCGCGCAAGGGACCGCCGTACGAGCCGTCCCGGCAGTGCGCCGGTATGCTCGCCGTTCAGGTATGTGATCTCACCCGACACGATCGTCGCGACATAACCGTCCGACGCCTGCTGCATCCGCTTGCCCCCGGCGGGCAGGTCATAGGCGACGCGCGGGACGTGCAGCCGCAGCGCGTCGAGGTCGATGACGTTGATGTCGGCCTTCCAGCCTTCGGCGATCCGTCCGCGATCCGCCATGCCGACGGTCGCGGCCGCCTTGCTCGTCAGTTCGGCGATCGCCAGCGGCAGCGGCAGGCGCTGGTCGTCGCGCGCGTCGCGCGCCCAGCGCTGGAGCAGATAGGTGGGAAAGCTGGCGTCGCAGATCAGCCCGTAATGCGCGCCGCCGTCGGCCAGCCCCATCACGGTGTTCGGATGCCCCAGCATTTCGCGCACGCTGTCGAGATTGCCGCCCGAATAATTCGCCGCGGGCAGATAAAAGACCGCGCGGCCTTCGTCGCCGAGAAGCAGGTCGTAGCTGTAATCTTCGAGCGATCGTCCCGCGGCGGCGGCCAGCGATTCGACGCGGTCCTCGCGTGCCGGTTCATATTGCGGCGTGTCGCCCCACGGGCAGGTCGCGCGAAAGGCCGCGACGAGGTTCAGCGTGACCGGATTGCTGTCTTCGGGCTGTTCGGACAGGAGCTGGCGGCGGAAATCCGGATCGCGCATCCGCGCGACCCGCTCGGCGAGCGGCAGATGCGCGATTGCCCGATAGCTCGGATGGCAGGAAAAAAGGTGCAGGCTGAGGTCGAGCCCGAAGAACATCCCGACCGGCCGCGGCGCGACTTGTCCGCGCATTTCGACGCCGTCGGCGGCGGCGCGTTCGAGCCCTTCGAGCATATGTCGCCAGCCGCCGCCGGGCTGACCCGCGACGTCGAGCAGCGTGAAGGAGAGCGGACGGCGGCCATGTTCGGCCACGGTCCGGAGTATGTCGAATTCCTGCCCGGCATCGCCGTCGGGCGCCGGGATGATCTGGAACACGCCGGCATCGGCGTCGGTCAGCCCGTCCATCAGCGCGCAAAGCTCGTCGATGTCGGAATGGAGACTTGGCGCGAGTTCGCCCGCCTTCGTGCGGTGCATCATGTTGCGCGAAGTGGTAACGCCGAACGCGCCGGCCTCGATCCCCTCGGCGACGAGCGCGCGCATCTTTGCCAGATCCTCCGCCGTGGGCGCCTCGCGCCGCGCCGCGCGCTCGCCCATGACATAGATGCGCAGCGCCGAATGCGGGATCTGCGCGGCGATGTCGATGTCGAGCCGCCGTTCGTCCAGCGCGTCGAGATAATCGGGAAAGCTCTCCCAATTCCAGGGGAGGCCATCGACCATCACCACTTCGGGAATATCCTCGACCCCCTCCATCAGCTTGACGAGCATCTCGCGCTGGTGCGGGCGGCACGGTGCGAAGCCGACGCCGCAATTGCCCATCACCACCGTCGTGACACCATGGCCCGATGAGGGCATCAGCCGCTCCTCCCAGGTGACCTGGCCGTCATAATGGGTGTGGATATCGACGAAGCCGGGGGTGACGATCTTGCCCCGCGCGTCGATCTCGCGCTTTCCCGTCTCCGGCACATCGCCGACCGCGACGATCAGCCCGTCGCGGATGGCGACGTCGGCGATGCGCGGCGGGCTTCCCAGGCCGTCGTGGACGGTTCCGCCGCGGATAACGAGATCGTGATCAGCCATGTCCGTTCCTCTTCCCGATTGCCGCTGTCTGCGGGTTGTCTTTTGCAACTGGTTTAGCCGATTCCCCGTCTGTCCGAAAGCCTGAACCGGAAGGGTTGGCCGCGCGCCGGGTCTCTGGGCAATCCCTTATCGTCAGTTATATTGACGTGTCGGCACGAAAAGTCGTCATTTAATTTGACAAGATTGGATTCATAGATAGCTTACTAATCAACCGTCGACGAAGATCGGCGGCACGACATGGGAGAGGGATGAATATGGGCAAGCGCTCCATTGCATGCTGTGCGTCGTTGCTGGCTGTCGTCGTCACCACCGGAGCGTCGGCGCAGGTCGAAACCGCCCCGGCGGAGCAAAGTGCCGGGTCCGCGGATCAGGTCGCCGAGATCATTGTCACGGCGCAGCGCCGCGAGCAGAATCTTCAGGACGTTCCGGCTTCGGTGACCGCGTTCGACAGCGCGAGCCTGGAGGCACAGTCGGTCCTCAATCTGACCGACCTCAATTCCAAGGTGCCGAACGTCGTCCTCGCGCCGGTGGGCGCCTATCCCTATGCCAGCGCCTTCTTCATTCGCGGCCTTGGTTTCGCCGACGTCGAATCGACCTTCGAGCCGTCGGTCGGGGTCGAGATGAACGGCGTCTATCTGGCGCGCAACAGCGGCGCGCTCCAGGATTTCTTCGACATCGAATCGGTCGAGATTCTGCGCGGCCCGCAGGGCACGCTCTATGGCCGCAACACGATCGGCGGCGTCGTCAGCGTGCGGACCAAGCGGCCGGGTGATACCTTTGCGGGCGAGGGGCAATTGACCTTCGGCGATCGCGGCCGGGTCGAGGCTCGCGCGGCGCTCGAAACGCCGCTGGGCGACAATCTCGCGGTGCGCGCCTCGATGCTCTACAAGACCTACAACGGCTACAACTACAATGCGACGACCGGCGAAAAGGTCGGCGACAACGAGGTCTGGTCGGGCCGCCTGACGCTGGTCGCGCGGCCGTCCGACAATCTCGAAGCGACGCTCGTCGCCGATTTCGACCGCGAGCGCGGATCGGGCGCGGCGTTCCGCAACGCGTCGCTTCCCGGCGACGTCTATTATAATTTCAGCCCCGATACGGGGACGCCGACCCCCGCGGTTCCCGCGGGCAATTCGGACCCGACCGACCCCTATACCATCTATTCGGATACGCCGCTGTTCGCGAACCTCGATACCTGGGGGCTGGCGTTCAGCCTCGATTGGGCTATCGGCGGCGCAAAGATCACCGCGGTCACCGGCTATCGCGAGTTCAAGGATCGCGTGCAGAGCGACTATGACGCGAGCGCCTTGCCCTTCTTCTCCGCGTTGCGCGATCAGAAGCACGAGCAGTTCAGCCAGGAAATCCGGATTGCGTCGGACGGCAAGTCGCGCCTCGACTATGTCCTCGGCGCTTTCTTCATGCATCAGAGCTATGACATCACCAATGCGCAGAGCGGGCTCATCTACGGCGGCGCGACGGTCCCGCAGATCGCCAGCCAGAGCAACACCGCCTGGGCAGGCTTCGGCCAACTCGACTTCCACGCCACCGATGCGCTGACGCTGACCGCCGGCGGGCGCTACAGCTATGAGAGGAAGCGCTTCACCAACCAGCCGCTCTTCTATCCGACATCGATGACCTATCGCGACAATTGGGACAATTTCTCGCCCAAATTGGGGATCAGCTATCAGGTCGATCCCGATGTCCTCGCCTATGTGACCTGGTCGAAGGGGTTCCGTAGCGGCGGCTTCAACGGCCGCGCGGCCAGCTTCACCTCGGCGGGCCCCTATGATGCCGAAACCGTGTCGAGCTTCGAGGGCGGGCTGAAGACCGAATTGTTCGACCGCCGCGTGCGCTTCAACATCGCGGCCTTCTCGTCGACCTACACCGACATGCAGGTCGGTACGCAGGGGCTGACCTCGGGCGGCGTCTATGAATCGATCGTCACCAACGCCGGCAAGGGGCGTATCGACGGCGTCGAAAGCGAGTTGCAATGGGTCCTCGGCGGCGGGTTCAGCATCAACGCCAACGCCGCCTACCTCAACGCGCGATTCAAGGAGAATTTCACCGATCTCACCAGCGACGGCGTCGACAATCCGACCGACAACAGCGATCTGCCGTTCGCCTATGCGCCGAAATGGTCGGGCAGCCTCGGGCTTTTCTATGACGCCGATGTCGGGATCGGAAAGCTGAACGGATCGGTCAACGCGGTCTATATGGACGATCTCTATACCAGCGGCGGCGCCGCCAACCGGACCAGCGACGTCCAGTTGCGGCCGAGCAATGTGCTGGTCGATGCGACGCTCGGACTGCAGAGCGAGCAGGGCTGGCGGATCGGTGTCTGGGTCAAGAACGCCTTCGACAAGACGGTCATCAACAACACCTTCGGCCTTGGCCCGCTCGGTTTCCTGCGCATCTATTCGCCGCCGCGCACCTTCGGCGTCGATCTGGGCTATAAATTCTGATGCTGGAATCGGGCGGCGGACCCGTGGAGACCCACCTGCCGCCGCCGGATTCCCGGACCGGCGCCGGGGCGGGGCAGGGGGCCGCGATCGGCGCGCGCGACCGGCGCTACGCGGTCTTCATGCTGCTGGTGGTATCGACGATCGCCTTCATCGACCGATCGATCCTCAATACGGTGGGGCAGGCGATCAAGACCGATCTCCACCTCAGCGACACGCAGCTCGGGCTGCTCGGCGGTGCTGCCTTCGCGATCCTGTATGGGGTTCTCGCCATTCCGGTCGCGCGCCTTGCCGAACGCTACAACCGCGTGCGCATTATCGCGGTCTCGATGGCGGCCTGGTCGGCGATGACGGCGTTGTGCGCCGCCGCGAGCGGTTTTGGCGGGCTGATGCTGGCGCGGATCGGCGTCGGTATCGGCGAAGCCGGATCGGGGGCGCCCTCGCAGTCGCTGGTGGGCGACTATTTCCTGCCCGAAAAGCGTGCTTCGGTCTTCGGCATTCTCGGCCTCGCGATGCCGATCGGGATCATTCTCGGCGGGATCGGCGGCGCGATCGTCGCCGAAAGCCACGGCTGGCGGGCCGCGTTCCTGCTGGTCGGGCTTCCCGGTATCGCGCTGTCGGCGATCGTTTGGCTGACCCTCAAGGAGCCGGCGCGCGGCCTCTCCGACGGCCGGATCGCCTCCGACGTCACTCCGCCGCTCGGCGCCGTGCTCCGGCGCCTTGCCGGAAGCCCCGCGTTTCGCAACCTCGTGCTGGCGGGCACGGTGGTGAGCTTCGTCGGCTATGCCGGCATGACCTTCGCGCATCCCTTCTTCGTGCGCAATTTCGATGTCGGCTATACCGAGGCGGCGATCGCCTTCGCGGTGATCAACAGCGTATCGCTCGGCAGCGGCAGCGTGCTCGGCGGGATCGTCGCCGACCGGCTGGGGCGCCGCGACATCCGCTGGTATGGCTGGCTTCCCGCCATCTGCATGATCCTCGCGGCCGCGACCTATATGCTCGGCTTTTCGCAGACGAGCTGGTTCTGGACGATCCTGCTCCTGACCCCGCCGGGCTTTTTCGCCGGCGTTTTCACCGGGCCGACCTTTGCCGTCACCAGCAACCTCGTCGAGCCGCGCATGCGGGCATCGGCGACCGCGATCCTGACGCTGACGATGAGCGTGCTTGGCATGACCCTGGGCCCGATAACCGCCGGCTGGTTCAGCGACATCTTCGCGGCGCAGGCTTTCGCCGGCGATTATGCTGCGCGCTGCGGCGAAGCGACGGCAACCGCGGCCTGTGCGGTCGCTTCGGCTCAGGGGCTCCGGACCGCGCTGGTCACGGTCTGCTCCTTCTATGTCGTCGCGGGATGGCTGTTCTTTCGCATGGCGGCGCACCTGCCGCGCGAACTGGCTCATATGGAGGAGCGCCGATGACCGAGGCAGAGCAAATAGCGGCGGTTGCCGAGCGCTTTTTCGGGGCGGTCGAGGCGGGCGACGCGAGCACGGTCGAGGCCTGCTACGATCCCGCGGTGGTCATCTGGCACGGCCATACGCGCCAGGCGCAGGACCGGGCGGCGAATGTCGCGACGCTGACGCAGTTCATCGCGCTCACGCGTGAGCGGCGTTACACCGACCGCAAGATCCATGTCTTCGACGGCGGTTTCGTCCAGCAGCATCTGCTGGTCGCGATCGCCAACGGCGGCGCGCGCCTTGAGCTTCCGGCGGCGCTGATCTGCGCGGTGACGGGCAACCGCATCACCCGGCTCGAGGAATATTTCGACAATTCGGCCGTGATCGAATGGGCGAAGGCGCCCGATTTCGCGTGACGGCTTCAGGAGAGACCAAATGAAGACAATGGGGATCAATCACATCGCGCTCGTGGCGCGCGACATGGCTGAAACGGTCAAATTCTATACCGAGGTGCTGCAGATGCCGCTGGTCAAGACGGTCGAGCTGCCGACCGGCGGCCAGCATTTCTTCTTCGATTGCGGCGGCGGATCGGCGGTCGCCTTCTTCTGGTGGAAGGATGCGCCGCCCGCGGCGCCGGGCGTCGCGTCGGTGAAGAAATTTCCCGGCGACGACAAGACCGCGGTCGGGTCGATGAACCATCTCGCCTTCCACATGGAAGAGGACGAACTGGAGGCCGCGATCGGCCGGCTGGTCGAGGCGGGGGTCGAGGTCATCCCGATGGTCGTGAACCACGACGACAGCGAGACGACGGTGAGCATGACGATGCACGACGGCGTGTTCATCCGCTCGGTCTATTTCACCGATCCCAACGGCATCATGATGGAGTTCGCCGCCAACACCAAGGTGTTCGGCCCCGAGGATGTTCGCCACGAACCCCAGCGCGTCGAAGCCGCCGCTTGACAGGGCACGCTGTTGGTAGCTTGTCGGCCGCTTCAGCGCCTGATCGTCACGACCGGCGGCTCGCCCCAATCGGCCTCGAACGCGCCGTGCAACGCGCGCACGCGGCGCTTGCCGATCCGCTGTTCGAGCAGCGCGCCCAGCTGTTCGACGATCGCATTGGCATCTTCGTGCATCTGCGCGCCGCGCTCGGCGAGCGTCACGATCTTGATCCGGCCGTCCTCGGGATCGGGTTCGAGCGCGAAGAAGCCCGCCTTGACCAGGCTCCCGATCGTCGTGTGCACCGCCTGGCGCGACAGGCGAAGCGCCCGGGCGATATCCGCCGGGCGCCGCGTGCCGACGAGGACGTGCAGAATGACCATCGATTCGGCGCGCGTGACGGGCTCCCAGCCTGCGGCCTTGAGGCTGCGTTGCAGCGCGTCGTCGAACCATTCGAAGCCCTCGAGCAGGGGAGCGATAAGGTAGTTGGTCGACTGCATTCCCGGTGTCTATGCATAGGACTTGCCGATAGGCAAGCGACGAGCGGATGCGGAAGCACGGGATGTCGAGGTGTGCCGGTGATGCGGCTTTCGGCACCTCTCCGCACTCGCCGCGATCGGGCCGCGCAACGGCGGTGCGGGAAAGGCGGGGCAGAGGAATGGCCACCCCGCCGTTCCCGAAGGTCAGAAGCGATAGCGCGCTTCGAGCGAATAGGTGCGCGGCGCGCCCGGAAGCGCCGAGTTGAACTGAAGCAGCGCCGCGAGCGGCATACCGCCGACATAATAGACTTTGTTGAAGGCGTTCTTGAGGTTGGCCGACAGCGACCAGCCGGCCGCTTCATCCTCGATGCCGATCCGGAAATTGGCGATCGAATAGCCGGGCAGATGCGCGGTCGGGTTAAGGTTGCCCGACGCGATGTAGAAGGTGCCGGTCTGCGAATAGAGGTCGCCGCGCAGCGATGCGGTGAGGCGGCTCGACACCGGCGCCGAAATCTCGCCATAGACGGTGCCCGACCATTCGGGAGTATCGGGCACCGTGCCGAGCAGGATCGTGCCGCCGAACGCCGGGGTCAGACCGTTGGTGAAGCGTGCGTGGGTATAGTTGAGATTGCCGCCGATGCGCAGCCAGTCGGTCAGCCGCAGATCGCCGTCGAGCTCGAACCCATAGACTTTGGTGCGCGGGACGTTGACGGCCAGAGAGGCGGGGCCGTTGATGTCGGCAAAGGCGTTTCGCTGCCCGTTCTTGATCCACATATTGTAGAGCGCGATGTTGAACCGCGCGGGCATCGTGGCGAGAAGGCCCTGGAATTTGGCGCCGGCCTCGACATCGGTGACGGTTTCGGTGCCATAGCTGTTGCCGTTCACCGTGGCGTCGCCGACGATCGGCGGCGAACTGCCGTTGAAACCTCCATTGCGATAGCTGCGGCGCGTAACCGCATAGAGCAGGACGTCGTCGCTGATCTGGTTCTGCAATCCGAAGGTCCAGCTCAGGTTGCGGATCGTCTTGCGCTGGTCGTTGTCCGCCACGCCGCTGGCAATTTGCGCCGGCGTCGCATAGCTGTTGTCGATCGGCAGCGTCCGTCCGCGCACGGTTTCGCTGGTGTAGCGAAGGCCCGCCGTCACGCCGAACCCGCCGCCGAGCTGATAGGTGCCCTGGCCGTAAAAGGCGTAGCTGTTGTTATAGGCGACGTCCGAATTGACCGACAGCGGCGACAGGCCGAGATCGCCGAACACGTCGAGGAAGGTCGCCTGGCGGAACACGTTCGATTTCTCGCTCGATAGATAGAAGCCGAGGGCATAGGTGAGCCTGTCGGCGGCGAGCGTGCCAAGAAGTTGCAGTTCCTCCGACAGGATCGTCGTTCGCGTATGGCCGCCGGGCCGTCCGACCTCGTCGATTTCGCCGTCGCCCGCGACGCCGAAGGGTGAACCGTCGGTGTCGCCGCGAACATCGGTCTTCAGATGCGCATAGCCGATGATGTTCTTGAGCTTGGTCGTGTCGTTGAGATCGACCGATGTCGAGTTGGTGACGATCAGATTTTCGGCGCGATAGAAATTGGCGTCGTTGGTCGCGATCGTGAATGGCCCGCGCGCTTTCTGGATCGCCAGGAAGTCGGCGAGACCGCCGGCGGGGATCGTCGGGTTGGTGTGCCGGCTGAGATAGCCGTCCCAGGCACCGGGGCCGAAGACGAGATCGAGGCCGGGAGAATAGAAGAGAGTCACCGCCGCCGCGGTGGGCTGCGTCGGATCGAGCGCATAGAGGACCGACTGGGTGCTGGTTCCGTCGGCCTTGTAGTAATCGACGACCAGATCATTCTCGAAGCCGCCCTCGCCGCGCCAGGTCAGGCTGCCGCGTACGCCATAGCGTTCGATCGAGCCGGGCCGCGACCCGTCGTAGAGATTGTGCTGGAATCCGGTCTGGTCGCTGTAGAAGCCCGCGACGCGCGCAAGCAGCCGGTCGTCGACGATCGGCAGGTTCAGCGCGCCTTCGAGCTGCACCGTGTCGTAATTGCCGTAGCGCGCGCTGAGATAGCCCCCGAATTCATTGGTCGGCTTGGCCGAGGTGAACAGCACCGCGCCGCCCGTCGCGTTGCGGCCGAACAAGGTGCCCTGCGGTCCCTTGAGCACCTGGACCGATTGCAAGTCATAGAAGGAGGTCGCGCCGCTGCCGCCGCCGCTGTTGCTGCTGATCTGCACTTCGTTGAAATAGGGGAGGACGCCGGGACGGGTGCCGGTGAACTGGTCGACCGATTGCCCGCGAAGCGAGAAGTTCACTTCGTTCGAGGTCGCGCCCGCGCGCACCGACAGGCCGGGCGCGGCGAATTGCAGGTCGGCCTCCGACCGCACATTCTGTTCGGCCAGTTCCTGCATACCGACGACATCGACCGCGACCGGCGTGCGCGACAGGCTTTCGTCGCGGCGCTGCGCGGTGACGATAATGTCCTCATTTCCCGCTGTCGTTTTGCTGGCGCTGTCCGCCGTCGTCTGGGCGAGGGCCGGCGCGGCACCTCCCAGCATCGCGGCGGCCATCGCAAATCCGCTGATCCCGTGCCTCGGCATCGTCTCTCTCCCCAGGCTCCGCACCTTCGGGCGCGTGTTGTCTGTAATTAATTACTTACATGAGCGATTGCGCCTGTCAACCGGCTTCCTGACGACCCTCGGCTTCGGCGCGGGTCATCCCCGCCAGGCGGATGAGATATTCGTGCAATTCGAACCAGATATTGTGATAGGAATCGATTTTCGGGGAGGCGAGATAGGGGGTTTCTCCCGCTTGTAACCGGGCGAAAGCCGCTTCAAGGCGGGTGCGGAAAAAGGGGAGCGGCCCGCGCGGCTCGATCGCCTCCAGCCACGCCATTGTGTCGCGGTGCAGCCCGGACATCCGGCCCAATATGGCGGCGTCATAATCGGGGTCGCTATGGTTGTTGAAGACCGGGGCGCCGTCTGACGGCCGCATCTGCCAGCCGGTGACGAGCGTCTTGAAATCGTCGTTGAGTATGTGAAACGCAGCGAGGCGATCGCGCGCGGCGTCAAGTCCCATCGCATCCCGATGCGCCGCGACCATCTGATCGCCGCGTGCCTTGCCTGAGTCGGTCACCTTGATGAAACGGGGCGAGGAGGCATCGAGAAATTCATCCAGCCCGGAGAGCTTCGCCGCCAGCGCGTCGCTGTCCAGCCGCCCGATTTCGATCGCGGCATCGCGGGGACAGAATCCCTTCAGCGCGACGAGCAGGACCAGTTCATCGTCGGACAGCGCCGACTGCACGGCGCCGATGCCGCCGTCCGCGGGGCCATCCCGCCAGCCCATCATCACCACGGCCTCGGGCGTAAGATGCGTCTCGCAGGCAAGCGCGCCGGCGAATATCTCGCCACTCTCGCCGTCGATCGACAGGATCGCACCCTCGTCGATTCGCATTCCTTCCACCGAAATGCCGCCTTCGACGAATTGCATCGCGCTCCAGCCGACCACCGCAGGCTTGCCCCAGCCGCGCGCGACCACCGCCGCATGGCTGGCGAGCCCGCCGCGGGAGGTCAGCAGCCCTGCGGCGGCGGCGATGCCTTCGATATCCTCGGGCGAGGTTTCGGGGCGCGCGAGAATTACCGCTTCGCCCTGCGCCACAAGGTTGACGGCGCGCTCGGCGCAGGTCACCAGCTTTCCCGAAGCAACGCCCGGCGACGCACCAAGGCCGGCGCCCAAGGCGCTTTCGTCGCCGGCGATACGCCGCGAACGCGCTGCGGCGCCGAGCAGATGCCCGACCCTGTCCAACGCTTCGCTCCGTGTCAGAGGAAAGTCGGGGTCGAGCGCCATGTCGTGCGCGATCCGGATCGCCGCTTCGGGCGATCGCTTGCCGGGGCGCGCCTGCAATATCCACAGCTTTCCAGATTCGATGGTGAATTCGACATCGACCAGATCGCGATAGTGACGCTCGATCGCGTCGAGGCAGCGGTCGAGCGCTGCGGCGGCGTCGGGCAGCCGGCTCGGCAATTGGGCAATGTCGATCGTCTGGTGGGCGCCCGATACCACGTCCTCGCCCTGCGCCTGAAACAGAATGTCGCCGAAGATCTGCGGTTCGCCGTCGGAGGGATTGCGGCTGAAGACCACGCCCGTCCCCGACATCGCGTCGCGATTGCCGAAGACCATCGCCTGGATATTGACCGCGGTCCCGGCGTCGTCGGCGATTGCCTCGATCCGCCGATAGGCTTTGGCACGCTCGCTGTTCCACGACTGGAACACGGCCTCGATCGCCGCGCGCAACTGCGCGCGCGGCGCATCGGGTGGCGCGTGACCCACTGATTTGACGAAGGATTCGTGGAGGCGGTGCAGGCAATCGCGGGCGAAATCCTCGTCGCCGCCGCTACGCGCCGCGAGCCCCGGCACGATATCGGCGTTGAGCCCGACGTTGAGCACCGTGTCCATCATCCCCGGCATCGATGCCGCGCCGCCCGACCGGACGCTGAGGAGCAGGGGATTGACCGCATCGCCGAAGCGTCGCCCCAGCATCGTCTCGATCTGCGCGAGATGCGTCTCGATCGCCTCGTCGAACGCGGGCGACCAGCCCGAGCGCAGATAGTGCCGGCACGCGCCGGTGCCCAAGGTGAAGCCCGGCGGCACCGGCAGCCCCATGGCGCGGGTCATGTCGGAAAGACTCTTGCCCTTGCCGCCCAGCAGTTCGAGGCGTTGGGCGTCCGACAGCGCGTGGGGTGCATCGAACATGAAGGCGATCGCTTCGCTCATCTCCGGCGATCCGTCACCGTCGAGCGCGCCGCTGGGCAGTCCGCCATGCCAGTCTCCTCTTCCCGGCCGATCTTGCTTGACCAGCTTTTATGTAAGCAAACACTTACTTCTGGAGGCCGGGATAAGTCAATCGGGCTTTCTGTCCGTGCCGTCGCCGCGATGTTCGAACAGCGGTAGCATCATCTGCGCGAGTTGTTTGGCGCTTGCCGCGGTATCGAGCCGGGTGCCGCGAAAATGCGCGTTGGCCGCGACGAAAAAGCTGATCCCGATTCCGGCGATCGCCAGGAAATGCTGGTCGAGCTTGCTGCCGGGGGCATCCGACGGCATCGCGGTCGCGGTCCGTCGCGCCCAGCCTTCGATCAGCGGAACGATGCGCTTGGCATAGAATTCCGGGCCATAGCTGCCGCTGCCGAACAGCGCGATGCCCAGCAGCGGAAACACCTCGTCCATATGGCTCAGATATTGCTCCGCGCCGCGTTCGAGGAGCTGGAGCTGGGTTTCCGCATCGGCCGCAGTCGCGACCAACCGTCCCGCATGATTATAGGTTTCGAGCCAGCTTTCGAGCGGCTCGATCACCGCGGCGTCGAACAATTCCTCCTTCGATGCGAAGTGGCGATAGATCAGCGCTTCGTTGATCTTCGCTTCGACCGCGATGTCCTTGGTCCGGGCGCCCGCATAACCGCAGCGGATGAACACTTCGGTCGCCGCCGCCAGGATCGATTCGCGGCGTTCCGCAGATGAAATGCGGCTCGTCGCTTTCTTCGGCCGGGCTTGCGCTTTGGTCACCACCATCCCTCGATCTTCGGTCCGTGCAGTACGGCAAATAGCGTGATGGCGCCCCCGAATGCAAATCCGACCGGTTTCGGCGCCCGATCCCGCCAACCTTTGCGGAGTCAGGCCTGGCGCCAAGAGGATTGACGCTCCCCGAATCCAGATGTAAGCATTTACTTACTTATAAAGCGAGAGAGGAATTTCATCGATGTCCCGTGCCCCGCGCCTGATTTCGCCGGACGATCATCTGCAAGCGCCCGCGCATCTGTGGCAGACGCGTCTGCCGGCGCGGTTTCGGGATCAGGGCCCTTATGTAAAGCGGATGACCGGCACCGCTTACGATGCCGGCGGCGGCAATTTCCGCTTTCGCGAGACACCCGACGGCGCGCTCGGCGATGTCTGGCATTATGACGGAAAGCAGGTTCCGATCGTCAAGATTGCGGCGGCGGCTGGCTTTTACCCGCGTTCGTCGGTGAAGTTCGGGCCGAACACCTTCGACGAGATTCGCGAAGGCTGTTACAACGGCACGGCGCGCCTCGCCGACATGGATCAGGCCGGTATCCTCGCCTCGGCCAATTATCCCAACATGTTCGTCATGTTCGCGGGCGAGCAATTCAGCTTCGCGTCGGACAAGCTGCTCGCGCTCGAATGCATCAAGGCCTATAACGACTTCGTGATCGAGGAATGGTGCGCGGGGTCGGGCGGCCGGCTGATCCCGATGGGGATCGTTCCGCTCTGGGACGCCGACCTCGCGGTCGCCGAAGCTCATCGGCTCGCCAAGCTCGGTTTCAAGACCATCTCCTTTCCCGAGGCACCGCATCGGAGCGGTCTGCCGTCGATCTCGTCGCGCTATTGGGACGGGTTGTTCGAGGCGGTCGCCGATGCCGACATGGTGCTCTCGGTCCACATCGGCACCTCGCCGATGACGCTCGCCGCGCCCGATGCGCCGGCAGCGGTCGCGCATGTCGGCGCCTCCTATTATGTCATGCACTGTCTGATGGAGTTCCTCTGGTCGGGCGTCTTTGTGCGCTTTCCGCATCTCCGCGTCTCGTTCGCGGAATCGCAGCTCGGCCTCGTGCCCTACACGCTCGACCGCTGCGACTTCATCTGGGAGAATATCGTCATCGACGGCGTCGCCACCGTCGACCAGCGCGCGCTCCCCGAGAAGCCGTCGCATTACTTCCGGCAGAATTGCTACGTCTCCTATTTCCGCGACCCGGTCGGGCTGGAAATGACGCAGCACATCGGGATCGACAACATCATGTTCGAAACAGACTACCCGCATCTCGACTGCGACTGGCCCGATTGCCTGACCGAGGCTGAGCAGATGGTCGCTCATCTGCCCCACGATGCGCAGGACAAGATTCTGTTCGGCAACGCGCACAGGCTGTTCCGGCTGGATATCAAGGAACCGGCGCTCGCCTGAGCCCCGCGAACGGATCAAGACAGGAGAGGGCGATGAAGTTCACCGCGACCGAGCGGATGGCGCCGCACCGCATGCCGGATGCGGACGAATATTTTCACAGGCCACCTGATCCGCTGCCCGAACGGTGGCAGGAAAATACGATGCTCGCGGCGTGGAACATCGACGAAGGGCACGGCTTTCTGGTTCATACCAAGCGCTGGCCAGCGAAGGGCGACCATGAGGCGCATATCATCGTTTTCGTCGATGGCGTCGCCTCGTCGGCGATCCTGCACCGGCCGACCGGCGACACCCTCCGCATCAACGACGAAATCCCCGAACTGCTGTTCGAGCCGGAGGTGCCGTGGAGCCGCTGGCGGCTGTGCGCCGAAATCCAGGGTGCGGGCGGCATCGGTCCGCACGGCTTCCTCGCGCATGCGCCCCGCGGCGATACGATCGGCGCGATCGATATCGTCATGGAAAGCGATCTTCCTATTGCCGATTTCAACGCCGCGCTGGCCGAATGGGCCGAGACGCTGAGCGCGGCGGGGTCGCATTCGCACAATTCGGCGCAGGCGCATTATGAGCAGGGCGGTCGTTGGCACGGCACGCTGCGCGTCGGCGGCCGGACAGTGAAGACCAGTGGGTTGTTCGTGCGCGATCATAGCTGGGGAGAACGCGTCGAGCGCGGGTTCGACTCCGGGGTGTTCTGGACGGCGTCGTCGCTCGATAACGGCAATATCTTCTGCAACGCGATCGGCTTTCCGCAGCCCGACGGTTCGGCGATCGGCACCGGCATATTGGTGAACCGCGACGGCGCGTTCCTGACCAACAAGGTCGGGGGGCGCTTCACCCCCGAGCCGGGCCTGCTCAGTTACGACCGATCGGAGTTGACGTTCGGGTTCGATACGCCGGTCGTGCTGACCGGCGAAACCCACGTCCACGTACCCAAATATCTGCCCGGGTCGGGCTTCCGCCGCTATGACAATAATGCGATCTCGCGGGTGCGGATCGGCGATCGTGTCGGCATGGGGTGCCTGGAATGGGCGGCGGTGCTCGAAAAGCATCAGGCCGACGATCTCGATCGCCTGCTCGAAGACGCATAAGAAACCGACCCGCCGACCGGCAAAATGCCGGCGACTGGATCGGGGGAGAGGATTGCATGACCGTCGACACCTGGCTGCTGCACGATACGCCGTCGAAGCGCTTCCCGATTTATACGCGTTCCAACGCGGCCGAAGTGATGGGCGCACCGGTATCGCCGCTCGGCTGGTCCTATGTCTGGCGCGAAGCCTTCGGTCCGGGCACGGTGCGCGGCTATGTCGATTTCGGCGGTTTCGACGCCGACGAGTTCGACGGGCCCGAGGATGTCTATGGCATCTTCGGCGGCTATTTCTATCTCAACATCTCGGTGATGTTCGTCGAGATGGAGCGAATGATGCCGGGTGGCGCGGCGCGCATGGCGGCGATGTTCGATAGCGGCCCGGGAATGCCGCCGCATATCGCCGAGGATTGGCACGCGAATGCCGCCTGCGGCGCGCGGGTCGCGGCGAATGTCGGGTGCTTCATGGCGGGCGAGGTCCACCCCGACCTGGACGTTTTGCACGAAGCGGCGATCGCGTTGCGCGCGGAGCGCCCCGATCTCGCGTCGATTTCACCGGCCGAGATCATCGCGCGGCTGCGGTCGATTACGCCCCTCCTCGACCGCGCCGGATGCATCCATGTGCAGATCGGGCAGGCGGGCATGATCGCGATGGGCCAGCTTGCCGAGCTTCTGGCGGCCGTCGGCCGGGCCGGGGACGTGGCGCGGCTGGGCACCGGCATCGGCGATGTCGAGTCCGCCGATATCGCTCGCGGGCTTTGGACGATCAGCCGCCTGGTTCGCGGCTCACCCGCGCTCAAGGCCGCTTTCGCGCCGGGCATCGACGGCGTGCTGGGTCGCATAACCGACCTCCGATTCCACGACCTCTTCCGCCATTTCCTCTATGAGCATGGCGCGCGCGCGACGAACGAATGGGACCTGATCTACGATACCTATGAAACCGCGCCGCAAACCGCGCTGGCGCTGATCGACGCGATGGCGAAGCAGGGGGACGAAGCCGATCCCGAGGCGGCGCTGAATCGCAACGCGGCGCTGCGGCGCGAATGCCTCGCCGATATTCGTGCGCAATTTCCCGGTCAGGCCGATGAGATCGACGCCGCCGCGACGGCGCTCGCGACATGGTTCGTCGCGCGCGAGCGGTCGAAGAATATGTGCGTCCGCCTGGTTCACGAGGCCCGCATGGGCTGCGAAGCGCTGGCGGCGCAGGGCATTGCGGCAGGCGCGCTCGACGACCGGCGGCAATTCTATATGCTTCTGTCGAATGAACTCGACGCTTGGGCGAGCGACCCCGCCGCCTTCACCGACACGCTGCGCCGGCGGCTGGCCGATTATCACGCCCTGGATCAGATCGAGCCGCCCTTCTTCGTCAACGGCGAATGCCCGCCGATCGCCGAATGGCCGCAGCGAAGCGTGCGTGACATCGCGGCCGCCGCCGATGGCGATCGGCTGACGGGTGTCGCCTGTTCGCCGGGCCAGGTCACGGGGCGGGCGCGGATCATCCTCGACCCTTCCGACCCCGGCGCGCTCGAACCCGACGAGATTCTCGTCACCACGAACACCAACCCCAGTTGGACGCCGCTGTTCCTCGTCGCCGGCGCGGTGGTGACCGAGTTCGGGTTGTTCAATAGCCACGCCAGCATCGTCTCGCGCGAGCTGGGAATTCCATGCGTCGCGTCGGTCGACGGCGCAACCGACCGGATCAAGGACGGCATGCTGGTGTGCGTCGACGGAGCGGCCGGAACCGTCGATATTCTCGAGGGGGTCGCCTGATGCCGACCCCCGGCGATGCAATCCTGTCCCCCCATACCTACGCCGATCCCGATGCGATGGACACATTGTTCACCGCGCTGCGCCGCGACGATCCCGTGCACCGCGTCGAACATCCCGATTATCGCCCCTTCTGGGCGGTCACCAAATTCGCCGATATCCAGGAGGTCGAACGGCAGCCCGATCTCTTTCTGAATGCGCCGCGCACTTTCCTGCGCACCCTCGCCTATGAGGAGCGCGCCCGCGCGGCGACCGGCGGCAATCCCGCGCTTCTGCGTAGCCTCGTCTTCATGGATGCGCCCGATCATGCGCAATATCGCAAGCTCACGCAGGCGTGGTTTATGCCGGGGCGGATCAAGGCGCTCGAAGCCGATATCCGCCAGCTCGCGGCCGAGGTGATCGATGATATGGCCGACCGCGGTGGAGCCTGCGATTTCGCCGCCGACGTCGTGCCCTATTTTCCGGTGCGGGTCATCATGCGCATCCTCGGCGTGCCGCGATGCGACGAGCCGTTGATCCTGCAACTGACGCAGGAAATCTTCGGGTCGGACGATCCCGACGTGCAGGCGGCGCGGACGATGACCGCGAGCCTGGCCGATACGGTGAAGGTCTTCTCCGACTATTTCCGCGACCTGACCGCCGAGCGCCGCCGCAATCCTTCGGACGATCTCGCCACATTGTTCGCGCATGCAGAGATCGACGGCCGGCCGATGGCGGACCATGAAAGCGTCTCCTATTATATTCTCGTGGCGACGGCCGGGCACGATACGACCAGTTCCACCACAGCGGGCGGCCTGCTGGCCTTGATCGAGAACCCCGATGCGCAGGCACAGCTAAGGGCCGATCTTTCGCTTCTGCCCGGCGCCGTCGACGAAATGGTGCGCTGGGTGTCTCCCGTCCGCCATTTCTTTCGCACCGCGACCCGCGATCATGAACTGCGCGGCAAGGCCGTTCGCGCCGGTGACAGCCTGATGATGTGTTACCCCAGCGCCAATCGCGACGAGGAGATATTCGACGATCCTTTCGCGTTCCGGATCGATCGCCCGGCGAACCGGCACATCGCCTTCGGCTACGGCCCGCATCTGTGCCTGGGCATGCATATGGCACGGATGGAAATCCGCATCTTCTACGAAGAATTGCTGCGCCGCGTTGCCTCCGTCGAGCTGGCGGGCGACCCGGCCTGGCTCGCATCGACCAACGTCGGCGGGCTCAAGCGCCTACCCATCCGTTTTACGCTCGCTTGACAGACGGGGCTCGTCCCGCCGATCAGGCAAAGGCGGCCACCGGGGAGGAACTATGATCGCCGATACCGATTTTTCCGGAAAGACCATTCTCGTCGTCGGCGGATCGAGCGGCATCGGAAACGGCATTGCGCACGGCTTTCGTCAACGTGGCGGGGCGGTGCATGTGTGGGGAACCCGCGCTGCGGCGTCCGACTATGATCCTGCCGACGGCTCCGATCTGGCCGGGCTCGGCTATGATTGCGTCGATGTCGGCGATCCGGCGGCGATCGACGCCGCCGCGACGCCCTTCGACCGGCTCGACGTGCTTGTGCTGTGCCAGGGCGTCGTCGTCTACAAGCGCGGCGAGTTCGAGCGCGAGGGGTGGGACCGGGTCATGGCGGTCAACCTTGATAGTCTGATGCATTGCGCGCGCAAATTTCGCGGCCAGCTATCCGAGACCCGTGGTTCGATCGTCGTGGTCAGTTCGATTTCGGGTTTGCGGGGAAATATCGGCAACCCCGCTTATGCCGCGTCCAAGGCGGGCGCGATCAGCTTGACCAAGACGCTCGGCCAAGCGTTCGCCGCGGACGGCATTCGCGTCAACGGCCTGGCGCCGGGGCTCGTCGATACGAAATTGACCAAGGCCACGACGCAGCATCCCGATCGCCTGGCAGGCCGCCTGGCGGCGATCCCGCAGCGGCGAATGGGGACGCCCGAGGATATGGCCGGCGCCGCGATCTTCCTCGCGTCCCCGCTCGCATCCTACGTAACCGGCCATACGCTCGTGGTGGACGGCGGTCTCTCGCTCTAACACTGGCTGTACCGTCCTTCCGTTGCTGGAAGGACAGCGGGGTGTTATCCTAAGTCTCTAAAAAATGGTGGACGCACTAGGGCTCGAACCTAGGACCCGCTGATTAAGAGTCAGCTGCTCTACCAACTGAGCTATGCGTCCACTGCCGTTTTCAGGCAGTCTCCTCAGCGGCTCCGGGGAGCCTTGTGCTGCGAAGAGAGCGGCCCGCTATCATGCCAATTCGCTGATGGCAATGGTCCTCGCCGATATTTTTTCACATCTATCCTCCATCGGGCAGTTGTGCATTGTGCGACGGACTCGCTGCGGTACCATCCAACCTCGCTAGGTCGCGGGCGTCTCTGCCACGGCGCCTGCTGAGTAGGGTGTTCGTATCGCGGTTGACGCGCACTTCGTTCGCGGCCGGTCGTCGGTCCAGAGCGATGCGCGCATGGCTTCGAGTTCGCCGTCGATCAATTTCTCGATATCGCCCGGTTCAACGCCCGCATGCACGCCTGGATATCGCGGGCGGTTTTGCAGAGCACTTCCTGATTGACGGCTTCCCCAACAAAGCGTGACAGGTCGCCCTTGCGACCGCCGCCGCCATTATGGCGCGAGTCCTGATTTCGGCGCTTTGAATATCTGGCCGTCGATCGGCGCATTGACGGAGACAGTCTTCCAATAGACGGTGTTCGCTTTTACACCATCATAATAAAGGGACACCTCGCGCGCCTGCAACCAGCGCGGATTGTCGAGCATGACGAAATCGTCATAGGTGCGCACGTGGAACCCGCGCGGCGTCGCGAAGCCCATGTAGCGGATATAATGGCTGTCGCGATCGATGCCGAACAGCGTCCGGGTCCCGTTCGGGTCGATGATCCGGATCATCCGCACCGGGTGGCCCTCGACGTTGGTGTCGGGCGCCCGCTCGATCCGGAAACCGTCGTTCAGCGCCTGGCGGATGATGCCGAAGCCGAAATTATTCGCCCAATAGGCGTCAGCCTCCGCCTTTGGCATCACCCCTTTCTCGGTCCAGGTCGTCGTGCCGTCGAAACCGACCTCGAACAGCAGGCGCTCGCCGACGCGGTCCTGGCGCTCGGCAAGCCGGTGGCGACGGTGATTTTCGCGGGCCGCCCGCTGACGATCGGCGCGCTCGCCGACCGCGCGCCGGCGATCCTCTGGGCCTGGCATCCGGGGGTCGAGGCGGGGCCCGCGCTCGCCGATCTGCTGTTCGGCGACGTCAGCCCGTCGGGCCGCCTGCCGATCAGCTTCCCGCGCCACGTCGGGCAGATTCCGATCCACTACGACCACCGCAGCACCGGCCGTCCGCCGAGCGAGACCGAACGCAACAGCGCCAAATATGTCGACGCCCCCTGGACCCCGCTCTATCCCTTCGGCCACGGCCTGACATATGCGCCTGTCCGTTACGAGGCGTTGACCCTGTCGTCCGAACGGGTCGCGCCCGGCGCCGCGCTTGATGTCGCCTTCCGGATCGCGAACGAAGGCCGGTTCGCGGTCGAGGAGGTGGTCCAGCTTTATCTGCACGACGAGGTCGCGAGTACGACCCGCCCGGTCAAGGCGCTCAAGCGTTTCGCCCGCATCGCGCTCGCACCCGGTGAGCGCAAACAAGTCCGCTTCACGCTCGCGGCCGCCGATTTCGCGTTGCTCGATGTCGGTCTTGCGCCCGTGGTCGAACCGGGCGGCTTCTCGCTGTTCGTCGGCGGCAGTTCGGAAACGGCGCTGGAGGCGTATTTCACCGTCGAGAGCTGAGCCGCGCCTCAGTGAAAGCGGCGGCTGCCCGTCTTGCTGTCGTTCTCGACCGCCAGGATGATGCCGATGCAGGTCATGATCGTCAGCATCGACGATCCGCCATAGGAAAAGAGCGGCAGCGGAATGCCGACGACCGGCGCCAGGCCCATCACCATCGACAGGTTGATCGCGATATAGAAGAAGATCGTCATCGTCAGGCCGGCGGCGGTCAATTGGCCGAAGCGCGTGCGGGCGCGCAGCGCGACGCGCGTGCCCCAGCGGATCAGCAGGAAAAAGGCGAAGAGCAGGCCGATCCCGCCGATCAGCCCCCATTCCTCGGCCATCGTCGCGAAGATGAAGTCGGTATGCCCCTCGGGCAGATAGTCGAGATGGCTCTGCGACCCGTTGAGGAAGCCCTTGCCGCCGATTCCGCCCGATCCGATCGCGATCTTCGATTGGCTGATATGATAGCCTGCGCCGAGGGGATCGCTCTCGGGGTCGAGGAAGATCAGGATTCGCTTCTGCTGATAATCGTGAAGCATCGAGAAAAGCACCGGAAGCGCCGCGGCGCCCGCGCCGGCGGCGCTGCCGAACCACCAGAAAGGCAGCCCGGCGACGAACATCACGACCACGCCGCCGATGCTGATCGCGAGCGCGGTGCCGAGGTCGGGCTGCAGCATGACGAGCGCGGCGGGGAGCCCGATGGCGACCAGCGCGGGCCAGAGCGCGGTGAAGGTGCGCGTGTTGCCCGGTGGCAATTGGGCATAGAAGCGCGCAAGCGCGAGGACGATCGCGACCTTCATCAGTTCCGAGGGTTGAAGGTTCATGAAGCCGAGGTTGAGCCACCGCTGGCTGCCGCCGCCGACGAAGCCCAAAAGCTCCACTGCGAGGAGTAGCAGCAGGACACCAAGATAGCCCAGATAGGAGAAATCCTCGAAGATCCGGAGGGGCATCCGGCTGATGCCGAGCATGATGCCGAGGAAAACGAGGAAACGCACCCCCTGTTGCCACGCCCAGGGCGACCAGTTTCCGCCCGCCGCCGAATAAAGGACGAGCAGGTCGAAAGTGATGATCGAGCCGAGCAGCGCGATCAGCTTCCACGGAATGCGCTGGATGGCGGGCGGGACGGGGATCATTGCGCGAGCCCCGGATCGGGCGCGGCGATACCGGCCTTCCAGGCCGCATAATTGCGATCCATGCGCTCCTTGATCGTGCCGCCCCAGCCGGTCTCGAACGCATCGAGCGCTTCCATCGCCTTTTCGCGGTCGTAGAGAAAGGTGAGAATGTCCTTGGCGACGGGGGCTGCGGCGCGGCTGCCGCCCATGCCATGCTCGATGATGACCGATATCGCATAGCGCGGATCGCCGACCGGCGCGAAGCCGATGAACAGGCCGTGGTCGCGAAACTTCCACGTCCCGCCCTTGCCATTGCCGGTGTTGAGCCCGCGTACCTGCGCGGTGCCGGTCTTGCCGGCCATGGTGATTCCGTCGAGCGGCAGGCGGCTGCGCCCGGCGGTGCCGCCCGGCCCGTTGACGACGAGGTCCATGCCCAGGCGCGCGGTCCCGAGCGCTTCGGCGGAGAAGGGCAGGGGGTCGTTCTTGAACTGCCGGTTGACGAGGCGGGGATAGAGGCGGCGCCCCGAGGCGATGCGCGACGCCATCACCGCGAGCTGAAGCGGGTTCACGCTGACATAGCCCTGACCGATCACCGCGTTCAGCGAATCCGACGCCGACCAGGGCTGGCCGTATTTCTTCATCTTCCACGCGCTGTCGGGGATGGTGCCGAAGCGCTGGTTGCTGCCCGCGAGCTGGAATTCCTCGCCGAGGCCCATCAGGCGCGCCGTCGGGGCGATCGCATCATAACCGAGCCGATCCGCGACCCAGTAGAAATAGCTGTTGCAGCTTTTCATGATCGCGTGCGGCATATCGAGGCTGCCGTGCGTGCCGAGGCAGCGGAAGAAACGGTTGCCGAGGCGGTAGCCGCCGATGCACGTGTGGCGCTCGCTGGGATCGATGCCATGCTCGATGGCGGCGATCGCGGCCATCGGCTTCAGCGTCGAACCGGGCGGATAGAGGCCGCGCGTCGCCTTGTTGATCAGCGGCTGGTGATCGTCGGCGCGCAGCCAGCTATATTCCGAATTGCTGATGCCGTCCGAAAAGCTGTTCGGATCGAAGCTGGGCATCGAGACGAAGGCGAGGATATCGCCGGTCAGCGTGTCGATGACGACCGCTGCGCCCGATTCGGGGCCCAGGCGCCGCGCGGCATAGTCCTGCAGGTCGGCGTCGATCGTCAGGTGGACGGTCTTGCCCTGCGTGTCGGGCTGGGTGCTGAGCTCGCGCACTACCTTGCCGCGCGCGGTGACCTCGACGCGCTTGGCGCCGGGCTTGCCGCGCAGCATGTCCTGAAAATATTTTTCGAGCCCGTCCTTGCCCGTCTTGTAGCCGGGCGTGATGTAGAGCGGATCCTTGACCTTCTCATATTCCTCTGCGGTCGGCGCCCCGACATATCCGATCAGATGGCCGACCGCGGCGCCGGTCGGATAGTTGCGCGCAAAGCCGCGCTGCGGCGCGATGCCCGGCAGTTCGGGCAGATGGACAAGCACCGAGGCATAATCCTGCTCCGTGACGTCTTCCGCGACCGCCACCGGCTGAAATCCCGACGCGGCTTTCAGGTCGCGCTCGATCCGCTCCATCGTGTCGCCATCGAGGCGGAGCAGCGTCTTGAGCTGTCCGAGTACCAGATCCTTGTTGTGCAGGCGATCGGGAATGATGTCGACGCGCAAGGAGACGCGATTGTTCGCCAGCGCCTTGCCCTGCCGGTCGACGATCCAGCCGCGCCGCGGCGGGATGAGCGTTAGATTGACGCGATTGCTTTCCGATTCAAGAACATAGCGCTCATTGTCGATGATCGAAATATAGGCCATCCGCGCCGCGAGCGTGCCGAACAGCGCCGCCTGCGCGCCGCCGACGACGATCGCGCGGCGGGTGAAGGTGATGCCTCTCCAGGCTTCGGTGATGGGCGGGCTTTTCTTGCCGAACATGAGCGGGATTTATCTGCGCCTGAGACGGAAATTGTCAAACTTGCCGGTCAGACGAAGAAACAGCGGCATGAGCAGGACCGAAACGATGATTTGGGGCACCACGAGCCCGAGGACATGCCCCGGCGCAGCGTGGGGGTGGGTGATCAGCGCGGCGATTGACTGAATGACCGCGACGAGCAAGGCGCCGATCGCCCAGTCGTGCAGAAAGCCGCGCCAATAGATGCGCTGCGAGATATAAGCGATCACGATGCTCGCGATCGTCCACAGCCCGATCGCGGTGCCGATCGGCGCGCCGCTGAACAGATCGTCCCACAGGCCGAGCGGCAGGCCGATCCACACCGGCCACATCTCGGTGCGCAGCAGCTGCCAGCTCAAAAAGAACAGCAGTCCGAGCGGCGGCAGCACCGGCGAACTGGCGACGAGCGGCAGCATCAGCGGCAGCGCCGAGGCGAACAGCACGGTCGCGATCGGCACGATCCGCATCCGCCACAGCGACGCCGGTTCGCCGAGGCGCGGTCCGCGCGGGTTCATGGCGCTTTCGCGGACGGAGGAGCGGGGGCGGGCGCGGGCGCGGGGACCGCCTGCGCCTCGATATTGTCGGGGGTATAGGCGCGCAGCACCGACACGGCATCGACTTTCGCGGGGTCGGCGAGCGGGCGAGCGAGCGCGCCGTCATCCTGGCGGCGCGCGACGATCGCGACCGGGATGTTCGGCGGATAAAGACCGCCGGTTCCCGAGGTGACCAGAATGTCGCCGGGCTTGAACGGATTGTTCGCGATATTGAGCGTGCGGATGTCGAGATCGCCGTTGCCGCGGCCATAGGCGAGCGCGGGCAGTCCGTCGCGCGCGCGGCGGACGGGAACGATATTGTCGACGTCGGTAAGCAGCAGCACCTGCGACACCGAGGGGCCCGAACTCAGCACGCGTCCGATGAGCCCGTCGGCGCCGCGCACCGGCTGCCCTGCCGCGATGCCGACGTTGCGACCGATGCTGAGCAGCGCGATGCGCCTGCTGCTCGTCGAGGTCGAGGTGAGGAGATAGCCGTTGGCGATCGCCGCCTTGTCGGTCTGCTGCAATTGGAGCAGCGCCTTCAATTGGCGATTTTCCTCCTGGAGCGAACTGGTCGCGACAAGCTGGCGGCGCGTCGCGGCCAGCTCCTTGCGCAGCCGCCGGTTCTGCGACCCCGCCTGGACATAGGCCGACACGGCGTCGTCGATCCCCGAGATCGAGCCGATCGCCGCACGGCTGGCGCGCGCGATCGGCGCGGTCACTTCCTGGCTCGCGATGCGAAGCTGGGCAAAGCCCACGGGATCGACGACCGACAGCACAGCCAGCAGCAAACCCGCCACCGCCCCCGTCACCGCAATGACATAGGCAGCGAACAGGCTGTACTGGGCCTTTCGGGATTGCCCCGGACGCCGATGTGCCGGGCGGACCATGATGCGAGCCTAGACGATCAGGCTTGCTGCAGCACGCCGCGGAAGGCCGGATCCTCCATCGCGCGGCCGGTGCCGATCGCGACGCAGGTCAGCGGATCCTCGGCCACCGTGACCGGCAGGCCGGTCGCGTCGCGCAGCAGTTCGTCAAGCTCGGCGATCAGCGCGCCGCCGCCGGTCAGGACGATACCCTGGTCGACGATGTCGGCGGCGAGTTCGGGCGCCGTGTTCTCGAGCGCGATGCGCACGCCCTCGACGATCGTACCGATCGGTTCGGACAAGGCCTCTGCGATCTGCGCCTGGTTGATCGAGATTTCCTTGGGCACCCCGTTGACGAGGTCGCGGCCCTTGATGTGGATCGTCAGCCCGACGCCGTCGGCGGGGATGCGCGCGATCCCGAAATCCTTCTTGATCCGCTCGGCGGTCGCTTCGCCGATCAGCAGATTATGGTGTCGGCGGACATAGGAGACGATCGCTTCGTCCATCTTGTCGCCGCCCGCGCGGACCGAAGTGGTGTAGGCGAGGCCGCGGAGCGACAGCACCGCGACTTCGGTCGTGCCGCCGCCGATGTCGACGACCATCGATCCGATCGGTTCGGTGACCGGCATGTCGGCGCCGATCGCGGCCGCCATCGGTTCCTCGATCAGCCACACTTCGCTCGCGCCCGCGTTCGAGGCAGCGTCGCGGATCGCGCGGCGTTCGACGCTGGTCGAGCCCGAGGGGACGCAGATCACGATTTCGGGGCTGCGGAACGCGTTGGGCTTGCCGCCATGGACCTTGGTGATGAAATGCTTGATCATCTGCTCGGCGACGTCGATGTCGGCGATGACGCCGTCGCGCAGCGGGCGGATCGCCTCGATGCTGTCGGGGGTCTTGCCCATCATCAGCTTTGCGTCGTCGCCGACCGCCTTCACGCGTTTGATGCCGTTCAGCGTCTCGACCGCGACCACCGAAGGCTCGTTGAGGACGATGCCCTTGCCGCGCACATAGACGACCGTGTTCGCGGTGCCGAGGTCGATTGCCATGTCTTGGGAGTTGAATTTAAGCCAGCGAGAAAAGAAGGACATCGATACTGCTTCCTGTCATCGAAGCCGCGTCCCTGACGGACACGCCCCTGTCGTGATTTCACCCGCGCGCCCCGGGGCCGGCGACAGCTACAATCAGGGGGAGATTCCGGCTCGTCCTTTTGGGGTGGCTGGACAAAATGATCAGGGCTGTGCGGGTGGGTCGCGATTTGCGTCCGACTGCGCTACGAGAGGCCCCATGTCAATACGTCGCCTGCCGGAAACGCTCGTAAATCGGATCGCAGCCGGTGAAGTGGTCGAAAGACCCGCCGCAGCGCTGAAAGAACTGGTTGAAAACGCCATCGACGCGCGCGCGACTCGCATTTCGGTGCGAATCGTCGAGGGCGGGATTTCGCGGCTGGAGGTCGAAGATGACGGCTGCGGGATGACTCCATCCGACATGGCGCTCGCGCTCGAACGCCATGCGACGTCGAAACTCCCCGACGATGCGATCGAGGATGTGACGACGCTGGGATTCCGCGGCGAGGCGCTGCCTTCGATTGCCAGCGTCGCGCGGCTGACCCTCGAAAGCAGGGTCGCGGGCGGCGACGGCTGGAAGCGTGTCGTCGACAATGGCGCGCTTGCGGCGGAGGGGCCGGCGGCACTGGCGAAGGGCACCCGCGTCCTCGTCGAGGATCTGTTCGCGCGCGTCCCCGCGCGGCGTAAGTTTCTGCGCAGCGGCCGCAGCGAATATGCCGCCTGCCTCGACGTAGTGCGGCGGCTTGCGATGGCGCGGCCCGACATCGCGTTCGTCGTCGAGCATGACGGGCGCCGTGTCCTCGACGTCCAGGGCGGGCAGGACCGGCTCGCGCGCGTCGCGGCGCTGACCCAGCGCGAGCTGGCCGCGAACAGCATCGGCGTCGATCTCGACCGCGGCGAGGTGCATCTAGGCGGCGTGATCAGCCTGCCGACCTACAATCGCGGCATCGCCGATCATCAATATCTGTTCGTCAACGGCCGCCCGGTGAAGGACCGGCTGCTCGTCGGCGCGCTGCGCGGCGCCTATGCCGACCTGCTCGCGCGCGACCGCCATCCGGTCGTCGCGCTGTTCCTCGACGTGCCGACGAGCGAGGTCGACGTCAACGTTCACCCAGCGAAGACCGAAGTGCGCTTCCGCGACCCGCAGCTTGTCCGCGGCATGATCGTCGGGGGCTTGCGCCGCGCGCTCGACGAGCACGGCTTCCGCAGCGTCCAGCGCCCGGCCGAGGCAGCGCTGGCGGCGTGGCAGCAGGAGCCGGTGCCGCCGCCCGAGCCCGCGACCGGCTTCCTCTTCGGCCGCCGCACCGAGCCCGCAGTGCATCTTTTCGGCACCGACACGCCACCGGCGAACGAGGCGGTCGCGCGCGTCTATGACCGGCTCGTTCCCTTCGCGAGCGCATCTGCGCCGCTCGCGGGCCGCGCCGAGGTCGCCGAAATGGCGCCGCCCGAGGCCGACGAGCACCCGCTCGGCATCGCGCGTGGCCAGATCGCGAAAACCTATATCGTCGCGGAGGCCGAGGACGGTCTCGTCATCGTCGACCAGCACGCGGCGCACGAACGGCTCGTGCTCGAACAATTGCGGCGCGGGATGAGCGGGCAGGCGGTGCCGTCGCAGGGCCTGCTGCTGCCCGAGGTCGTCGAACTCGACGAGCCCGCGTGCGACCGACTCGAAGCCGCGGCGCCGCAGCTTGCCGCGCTCGGCGTCGAACTCGAACGCTTCGGTCCCGCCGCGGTGATGGTGCGCGCGACCCCGGCGATGCTGGGGGCGATCGACTGCCACAAGCTCGTCACCGACATCGCCGACGACCTCGCGGGCTACGACGCCGCGCTCGGCCTTTCGGAAAAGCTCGAACTGGTCGCGGCGACGATGGCCTGCCACGGCTCGGTGCGCGCGGGGCGGACGCTGAATGTCGCCGAGATGAATGCCCTGCTCCGGCAGATGGAGGTGACGCCGCACTCGGGCCAGTGTAACCATGGTCGTCCGACGTGGGTAAAATTACAAATGGCGGATGTTGAGCGGCTGTTCGGCCGAAAATGAATGGGTTAAGGCATCGATATTATAATCGATTACCGTCGATAGCTCGGACGGCCATGGTTGATGACTATTAACGACCGGGAGCGGCCATAGCTTATCTCGTCACCCCGGACTTGATCCGGGGTCCATTCCTCTCAGCGCCGCGTGAATGGATTCCGGATCAAGTCCGGGATGACGAGAGACTGAAAGTCGCACGCAGCATCTCTCATCCTCGTCATTCCCGCGAAAGCGGGAACCCAGAGTGGGTTGGAGCCGACGCACGCTCTGGGTTCCCGCTTTCGCGGGAATGACGAAAATTAGGAAGGGGCCGCTCCCCACCCCAAAGCTGTCGTTCTCACTTCAGTTTGGCGGAAAAGCTGGCCCCTCTTATGGGGTTAACTTTGGTCAAGCTCGCGATGGACGATGTCGAGTGGCTGTTTGGAAGAAAATAGGTCACCTAGATGGTGATGTGCAGGAAGGCGATCCTGCCATCCTCGATCGCGAAGATATGGCGCAGATCGACTTCACCACCGGGAAAATTGCCCACGAGATGGCATATAACCACGATCTTGCCATTCTCCTCGGTCATCGCGACGGGTGTGCTGGTATAGCTGTATTTCCTTGAGGTTTCGGCCTTCCACGCGATGATTTCGCTCTTGCCGCGATGCGTTTTCCCTTCGTCTTTGACGACGGCTTCGCCGGTGAAGCATGCGGCGACCGCGGCCGCGTCAGCGCGGTCGGCGGCGAAATAGGCAGCGATGGGGCGGGGCAGATCGATGGACATGGGGGCTCCTTGGATTGCTTCGCCGCCAAGATGTTTCTAAACTGTGAAAATCGCAAGAACGCACGAAAAAGTAAGGTACTTACCCATGAGTAAGATAGGGCATACGGCGATGACAGCCGCCGATGGTGTCGAACAGGCGTTCCGGATGCTGGAAGGGCGCTGGAAGCTGGTAATCCTGTTTCATCTGTTCGGTGGTCCTCTGAGGCGCTTTTCGGACCTCGAACGGGCAATTCCCGGCATATCGCAAAAGATGCTGATCCAGCAGTTGCGCCAGATGGAAAGCGACGGCATCGTGCGCCGGATCGTGCACCATCAGGTGCCGCCCAAGGTCGAATATGGCGTGACCGAATGGGGACAGGCATTATGTCCCGCGCTCGACGCCATGCTAAGCTGGGCCGAGGCTCGGTCGGGCCACGCGGAGGAGTGATGGAATGAAACTCGGAATATTCCTTGCCGCCGGTCTTTTTGCCCTTGAGGCGAATGCGGGCGCTGCCGCCGCGCCGGCCAAACCGGTACAGGCCTGTCCCGCAAACCCGGTGCTCCCGCCCGAGCTTTCCGACTGGTCGCGCGCGGCGGCGAGCAAGACCATCTATGCCTATGGCGAACCGCGTGAGGCGAGTTGGCCGTCGCTCGGCGCGGCGCGGACGAGGCTGGAACTGCACAGGTTCGAGAGTCTGCGCTATGCCTCCCCCCCGGAACGCAAGCCCGACCCCTTCAAATATGGCGGCATGGTGCCGATCGAGATCAAGACGCCCGGGCGGCTGGTCGTCGCGCTCGGCGCGGGGGCGTGGATCGACCTCGTCCGCGACGGGGCTTTCGTGAAATCGGTCGCGCACGGCCACGGCCCGGACTGTTCGGGCATCCGCAAGATGGTCGAGTTCGACGTCGAACCGGGCCGCTATCTGCTTCAGATTTCGAGCGCGCCCGCCGCCTCGATCGACGCGATGGCGATCCTGCGCGATTGATTCGCATCAGGAAATCTCCAAATTCCTCCGTCATCCCCGCCTTCTCGGGCACACCTTTACTATAACTCGCTGGAAGTCGCCATTTGAACCTTTGAGCTTCCGAGAACACGTCAGGTCTGCGCCTGATCCAAGTCATAGCAGACGCGGGACGACTGCCCAAAACCGGCTGTCGGCAAATTAAAGCGTTGCCGCCCAATAGTCCGATTGAAGCGTCAGCGACATAACTACGGCCGACGTTATAATGCGCCGCCTAAGCTTAGGCGGCGTTGCTGCCCGTAATGCTCGCGATGTGGCTCACCGGATTATAACTGAACGTCTGGGCCAGGTTTTGCGTCGTCGACGCGTGACTGAGATCGCTGGTTGATCGCAGCCACTGGCCCGCGTCATAACAAAGCTCAGTACCCTGCCGATGCCGATCGACACGTTCGCGCGGCGGCCGAACGAATCGTAAGCATCAAGCGGCGAGCATCACGACGCCGCTGGCCGCGCTATTCTCGCGCATCCTGTTCATATGCCGACGATGTCATAGTCGTAGTTGACTGTCAGGACGCCTCCCGGTTAGCTCATCGTAAGCCGGCGGCCCGCGGTATCATAAGTGTAACCGATCATGCCCTGAGCGCAGCTCTGGCTAGTCAGGCGCCCGAACGTTCTGGACAAACCCCATGCTATAATTTCCCTGAGGGGCGCCCGTTGCGCGGCTCTGCACGAATCTTGAAATCGTCCGATTCTCGGGCTACAAGGTGACCGCGTCGAGGTGCATCAAATGACAGAACAATCTGGAAAAAGTCGCTCGGTCGAACGGAAACTTGCCAAGTTTTTGACATCCTTTGTCGTCCTGCTCGGGATCGCAATTTTCTTTGGGTACTCGGCCGGGAAAGATAGGGCTATGCGTGACAACGCTCACGAAGCGGCACTCGCAGATCGCTAGAGAATCAATCAATTTCGAGAGGCGGCTCCCACCAATTGACCGTCCCATTGCTGACCGTCATATTGCTACCGAGGGACGGTGAGCGAAAAAAACTCCAGTGTATTTCCATCCGGGTCAGTAAACCTGAAAAAGCTGAACGGCCCTTCCGTGGTTACCCGGCCATCTTCAATCCGTCCTGGAGCCAACGTGTTAACGTGCGCAAACGCCGCATTTATGTCGACTACGCGGATATATGGCCGCACACTACCGCCCGCTGGCGTTCCCGGAGCGAAGGTGGCACGATCCACAATGCCGAACAATCCACCCGCAACGTCGAACCCGACAAGCGCGGGCGTCCGCACCTGCGGGTCTTTCATGAACAAGAGCTCGTAGAAGGCAACTGATCGATCAACGTCGGCGACGAGCACATAAACTCCGAAGCGTTTTGCATCAACGGCTTGCGGCTGCGCGGCTGCGGGTAATGCAATTCCAGCTGTAGCGACGAGTGCGGCAATCAATGCCTTGCGAATGCCCATTTGCGATCTCCTGCTAAACTTATCCTGGGCGCTAACACAGCCATGCTGACAGCATGGTGTCAGCATGGTACGATCAATGTAACCACTATGAGACGCGCGCCTCGCCTATTCGAAATTATACAGGTTCTGCGCCGCGCGCATGGCCCTGTTTCGGCCGAGGCTATCGCTCGCGAATTGGAAGTCTCGAAACGCACGATCTATCGCGATGTGGCGGCTCTTGCTGCCCGAAATGTTCCGATTACGGGTGAGGCCGGGATCGGATATGTGCTCGGACGGGGTTTCGACATGCCGCCGCTAATGCTGACCGAAAACGAGATCGATGCCTTCGTCCTTGGCGCCCACTGGGTTGCCAGTCGCGGCGAGCCAGAGTTGGCCGCTGCTGCCCTAAGTCTGCTGGCGAAGATCGAGACGGTTGTTCCGGAACATCTGCGCGCTTTTGTGCTCGATCCCACCACAAGTGTGGCCCCGGTGGCGGTTGGCCCGGAAACCGCGAGCGCAAATGCGTTACGCGCTGCAATCCGCTCGCGGCGAAAACTGAGCATCGTTTATCGGGGCAACGATGGTCATACGACGCAACGCGTGGTGTGGCCTGTTCTCCTCGGTTACCGGGACGCTGGGCGTATTCTGGCGGCCTGGTGCGAGCTGCGGCAGGCTTTTCGCTACTTTCGGACCGACCGCCTTCTGGTCACCGAAGTGATGGGTGAACGGGTACCAGAGCGAATTTCTGAGCTCCGCAAAAAATGGAAAGCGGCAATGGACGTTGAACGCTCGCGCTATTTAAACCCTAAGTACCTGATCTGAAATTAGGTGGATTTATAACAGTTAGTTAGATTGACGCTAGATTTTTATTTCCCGTGTTTGGTGGTGTAAGATATCATCATCACAGCGGAACCAACTATCGGACAGGTTCTACACGACAAGGCCGAAACCACACATGCTGTTCGAGGCGAGCTTCAGCGATCGCAAGTTCCGGTCGCGCAGCACGCGAAGCGATACAGGATCAGCCGATTGCCGAAGGCGGATCGTGAAAAGCCGAAGGAGTTCAAAAAATCTGAGATCGGCTACTTCCACATCGACATCGCGGAATTGCGCTACGAAGGCAGCAAAGGCTTCCTCTATATGGCGGTGGACCGCACTTCAAAGCTGGTGTTTGCCTGCATCTAACGGCGGGTGACCACGCTCGCCGCGACAGCCTTCCTGCGCGTGCTGATCAAGACGGCTCCTTGCAGAATCCACATGATCGTCACCGACAACGGCGTGCAGCTCGTTCAGCGTGACAAAGGCGGTGCGATGGGAGGGATCGGCCATATCTTCGGACGTGCCTGCGAGCAGAACGGCGTTGAGGACCGGCTCACAAGCCCCATCATCCGTGGACCAACGGCCAGACCGAACGGACGGTGCGCACATCAAGGTGGCCACCGTCATATCCTTCCATTACACGTCCAACAACGAACTGCGCCGTCATGTCCGCGACTGGCTAGTCACCTATAACTTCGCAAAGCAGTTGAAGTCCCTGCGCCTAAAAGCACCCTTTGAATCCATCGAAGAGCTCTGGAAATCCAAGCCAGATATCTTAGATCTGAAACCACACCATCACACGCAGGGACTAAACACCTAGTTACAATCATGCTATATACGGCCAAGCAACTGGACGGCGTTTCGTTACGACGGAGAAATTGGCGGTGCGCAAAATCTCGTTGTTGCTTGCATTCATCTTTGGCACATTGGGTCTGGTAGGTGGTTCCGTCGCGACGAGGAAGCCACAAACCGCGTCGGCTCAGCCGAGCGCCCCAGCAAACCACCAAAAGAAGGATCATCGATGGATCTCCGGCGTTTGGCAGCCCCCGGCGGGTCTTAAGCAAATCCCGATCTGGCCACAGGGCGCGCCCGATATGGAAGGCGTACCGCGTCGATCCGAAAGGATCGAAATCGCCCAAACGCCAGACGCGCTCGAGGGAAGAACTTCCGAGGCGGCTTGGGACGTTACCTCGCCGACGATGACTATTTTTCCGCCGAAGGGAGGGAACACCGGTGCCGCGATCATTGTGTTTCCGGGTGGCGGGTTCAAGGCCGTCGTCGTCACCAAGCAAGGCACGGAGATATGTGGTTGGATAGCTTCGAAAGGTATTACCTGCATCTTGTCCAAATATCGCGTCCCTAAAAGCAATCATCACTGGGATAGCGAATGCAAATGTGCCGTGACACCTAAGGTTCTCCGCGCGCTTCAGGACGCCCAAAGGACGATCCGGCTGGTACGGGCGAAGGCAAAGGAGTTAGCTATCGATCCGAAAAGAATTGGTGTTATGGGCTTCTCGGCGGGCGGCTATCTTGTCGCGCAAACCAGCAATATTTTCCAACCGGTCTACAAACCTATCGATGCGATCGACAACATAAGCAGCCGTCCCGACTTCGCCATTGCATTTTATCCCGGTCATCTGTGTCGCTCGGACGCCACGCTGGATCCCGGGATACGGGTAACGAAGAATACGCCGCCGACCTTCCTTCTCCAAGCTTGGGACGATCCGGTCGACGATATCTGCAATAGCACGCTCTATGCCCGTGCTCTGGACGGCGCAGGCGTGCCAACGGAAGTCCACCTATTCGCCAAGGGTGGACATGCCTTCGGTTTGCGGAAATCGGAGCACCCGGTCGTTGCAGCGTGGCCGCCACTTGTCGAGAATTGGCTCGCAGAAATCGGCGCAATAGAGCGCTGATTCTGGCGTAGCGACGCGAGATTCATCTCCTACGAACCGCTGGCTGGCCCACGAACCATGGCGCCACTATCCTGTTCAACGGCCGAACGACTGGCGTCCCGCCCCAGCGGCAGCGATCGGTGTTAGAAAATCAAGCCCTCCGCATACACTTGGCCGAAATCCCCGACTTTCTATTCTGATCAATTGGTGCTGGCCTCGGGTCAGTACCAACGTAACCGTGTCCTGAAGGCCGCCTTGCGGGAAGCTGCTGCGGGATGCTGATAGCCGCTCTTTGCGAGGAGCGGTGATGAGCGAGGATATCGGAGCGTCGGGAGCGAGTGCTCTTGTGACCGGTCATATGAGTGATCGTATGAGCGGTCGGATTGCGGTCGTGGGCGGGCGTCGCCGTTGGTCGGTAGATCAGAAGCTGGCGATCCTGCGCGAAGCGTTCGGGCCCGACGGCTCGGTCTCGGCGACGTGCCAGCGGCACGCGGTCGGCAGCGGGCTGCTCTATACGTGGCGCCGACAGGCCCTGGCTGGCGATCTGACGGGAGCGAAGCGCACGCCGGCACCCTCGTTCGCCGAGGTGGAGGTGTCCGTTCCGGCCCCGGCGACGGCAGGCAGCGGCCAGATCGGGATCGAGCTGCCGTCAGGCGTGCGGCTCACCGTCGACGCGGCGGTCGATGCCGATGCGCTGGCACGGGTGATGTCCGTCCTTGCCCGATGATCCCGTTACCGCCGACGACACGGATATATCTGGCCTGCGGCGCCACCGATATGCGCAAGGGGTTCGACGGCCTCGCGGTGCTAGTGCAGCAGGTGCTGGAGAAGAGTCCGCACTCGGGCGCGCTGTTCGCGTTCCGCGGCAAGCGCGGCGATCTGGTCAAGCTGCTCTGGTATGATGGCCAGGGCCTGTGCCTCTTCTCGAAGCGCATGGACCGTGGCCGGTTCGTCTGGCCGATCACCAAGGCGGGCAAGGTCAGCCTCACCGCGGCGCAGCTTTCGATGCTGCTCGAAGGCATTGACTGGCGGCGTCCCGAACGCACCGCGGCGCCCTTGCTCGCAGGGTAAAAAGTGGCGGATTAGTGAGGGTTTTACTGGCATCGCGGAGCCACTTTTGCTAGATGTTCCGCGTGTCGGAACCAGCCTCTTCCAGCATCGACAAGGACGCCCGGATCGCCGAGCTCGAAGCCGCTTTGGCGGCGCGCGATACGCTGATCGACACCCTCCGCCACCAGCTCGCGCAGCTTCGCCGCATGACCTTCGGCCAGTCCTCGGAGAAGCTCGCGCTCCAGATCGAGCAGCTCGAGCTTGCCCTCGAAGAGCTTGAAGGCGAAGCCGAGGTCGCCGACAGCCGAACGAGTGAGCGGGCACCCGCCGAGCGACCCTCACCGGTGCGCGCATTGCCCGACCATCTGCCGCGCGCCGAACGGCGGATCGAGCCCGAGGCCGGCAGCTGCACCTGCCCCGATTGCGGCGGCGCGCTGCGCCCGCTGGGCGACGACAGCGACGAGCAGCTCGACATTGCACCGGTCCAGTGGCGCGTCATCCGCACCGTGCGGCCCAAGTATAGCTGCCGCGCCTGCGACAAGATCGTCCAGGCACCGGCGCCGGCGAAGGCGATCGCCCGCGGCAAGGCCAGCTTTGCGACGCTCGCCCATGTCGTCGTGAACAAGTTCGATCACCATCTGCCCCTCTATCGCCAGGCAGAGATGATGGCGGCGCAGGGCATCGACATCGATCGTTCGACCCTCGCCGGCTGGGCGGGCCAGGCCGCGCATCTGCTCGATCCCATCGTGAGCCGCATCCGCGAGGAAGGACTGAAGGCCGCCAAGCTCCACACCGACGACACGCCGGTGCCGATGCTCGTGCCCGGCAAGGGCCGCACCGCGCAGGCGCGGCTCTGGGCCTATGTCGTCGATGGTCGCGCATCGGGCGCCGCAACCCCGGCGCTCGCCTGGTATCGGTTCACCCCCGATCGCAGCGGCATCCATCCGCAGAGCGAGCTGGGGTCATTCACCGGCCTTCTCCAGGCAGACGGCTATGCCGGATATGACAAGCTCTACCAGGAGGGCCGCATCCAAGAGGTCGCCTGCTGGGCGCACTTCCGCCGCAAGATCTTCGAGTGCCACCAGACGAGCCCGACCCCGCTCACCACGGACCTGCTTGACCGTATCGCCGGGCTTTACCGGATCGAAGAGGAGGTCCGCGGTCAGCCGCCCGATGTCCGGCGCCGACACCGGCAAGAGCAAGCAATGCCACAGATCGACGCGCTTCGCGGCGCGATCGACAACGCCCTGCGCCGCCTGTCGCCCAAGTCGGCGATGGCGAGGGCGCTCGCCTATGGCCGCAAGCGCTGGGATGCGCTGACCCGCTACATCGGCGAGGGCATCGCGGAGATCGACAACAATATCGCCGAGCGCGCGATCCGGTCCATTGCCATCGGCCGCAAGAACTGGCTGTTCGCCGGGTCGAAGGCTGGCGGCGAACGCGCCGCCGCCATTTACTCCGTCATCGAGACCGCCAAGCTCAACGGGGTCGAGCCGCAGGCCTATATCGCCGACGTCATTGAGAAGATCGCCTCAGGCTGGCCCGCCTCCCGCTGGGACGAGCTCATGCCGTGGAACTGGCGGTCCGAGCAGCAGCAGATCGCCCAGGCCGCGTAGCTGCGGCCTTCAGGACACGCTTACGTACCAACTGCGCGATTGAGACTTGAGGCGACTTTGCCTGCCTTGAGGAGGCTATGCGCTACGAGATGTCGATGTTTCGGCCCCTGTTGCCGGCGCCGATAAGCCGCTACCGGCCAATATTGGTATTAAAATGGTATTGCAGGTTTCCTTCAAGTGCATTACAAGTGGCCAACTCGATCGAGAGCCGTAATGGGAAGGGGTTTGGGCATGAGAGGGACAAGTTCGAAAATACTCTATGGCAGCTGCGCGGTCCTTGGACTGGCGGCGGCCACGACACCGGCCAGTGCTTTGGCGCAGGATGCGCCAGTCGCGGCAGAGGATGACGGTGCGATCATCGTTACCGGATCCAGGATCAAAAGCGCCGGCCTGTCGTCCACCAGCCCGATCAGTACGCTGGAGGGTGAGCAGATCCAACTGCAACGCGCCGTCACCATAGAAGACATTTCGGTCAAGATCCCGCAACTTGCCGGCGGTGTAAATTCGACATCGGTCGGTAGCGACGCCTTTGGTGCCCAGACCTTGGATCTGCGTAATCTCGGGCAGAACCGAACGCTGGTCCTGATCAACGGGACCCGGGCGCTGCCGTTCAGCTTTCGCAACGCCGTCGATGTCAATTCGATACCAGCACCGCTTCTGAAGCGCGTTGACGTACTTACCGGCGGTGCAGCAGCGGTTTACGGCGCCGATGCGGTCGCAGGCGTGGTCAATTTCATCATCAACGACGATTTCGAAGGGCTGCAGGCAAACATCAACTACCGCGCGGTCGCCGGTGGCGGATCGCAGAAGAGCGGCCATCTGATGGGCGGCATTAAGCTGGGCGATCGCGGCAGCATCGTCGGTTATGTGGAATATACCGATCGCGACCCGCTGCTTGCCGGCAACCGCCGTTTTGCGAGAAAGGGCGCGGCCACGTTGCCGATCGGCGGCAATTTTACCGACGTCGCAAGCGGGCGTACGTTTTCCTATGATGCGAATGGCGTTTTCACGCTGACACCGCAATCTACGGATTATACGCCGCTGTTTCTGCTTGCGCAGCCGCTCCGCCGTTTCAACGCCGATGCCTTCTTCAAATATGAGCTGTTTGACGGGGTCGAAACCTACGGCCGGGTCATGTATTCAAAGGTTGAAACGCAAGGCGGCACGCGCTCGGGCCAGAATCCGCCCACGACCGGCACCGCAGGCGTCAATGTCCAGATTTCCGAGACCAATCCCTTCCTCGATCCGCAAGCGCGTGCGCAACTCACGTTCGTGAACGGCTTTGCTAACGTCAATGTCCGCCGTTCGCTGGGCGAACTGGGACCGACATTTGCCGAGAACGAGCGGGATAATATCCAGGCCCAGATTGGATTGCGCGGCGAGATCACGCCGGCCATCAGCTGGGACGCCTATTATCAATATGGCAGGTCCAAGGAGTCGATCACGGTCAAAGGGGACGGCCTGAAGGCGAGTTTCGCGGGTCTCGTGAACACCACCGATATTTTCGGCCCTGGCGGCGATTTCACCAGCGTCCTGCGCGATTTCGACTTTGGTGATCGCAAGCGCACCCAGCAGGTCGCTTCGGCCTATATTGCAGGCGACACGAGCGATTTTTTCGGCGGTTGGGCGGGGCCGGTCGGATTTACCGTCGGCTATGAGTTCCGCAAAGAAACCGGGCGTTTTGCCTATGGCTCCGATCTGGGGACGTCGTTCAATCAGGGCGCCGAATCCGCGCCACCGATCCCGCCGTTCGTCAAGGTCAACGAGGTGTTCGGCGAACTGGTCGTACCGTTGCTGTCCAACGTTCCACTGATCCAGCAACTGAATATCGAAGGTGCCTATCGGAAGTCCTGGTATGCAAAGTCCGTGGGGCCCGATCGCAGCTATGATACCAACAAGCTGGGCATCAACTGGACCGTGAGCGATGATCTGCGCTTGCGGGCCACCCGCCAGACGGTCATTCGCGACGCCAATATCGGCGAGTTTGCCAACCCGGTATTTTCGATCCCCTTCGCAAATCTGCGTACCGTTCCCCGGTTATTCCCGCGTTATGCGGGCGATCCGTGCGTCGGCGCGACGAGTGCCGCGACCATCACGCAATGTACCGCGCAGGGGTATCGCGCGGCCTATGACGCGAACAATCCGGCGAATCTTACCGGTGGTTATTTCTTTGGCGGCAATGCGAATATCGCGGCGGAACGAGGCAAGACCTATACCGTGGGGGGGATATTCACGCCGAGTTTCATCCCCGGCCTCAGCCTCTCTGTTGATTGGTACAAAATCAGCATCCGTGATGCCGTCGGCCAGATCCAGCCGATCGATGCGATCACAAGCTGTTATGTAACCGACCCCCGCGCCGACAACCCATTATGCGCAGCGGTCACGCGCGATCCGGTGACAGGTTTCATCAAGGACGCGTTCGTCGACGACAGGAATCTAGCGTCGATCAAGCAAGAAGGTGTCGACGTCGATTTCAAATATGACTTCGATGTCCCGTTCGGCCTGCCGGGCGACAATTGGAGCCTTGGCTACCAAGGCAGCTTCGTGACCGACTACACGATTCAGCGCAATGCGGTGCTCACACCGGTCGATTGCAAAGCCCGTTATGGCGCGCCATGCTCATCTGATTTGGTGACGCTGGTCGTGCCCGATTACCGTCACAGGGCCACCTTCACCTGGGACAGCGAGCCGCTGACCGTTCAATTCGGCTGGAAACGGATCGGATCGGTCAAAGACAGCACGGCGGGCAGCGTGGGCAAAATCGCTGCGTTCGATTATTTCGATCTGAACATCGCGCTTCGCCCACCGATCGAAGGGCTTTCGCTCACATTCGGCATCGACAATATTTTTGCCAAAAAACCGCCCCTTGCGGTCAATCCGGGAGCCTTCAATACATTCCCCGACACCTATGACGTGCTGGGCAGAACCTTCGGCTTTTCGCTGACCATCCGCAGATAAGCTATCGGGGGAGGACCGAACGATCGGTTCGCTCTTCCCCGATCCTCCCCCGAAACCTTCATTCATCATGACATTCGCCTTGCTGGCATTTACGCTGCCGAGAATGGGGAGATTTGGCGAATGACGCCATTGCAGTTCACGGCGCTGGATTGGGGCATATTGGCTGGTTACGTCGGCATACTTGCGGCCGCCGGCTATTTTTCGACCCGGCGCAACATGCAGAATGCTGACGATTATTTCCTCGCCAGCCATCACGCGCCGACCTGGCTGGTGGCGGTGTCGGTGTTGTCGACCGTCCAATCGGCCGCCACCTTCCTTGGCGTGCCTGACAATAGTTTTCGGGGCAACTACACCTATCTTACCAGCACAATCGGCGCGTTGCTCGCCGCTTGGTTCGTTGCCAAAGTGCTCATTCCCAGATTTTATGCGATCGGCGCCACAACCGTTTATGAACTGCTCGAGCAGCGTTTCGACATAAGGGCACGCCGGGCGGCGGGGGCGATGTATCTTGTGGGGCGGATTTTCGCGAGTGGGGCCAGACTTTATCTGGCGGCCATAGCCGTCTCCATGATCATGTTTCTCGATGTCGAGCCCGAGCACATCGTGATTGCGTCGTTCACGCTGCTCATATTCGGCCTCGCCTTCACCTTCATGGGCGGACTGAATTCCGTTATATGGAGCGATCTGGTGCAGGTGGTTCTCTATGTCGGGGCGGCCGTCATGGTGCTGGTCTTTCTGCTGATCAAGATACCGGTCCCGCTACCGGAAATAGTCGATAGTCTGACTATGTCGCCGTCTGGGGACAAGACGCAGGTGATTGACTGGTCCTTCAACTTGACCGCGCCTTTCTCAATATTTGCTGCTGTTACCGGACTCGTGCTTCTGAATATTGGCAATTCGGGTCTCGACCAGGACACAACGCAGCGCCTGCTCGCCTGCGACAACGCCAAACATGGCAGCCGCGCCCTTTATGCGTCGGTTTGGGCCTCCATCCCGGTCATTCTCCTGTTTCTGATCATCGGTTCCCTGCTGCACATATTTTACGAGCGGCCCGATCTGATGGGCTTCGCTGGAAATGAGGTGGTTCAGACGTTTCAGGGCGAGAAGATCACGGTCTTTATGCATTTCATACTAAGCGAGATCCCGCCGGGACTCCGGGGCCTGGTGACGGTGGGCGTCATTGCGGCGGCGGCGATAAATTCGGGGCTGATCTCGATGGCCGCGGTGCTGATCAACGATTTCTACCGGCCGTGGAAAGAACGGCGCGGCGCCTATGGCGAAAAACACTTCATCTTTGCTGGGCGCGTGACGACGGTGTTGCTGGGGCTGTCGCTGTTTGCGATGTCGATCCTATGCTATTATTGGCAGCGCTACAGCAGTTTGCCGCTATTGGAATTCGTGCTGGGAGTCATGGCCTTCGCATATTCAGGATTGCTCGGGGTTTATTTTACGGCTTTGTTCACAAAGCGCGGATCGTCGACCTCTGTCATCGCCGCGCTGATTGCAGGCTTTCTCACTATCGTCGCTTTTCAGGGATATGTTGTCGATACGCTGGGCTTGCCCGCCGCGATGAAAACAATCGCATTCCCTTGGCAGCTGTGCGTCGGGAGTGCCATCGCGACGGTCGTGTGCCTGATGGGCTCTCAACCGAAATCCGCCACGCCGAGTATTGCGCATGCCTAACACCGAAAGCCTCAACCCGCGATTTGCGGACATCGATAGCTGGCCGACCACCGAAGCCGTTGAAGCCATGCTCGAAGGGCAAATGTCGGCCATTGCCTCGTTGAAGAGCCAGACCCGGCAGATAGCCGCGGCCGCAGAGGCAGCGGCCGTGCGGCTGCAGAAGGGCGGCCGACTAGTCTATGTGGGCGCCGGAACCTCGGGACGGGTTGCGGTTCAGGATGGCGTCGAACTGGGGCCGACCTTCGGATGGCCAGCCGAGCGCCTGCTATATTTGATGGCCGGCGGGATCGACGCGCTGGTGGACAGTGCCGAAGGCGCGGAAGACGACGCCGACGATGCCAGGTCCAGGATCAGGGAATCGGCTATCAACGCTGACGATGTCTTGATCGGCGTCGCGGCCAGTGGCCGTACGCCCTTTACCATCGCGGCGTTGACCGCCGCCAAGGAAGCGGGTGCACTGACGATTGCCATCGCCAACAACGCAGGAACCGAACTGCTTCATGCAGCGCAGCATGATTTATTGGCTGCGACAGGCAGCGAAGCCATTGCCGGATCAACGCGAATGAAGGCGGGAACGGCGCAAAAGGCCATCCTCAACCTTCTGTCCACTGCAATCATGCTGCGGCTTGGCCGCGTGTATCGCGGGCTGATGGTGGATATGGTCATTTCCAACGAAAAGCTGCTCAACAGGGCATTCGGCATTGTCAGAGCCTTGAGCAATTGCAGCGAGGCTGTTGCCATCGAGGCCGTGCATCTGGCCGGTAATGATATCAAGACGGCGGTGCTGATCGCCTTGGGAAAAGACCCGGCGGCGGCAGCGGCGCTGCTGCGCGACCATGGCGGCATATTACGCGATGCGGTCGAAGCCGTGAACGGCAGCGCGTCGTGAATTTAGTCTCGGCGGATAGCAGCGAACACAGCAATTCGCCGATCTACATGAAGCTTGCCCACCGCTTGCGGCAGCAGATCGAGGATGGCCTGATCGGTGCAGGCGAAGCCCTGCCCTCCGAACGTGATCTTTGCAAGATCATGGGCGCGTCGCGAGTCACGGTGCGCAAGGCGATCGAGTTGCTGATCGAAGAAGGGTTGCTGTCGAGACGCCAAGGGTCCGGAACCTATGTGACGCCGCGCATTCAGGCTCCAGGCTCGTTTCTGAGCAGTTTCAGCGAAGATGCCGAAGCCCGCGGTGAAGCGACGGACACGATCTGGATCATGAAAGTGGTCGGTTCGGCGACCGAAGAGGAGGCGCGGATTCTGGAGTTGCCGGATGGCGCTGATGTGGCGCGGCTGAGCCGTGTTCGGATGGCGGGAGGCGAACCGTTGGCCATCGAGAATGCGGTGGTTCCTGCCGAAATGCTGTCCGATATCAAACATTTGGGCAATTCGCTTTATCTAGCGCTCGACCAGCGCGGCAACCGGCCGGTAACCGGCAAGCAGAAGATCCGCGCGGCGCTGGCAGGGTCAACCGAAGCCAGCCTGTTGTCCATTCCGGAAAATACCGAAATCCTGCGGATCGAGCGGCTCACGCGAAGAGCCGATGGACGGCCCGTGGAATTCACCCGTTCAGCCTATCGCGGCGAACGGTATGAATTTGTGAGCGAACTGCGCGGGCCGTTCGTGCTTTTGTGAACAAGGCTGCCACCGATCGCGATCCATCGCTCGACAGCTTTCGCGGCATCGACGTGCTGTTGATGATATTGGTGAACGTCCAGGGGGATGGAGCGGCCGCCTTCGCCCCGCTCCGGCACGCGGAGTGGAACGGCCTGACATTTGCCGACCTGGTATTTCCGATATTCCTGCTGATCGTCGGGCTGTCGGCGCCGCTGGCGCTCGACAAGCCAGGGCGTGTTTTCCGCTGGACCGCAATTGGCCGCAGGGCAGTTCTGCTGTTCATGATCGGCGTCGCCCTGAGCTGGCTGATCAGGCCAACGCTCGATCCGGATCTCATTCGGTGGACGGGCGTCTTGCAGCGTATCGCGATCGTCTATCTGATTTGCGCCGCGGTGATATTCGTAAGGCGAAGTGCCCTTCTGCCTATGCTTGTCGCCGTGTCGCTGCTCCTTTTCCACGCGTGGATGCTGCTGAACGTGGGCACCCCGCTCGGCGCGCCGCCCGGCATGGAACCCGGCGAAGGGATCAGCGGATGGCTCGATCAAAACCTTATCCCGGGGCGGGTCTTGAGAGAAAGCTGGGATCCTGAAGGCGTGTTATCGACGCTGCCCGCGGCGGCCAATGGCCTGATTGGCGTGGCGGTGATGCGCTGGGTCAAAGGTAACAAGGTTTCTAACGCGCGGCTGGCGCTGGCTGGCTTGATCCTGCTGGTCGCAGGACTGGCGTTGACGCCTGCGTTGCCGCTGAACAAGAATTTGTGGACCGCCAGTTTCGCACTGGTCACTTGCGGCATCGGGATCCTGGTCTGGGCATGGCTTAAATCGATTTGGTCCAGCATTGGCGAGACCAAGATTGCGCTTTGGACCGTAACCCTCGGTCAGGCCGCCCTGACGCTCTATGTCGTGCACACCTTGCTGATTGCGATCATTGTCCGCGAGCTGCCCGGCGGCGCGACGATATGGGAGGTGACATATCAGGGCCTCGCCCGCATCGGATTGCCGGCGTCGGTCACATCGCTGCTCTACGCCATCATTGCGGCGGCTATGTCCTGTGCGATTCTTCCATGGCTGAAGCGGCGCAGATGGGTGCTCAAGGTTTAGTGCCTGTCCAGGAATATCTTGCCCGGGTTGAACAAGCCCGTCGGGTCCAACGTATCCTTGATCCGCCGCATCGTAGCAACGCTCTCGGCGCCGTGCTCGCGTTGCATCGCCTGCCGTTTGCCCAGCCCGATGCCATGCTCGCCGGTGCAGGTGCCGCCCACCGACAGGGCGTGGTCGATCATGGCGTCATTGATGATGCGCGCCTTGTCCCAGCTGGCGGCATCGTCGGCCCGCAATATGAAGAAGATATGGAAATTGCCGTCGCCGACATGACCCAGGATCGGCGCAAAGAGGCCCGACGCTTCGATCGCGGTTTTGGCGCGGGTGATGGCATCGCTCAACTGGCTGATCGGAACGCAGACATCGGTAATCCAAGCGACGGCTCCAGGTACCATATTTTTGGCAGCCCAAAGCGCCTGATGACGCGCTTTCCATAGGGCATTGCGGTCTTCGGTCGCGGTTGCAAACCGAAGCTGGCCGCCGCCATTGCCCTCGCCCAATAGCCGGACCAGCGACAACTGATCGGCCACCCCGGCTTCCGAGCCATGAAATTCGAGGAACAGCATCGGCTTTTCCGGCAGCCCCAAAGCGCTTTGCCGGTTGCAGGCCCGGATTGCTGCCTCGTCGAGCAACTCCATCCGCGCGATCGGCACGCCCGACTGGATGGTCGCGATGACGGTGTCGACCGCCCCCTCGACCGTGCCAAAGTCCCATGTTGCGGCGAGGATTCTGTCTGGCTGGCCGTGCAGCCGCAAACTGGCTTCGACAATCAGGCCAAGCGTCCCCTCGGAACCTGTGAACAGATGCGTCAGGTCATATCCCGAGGCGGACTTGCGCGCACGTGTTCCCGTCGAAACAAGGCTGCCGTCGGCTGTCACCACCTTCAGCCCAAGAATATTCTCGCGCATGCTGCCATAGCGGACGGTGGTCGTTCCCGAGGCGCGCGTCGAAATCATTCCGCCGAGCGAGGCATTGGCACCGGGATCGACGGGAAAAAACAGCCCGGTGGCCCGGATATCTTCGTTCAACTGTTCGCGCGTCACGCCCGGCTCGACGACGCTTAAAAGATCGGCGGCACTGACCTCCAGGATGCGGTTCATGCGGCTGAAATCGACACAAAGACTGTTGGCATGGGTAGTCGCGGCATTGCCCTCGAGCGATGTTCCGGCGCCATAGGCGACGATTGACCATTGTTCTTCGGCAGCTCTATTCACGAGCAGCTGGACGTCTTCAACCGTCTCTGGCTGAACGACCAGGGACGGCGGTTGATGGGCGTGATACCCTTCGCTCTGCGCATATTGCGCCCGCGCCGATGGCGCGGTGACAAGGCGTGAACCGAACCGGTCGGCAAGCGAGTTTGCAAGGCTGTCCATATTGTCTCCGTGGACCTGATAGCAGTCTTGCGCCCGCGCGTAAATTGGTATTATATAGGTATTATATGAAGGATCCGTCCCAAACATTGATGTACCGCGAAGCATCGCAAGCCAGCGAAGTTGCGGCCCTGCAATATGCCTTGAACGCGTCGATGATCTGCGACCTCGCGCAAAGGCTGCGCGCTCTCAACCCGCAGATCATCTTCACATGCGCGCGCGGCAGTTCCGATCACGCGGCGACTTATGCCAAATATCTGATCGAGACGCGGCTTCGGATTCCCGTCGTGTCGCAGGCTCCATCGATCAGCTCCATTCATGGCGCGCCGCTGCTTCATATGAAAAATCAGCCGTTCATCGTCATTTCGCAATCGGGCAAAAGCCCCGATCTCCTGTTGTCGGCAGAGGCGGCGCGAAAAGCCGGGGCGCTGGTCATCGCTTTGGTGAACGATATTGAATCGCCGCTCGCCGATCTCGCCGAAATCGTCGTGCCCTTGCATGCCGGACCCGAGACAAGCGTCGCTGCGACCAAAAGTTACATCGCGACCCTGTGTGCATTGGCGCACCTCGTTGGCGAATGGGCCGCGGCCAGAGAAACACAGGACGCCGTAAAAATGCTTCCCAACCTGTTGAGCGCGGCGTGGGCGGCCGACTGGACGGCCGGGGTCGAGATGTTCAGCTCAGCCCAGAGCATGTTCGTCCTCGGCCGTGGCCTGACGCTCGGCATTGCGCAGGAGGCTGCGCTCAAGTTCAAGGAAACCAGCGGAATTCATGCCGAAGCGTTCAGCATGGCCGAGGTCATGCATGGCCCGATGGCACTGGTAAAGGCGGGCTTTCCGCTGCTGATATTTCCGCCGGCCGACAAAGCCGCCGTGGGATTGGAGCCCATTGTCCAGCAGTTCCTCGGCCGCGACGCCCGAATAGCGGTGGCGGGCCGGCAATTTGATCGGGCTGTATCGCTCGGGCTTCCCGAGCAACACGACAGCGTCACCGCTCCGATCGCGATGGTGCAGAGCTTTTACGCCATGGTGAATACCATATCCGTGCAGCGAGGCTATGATCCCGATCGCCCGCCGCTGCTGCAAAAGGTGACCGAGACAATATGACCAAGACCGCATTGGTGGGCGCGCGCATATTTGCGGGCGACACATGGTATGACGAGCACGCGCTGGTCATGAGCGACGGCCGGATTGAAATGCTGCAGGCCGCCGATGCCTTGCCGCACACTATGCCGGTGCAGACGCTGGAGGGCGGCGTTCTTCTGCCCGGCTTTGTCGATACGCAGGTGAATGGCGGCGGCGGTGTCCTGTTCAACGACGCGCCGACCGTGGACGGCATAATCTCGATCGCCAAGGCGCATCGAAAATTTGGAACGACCGCGATGCTTCCGACGCTGATCAGCGATGATCTTGACGTCATCGCCAAGGCGATATGTGCCGTCGATGACGCTATTCAGGCGGGCGTTCCGGGTATCGTGGGAATTCATATCGAAGGCCCGTTTCTTAATCCCCGCAAGCATGGCATTCACGATGCCGGAAAATTCCGGTCCCTGAATGCCGACACCGTCGTGCTTTTGTCTTCGCTTAAATATGGCCGAACGCTGGTCACGCTGGCGCCCGAACTCGCGCCCGAAGGTGCCATCGCTGCGCTTGTAAAAGGCGGCGTCGTTGTCGCTGCCGGGCATACATTGGCGTCCTATGACGACATGCAGCGGGCGATCGGCGAGGGGCTGTCGGGCGTCACCCATTTGTTCAACGCGATGACGCAGATGGAAAGCCGGGCGCCGGGGGTCGTGGGGGCGAGCTTGGACAGCGATCTGGTCTGCGGTATCATTGCCGACGGACATCATGTCCATCCGGCATCGCTGCGCGCGGCGTATCGCGCCAAGGGCAGCGAGGGACTGATGCTCGTCACCGACGCCATGCCGACGGTCGGTTCCGACATTATGCACTTCACGGTTGGGGGCACCGACGTGACGGCGAGTAAAGGAATGCTGCGATCGAATGACGGCACGCTCGCGGGCTCAGATCTCGATATGGCCCAGGCGCTGCGAAACTGCGTGCAGTTGATGCGCGCCGACCTGGGGTCGGCTTCGCACATGGCGAGTACAACCCCTGCGGAATTCATCGGCATCGGAAACGCATATGGCCGGATAGCGGCAGGCTATCGGGCCGACCTGGTCCATCTGGACGACGCGCTGAACATCCAGAATGTCTGGATCGCCGGCGACATAGCATGATGCCGGAACTGGGCATTATCGAAGGCTATTTTGGTCGGGCGTGGAGCTGGGCAGACCGCAGCCAAGTGATCGACCGACTTGCACCGGTCGGCTATGCTTTCTTCCATTATGCACCCAAGATTGACGGCAAATTGCGCCGCGACTGGCGCCAATTGCATGATGACGCGGAGACGCAAAATCTGCGGCAATTCGCCCGGCATTGTGCAAGCCGCCAGATGCGGTCGGGTATCGGACTGACGCCTTATGGCGCGCATGTCGATTTTGACCGGAAGACCCGGCAAGAGTTAAAAGCGAAGATCGCCCATCTCGATACGATCGGCATCGACGATCTGGTGATATTGTTTGATGACATGCGCGGCGATTTTTCCGACCTTGCCGAGCGACAGGCCGAAATAATCGATTGCGCGATAGGGTGCAGCAAAGCATCGCGCGTTTTCATGTGTCCGAGCTATTATTCCGACGATCCGCTGCTCGACCGCGTGTTCGGACAACGACCCGAATCCTATCTGGAAAAGCTCGGCAAGCTGCTGGACCCTTCGATTTCGGTCTACTGGACCGGCGAGGAAGTATGCTCGCGCGAATTAAGCATCGGTCATTTGGTCAGCGTCGCCGAACGCCTCGGCCGCAAACCGTCCCTTTGGGACAATTATCCCGTTAATGACGGACCGCGCATGTCGAACCATCTGCATTTGCGGTCATTCACGGGTCGTCCAGCAGCAATTGGGCCATATTTGGCGCATCATACCATCAATCCCGCGTCGCAGCCGATCCTGAACTGCATCCCGGCGCTGACCTTGCCGTCCTGCTATGCCAAGGGCGACGCTTATTGCTACGCCTCCGAATTCCTGGACGCAGCGACCCGCATCGGCGGCGCCGAATTCGCCGTGATGCTGCAGCGCGATCTCCATGCACTGGAGGATCGCGGGCGGTTGGGGATCGCCGACGAGGCTGCGCAATTTTGCCGGACATATGGGGCCATCGACAACCCGGCCGCGCGCGAGATCGTCGACTGGCTAAGCGGCGGTTATGCCATCACGGGCGAGATGCTCCGGACCCAATAGGACGGCCCGCCAGGATCAGGGCTCCATCGAGCGCATCGCCCAAGGCCTCATGCAATTGCGCGACGATCCGTACGCGCAACCAGGGCTTCATCCGCTCGGCAAGTCCGCCCATCAGAACGCATCGCGGCGCGCCGCGCGATATGATGGTTTCGATAAACCGTTCGACGTGCAGCGCGGCATCGCGGACGATCGACAAGGCGATTTCATCGCCAAGGTCCGCATAGTCCATGACCAGCGGCGCAAAGCTGGCGTAATCGCCTGGTGCCGCATCGTCCATCCAGGCGATCACTCGCGGAATCGCATGGTCGAATTGCTTGGTGACGGCCTGGCTCAACGGCGACGGCCTGGTCCGTCCGTCGAGCGCCCGCAACGCGTGCCGGATGGCACTAAGGCCAAGTGCCGCGCCGCTCCCTTCGTCGGATATCGGAAAGCCATAGCCGCCGATGCTGAAGCTGTCTTCGCCCCGTTTGACCAAGCCGACGCTGCCGGTTCCGATAATCAAAATCGCGCCATCACCTCCCATATGCGCGCCAAAATTGGCAATCATGGCGTCGCTGGTGAACTGGACGTTGGCGAATGGAAAGGTCAGCGCCTGAATCTTCGGTTTCATGCCCATGCGGGTGATGCCGGCGATGCCCATTCCGCAGCGAATTTTGCCGGTATCGTCCGCGCTTAGTCCAGCCGCCTGGATGGCCTGCATCGATACATCGAGCAGCGTGGCGTGGAGCGCATCGAGGCCAATGCGGGTATTGGCTGGTCCTGCATGACCCGATCCCAGAATTTTGCCGTGCTCATCGGTCAACCTGGATTTGCTCGAGGTGCCGCCGGCATCGACTCCAAGAAATAACGTCATGCCGGGATTTTTCCAGCAGCCATCCGGTCGGGCCTTGTCAAAACGCCCCCGGACATGGGTTCAGCAACGCCTGTGGTGCCGGGATATGTTATCGGCAGGCCGTGGAGACAGCGATACGCCAGATAGGCAAATCCCTGCGCTTCGATCGCGTCGCCGTCCCAGCCCAGATCGTCCGTAAGCACCGTCGGGATTCCGGAATATTTCTCGATCATCTTGAGCATCGTATCGTTCTTGCGTCCTCCGCCACAGACAATCAAGCGTTGTGGTCTGGCAGGAAATTGCTGGAAGCCCAAGGCGACGGCTTTGGCAGAAAATGCGGTCAAGGTGGCAGCGCCGTCCGGCGCCGACAGGTCTGCTACCGGGTTTAGGTTGAAGTCTTTACGGTCCAGTGACTTGGGCGCTGGCGCAGTAAAGAACGGATGGTCCAGCATCGCGAGCAATGCACTTTCGTCGATCGTGCCATTGGCTGCGAATTCACCACCTACGTCGAACGGATAGTTTGTTTTTTGACCCATCCAGTCATCGATCAACGCGTTCGCCATTCCACAATCAAACGCAACCAGCGCGCCGTCGGTGCCGATGAAGGTGAGGTTTGCTACGCCGCCAAGATTGAGCACCGCCACGGGCTGCGACGCATCTGAAAACAGCGCGCGGTGAAAGACGGGAATGAGAGGCGCGCCTTGGCCGCCGAACATGACATCGAAGTGGCGCATGTTCGACATTACCGGGATGTTCAGCCGGTTCGCCAAAAACTCCGGCTGACCGATCTGCCAGGTCCAGCCCAGATCAGCGCGGTGCGCGATCGTATGGCCGTGAAGCCCGATCACCGCGACCTCATTGGCTGGTACACCGGCTGTTTCAAGCAAAGTTTCGACGGCAGCAAGATGGCGCTGATCCAGCAAATTTTCGCAATCGTCTATGGACTGGCTGGGTACACGCTGCGGATGTGCCATGGCCAAATCGCAGGCATCCGCAATGACGGCTTTCAGATCATCGGGGTAGGGCTCAAACTGAAACGCCACCGCATCGACCGAATTGAGACCGTCGGTTTTGATCAGCGCAGCGTCAACCCCGTCGCGCGAGGTTCCCGACATAAGTCCTACAACAAATTTTATCGCCATATGCCCATCCAAGATTGGTATTGGATTGGTATATATTAATTGAAGGCTTTGGTCTAGGCTAATGTCGGACCACAATGCCGCCACTCAATCCTCCGGTGGCCAGCAAAGCGCATTTGCCGCCGGATTGCAGCCATGTGATGGCATCTAACAACTTGTTGCCGTTTCGACGGTACGATGGTGAAGGCGCGAGCCAATCAAATCTCTGGGTGTCCAACCATGATCGTGCAGCGCACCCGCTTCTTTGCGTTGAGCGCAGCCTTTTCGCATCCTGCAATTTTGCCCTTATTGTCGTGCCGCATATGAGGATGCAGCGATCTCGGGTGCGAGCATGATCTTGCGTCCCGGCATCCAGCGGCTGCTTGCCGACGCGCAGGCGGGCAAGTTCGATATTGTCCTCGCCGAGGCGCTCGACCGCGTGTCGCGTGATCAAGCCGATGTAGCGACGCTCTTCAAGCACCTCCAGTTTGCGCGGGTGCCGCTCATCACGCTCGCCGAAGGCGAGATTTCAGAGCTTCATGTCGGGCTCAAGGGGACGATGAACGCGCTGTTCCTCAAAGACCTTGCCAAGAAAACCCATCGCGGTTTGCGCGGGCGTGTCGAGAAGGGCTTCTCGTCTGGCGCGGTGGGCTATGGCTATCGGATGATCCGCCGCCTTTCGAGCGAAGGCGAGCTGGTGCGCGGCGAGCGCGAGATCGATCCCGCCGAAGCGCTGATCGTCGAACGCATCTTCCGCGAGTTCGCAGCGGGCAAGAGCCCGCTCGCGATTGCGCGCGACCTCAACGCCGATGGCATATCGGGGCCAGCGGGCAAGGCCTGGCGCGATACCAGCATCCGCGGTGATATTCGCCGAGGGACCGGCATTCTCAACAATGAACTTTATGTCGGTGTCCGTGTCTGGAACCATAAACATTCGGTCAAAGACCCCAGCACCGGAAAGAGGGTTACGCGCCTCAACCCCGAAGCCGAATGGGTCAGGAACGCGGTTCCGGAGCTTCGCATCATCGGCGATGACCTGTGGGCAGCGGTTAAGCGCCAGCAGGCGACGCTTGCCGAACGCCATGCGGGGATCAAGGAAGCGGCACAGGCGCGCGCCCTGCATGGCGCTCGTCGGCCCGCCTATCTACTCTCGGGGCTCCTCGAGTGCGGCGTCTGCGGCGGTGTTTATGCGATCGTCGTGGGAGACCGCTACGGCTGCGCCGGTCATCATCGCGGTCGTGCCTGCGCCAACGGTCGGACGATCCGGCGCGAGATATTGGAGCGCCGGGCGCTGGCAGGCATAACCGACCGTCTTGTGTCGGCGGACAAGATCGACGCCGCTGTTGCGGCCTATACGGCGCAAATCAACGGCGAGAACCGCGAGCGGCGGATCGAGGCTGATGGCGACAAGCGCGCGCTCGCGAAGATCGACAAAGCCGTCGCGGGCATCATGGCTGCCATCGAGGACGGGTTATACCAGCCCGCCATGAAGGCGCGCATAGCCGAGCTGGAACAGGAAAAAGCCGAAATCACCGCGCGTCTTGCGAAGGCGCCGCAGGACGTTCCAGACATCCATCCCGGCATCGCCGAGATCTACAAGCGCAAGGTGGAACGGCTGACCGCAACACTTACGGACCCTGAAACGCGGCTCGATGCTTCGAGCGACATTCGCTCGCTCGTTGGCAAGATCGTCCTGCATCCCGGCGCGAATCGCGGCGAAATTCATGCTACCCTTCACGGGTCGTTGATGGGGATACTCGACTTCGCTAACGACAATCCCGCACCCGACGCCAGCCGAGTTATAACATCGGTGGCCTCGGGTTCGCGGGGATGACGGATGAAGAGGGTCAGTCCGTGCCGCCCACGTCCCGCACCCGGATCAGCCCCGCCGAGCGCATCGTCATCACCGGCTCGTCATGCTGGTTGAACACGGTCATCCGCGACTGGATGATCCCCATTTCGGGGCGGCTCCCCGACCGCCGCTTTTCGAATATTTCGCTTTCGCAGCGCAACGTGTCGCCCGGATAGACGGGCTTCAGCCAGCGCAGATCCTCGATCCCCGGCGAACCGAGCCCGGCCTGTTCGTGCTGCTTCATGTCGTCGACCATCATCCGCATCATCATCGCGCCGGTATGCCAGCCGCTCGCCGACAGCCGCCCGAAATAGGTCTGCGCCGCCGCTTCGTCGTCGAGATGAAAGGGCTGCGGGTCATATTTGGACGCGAAGTCGATCACTTCCTCACGCACCACCTCTTTGCTGCCGAAACGCCGGACGACGCCGACCTCGATATCTTCGTAGTAAAGCAAGATAATTCCCCGATCAGGCCGACATCTTGATCCCGGCGACGCCATTTTCGACGACGCCCGTCGCGCGCTTCGACAGTGTGTTCACCGGCGTCGTCACCTTGTCGACGGTCATGAAATGCGTCTGCCACGCCTCGCGCCTGACCTCGCAGACCATATAGCCGCGCAGATCGTTGGCGAATTTGAGCTCGGGGTTGAGCTTCAGGAAGACGTCGGTGCCCTTGCGCAGGTCGCTGCCGTCGCCGCCGCTGGTGATCGAGGTGCCGACGAACTCCGCGCCGACGACCTTGTCCTTGAGGATCAGGTCGCCGCAGAAATTCTGATGCTCGTCGCCGGTGATGACGACGGCATTCTTGAGACCCGCGAGGCGCGACAGCATCCGCTCGCGCGGCGCTTCATAGCCCGCCCAGCTATCGAGGTTCAGAATCTTCTTCGGCTCGCTTTCGTCACGGCGGCGATCGAGCGACATCATCGTCACCTGCTGCGCGATGCCGTTCCAGGTCGCGCCGCCCCTTGCCAGATTCTTCGCGAGCCAATCGTCCTGCGCCTTGCCCAATACCTCGGCATTCTTGGCGAAGACGTCGGGGCAGGCGGGCTTGAAGCCGTCGCCGCACGGCTGATTGTCGCGATATTGGCGCGTGTCGAGGATCTGCATCGACAAAAGGTCGCCATAGCGCAGCTCGCGGTTCGCGGCGATGAAGCCGCCCTTGGGGAGCAGCGCCTTGCGCACCGGCATATGCTCGTACCACGCCTGAAACGCTGCCTGCCGGCGCAGCATGAAAACCTCGGGCGGCGGCGCGTCGGGATCGTTGCCGTCGAGACCCATCTTCCAGTCGTCGTAAACCGAGACCCAGTCGTTGCGGATCTCGTGATCGTCGAAGGAGGAGATGAAGGCGTGGACCGATCGCGCCGCCTGCATGTCGATGTCGAGCAGCGTCTGGGTGTAGGAGGTGCGGAAATCGTTCAGATCCTGCAATCCGCGCAGCGCATATTTGCGCACCGGCCGCACCGGCAGGCCGTCGGGGAAGATATAGTCCTGCTGATATTCATAGATGAAGTCGCCATAATGATAGACGAAGGCGAGGTCTTCGCGCGCGAGGTGGCGATAAGCGCCGTAAAAGCCCGATTCATAATGCTGGCAGCCACACACACCGAATTTCAGCGCGTCGGTGCGCGCGCCGACAGCAGGAAGCGTGCGTGCGCGCCCGCGCAAGCTGCGCTCGCCGCCCGCGGTGAAGCGGTAATAATAGGGGCGGTCGGGTTTCAGTCCCGCGACCTCGACATGGACGCTGTGGCCGAGTTCGGGGCGCGCGAGCTCGGTGCCCTTGGCCGCAATGGTGCGAAAGCCGCTGTCTTCGGCGACTTCCCACTCGACCGGCACATTGACCAGCGGCATCCCGCCGTGCCGCTCCATCGGGTCGGGCGCGAGCCGCGTCCAGATGACGAAGCCGTCGCTCGCCGGATCGCCCGCCGCGACGCCCAGGCTGAACGGAAAATCGCGAAAGAAACCTGCTTCCGCGCGCAGGATCGCGGGGGCGGACAGGCCCGCGAGCGTTGCGGTGGCTAGGAAATGGCGGCGGTTCAGCATGGGCACTCCACGGGCAAGGGCGACTCAATGCCAGCGGCATAGCCCAGCTATCCGATCAGAACCACATGCGCGCCATCCACAGCGCCATCGCGATCATCATGACATTTTCGGTCAGCGAGACGAAGCCGAGCGGCACCTTGCTGCTGCCCCCGACGCAGGCGCATTTGATGTCGCGCTTGTCGATATAGACCGCCTTGAACACCGACACCGCGCCGATGCCGCCGATGAAGAGCGCGACCGGGATCGACAGCCAGGGCAGGGCGTGCGCGGTCATCAGCACCCCCGCCAGTCCCTCGGCGAAAGGGTAGATGCTCGCATAGGGCACCCAGCGCCGCGCGAGCAGATCGTAATTCAGGAACATCGTCGCGAACTTGTCGACGTCCTGCAATTTCAGCAGCGCGAGCACGATCATGCTGAACGAGATGAACCATTCGGCCGCTCGCAGCGTGAAAGGGGTGCCGTCGACGGCAAAGCCCGCCGCGAGCGCCATCAGCGCGGTCATCGCGAACAGCGCGATCACCGGCGTGTAGCTCGTGGCGTCGGGGTCGGCGACCTTCAACCCGAAATGCCGGCGCAGATCGTCGTAGCCGCCGATGCGGACGCCATCGATGAAGGTCTGCGGGGTCGTCTTGACGTCCTGCGCGGCCTTGAACGCGTCGGTCTCCTCGCGCGTCGTCAGCCAGCGGTCGTCGACCGCGAAGCCGCGGCTTTTCAGAAGATGTTTTGCCTTGAGGCCATAGGGGCAGATATGCCCCGGCATGACCATGCGATGGAGGATTGCCTGTTTCGTCATGCGCCCCATATAGGATCCGTACCATGGTACGGAGTCAAGCGATGCAACTCACGATCGGAAAATTGGCCGCCGCGGGCGGGGTCGGGGTCGAAACGGTGCGCTATTATCAGCGCCGCGGCTTGATGGGCACGCCGGTCCGCAGCGGCGGCGACGGCTGGGGCGGCGGCGTCCGCCGCTATGGCAAGGACGATGTGCGGCGGCTGAAATTCATCCGCGCGGCACAGGCATCGGGGTTTACGCTCGAGGAGATTTCGGAACTGCTCGCGCTGGAGGAAAGCGACGACCGCATCCGCGTGCGGGCGCTGGCGCGCCAGCGGATCGAGGCGCTCGACGAAAAGATCGCGCAGATGACCGAAACCCGCGCGGCGCTCGCCAGGCTCGCCGACCAATGCGCGGCGAGCGATGTGGGGCCATGCCCGATACTGACGGCGTTCGAGCCGTAAGGCTTGGAGGCTGAAACGGATTCGCCGCTAACGACCGATTACGGCCGCCCGGCTTCTCCTAACTTCGTCATCCCCGCGAAAGCGGGGACCCAGAGCGTGCGTCGGCTAACCCCACACTGGGTTCCCGCTTTCGCGGGAATGACGAAGGTGGGGAGGGGCAGATTCCCACCCCAAAACCGCCCTGCGCCCTTTTGGGGCGAAGTCGGTGTCAGCTATGCAAAAAGTGCATCACGTCGCCGTCCTGCACGACATAGCCCTTGCCCTCGGCGCGCAGCTTGCCCGCTTCGCGCGCCCTGGCTTCGCCGCCCAGCGTAACATAGTCGTCGAAAGCGATCGTCTCGGCGCGGATGAAGCCCTTCTGGAAATCGCTGTGAATCTCGCCCGCCGCCTCGGGCGCGCTCGCGCCCTCGTGGACGGTCCACGCGCGCGCTTCCTTCGGCCCGACGGTGAAGAATGTCAGCAGGTGGAGCAGCTCGTAGCCCGCGCGGATCACGCGCGCGAGCCCGGTTTCGTGTAGCCCCATTTCTTCGAGGAACATCATGCGCTCGTCGGCGTCCATGCCGACCAATTCGCTCTCGATCGCCGCCGAGACGATCACCGCCTGCGCGCCTTCGGCCTTCGCGCGCGCGAAGACGGCTTCGCTGTGCGCGTTGCCGGTCGCGGCGTTACCCTCTTCGACATTGCAGACATAGAGGACGGGCTTGGTGGTCAGAAGCTGCGCTTGGCGGAGGATGCGCTCCTCCTCGACGTCCTTCGGCTCGGTCAGCCGCGCGGGCTTGCCGGCGCGCAGCAGGTCAAGCGCCTGCCCCAGCACCGACGCCGCCGCCTTGGCTTCCTTGTCGCCTCCCGTCGCCTTCTTGGCGAACGCAGGAACGCGCTTCTCGAGGCTTTCGAGGTCGGAGAGCAGCAGTTCGGTCTCGACCGTCTCGGCATCGGCGACCGGATCGACCTTGTTCTCGACATGCTGGATGTCGTCATCCTCGAAACAGCGCAGGACGTGGACGATCGCATCGACCTCGCGGATGTTGCCGAGGAACTGGTTGCCGAGCCCTTCGCCCTTCGACGCGCCGCGCACCAGCCCCGCGATGTCGACGAAGGCGAGTTGGGTCGGGATGGTCTTCTGGCTGCCCGCGATCGCGGCGAGCTTGTCGAGCCGCGCGTCGGGCACCGCGACGTTGCCGATGTTCGGCTCGATCGTGCAGAAGGGATAATTCGCCGCCTGCGCCGCCTGCGTCTCGGTCAGCGCGTTGAACAGAGTGGACTTGCCCACGTTGGGCAGCCCGACGATCCCGCATTTGAAACCCATTTTCTAACCCTTTTGACCAAGCCATCGCGCAAAGACGCGCACCGGCTGATATTCCCAATCGAGGCGCTCATAGAGCCCCGTGGCGGGATTGCCATCCCGAACCATCAATTCGACCTTCGGACAGCCGCGCGCGCGAAGCCAGTCGCAGCCCTCGTCGAGCAGTCTGCGCGCGATGCCCGTCCCGCGCCGGTCGGGCCGCACACCCAGATAATAGACCCAGCCGCGATGCCCGTCGAAGCCCACCATGATCGTCCCGACGATCGCGCTTTCTGCTTCGGCGAGCAGGATCGTCGATGCGTCGTGGCCCAGCACGCGATCGAAATCGGCGCCGGGGTCGTTCCACGGCCGGGTGAGGTCGCAGCTTTCCCAAAGGGCGACCGCGGCGTCGCGATCGGCGGGCGTCGCGGCGCGGATCGCCGTCACGGCTGCAGGCGTAGCGCGAGATCGTTCTGAAAGCGCACGTCGTCGCCGTCGGCGAGCCAGCCCGCTTCGGCGGCGATCGCGCCGAGCAGGTCGGTCAGCGGCTCGATCTCGCTCTTGTGATAATTGCCGAGGACGTGGCCGGTGACGCGGTCCTTGTGCCCCGGGTGGCCGATGCCGATGCGCACGCGACGGAAATCGTCGCCGATATGGGCGATCATGCTGCGGATGCCGTTATGCCCCGCCGCCCCGCCGCCCCGCTTCACCTTGACCTTCATCGGTGCAAGGTCGAGCTCGTCGTAAAAGGCGGTGACGTCCTGCGGCGTCAGCTTGTAGAAATCCATCGCGGCGCGCACGCTGCGGCCGCTTTCGTTCATGAAGGTGCCGGGTTTGAGGAGCAGGACACGCTCGCGGCCGATACGGCCGTCCTGAATCCAGCCCTGGAATTTCTTCACCGGGGTGGAAAAGCCGTGCGTGTCGGCGATGACGTCGGCGGCCATGAAGCCGACATTGTGACGGTGCATCGCATATTGGGGCCCGGGATTGCCGAGGCCGACCCAGAGCTGCATGACAGTGCCTTTCCCCGCCGCGAGAGCGATGACGATAGCATTGTCGAATAAAGCAGCCGTGTCCCCGCAAAAGCGGGGACCCATCACCGGCCGGTGCTATCTTGAGCCGTCCGGTGATGGGCACCCGCCTTCGCGGGTGCATGCTGCTCTTTATTCCTATTCAGGCGATCAGGCCTCTTCGGCGGCTTCGCCCTCGTCCTTCGTCGTGTCGCCGTCGCTCGACTTGAGCGCCGACGGAGCGACGATGGTCGCGATGGTGAAGTCGCGGTCGGTGATCGCGCTTTCGCTGCCCTTGGGCAGCGTCACATTGCTGATGTGGATCGAATCGCCGACATCGAAACCGGTGACGTCGATCGTGATCTCGTCGGGGATCTTGTCCGCTTCGCAGACCAGTTCCAGCTCGTGGCGAACGATGTTCAGCACGCCGCCGCGCTTCAGGCCGGGCGAGGCTTCTTCGTTCGCGAACACGACCGGCACTTCGACATGGACCTTGGCGTCCTTCGAAATGCGCAGGAAGTCGGCGTGGATCGGACGGTCCTTGACCGGATGGAAAGCGACGTCCTTCGGCAGCGTGCGAATGCTCTTGCCGTCAACGTCGATCATCACGACCGAGTTCATGAAGTGACCCGTCATCAGCTGCTTCATCAGCAGCTTTTCCTCGACGTGGATCATCAGGGGTTCTTCCTTGCCGCCATAGACGACGGCGGGGACGCGGCCATTACGACGCAGCTCGCGCGAGGCTCCCTTGCCTCCGCGTTCGCGCGTCTCGGCCGTCAGCGTCAGCTGATCGCTCATAGTTATTCTCCGAGTTCGGTTACACAGTTCCGCCACGCCTCCAGGGATGACCATGACGGAAGCGCGGGCGCATAGCGGGGAAGCGGCGGAAATGCAAGCGGGGAGGGGGATGGCCGCTTCTCGACCGGGAGCGGACCTATCTTGCATCGTCATCCCGGACTTGATCCGGGATCCATTCTCTCGGCGCCGGATGAATGGATCCCGGACCAAGTCCGGGATGACGAGAGTCTGAAAGTCGCTTAGCATCTCTTATCTTCGTCATTCCCGCGAAAGCGGGAACCCAGAGCGTGCATCGGCTGACCCCACTCTGGGTTCCCGCTTTCGCGGGAATGACGAAAGTGGGGAAAAGGCCGCTCTCCACCCCAAAGCCGCCATCTCCCGTTCACTCACTGCACCCGCACCACCTGATACCCCTCGGCCGCCAGCATGGCCGGCACGCCGTCATCGCCCACCAGATGCCCCGCGCCGACCGCCATCAGCACCGTGCCCGGCCGGTTCAGGCGCTGCTCGACCCACGCGGTCCAGCGCCGGTTGCGGTCGGTGAGGAGCGCCTTGCGCGCGGCGGGAACGCGGTCGACGTCCTCGTTGACGATCTTCGCCAGCGCATCGACGTCGCCGCGTGACCAGGCAGCCGCCATCGCGATCACGTCCCGTTCGGCGCGATCGGCGTTCGCGGCCGCACGGACAAGCAGCGCGCGCTGGGTGGCGGGGTCGAGCGTCTCGAACAGCATCAGTTGCGCTTTCGCGCTTTCGAGCCCGCGAACCGGCTTGCCCGCGTGCCGAAAGGCAGTAGTCAGCCCCGCCTCGACCCCGTCGGCGGACGACAGCTCGGCGCGCGCCGCGACGCGCTGTCCCATCAGCACCAGCACCGCCCAATCGTCGAGGCCGTCGCCGCCGAGCGGTTCGTCTCCCTCAATCGCGCGATAGCCCGCGAACGCCTTGGCGGGCAGGCGCGCGCGCATCGCCAGCGGCGCGACGCGCGGTGCAAGCTCCTGAAAGACCATGCCGGCGTCCGCGAGTTGCTCCGGCGACAGTTCGAGCATCAACTCGTCGGCCTTGCCGATCGCTGCGGCGACCTGGCCCTCGTCCCAATCGGTCCCGGCGGGCAGCGCGTGCATCGTGCCGAGCATATAGATGCGCGTGTCGTCATCGGCGACCAGCCACATCGCCGGCCGCGCCTCGACCGCCGGCTCCGCCTGGCACGCGATCAGAAGTAGCGGCAAAAGGGCCGCCGCAAGGCGGCGACCCCTTCTTGTCGGGATATCGGTCCCGATCTGCGTCACTGAACGCGCGTCGCCTTCAGTCCGCGTTCCTTCAGATAGTCCTGAACGCTCTTCTGTCCCGCAAGGTGGCCCGCGCCGACCGCGACGAAGACCGTGCCGGGCTTGTCCATCCGCGCCTTGATCTGGTCGGCCCAGCGGGCATTGCGGTCCCACAGCAGGATCTTGGTCAGTTCGGGGGTCGCGGCCATGCTTTCGTTCATCGTCGCGGCCAGATTGTCGGTGTCGCCCTTGCTCCACTGTCCGACCATCGTGTCGAGCGTGGGAGCGAGCTTGTCGATATCCTTCACCGTCGCGTTGAGGAAAGCGATCTGCCCGTCCTCGGGGATCGAATCGAAGAAACCGAGCTGTTCCTCGAGCGTTTCGAAGCCGGAAATCGGCTTGGTCGCCGTCTTGGCGGCTGCGGTGAGCTGCATTTCGGCACCCTGCGTCGGATCATAGCCGAGCTTGGTCAGCGGCAGGACCGACAACGTAACGGCTGCGAACCACGGCTTGAACGCGTCGAAGGCGGCGACCGGCACGCCGAGGCCTGTCAGCGCGGCCTGATAGGCCTTGAGCGCGTCGGGGTCGAGCTTGGCCGACAGGGTCGTGCCGCTCTGGTCCATCGCCAGCGGCATGGTGACTTTCGCCGCCTCGGCCTGATCCTCGGGCAGTACCATTTCGAGGACGAGTTCGTCCGATTTGTCGAACGCCTGCTTCACGGCGCCGTCGAACCAGCCGAGGCCGGGCTTCAGCACATGGACGGTGCCGAACAGATAGATGGTCGTGTCGGCGTCCTTGACCGCCCACAGGCCCGGCTTGGCGGCGACCGTCGCGGTTGCCGGGGCCGGGGCGACCGCGGCTTCTTGGGCAAAGGCGACGTTGCCGGGAGTCAGCGCGCAGGCGGCAAAGGGAACCACCGCGCAGCTTGCAACGAACGTCTTGAACCAGCTTTTCATCAAAAACACCTTTCAGTCATGGCCTTATGGCCGGATGGAAATAGGGGAGGGGAAAGCGAAAGTCAGCGGAATTTGAGCCAGAGATAGACGATGGCGTTCGCGACCATCGACAGCAGGAACAACAGCATCGCATCAGCTGGCGGAGCAAGGCCGGCGCGGTGGAGCACCCACCAGACGGGGGCCGGAAAGATGAAGGCATACCAGCCGGCAAGCCCGGCCCACAGCCAGGCACGCTCCTCATGATCGTCGATCGAGCGATGATAGATGACCATCGACACGAGCAGCCCGATCACCCACAGGATCGACGCGCCGATCGCGAACTTCGCGCTGAGCGCCCCGGTGAACGCCATCTCGATCGCGCCGCGATTTGCGGGCTGATCGAACGAGGCCCAGACGCCGACGATTCCGCCGATCACCGCGGCAAGGCCCAGCGCCGTCCAATAGCGGCGGCGGCGGCGCGACAGGGCACGGAACCAGTCCGCGTGTCGGCGGAAATAGAAGAAGAGCCCCGCCATGCCGAGCGCAGCCGCGATCAGCGGCCCGACCCAAGGCGCGAGCGTCGCATTGCCCGCTTCCGCGGCGGCCTTGCTATAGCCCGCGAAGATGCCGGCTAGGAAGATCGCGCCAAAGCAGATCAGCGTCGGCCAGATGAATCCCGGCGCGCGCGGTTCCTGAGGCTCCGTGACCATCATCCTATCCTTCATGGCCGTCATCGAAAATCTCCTCGATCGGCATGGCGAACAAACGGGCCAGCTTGAAGGCGAGCGGCAGCGACGGGTCGTATTTGCCCGTTTCGATCGCGTTCACCGCCTGCCGCGACACGTCGAGCCGGTCGGCAAGTTCCGCCTGGCTCCAGTTGCGCATCGCGCGCAGTACCTTCAACTTGTTGTTCACACGCCGTATCCGTCATGCGTCCCTGACTGAATGTCAGGTGTTATTGACTAAATGACATGATTCGCTGACCATGTCAACAAGACCTGACATCGGCGGTCGGGAACCATGCGCTCCGCGGCACTTTCGCCAACTTCCACCGCCCTCCCTTGACCCTGCGCCGCCGCTGCGCCAAGGGCGGCGGGGATTGTTGCACCTGCGAAAGGCGGAAAATCGGGTGGCCGACGCGGCGGAAAAGAAAGTCCTCAGCTTTCAGGACATGATCCTGACGCTCCATGCCTATTGGGCGGCGCGCGGCTGCGCGATTCTCCAGCCCTACGACATGCGCGTCGGGGCGGGGACCTTTCACCCCGCGACGACGCTGCGCAGCCTCGGGCCGGAACCGTGGAACGTCGCCTATGTCCAGCCGAGCCGTCGGCCCACCGACGGCCGCTATGGCGAGAATCCGAACCGCCTCCAGCATTATTACCAGTATCAGGTGGTCCTGAAGCCGTCGCCCGCCGACCTGCAGGAACAATATCTGGGCTCGCTCGCCGCGATCGGCATCGACCCGCTGCTCCACGACATCCGCTTCGTCGAGGATGATTGGGAATCGCCGACGCTCGGCGCCTGGGGGCTAGGCTGGGAGGTCTGGTGCGACGGGATGGAGGTGACCCAGTTCACTTACTTCCAGCAGATGGGCGGCTATGACTGCAAGCCCGTCGCGGGCGAACTCACCTACGGGCTCGAACGTCTCGCCATGTATATCCAGAATGTCGACAATGTGTACGACCTGCGTTTCTCCGACGCCGTCGGCGACGTCGCGGCGGTCAGCTATGGCGATGTGTTTCTGGAAAATGAGCGGCAATTCTCGAAATGGAATTTCGAGGTCGCCGACACCGACACGCTCTTCGCGGGCTTCAAGGCCGCCGAGGCCGAATGCCAGCGCGCGATCGAGGCAGGGGTTCCGCTCGCGGCCTATGATCAGGCGATCGAGGCAAGCCACCTCTTCAACCTCTTGCAGGCACGCGGCGTGATCAGCGTGCAGGAACGGGCCAATTATATGGCGCGCGTCCGCGACCTCGCGAAGGGAAGCTGCAAGGCGTGGATCGACAGTCAGTCCGAACGCTGGACCGCCAACTATCCGGGGTGGACGCTGTGACCGATTTCCTTCTCGAACTGCGCAGCGAGGAAATCCCGGCGCGGATGCAGGCCGGCGCGCGCGCCGAGCTCGAAAAGCTGTTCCGCGCGCAGATGCGCGCCGCGGGCCTCGAAGCCGGCGACCTCACCATCTTGTCGACCCCGCGCCGCCTTGCGCTGATTGCGAAAGGCCTTCCCGATGCGACCGCCGCGGTAAGCGAGGAACTCAAGGGTCCGCGCACCAGCGCGCCGCCGCAGGCGCTCGAAGGTTTTCTCCGCAAGACCGGCCTGACGCAGGATCAGCTCGAAGACCGCGACGGCGTCTGGTTCGCCGTGATCGACAAGCCCGGACGCGCGACCGCCGACGTCCTCGCCGAAGCGATCCCAGCGATCGTCCGCGGCTTCGCGTGGCCCAAGTCGATGCGCTGGGGCAAGCAAAGCGCGAGCAGCGAAAGCCTACGCTGGGTGCGCCCGCTGTCGGGCATCGTCGCGATCTTCGGCGAAGCGCTGATTGCGTGTGAAGTTGGCGGGATTTCCGCCGGTTTCGCAACGCGCGGCCATCGCTTCCACTGCCCCGGCGAGATCACGATCGGCTCGGCCGCCGACTATGCCGACAAACTGCGCGCCTGCCATGTCATCGTCGACCATGAGGAGCGTGCGTGCATCATCCGCGACGGCGCTGCGAAGGCTGCGGCCGATGCCGGGCTGACGCTCGTCGAGGACGAAGGGCTGGTGATCGAGAATGCCGGCCTTACCGAATGGCCGGTGCCGCTGCTGGGCCGCTTCGACGAGGCGTTTCTGGAGGTGCCGCCTGAGGTCATCCAGCTGACCGCGCGGGTGAACCAGAAATATTTCGTCGTGAACGGCACCGACGGCAAGCTCGCCAACGGCTTCGTCTGCACCGCGAACATCGATGCGATCGACGGCGGCGCGGAGATCGTCGCGGGCAACCGCAAGGTTCTCGCCGCGCGCCTCTCCGACGCGCGTTTCTTCTGGGAACAGGACCAGAAGAAGACGCTCGCGCAGCACGCCGAAAAGCTCGCGAACATCACCTTCCACGAAAAGCTCGGCACCGTCGCCGACAAGGTCGAGCGCGTCGCCAAGCTCGCCGAATGGCTGGCGAGCGAAGGCATCGTCCCGGGCTGCACCCCCGCGCTTGCGCGGCAGGCAGCCGAGCTGGCGAAGGCCGACCTCGTCACCGAAATGGTCGGCGAATTCCCCGAACTGCAAGGCCTGATGGGCGGCTACTATGCCCGCGCCGAAGGCTTGCCCGATGCCGTCGCCGACGCGATTCGCGATCATTATAAGCCGGTCGGGCAGGGCGACGACGTGCCGACTGCGCCCGTTACGGTGGCCGTGGCGTTGGCGGACAAGCTGGATACGTTGGTTGGCTTTTTTGGGATTGGGCAGGGGCCTACGGGATCGAAGGATCCGTTTGCGTTGCGCCGTGCCGCTCTGGGAGTCCTGAGGCTGCTGGAAGCGAATGGCGTTCGGCTAAAGTTGCAGCCGTTCCAAGCGTTTGCTGTGCATGACCACGTATATCGACATGTTTATGCTCATACAAAGCCGCTCGCTGACGTAGATGCGCAGAGCTTGGTGAAATTTGGACTGGATCCCTCTCGTGTAACCGAGGGCGAATATCAGCGTGCTTTGAATGAACGACCGATTATCAAAGAGTTCGTCAACGGCTTCGCTGCATCTGATAAGCCGTTCCTCGACTTTTTTGCCGACCGCCTCAAGGTTCAGCAACGCGAAGCCGGCGTCCGTCACGACCTGATCGACGCGGTGTTCGCACTCGGCGGCGAGGATGATCTCGTGCGTCTGCTCGCGCGCGTGAAGGCGCTGCAGGCGTTCATGGCGACCGACGATGGCACCAACCTGCTCGCGGGCTACAAGCGCACGGCGAATATCCTGAAGCAGGCGGGCGAGGTCAGCGGCACAGCCGCTGCGACGCCGCCGACCGAGGCCGACGCGGCGCTGCTCGCCGCACTCGACGCCGCCGAGCCCGCAGCCTCTGCCGCGGTCGCCGAAGAACGCTTCACCGACGCCATGGCCGCGCTCGCGAGCCTGCGCGCACCGATCGACGCCTTTTTCGACGGCGTGATGGTCAATGACTCCGATGAAGCGGTCCGCGCTTATCGCCTCGGCCTGCTCGCGCGATTTACCGGCGCGGTGCATGGCGTCGCAGATTTCTCGAAAATCGAAGGCTGACGCTACGGCTATGCGCCGCAGCTTATAACGAACGAAGTAAAACTGAATCGACCAACCCGGATTGCATACCTATCCAGCCGCAACCTCCTCCCCGGGGCAGCAGGAGCATATGATGACGAAGATGGTGCATTTGTTCGGCGGCGCGGCCACCACGGCCGAGCGCTCGAAGGAATTGCTGGGCGGCAAGGGATCGAACCTTGCCGAAATGGCCTCGATCGGCCTGCCGGTTCCGCCGGGCTTTACGATCACCACCGACGTCTGCACCGCTTATTATGCCAATGGTGAGCAATTCCCCGCCGGATTGGTCGAGGATGTCGCCGCGGGGATCGCGCATATCGAGGGCATCACCGGCAAGACATTCGGCGACGCCGCCGATCCTTTGCTCGTCTCGGTCCGTTCGGGCGCGCGCGTGTCGATGCCGGGGATGATGGACACCGTCCTCAACCTGGGGCTCAACGACAGCACCGTCGTCGGCCTGTCACAGGCGTCGGGCGACCCGCGCTTCGCGTGGGACAGCTATCGCCGCTTCATCCAGATGTACGCCGACGTCGTCATGGGCCTCGACCATGCGGCGTTCGAAGAGGCGCTGGAAATCGCGAAGGAAGACAAGGGCTTCTATCTCGACACCGAAATGACCGCCGAGGACTGGCAGGCGCTGGTCAAGGAATATCAGGCGATCGTCGCGCGCGAGACCGGCGCGCCTTTCCCGCAGGAGCCCAAGGATCAGCTCTGGGGCGCGATCGGCGCCGTCTTCGCGAGCTGGGAAAGCGATCGCGCGAAAGTCTATCGCCGCCTGAACTCGATCCCCGGCGAATGGGGCACCGCGGTCAATGTGCAGGCGATGGTGTTCGGCAATATGGGCGACACCTCGGCGACCGGCGTCGCCTTCACCCGCGACCCGGCGACCGGCGAGCGCGCCTGGTACGGCGAATGGCTGATCAACGCGCAGGGCGAGGACGTCGTCGCGGGCATCCGCACCCCGCAGTATCTGACCAAGATCGCGCGCGAAAAGGCAGGCGCCAAGCCGCTCAGCATGGAAGAGGCGATGCCGGAGACTTTCGGCGAACTCGGCCGCGTCTTCGACACGCTCGAAAATCATTATCGCGACATGCAGGACATCGAGTTCACCGTCGAACGCGGGACGCTGTGGATGCTGCAAACCCGCTCGGGCAAGCGCACCGCCAAGGCAGCGCTGCGCATCGCGGTCGAAATGGCGGCCGAGGGGCTGATTACCGAGGAAGAGGCCGTCGGCCGCGTCGACCCCGGCGCGCTCGACCAGCTTCTCCACCCGACGCTCGATCCCAAGGCGCCGCGCGACGTGCTCACCAAGGGTCTTCCTGCAAGCCCCGGCGCCGCATCGGGCAAGATCATGTTCGACGCCGACAGCGCCGAAAAGGCTGCGGGCATGGGCGAGGCGGTAATTCTCGTCCGCGTCGAGACATCGCCGGAGGACATCCACGGGATGCACGCGGCAAAGGGTATCCTGACCGCGCGCGGCGGGATGACCAGCCACGCGGCGGTCGTCGCGCGCGGTATGGGGCGCCCCTGCGTCTCGGGCGCGGGCGGGCTGGCGATCGACGGAAATGCGCGCGTGCTGCGCGTCGCGGGCCGTGAGCTGCGCGAAGGCGATATCCTCACCCTCGACGGCTCGACGGGCGAGGTGATGGCGGGCGAGGTTCCGACCTTGCTCCCCGAATTGGTCGGCGATTTCGGCACGCTGATGGGCTGGGCCGACAAGGTGCGCCGGATGAAGGTGCGCACCAACGCCGAAACCCCCGCCGACGCGCAGGTCGCGCGCGATTTCGGTGCCGAGGGCATCGGGCTTTGCCGCACCGAGCATATGTTCTTCGACGCCGCGCGGATCACCGCGGTGCGCGAAATGATCCTGGCGGAGAGCGAGGACGGCCGCCGCGCCGCGCTCGCCAAGCTGCTCCCCGAACAGCGCGGCGATTTTGCCGCGATCTTCGGCGTGATGGCGGGGCTGCCCGTGACGATCCGCCTGCTCGACCCGCCGCTGCACGAATTCCTGCCGACGCGCGAGGAGGATTTCGCCGAGGTCGCCGCTGCCGCAGGCGTCGGGATCGAGGCGCTCAAGGCGCGCGCCAACGAGCTTCATGAATTCAACCCGATGCTCGGCCACCGCGGTTGCCGCCTCGGCGTGACCTATCCCGAAATCTACGAGATGCAGGCGCGCGCGATCTTCGAGGCGGCGTGCGACGTCGCCGCCGAAACCGGCGCGGCGCCGATCCCCGAGGTGATGATCCCGCTGGTTGCGACGCGCCGCGAGTTCGACCTGATGAAGGCGGTCGTCGACACGGCGGCGAAGGCGGTGTTCGCCGAAAAGGGGCGCGAGATCGCCTATCTCGTCGGCACGATGATCGAACTGCCGCGCGCCGCGCTGATGGCGGGCGAGATCGCCCAGTCGGCCGAATTCTTCAGCTTCGGCACTAACGACCTCACCCAGACGACGATCGGGATCAGCCGCGACGATGCGGGCCGTTTCCTGACCCAATATGTCGACAAGGGCATCTTCGTCACCGACCCCTTCGTCAGCCTCGATGTCGAGGGCGTCGGCCAGCTCATCGAGCTTGCCGCCGAACGCGGCCGGGGCGCCCGCCCGGGCATCAAACTCGGCATCTGCGGCGAGCATGGCGGCGACGCGCCGAGCATCCATTTCTGCGAAAAGACCGGGCTCGATTACGTCAGCGCCTCGCCCTATCGCGTGCCGATCGCGCGGCTTGCAGCGGCGCAGGCGGCCTTGCAAAAATAATCGCTGAAAGGGGGTTGCGCGACTCCGCGCTGCCCCCTAAAGGCACCGCTCCACGCACCCGTAGCTCAGCTGGATAGAGCACCAGACTACGAATCTGGGGGTCGGACGTTCGAATCGTTCCGGGTGCGCCATTCCCTTCCATCGATCGATATTCCCGCCTAAACGGAGCCGCGGCCAGCGATTTCGTGGGAACATTTTTGCGCGTGCCGCATCCAATCGCCTTTGGCGGGAGGTGTCGATGGCTGATTCATCGGTGATGGCGGCAGGGGTGACGGCGGCAGGCGGGTTCGAGGCCATGGCCGACGCCGGGCTCGTCGAGCAGGTGCGGCGCGGCGAGCCGCTGGCCTTTTGTGCGGTGATGCGGCGTTACAATCAGCCGCTGTTCCGCGTCGCGCGCGCGATCATGGCCGACGATGCGGAGGCCGAGGATGTCGTGCAGGAAAGCTATGCGCGCGCTTTTGCCGCGATCGACGGCTTTCGCGGCGAGGCGGGGCTGGGGACCTGGCTGACGCGGATCGTGATCAACGAAAGCCGCGGCCGCCTGCGCCGCCGGCGGCCGCTGGTCGATCTCGATCAGGTCGAGCGGAGCCAGGCGGCGGGCGCGTTGATCCTCGGCTTTCCGGGCGGCAAGGTCGTCGACGATCCCGAGGCCGACGCGGCGCGCGCCGAGGTGCGGCGGCTGCTCGAACGCGCGGTCGATGACCTGCCCGAGCCCTTCCGCCTCGTCTTCATCCTGCGCGATATCGAGGGCCGCTCGGTCGAGGAGGTCGCGGGTCTGCTCGATATCCGGGCCGAGACCGTCCGCACCCGGCTGCACCGTGCGCGCCGCCAGCTTCGCGCGGCGCTCGACGCGACGCTTGCCGACGCGCTGCGCGGCAGTTTTCCCTTCCTTGGCGCCCGGTGCGACCGGCTGGTCGACGCTGTAATGCGGCGGCTGCGGGCAGAGCGCGGCTGGCCCGATCCGCTCTAGCGATCGAGTCCGAACGGGATTGCGGCGAGCAGATCACGGCGCAGGTCGGGATCTTCGCGAAAATCGCCGAGCCACGCCTTGGTCACCATTGCAACGCCCGGTTGGTTGACGCCGCGCGTCGTCATGCAGCCGTGCCGCGCCTCGACGATCACCGCGACGCCGTGCGGCTTTAGGACGGAAAACAGCGTGTCGGCGATTTGCTGGGTCAATCGTTCCTGCAATTGCAACCGGCGGCCAAAGGCGTCGACCAGCCGTGACAGCTTCGATATGCCGACGACCCGGCCGCGCGGGCGATAGGCGACATGGACGCGCCCGGTGATCGGCGCGAGATGATGCTCGCAGGTCGAAACGAGCGGGATGTCGCGAAGCAGGACGGTGTCTTCATATCCGTTCGCCTCGTCGAAGACGCGCGCCAGATAGGCGGCGGGATCGACGGCATAACCCGCGAACCATTCGGCATAGGCGCGCGCAACGCGGGCGGGCGTGTCGCGCAGCCCCTCGCGCGCGGGATCGTCGCCCGCGGCCGCGATCAGGGTGCGGACGGCGGCCTCGACCGCCGCGCGTCCGGGGCGCGGTGCGGCTGCCGGATCGAGGGTTTCGCAGTCGTGGCGGTCGGCGGAGGCGGGGGGCTGCAATAAATCCATGACATATCCTTGGCGTTTCGGAGCGCATTGGATGGCGCGGCGCGGGGAATGTTCCGGAATCTTTTTCGGGAACGCCGCGCCCGCATCCGCATCGAATGACCGCCATCGCGCGGCGTATTCCCGCCGCGCCGACTGCAAAGGAGGCTTTCGATGATCGAACATTATAGCTCGCGCCGCGGATTGCTGCGCGCGACCGGCACTGTGGCCCTCTCCGCTGTCGCTATCGGGATATTGGGCGACGCGCCGGCGCTGGCCCGCGCGGCGGGAAAGGAACCGGGAGGCGCCGCCAATGCCGGCGACATCGACATATTGAACGTCGCGCTCGGGCTCGAACATGAAGCGATCGAGGCGTATCAGATCGGTGCCGAAAGCGGCCTGCTGCAAAAGCCCGTGCTCGACCTTGCGCTGGTCTTCCAGGGCCAGCACAAGGGGCACCGCGATGCGCTCGCCGGCGCGATTGGCCAACTCGGCGGCAAGCCGGTCCAGCCCAAGTCGCGCGCCGACTATATGACCAGCCTCAACATCGCCGCGATCAAGACCCAGGCCGATATCCTGCGCCTCGCGCAGGCACACGAACTGGGGGCGGCCAACGCCTATATCGGCGTCATGCCGTCGCTCGGCGGCAAGGACCTCGCGCAGGTCTGCGCCAGGATCGCCGCCGACGAGGCCGCGCATTGGTCGCTGCTGACGTCGGCGCTCGGCGAAGCGCTGCCGCAGTCCGCCTTCATGTTCGGTTGAGCCATGCGGTGGGGACTGGAGATAGCCGCGGGCGTCTGGCTGTTGGCCGCCGGTGCGATGACCGCGGCGGTCGCGCTGGCGCCGAGCGGTGACCCCGCGCGCGGCGCCAAGGCCTATGCCGCCAATTGCGGAAGTTGTCACTCGCTCGACGCCAACCGCGTCGGCCCGGCGCACCGCGGCGTTTACGGCCGCAAGGCGGGAACGGCGCGCGGCTACGCCTATTCGCCCGCGATGCGCGGCGCGCGGATCGTCTGGAACGAGGCGACGCTCGATCGCTTCCTGCAGAATCCGCAAGCGATGGTGCCGGGCACGCGAATGGGCTTTCGTGTGCCCGATCCCGCCCGCCGTGCCGACGTGATCGCCTATCTGCGGCAGCAGAGTCGATAGGCGGCGGTGGATAAGGGCTGGCCGTCGCTGCGGGCGGACGAAGATCTGCCGGCGACATCGTGGCCGGTCCGGGCGGCGAGCCTCGATCCACCCCCTGCATCGAGGTCTCGTCGCCGATCGCCCCGCGCATAGCTATGGCGATTGCATCGGCCGATGCGATGCGACATGCCCTCTCGAGCAAGAGCAAGGGAGAGTCATGAGCGAAGCCATCGTCACGGTCGATATCGGCGGTACCCATGCGCGCTTCGCGATCGCCGAGGTCGGAGGCGGCCGGGTTATCGCCCTCGGGCCGGAAGCGACGCTGCATACGAAGGATCATGCGAGCTTTCAGACCGCGTGGCAGGATTTCGAGCGCCGGCAGGGTGGCGCGCTGCCGCGCGCGGTCGCGATCGCTATCGCCGGGCCGACGCGCGGCGAGATCATCCGCTTCACCAACAACCCGTGGATCATCCGCCCGGCGCTGATCGGCGAAAAACTCAACGTCGATCGCTATGCGCTGGTGAATGATTTCGAGGCGGTGGGGCACGCGGTCGCGCAGGCCGGCGAAGCCTATTTCGAGCGATTGACCGGCCCCGACGAACCGTTGCCCGCCGCGGGCACGATCAGCATCATCGGCCCCGGCACCGGGCTCGGCGTCGCGCATGTGTGGCGCGACGGCGCCGACTATCGCGTCCAGGCGACCGAGGGCGGGCATATCGACTTCGCGCCGCTCGACAGCATCGAGGATGCGATCCTCGCGCGGCTGCGGACGCGCCATCGCCGCGTGTCGGTCGAACGTGTCGTTTCGGGGCCGGGCATCGTCGACATTTACGAAACGCTGGCGAGCATGGAGGGACGCGCGATCACCCCGCTCGACGACCGCACCATCTGGACGCGCGCGATGAGCGGCGAGGATGCGCTCGCCGCCGCTGCCGCCGACCGCTTCTGCCTGTCGCTCGGCAGCGTCGCGGGCGACCTCGCGCTCGCGCAGGGAGCGAGCGGGGTCGTGATCGCGGGCGGTCTTGGCCTCCGCATCCGCGACCAGCTCGTGCGCTCGGGTTTCCCCGAACGCTTCGTCGCCAAGGGGCGGTTCGAGAATTTCATGGCGGCGCTGCCGGTCAAGCTGATCACCCACCCGCAGCCCGGCCTGTTCGGCGCGGCAGCGGCGTTCGCGCGCCGCTACGCCTGAAATTCCGCTGGCGCCGCGCGCCGAAACGCGGCAGCAAGGGGCATGTCCGCGCGCCCCGTCCTCGGCATCATCGCCTGCAACCGCACCGTCGGGAGCGAGGTCGCGCAGGTCGTGATCAACCGCTATGCGACCGCGGCGATGCGCCACGCCGATTGCGCCGCGCTGATCATCCCGTCGCTGCCTGATTTCATGCGGGCGGAGGAGATCGTCGGGCGGCTCGACGGCGTACTACTGACCGGCACGCCGTCCAACGTCGAACCGGCGCTTTATGGTGACCCGGCGGCGGGGGACGGGCCGTTCGATCCCGCCCGCGACCGCATGATGCTGGAGCTCGTCGAGGCGGTGATCGCGGCGCAGCGGCCCTTGTTCGGCATCTGCCGCGGTTTTCAGGAGATCAATGTCGCGCTCGGCGGGACGCTGCGGCGCGATACGTCGGCAAACGAGCATCTGCTGCACCATCATGCCCCTGACGGCGTGGCGTTCGATGCGATGTTCGATCACCGTCACAAGGTCGATCTGGTCGAAGGCGGTCTGCTGGCGTCGGCGTATGACGCGCTGTCGCTCGACGTGAATTCGGTCCATTATCAGGGGGTCGGAGAACTAGCGGACGGATTGCAGGTCGAGGCGCGGGCGCCCGATGGGCTCGTCGAGGCTTACAGCGCGCGCCCGAACGGCGTGCCCTTGCTGGCGGTGCAATGGCACCCCGAATGGGCGACCGATGACAATGGGCAGAGCCAGACCTATTTCCACCTGCTCGGCCGGGCCTTGCGGGGCGCGTTATGAACCGCTGTGTCACCCGCTATAACCGCTACCTCGCGCGGCTGGGCTTCTCGCCCTGATCCGGGTCCCCCTCCCTGAAAGGGAGGGGCTAGGGGTGGGTGGCTCGCCGCAAGCGAGCGCTCTTCCCTGTCACGTCCTCACCCACCCCCGACCCCTCCCTTTCAGGGAGGGGAGAGCAGGAAAAGCCCATGCCCCGCAATCATAACATCGCCGAACTGCGCCGCCTCGACATCGCGCATCATCTTCCCGCGCAGGCCGACTGGGCCGAGATCGAAGCGCTCGGCGGCAGCCGCATCATCACCCATGCTGAGGGTGCCTATATCACCGATGGCGACGGCCACCGCATTCTCGACGGCATGGCGGGCCTCTGGTGCGTCAACGTCGGCTATGGCCGCGAGGAACTGGCCGAGGCGGCGGCGGCGCAGATGCGTGAACTGCCCTTCTACAACACCTTCTTCAAGACCGCGACGCCGCCGACGGTGACCCTCGCGGCGAAGATCGCCGAACTCACCGGCCAGCGCCTGCCGCATATCTTCTTCAACGCCTCGGGCAGTGAGGCGAACGACACCGTCTTCCGCATGGTGCGCCACTATTGGAAGCTCAAGGGCGAGCCGAAGCGTACCGTCTTCATCAGCCGCTGGAACGCCTATCACGGCTCGACCGTCGCGGGCGTCTCGCTCGGTGGGATGAAGGCGATGCACGCGCAGGGCGACCTGCCGATCCCCGGCGTCGAACATGTCCGCCAGCCCTATTTCTATGGCGAAGGGCAGGGGATGAGCGAGGAAGCGTTCTGCGACGCTTGCGTCCAGGCGATCGAGGACAAGATCCTGGAGGTCGGCCCCGAAAACTGCGCCGCCTTTATCGGCGAGCCGGTGCAGGGCGCGGGTGGCGTGATCATTCCCCCCAAGGGCTATTGGCCGAAGGTCGAGGCGGTGGTGCGCAAATATGGCCTGCTGCTCGTGTCCGACGAGGTGATCTGCGGTTTCGGACGCACCGGGCGGATGTGGGGGCATGAGACGATGGGCTTCACCCCCGACCTGATGCCGATGGCGAAGGGGCTGTCATCGGGCTATCTGCCGATTTCGGCGACCGCGGTCGCCGCCCACGTCGTTGACGTGCTCAAGACCGGCGGCGATTTCGTCCATGGTTTCACTTACTCGGGCCACCCGGTCTGCGCGGCGGTGGCGCTCAAGAATATCGAGATCATCGAACGCGAAGGGCTGGTCGAGCGCACCGGCAGCGTCACCGGCCCGCATCTCGCCAAGGCGCTCGCGACGCTGAACGATCATCCGCTCGTCGGCGAGACGCGCGCGATCGGGCTGCTCGGCGCGGTCGAGATCGTCGCCGACAAGGACACGCGCGCGCGCTTTGGCGGCGCCGAAGGCACGGCGGGTCCGATGGCGCGCGACGCCTGCATCGCAAACGGGCTGATGGTGCGCGGCATCCGCGACAGTCTCGTCATGTGCCCGCCGCTGATCATCACGACCGAACAGATCGACGAGATGGTTGCCATCATCCGCCAGTCGCTGGATGAGGTGATGCCGAAATTGCGGGCGCTCTAAACCCTTCATTCGTCATCCCGGCGAAGGCCGGGATCTCGCCGTCTCGGCCTGACGCACCGGCGAGATCCCGGCCTTCGCCGGGATGACGGAGGGAAGCAAACGACCTTCGACAAGCTCAGGGCGAACGGTTAGGGGAATGGAGCGTAAATTTAGAAGGAAAGAAAACTCTCCCATGCCATCCGGCCTTTTTGCCCTGCTCGACGACGTTGCCACCATCGCCAAGGTCGCCGCCGCGAGCATCGACGATGTCGGCGCCGCGGCGTCGAAGGCCGGGGTGAAGGCGGCGGGGGTGGTAGTCGACGATACCGCGGTCACGCCGCGCTACGTCACCGGCTTTACCCCCGACCGCGAACTGCCGATCATCTGGCGGATCACCAAGGGGTCGCTGTTCAACAAGCTGGTGCTGATCCTGCCGGCGCTGCTGCTGCTCTCGACCTTCCTGCCGTGGGCGATCACGCCGCTGCTGATGCTCGGCGGCGCCTATCTCTGTTTCGAGGGCGCCGAGAAGGTGCTGCACGCTGTGCAGGAGGACAAGACCAGCCTGGCGGAAGATGCCGAGATCGTCGCCGACAAGAATCATGAGGAGACGATGGTGAAGGGCGCGGTGCGTACCGACTTCATCCTCTCGTCGGAGATCATGGTGATCGCCCTCAACGAGGTGCTCGACCAGCATCTCGCCATGCGCGGCGCGACGCTCGCGGTGGTCGCGGTGCTGATCACTATCGCGGTCTATGGCGTCGTCGGGCTGATCGTGAAGATGGACGACATCGGCCTGCATATGGCGAAGGAAGGCAATGCCGCGCGCCGCGGGATCGGCCGCGGGCTTGTCGCCTTCATGCCGAAACTGCTCGCCGCGCTCGCGACGATCGGCACCGCGGCGATGCTGTGGGTCGGCGGACAGATCGTCCTGCACGGGCTCGACGAATATCATATCGGCGGGCTGGGTCATGCGCTGCACGACTTCGCGCAGACGATCGGCGGCGGTCTGCCGCTGGCGGGCGTGTGGGAATGGCTGATCGGCGCCGCGGGCGCGGGCGTGTTCGGGCTGGTGCTCGGCGGGCTGATCGTCGGTGTGCTGCATTTCCTGCCGGGCAAGAAGGCCCACTAACCTCGTCACCCCGGACTTGATCCGGGCCCGGCTGAGCGACGCCCGAAAAGCGGGACCCCGAATCAAGTCCGGGGTGACGGTGGCGGGTTGCGTCTTTGGGTAATCTATCCCAGCAACACGACCGGACTATCGGCGCGCCAGTGCATGCTCACCTTGTCGTCCCAGGTGAAATCCTCCTGATCGTGGCGCGACAGGTTCGGGCGCGAGACGCGGAGGCGCGCCCCCGATTCGAGTTCGATCTCGAACAGCGTGATGTCGCCGAGGTAGCTCATCCCCTTGATCGTTCCGCGCGCGAAATTATGCCCGTCGGGCGCGTCCTGCGCGGCCGCCTTCACCGCCTTGCCCGCGCCGGGAACGTGGAGATAGATTTTCTCGGGCCGCAGCGCGATCCAGACGTCGGCGCCGTGCGGGCCGGTGACGCCGTGGTTCAGATAGACCTTGCCCAGCCCCGGACAATCGACCGCCGCCTTGTCGGGCTCGTCGAGGATCAACTTGCCCTCGAAGATGTTCACCGAGCCGACGAAATCGGCGACGAAGCGGTTGGCGGGATATTCGTAGAGATCAGACGGGGTCGCGAGCTGCGACACCTCGCCCTTGTTGATCACCGCGATCCGGCACGCCATCGACAGCGCCTCGTCCTGATCATGGGTCACGGTGACGAAAGTGATGCCGACCTTTTCCTGCAATTCCGAAAGCTCGAACTGCATCTGTGCGCGTAGCTTGGCGTCGAGTGCCGACAGCGGCTCGTCGAGCAGCAGCACCTTGGGTCGCATCACCAGACTACGCGCGAGCGCGACGCGCTGGCGTTGGCCGCCCGACATCTGGTCGGGCATCCGGCTCTCATACCCGCCGAGCTTGACGAGTTCGAGCGCTTCCGCGACTCGGTCGCGCACCTCGCCGCCTTTCAGGCCAGCGATCTTCAGGCCATAGGCGACATTGTCGGCGACGCTCATATGCGGGAAGACGGCATAGCTCTGGAACACCATATTCACCGGCCGCTTGTTCGGCGGGATGCCCGCCATATCCTGCCCGTCGATCAGGATGCGGCCCTCGGTCGGCAGCTCGAACCCCGCGATCATGCGCAGCAAGGTCGTCTTGCCGCAGCCCGAGGGGCCGAGCAGCACGAAAAACTCACCCGCCTGAATATCGAGGCTGACATTGTCGACCGCGGTCACCTTGCCGAAGCGTTTGGAGATGTTCTGGATCTGGATGATCGGTGGGGCGTCGGTCATGGTCAGTGGGTTTCCGCAATGGCTTTCACGCCCTGCAGCTTGAGCGCGATGGCGGTCAGGGCGACGGTCAGGATGATGAGGATGGTCGAGGCCGCGTTGACCTCAGGCGTCACCGAAAAGCGGAGCATCGAATAGACTTTCACCGGAAAGGTGATCGTCTCCGGCCCGCTGGTGAAATAGGTGATGACGAAATCGTCGAGGCTGAGCGTGAAGGACAGCAGCGCGCCCGCGACCAGCGCCGGCTTCATGTGCGGGATCAGCACGTCGCGGAACATCTGCCATTCGCCCGCGCCGAGGTCCTTCGCGGCCTCCTCCTGCTCGCGGTTGAAGCTTGCGAGGCGCGAGCGCACGACCATCGTCACGAAGGGGAAGCAGAAAGTGATGTGCGCGATGGTGATCGCGCCCAAGTTGAGCGGCCAGACGAGATCGGTCGGCCAGTGGAGCCCTTTGGCGAAGAACATCAGGAAGGCGACGCCCATGCAGATTTCGGGGACGATGATCGGCAGCGAGATCGTCCCGTCGACCGCGCCCTTGAAGGGAAAGCGGAAGCGCCACAGCATCACCGCCGCGACCGCGCCGAGGATCAGGCTGAACACCGTCGCGAGCGCCGCGATGGTCAGCGAATTGACCAGCGCCTCGATCAGCGCGTCGTTGTTCAGCGCCTTGTCGTAATATTTGAGCGTGAAGCCGCGCCAGACGACGTTGCGCTTGCTGTCATTGAAGCTGAAGATCATCAGCACGATCAGCGGCGCATAGAGAAAGACCATCACCGCGCCGACCCAGAGCCGCATCCACAGGGTGCGGCTATATTCGAGCGGGGCGATCGCGGTTCGGGAGAAGAGCGCCATCAGAGGGTCTCCGGCCCTTTCCGGCGCATCGATTGCAGCGCGATCAGGATGAACATCGCATAGATGAGGATGAAGGACAGCGCCGAGCCGAAGGGCCAGTCGTTCGCTTTCTTGAACTGGCGCTCGATCACGTTCGCGATCATCTGGCTGTCGGTGCCGCCCATCAGGTCGGGGGTGAGGTAGGCACCGAGCGCGGGGATCAGTGTGATCATCACGCCGGCGACGATCCCCGGCGCGGCGAGCGGAACGACGATGCGCAGGATCGTGCGGAAATGCCCCGCGCCGAGATCGAGGCTCGCCTCGATCAGGCTGCGATCGAGCCGGTCGAGCGCGGCATAGAGCGGCAGGACCATGAAGGGCAAATGGACATAGACGAGCCCGAAGACGACCGCGAAATTATTGAAGAGAAGCTGCACCGGCTCCCACGTTGGCAGCGGCTGGAGCCCGATCAGCGTCTTCACCCAGCTCGCGCCGCCCCACAGCGCGCCGAGCCCCTTATTGGCATAGCCCTGCTGCCCGAGCAGGATCATCAGCGCATAGGTGCGGACGAGCAGGTTGGTCCAGAAGGGCAGCATGATGCCGAGCAGCAGCCACGGCCGCCATTTCTCGCTCGCGAAGGTGATCGCCATCGCGACGGGAAAGCCGACGATCAGGCAGATCAGGGTGACGAGCGCGGCGACCGCGAAACTCTTGCCGAAGATGCCGAGATAGAGCCACTCGGTCGCACGCTTGTAATTGTCGAGCGTGCCCGAGACGTGGATTTCGTTGAGCCCGGCATTCTCGCCGAAACTGTAGAACCAGACGATCGCCATCGGGACGACGAAGAAGACGAGCGTCCATAGCAGCGTCGGCAGCGATACCGCCGCGAAGCCCCTCTTGTTGGCTTTCCAGTCCTGCTCGGCCATCCCCCCGATGCCTCCAGACTATGATGCGCTTGCGATATTACACTCCGTCATTGCGAGCGGAGCGAAGCAATCCAGGGCGGTTTGCGCCCGCTCTGGATTGCCGCGGGCCTTCGGCCCTCGCAATGACGAGGCTGGTGAACGCGCCCACGGCTTACGCCGCCCGCACCTTGGTGAAGGCTTCCTCGTAGAGCGGCTGGAGCTTTTCGTTGAACTTCGCATATTCGCACCGCGCGAGGACGTCGGCGGGCGGATAGATGACGGGGTTGTTCCTGTAGCTGTCGGGCATCAGCGCCTTGGCCGCCGCGTTCGGAGTCGGGAAGAGGATCGTTTCGGTGATCTTCTTGTCGACCTCGGCATCGAGCATATAGTTGATGAAGGCGTGGGCGTTTTTCGGATGCGGCGCGCCCTTCGGGATGGCGAGCGTGTCCGAATTGAACTGGCTGCCTTCCTTCGGCACGATGAAATCGAGGTCGTCGTCCTCGGTCATCACCTGCGCGATGTCGCCATTATATTCGAGCACGACGTCGCAATCGCCCTTCATCAGCAGGTCCTGCCCGTCGTCCTCGTGGAATTTCTTCACATAGGGCTTCTGCTTGATCATCATCGCCGAGATCGTCTCGATATCGGCGGGGGTGAGGGCATTGACCGACTTGCCGAGATATTTGCCGTAGAGGCGGTACATGTCGCCGGCTTCGGACAGCCAGGCGATGCGGTCCTTATATTCGTCGCTGTCGAACAGCACTTTCCAACTATCCGGCTTCGCCTTCACCTTCGACTTGCGATAGCCGATGCCGAGCACCAGCCAGGTATAGGGCATCGAGAATTTGCGGCCCGGGTCGTAATCGACGTTCATGAAGCTCGGGTCGATATTCTTGATGTTCGGAATCTGCGCATGGTCGAGCGGTTGCAGCATGTCGGCGCGGATCATGCGCTCGACGAAGTCGTTCGACGGCACGATCACGTCATAGCCGGGATTGCCCGCCTTGAACTTCGCGAACAGGGTATCGTTGCTGTCGAACAGGTCCATCGTGACGTCGACGCCGGTCGCCGCCTTGAAATCGTCGAGCGTCGTCTCGCCGATATAGGTGTCCCAATTATAGAAGTTGAGCTTGGCTTCCTCGCCGTTCGCGAGCTTCTTGCCTTCGCCCTTGCCGCACGCCGCGAGCCCGCCAAAGCTGATCCCGACCGCCGCGACCCCCAGCGCCTGAAGCAACGAACGGCGACCGCGGCTTTGCCCCAAGAGTTCCTTCAGATCCATGGCCGGCCTCCCTGTTTCAATGGGTGAAGCTGACTCAATAATGGCGGGTTGGAAAGAGGCTATTTTGCGGCGTCGCGCAAATTTTTGAATGGATCATGCGTTGCGAAGATACCAGTCGTAATCGAGCGTCGGAACGACGCTGAAATAATGGTCCTGCTCGACGCGCTTCACGATGCTGAACATGTCGACGAAGCGGTCGCCGAGATAGTCGCGCATCAACGCCGAGGCGTGGAAACGATCGACCGCGGCGAACCAGTTCGACGGCGGCTTCTCGCCGCCGCTGTTCTCCCGGTCATAGCCGTTACCGACGACCGCCGCGCCGGGATCGGTCTTGTTCATCATCCCGTGATGCATCCCCGCCAGCACCGCCGCGGCCGCGAGATAGGGGTTGGCGTCGGCGCCGCAGGCGCGATGCTCGACATGGCGGCTCGCGGGCGGCCCTGCCGGGATGCGGAAGGAGACGGTGCGGTTGTTGACCCCCCAGGTCGGCGCGACCGGGGCATAGCTGTTCGCCTTGAAGCGACGATAGCTGTTCGCGTGCGGCGCGAAAAGCGCGAAGCCGTCGCCGACGCTGGCGATCATCCCGCCGATCGCATGGCGCAGCGCGGGCGTGCCCTCGGGATCGTCGCTCGCGAAGATGTTCGCGCCGCTCGCGTCATCGACCGAGACATGGATATGCATCCCGCTGCCCGCCTGTTCGGCGAAGGGCTTCGCCATGAAGGTTGCCTCGAGGCCGTGCTGCTGCGCGACCGCCTTGACCAGCCGCTTGTACATGATCGCATCGTTGCAGGCGCGTAAGCCGTCGGGCTTGTGGCGCAGGGTCAGCTCGAACTGGCCCGGCGCGAATTCGGAGATCGTGCTTTCGAGCGGCAGGCCCTGTCCATCGGCCGCTGCATAAAGCGCGTCGAAGAAGGGCCGGAAATCGTCGAGCTCGCGCAGGCCATAGACCTCGACATTGCGCGGCGTATCGCGGCTGTAACCGGGGTGGGCGGGGCGGATCGTCCCATCGCGCGCGCGGCGCGGATCGACGAGGTAGAATTCGAGCTCGATTGCGAGCACCGGCGTCAGCCCGTCGGCGGCGAAACGATCGAGCACGCGGCCGAGGACGTGGCGGGGGTCGAGGTCGTGCGGCGTGCCGTCGAGTTCGTAGAAGCTGGTCAGGAATTGCGCGGCCTGGTCGCCGCCCCACGGCGTGCGGACGAGCGTTCCGGGAACCGGCTTCATCGAGCGATCGGCATCGCCATCTTCCCACACGAGGCCGGTCTCGACCGTGTCCTGCCCGGTGATATCGACGACGGTGATCGATCCCGGCATCATCCGGCCGCTGTCATAGACCGCGAGCACTTCGTGCCGGCGCAGCCGCTTGCCGCGCGGAACGCCGCCCATGTCGGTATAGATGAGCTCGATCGAATCGACGTCGGGATTGGCCGCGAAAAAGGCCTCGGCCTCCGACCTCGGGGCGATCACGCCCGATGACTTCGACATGGATTACGCTCCTTCACCCCAATCGGTCGCGCAGCGCATACCAGAGCAGGCCGAGCGTGGCGAGCGGTCGGCGGAGCCATGTGCCGCCGGGAAACGGCCGCGACGGCAGGCTCGCCAGCACGTCGAACCGCTCGGCCGTTCCCGCCATCGCTTCGGCGATCAACTCGCCCGCGAGCGTCGTCACCAGCGCGCCGTGCCCCGAAAAGCCGTGCGCGAAGAAGATATTCCCGCGCCGCCCGATATGCGGCAGCCGGCTGCGTGTCACCGCGACCGCGCCGCCCCAGCCATAATCGATCTTCGCCTCTGCGATCTGCGGGAACACCTCGGCCATGAATGGCCGCACGAAGGCGGCGATGTCGCGCGGCGGGGTCTGCGAATAGCGCTCGCCGCCGCCGAAGATCAGGCGCTTGTCGGCCGAGAGGCGGAAATAGTTGAGCACGAACCGGCTGTCGGCGATCGCGGCGTCGCTGGGGAGCAACTCATCGGCGTTCGCGAGCGGCGCGGTCGCGATATTATAGTTCATGATCGGCACGGTGTAGCGGCCGAGATCGGGCTCGACCTCGCCGATCCAGCTATCGGTCGCGTCGATGAAATAACGCGCTTCGACCGATGCGTCGCGGGTGAGCAATTCGCCGGGGTTGAAATCGAAGAGCCCCGTGACGCGCTCTTTTTCGACGATGCGAACCCCGGCGGCTTCCGCCGCTTTCGCTAGCCCGATCGCATAGTTCAACGGGTGGAAATGCCCGCCCTGCGGATCGTGGATGCCGCCATGATAGAGCGGGCTCGCGATATGCGCGCCCATGTCGGCCTTCGCGACACTATCGCTTGCATAGCCGAAGCGCGCGGCGAGGTAATCGGCCTCGCGCTGCATTGCGCCCATATCCTTCGGCGTCCACGCCGCCTCCAAATGGCCGGTTTTGAGATCGCACGCGATGCCGTGCCGGGCGATCCGCGCTTTCACCCGATTGTCGCGCCAGCAGAGGTCGAACAGCGCATCGGCGCGGTCGCGGCCCAATTCTGCTTCCAGTTCCGACGCCGTCCAGCGGAGGCCGGGAATCAATTGCCCGCCGTTGCGTCCCGAGGCGCCGAAGCCGATATGCTCGGCCTCGAACAGGATCACCGAAAAGCCGCGCTCGGCACAGGCCAGTGCGGCGCTGAGACCCGTGAAGCCGCCGCCGATCACCGCGACGTCGCACGCCAGCTCCCCATCGAAGGGGCGTGGCCGCCAATCCTGCGCGTTCGCGGCGTAATAGCTGTCGGCGAGCCGGTCGATCATCACACCCGCATCAGCAGATGTTCGCGCTCCCAGCTCGACACTACCGACTGATAGTTGAACAGCTCATAATCCTTCACCGCGAAGAAGATTTCGAAGAAATCGTCGCCGAGCAGGTTGCGGACCTTCTTGCACGAAGCAAAGCGGTCGAGCGCTGCTTCCAACGTGCGGGGCAGGGTGCGTGCGCGGTTGTAGGCGCTGCCGGTGATCGGCTTCGGGGGCACCATGCGGTCGACCATGCCGATATAGCCGCAGACGAGCGATGCCGCGATCGCCAGATAGGGATTGCTGTCGGCGCCGGGCAGACGGTTCTCGACGCGGCGGTTGTTGCGGTCGGAGACCGGCACGCGGAATCCGCACGAACGATTGTCGACGCCCCATTGCACATTGATCGGCGCCGCGCTGTCTGGGCGCATGCGGCGAAAGCTGTTCACGTTCGGCGCCCACATCGGCGAGATTTGCGGCATGAAGCGGATGAGCCCCGCGACATAGGAACGGAACGCCGCGCTGTCGCGCCCATTGGCGGTCGCGAACAGGTTGCGCCCGGTCTCTGCGTCGACGACCGACTGGTGGATATGCATCGCGCTGCCCGGCTGGCCCGCCATCGGGTTCGCCATGAAAGTCGCATAGACATTGTGCTGCTTCGCGACATTGCGGACGACGCGCTTGAACAGGAAGACCTCGTCGGCGAGGCGCAGCGGGTCGCCGTGGATGAAATTCACCTCGAGCTGCGCCGCGCCCATTTCGTGGATCATCGTGTCGATATCGAGTCCCATCAACTCGCAATCGTCATAGATATGATCGATGATATCCTCATATTCGTTCATCGCTTCCAGCCCATAGGGCTGGCTTGCGGTCTCGCTGCGGCCCGACTGGCCTACGGGGGGCGTCAGTGGAAAGTCGGGGTCGGCGTTCTGCGAGACGAGATAGAATTCGACCTCGGGCGCGATGATCGGCTTCCATCCCTTGTCGGCATAGAGCGCGAGCACCTTTTTCAGGATCGTCCGCGGCGCGATGTCGACCTCGGTCCCGTCGCCATTATAGGCGTCGGCGATCACGAAGGCGGTCGGTGAGGTAAAGCCCGGCGCGACGCAGATGGTATCGGGGTCGGCGAGCAATATCTTGTCGGGATCCTTGTCCCAGATATCGTCGATATCCTCCGGGTAATGGCCGTCGATGGTGCAGATGAAAACGCTGCCGGGAATGCGCAGCGACTTGTCCTTCACCGACGAGAGGAACTTCTTGGCGGGCAGCACCTTGCCGCGCTGGACCCCGTTGATGTCGGGGACGATGCATTCGACTTCGTCGACCGCGTGCTCGCTGATCCATTGTTCCAGATTGACCGCCATGCGCCCCCGATTGGGCCGAGGAACCGGCCCGCTTGTGGAAGGCCAGCCTATCGCAACCCCGGACGAAGCGCCAGAGGGGCCGGTATCGGCCATTTTTCCGTGGATCTTTAGGGAGCGAATGTCTGGTTTCGACCGGAAGCGGCCGCCCGGCATCTCCTAACTTTGTCATCCCCGCGAAAGCGGGGACCCAGAGCATGCGTCGGCTAACCCCATACTGGGTTCCCGCTTTCGCGGGAATGACGAAGGTGGGGAGGGGCAGCTCCCCACCCCAAAGCCGCCATTCCGTCAGGCGATTTTTCGCTGTCCTACTTTATTCGGGCGCGATAGCGTTACGCCATGTCGATGCCCGCGCATCCCGTCTCCTGCGATCGCGCCCTGCATGGCGTATCCATCGACAGGGGCGAAACAAGAGGGGGACGTAGCGTGACTTTCGTGACCTTTGGAATAAAATTACACGGAACAGCGCGGGCGCGTCGGACGGTCATGGAGATGCGCAATGCAGGGTGACAACGACGTTCTGGCCTCCTTCTGGATGCCCTTCACCGCGAACCGGTCTTTCAAGGCGCATCCGCGCCAGCTCGTCGCGGCGAGCGGCATGCATTACCGATCGGGCGACGGGCGCGAGATTCTCGACGGCACCGCGGGCCTGTGGTGCAGCAACGCCGGCCATTGCCGGCCCGAGATCACCGAGGCGATCGCCAAGGCGGCGGCGACGCTCGATTTCGCGCCGACCTTCCAGCTTGGCCACCCGGCGCCGTTCGAGCTGGCGCAGCGGCTTGGCGCGCTGATGCCCGCGGGGCTCGACCGCATCTTCTTCACGAACAGCGGGTCGGAGTCGGTCGATACCGCGCTCAAGATCGCGCTCGCGGTGCAGCGCGCGAGGGGGCAGGGAACGCGCACCCGGCTGATCGGGCGCGAGCGCGGCTATCATGGCGTCGGTTTCGGCGGGATCAGCGTCGGCGGCATCGTCAGCAATCGCCGGACCTGGCCCGGGCTTCCTGGCACCGACCATCTTCGCCATACGCACGACCTGGCGCGCAACGCCTTCACGCGCGGCTTTCCGCGGCATGGCGCCGAACTCGCCGACGACCTCCAGCGCCTCGTCGATCTGCACGGGGCGGAAACGATCGCGGCGGTGATCGTCGAGCCGATGGCGGGCTCGACCGGAGTGTTGTTGCCGCCCGACGGCTATCTTCAGCGGCTCCGCGAGATCTGCGACCGCCACGGCATCCTGCTGATCTTCGACGAGGTGATCACCGCCTTCGGCCGCGTCGGCGCCGCGACCGCGGCCGAGGCGTGGGGCGTCACACCGGACATCATCACGATGGCGAAGGGGCTGACCAACGCCGCGGTGCCGATGGGTGCGGTCGCGGTGAAGCGCGAGTTGCACGACGCGGTGATCGACAGCGTTCCGGGCGGGATCGAGCTGTTCCACGGCTACACCTATTCGGGGCACCCGCTGGCGAGCGCCGCCGGGCTGGCGACGCTCGACCTCTATGCGCGCGAAAGCCTGTTCGACCGTACGAACGAACTCGCCGCTTATTGGGAAGAGGCCGCGTTCAGCCTGAAGGGCCGGCGCCATGTCATCGACATTCGCACCGTCGGGCTGGTCGCGGGCATCGAACTCGAACCGCGCCCCGGCGCGCCGACCGCGCGTGCGATGGAATTGTTCCATGCCTGCTTCGACAACGGCCTGCTCGTCCGCGCGACCGGCGACATCCTTGCACTGTCGCCGCCGCTGATTGTCGAGAAGGTCCAGATCGACGAGATGTTCGGCAAGATTGGCGATCTGCTGAACGCGATCGACTGACGCTGCCGCAGATTTGCCACGCCTCGCAGGGCGAACGACCCGGCTGTGCCGAAACGGGACGAACAGCCTATGGTCTATGAAGACCAAATGCGGTAAAGGCCCGCAACGCCGGAATCGGCGAATCTCCCCTTGATACAGGTTTTTACAGTGTCCTTTGCTTTTCGTTACCTCGCCCCGGCGGTCGTCGCGGCGTCGCTGGCGGCTTTGCCCGTGCTGGCGCAGTCGGGTTCGTCGATCACCGGGATCGACGCGCTCAAGGAGTGGAATCTTGTCGTCCTCGGCAATCTCGAATCCTCGTCAGAGGTCGAGGGGCGGACATTCGTCGGCGGCAATCTGACCGGCAATTCGTCGAACTACAACATTCGCGGTGGCACGCCCTCTGCCAACGGCCAGCCGGGGCTGACCGTCGTCGGCGATGTCACCGGCGGGCACAAGAATCTCAACAATAGTTCGGGCGCGGTCGTCGGGGGAATGTCAGCAGCGGTTTCAACCTCAACGGTGCGCCGCAGACGGTGAAGGTCGGCGGGACGATCAGCAACACCAATGTCAACCAGAACACCGTCCTCTCGAACCTCGGCACGAGCGACCCCGCCTTCACGGTCAAGCTCCAGCAGCAGAAAAGCGACCTCAAGGACAGCATGGGCAGCCTGTCCTATGCGATGGGAACGCTGACCTCGAACAGCCAGCTCAGCATCCAGGGCAACCGCGGCATTTTCAATGCCCAGCCCGATGCGAAGGGGATGGCGGTATTCAATATCAGCGCCGCCGACCTCGACAAGATCGGCGAGATTCAGTTCAACCTGAACGGAGCCGACACCGCGATCGTCAACGTCACCGGCCGGGCGATCAACCTCAACGACAATTTCCTCGGCGGAACGAACAACCTCGGCGAGCATGTCATCTGGAATTTCCCCGACGCCGAGGAACTGAACGTCACCACCGCCTGGGGCGGCTCGGTGCTCGCGCCGCTCGCCGATGCAGAAACGCGCAATTACATCCAGGGCTCGGCAGTCTTCGGCAATCTCAAGCAGAATGGCGAGATGCACATCGGCACGTATAATGGCACTTATTCGCCGCCGCCGTCGGGAGGTTCCTCCTCGGGCGGGTCGTCGAGCGGCGGCTCCAGCTCGGGCGGCGATCCGGTGCCGGTACCCGAACCCGGCATGGTCGGGCTGTTCGGCCTGGGCGTCGCGGGGCTGATCTATCTGCGGCGGCGGCGCGCGAAGCGCGAGGATTAGGCGCCGTCCGCGAGCGGGAAGGCCACCGAAACCCGCGTGCCCTTCCCAAGCGCGCTTTCGATATCGAGCAGCCCCTGATGGCGCTCGCTGATATGCTTGACGATCGCGAGACCAAGGCCGGTGCCGCCGACCGAGCGGCTGCGTGCCTCGTCGACGCGGTAGAATCGCTCGGTCAGGCGCGGGAGGTGATCGGGGGCGATGCCGTCGCCTTCGTCGCTGACCGACAGGCGGATGCGCTGTCCTTCGCGGGCCAGTTCGACCGTCACCGGCGTGCCGGCGCGGCCATATTTCATCGCGTTCGAGACGATGTTGTGCACGAGCTGGCCAAGCTGTGCCTCGTCGCCAAGCATCGGCTGCTTTTCCGTTCCGAACCGCGCGACGATATCCTTGGGGCGTGCGGCTTCGCTGTCCTGTAGCTGCGCGATCGTATTGCGCACGATCGCGGCGAGATCGACCGATGCCGTCGGGCGGCGAAAGCGGTCGGCCTCGACACGCGAAATGGACAGGAGGTCGATAACGAGTTGCTGCATGCGGCCCGCCTCGCGCTCGATGATCGAAAGGAAGCGGTGACGCATCGGGCCATCGGCCTCGCCATCCATGTCCTGTAACGTCTCGACATAGCCGAGGATCGCCGCCAGCGGCGTCCTGAGCTCGTGGCTGGCGTTGGCGACGAAGTCCGATCGCATGCGATCGGCAGCGTCGATCGCCGTGCGGTCGGACAGGAAGATGATCCGGTCGTCCCCCGACAGCGCCGCGACACGCATCGTCCAGCGCTGTCCCGGGCGCGGAAAGTCGACGAGATTCAGCGTTTCGAGCGGCGCTTCGCCGCCGATGCGCGCCAGCCATTCGGTCGCGGCAGGGTGGCGGATCGCGGTGCGGACGTCCGCACCGACGATGTGCCGACCAAGCAGGCGCACCGCGGCATCGTTGGCGATCGTCACGATAGTGCCGTCGACCCCGATCAGCGGCTCCTGCTCCTGATCGACCCAAAGCGCGAAATCGGGGTGACGCAGCAGCGAGAACAGGGGCGCTTCGACCGGGGACGGCGCCTGCGGCTCGGGAAGCTGCGCGGGGAGAGCGGTATAGACCGCGGCCGCGCCGACGATGCCCGCCAGCGCCAGAATCACGATCGTCAGCGCGTCACCGCCGGCCAGCGCGGCAAAGATCGCCGCGACCGCAATCAACGTCAGGGCGGCGACAAGGCTCGAAAGGCGATCGAACATCGCCTCTGCGCCTCGCATGAAGCGAGGGGCCGTGCAAGGATGTTCGCGGCCGTTAACCCTCGTTCGGGACATGTCCCATTGCGGGAAGCGCCGCGATGGGCGCGGTGTTTCGCTTTTCCTGTCCGCCGCATTGAGCTATGCGCTTCGCGATGGAAAACAGTGATATCCCGGCCGAAAATCCCGTTCACGACGAAGAAGGCGTGCCGTCGCGGCGCCGGATGCTGGCGCTCGGCGCGGTGGGCGTGTCGGCGGCGCTGACGATCCGGCCCGCCTTTGCCCAGACCGCGGTATCGGTGATGAACTGCCAGATTCCGGTGCCCGGGCCGACCGCGGCCGGTCAATATATCGACGCAAGCGGCAAGCTGGTGCCGGCGGGAACCAAGGGTGCCTTTCCCGGCTCGCCGCGTCCCTTTACGGGCGAAGAGGTTCGGCGTGCGTTTCGCGGTCAGACGCTGCCCGGCGCGACCTACAACCAGTCGCAAGCCTATCTCCAATATATCCGGCGCTTGCAGGCGGGGCAGAGCGGCTTTACCTGTTTCGCATCGATCCAGATGCCGCGCTGATCATCCCCGTCTCGGGCGATGAACGGCATCGCCAGACAAAGGGATATATGTGAAACTAGCTTCGCTCAAAGCCGGCCGCGACGGGCGGCTGGTCGTCGTGTCGGACGATCTCGCCTGGTACGCCGACGCCGGCCAGATCGCCCCGACGATGCAATATGCGCTCGACAACTGGGCCTATGCCGCGCCGCGCCTCGCCGCGCTGGCCGAAGACCTCAATCACGATGCGATCCCGAAAGAGCGGTTCCACGAGCGCGATGCCGCCTCGCCGCTGCCGCGCGCCTATCAATGGGCCGACGGCAGCGCCTATGTGAACCATGTCGCGCTGGTACGACAGGCGCGCGGGGCGGAGATGCCCGACAGTTTCTGGCACGATCCGTTGATGTATCAGGGCGGCAGCGATGCCTTTCTCGCGCCGCGCGATCCGATCCCGCTCGGTGATCCAGCCTGGGGCTGCGACATGGAGGCGGAGGTCGTCGTCGTTACCGGCGACGTGCCGGCCGGGATCGATCCGGTCGCGGCGCGCGAGCATATCCTGCTCGTCGGCCTGACCAACGACGTGTCGCTGCGCGGGCTGATCCCGGCCGAACTCGCCAAAGGATTCGGTTTCTTCCAGTCGAAGCCGTCGTCCGCCATGTCGCCGGTGTTCGTCACGCCCGAAGCGCTGGGCGATCGCTGGCAGGGCGGCAAGCTGCACGGCGCGCTGTGTGTCGATCTCAACGGGCAGCCGCTCGGCCGCGCCGACGCGGGGGTCGATATGACCTTCGACTTCGGCCAGCTCATCGCGCACGCGGCGAAGACGCGTAACCTCGGTGCGGGGACGATCATCGGGTCGGGAACGGTGTCGAACCGCGACGCCGACGGCGGTCCCGGCAAGCCGATCGGCGAGGGCGGGCTCGGCTATTGCTGCCTCGCCGAAGTGCGGACGGTCGAGACCATCCGGCAGGGTGAACCGAAGACGCCCTTCATGCAAAAGGGCGACGTCGTGCGCATCTGGATGGATGACGAGCGCCATCACAGCATTTTCGGCGCGATCGAACAGCAGGTCGGCTGAGAAACGAAAAGGGGCGGGATCGCTCCCGCCCCTTCGATTATCGCCAGGGATCCGGGTTTAACCGGCGCTTTTGCCGAACCCGCCGCCCGACATCGCGTCGCTCAGCGAACAGGCCGCCGGGCCGAGGATGACGATGAACAGCACCGGCAGAATGAACAGGATCAGCGGCACGGTCATGATCGCGGGCAGGCGCGCGGCCTTTTCCTCGGCGCGCATCATGCGTTCGTTGCGGAATTCGGCCGACAACACGCGCAGCGCGCTCGCCAGCGGCGTGCCGTATTTTTCGGTCTGGATCATGGTCGTGACCACGCCCTTCACCGATTCCAGATTGACGCGATAGGCGAGATTCTCGAACGCCTGCCGACGTTCGGTCAGAAAGCCGAGTTCGATCGAGGTCAGCGCGAATTCTTCGCCGAGTTCGGGATAGGCGCGGCCCAGTTCCTTCGCGACGCGCGAGAAGGCGGCGTCGACGGTCAGGCCGGCTTCGGCGCAGATGACGAGCAGATCGAGCGCGTCGGGCAGGCCCTTGCGGATCGCGTCGGTGCGCTTCTGGCGCTTGTTCTGCACGAACAGATCGGGCGCCTTGTAACCCAGAATTAGCGCGGCCATCGTGAAGCCAGAACGCTTGAACGGCGTCATGTCGGGCCACATGTCGACCCAATAGATCAGAAAGGCGGCAAGCCCGCCGAACAGGATCGGCAGCACGAGACGGCCGAAGATGACGGTGACCGCCAGATCCTTCGACCGGATGCCGGCCTGCGCCAGCTTTTGCTGGACGTCCTGAATCTGCCCTTCCTGCAGCACCTGGAGCCGGCCGAGGAAGGTGCGCATCCTGTCGGCGGTCTGGTTCTTGCGGACCAGCTTCGCGCGACGCTTGGCGGTCGAGGCGGTGATCCCGGCCTTGAGCTGTTCGCGGCGGTCGTTGAGCGCCTTGACGCGCTTTGCCATCGGGTTGCGGACGGTCAGCGCGCCATAGATGGCGAAGAGCACCGCGCCGACGCCGACCGCGGCCAGCATCGTCGCGGCCCAGACGACGTCGACACCCATCAGCGTCGGGCCGGGCTGCGCTCCCGAAAATGCGGCAAGAAGGAAATTGCTGTTCATCTGCCGCCCTTCAGATCTCGAAGCTGATCATTTTTTTCATGATGAGGGCACCGATGGTCATCCAGATCAGCCCCCCGATTCCCGCGATGATCAGACGCTGTTCGAAGAAGAAGCCCGCGAGATAGTCGGGATTCATCGACCAGACGACGCCGAACACGAAGAAGGGCAGGGCGCCGACGATATAGGCCGATGCCTTGGCTTCCGATGACATGGCGCGGATTTTCAGCTTCATCTGCGCGCGCTTGCGCAACACTTCGGACAGGTTGGCCAGCGTTTCGGCCAGGTTGCCGCCCGTCTCGCGCTGGATCGCGATGGTGATGCAGAAAAACTGGAATTCGGGCGTTCCGATCATCTCTGCGGTTTCCTGGAGCGCGGCCTCCATCGTGTTGCCGATGCGGATACGCTCGACCACGCCCCGGAACTCCTCGCCGACCGGGCCCGGTAGTTCCTGGCTGACGACCTGAAAGGTCTCGGTGACGGGAAGACCCGATTTCAGGCCGCGAACGAGCAGATCGATCGCGTCGGGAAAGCGGGCGTTGAACTTTTGGACGCGCTTCGCGATGACCTTGCCGACATAGGCGTGGGGCAGGCCGATGCCGGCCAGCAGCCCCGCCATCACGGCGAGCAAAAAGGGCGTGCGCAGAACGAGCAATCCGCCGGTCGCGACGACGAACAGGCCCATGCACCAGAATATATATTGGGTGAGGTTCCAGCCCTTGCCCGCGCGGCGCAACCGCTTTTCCATCAGGTCGCGGCGCGGCACCAGGTCGGAGAGGCTGCTCCCGCCCCGACCGCCGACCGCCTGGATCGTCTTGCGCATTTGCGCCGCGACGACCGCTTCGGTCGACGCGGCGTGACGATCGCGCACCGATGCGAGCCGGCGGCTTTTCGCCTTGCCGGCCGACGGCCCCGCAAAGGCGAGAACCAGCATGGCAAGCGCCACCATGGCGGCGGCGACGGTCAGGATCATTGGCAGGTTCATAATGGCCTTTTGTCCGTTTCCTGCTTGGAAGGCCGCCACGGCCGGGGTGTCCCGGCCGCCGCGGCGTCCTTATTTCGCGCTCTTCTTCGCGACCAGCGTGCCGAGGCCGCCGAGCTTGCCGAGCAGCGAGCCGCCGCCCGGTTTCGCCTTGCCGGCGATGGCCGCTTCCTCGCTGCTTTCGTCGGCGCCGTCGATGATGACGCGCATCAGGCTGGTCCAAGCCTGGGCGCCCTTGGTGCCCTTGCAGATTTCGGCATAGGATTTGCCGAGCTTCGCGGCCTGGCTGACCAGCTTGGGATCGAACGGTATCGTGATGTCGATCGGACGTTCGATCGACGATTCGAATTCCTTGCGCGACAGTTCGCCGATGGCATTCTGGAACTTGTTCGCGACCAGCACCACGCGGGCGCCCGGCACATGCTGCTTGAACCAGGAAAGCAGGCGGATGGTATCGCGCGCCGAGGCGAGCGTCACGTCGCTGACGAGCAGGATTGTGCCCGCTTCCTGCACCAGGTGCGGGAAGGGGATCAGGACGTGGCGCGGAATATCGACGATCGTCATTTCGAACGCGCCGCGCAATTCCTCTTCGAGCTGGAAGAAGGCCGAGCCGTCGGTCATCACCGGCTGATGGATCGGCGCCTCGGCCGACAGCAGGCTGAGCTTGTCGGAGGCGCGCACCATCGCGCGTTCGATGAACAGGCCGTCGATGCGGCTGGGGTTGTCGATGGCGTCGATCAGCCCGCGGCCGGGCTCGAGGTCGAGCGTCAGCGCGCCGGTTCCGAAATGCACGTCGAGGTCGAGCAGCGCCGTCTGCCGGCTGCCCTGTTCGCTCATCACCCAGGCCAGCGACGTCGACACCAGCGACGCGCCGACCCCGCCGCGCACGCCGACCACCGCCGTCATATGGTGCGGCTTGTCGTCGTGCATGTCGGCGTGCTTCGGCGCCGACAGCATCGCCTGCGCCATGGTGAAGCTCTCGCGCACCTGGTCGAGCGACAGCGGCTTGAGCAGATAATCCTGAATGCCGCTCGACAGGAGGTCGCGGTATAGGCGAACGTCGTTCACCTGGCCCGCCGCGATCACGACCGTGCCCGGCTCGCAGACTTCGGCGAGCGCGTTGATGTCGTTGATCGGGTCACCCGATTCGGACATGTCGACGAACAGGATGTTCGGGCTCGCCGACACCGAAAGCGACTGGACGGCGTTGCGCAGCCCGCCCTTGTTGCATTTTTCGATCGGCCAGCCGAGGTCGGCGGCGGCGACGCGGATCAGCTCCAGCGTATCGTCGTCGCAGACGAAGGCGTTGAACGGATCACGCAGCCCGGCTGCTTTGAAAGGAGCGTTCACTGAGCGCCTCCGCTGTTGCTCGTTGACGTGGCCTTGAGTTCGCCGGCGCCCGTCTGGGGTTTTTCCCGATAGGTCTTGATCGCGCGTGTCGCCGCGTTGGGATCGTTGACCGTGGCCCGGTTGCCCTTGATCAGATCATTGGGGTCGGCGACCATTGCCGCAAGATTGCTGTTCGTCGCGCAGCCGTAGTTGGACGAGGTCGCGTTGGTCGGATTGATCGACGATTTGCTCGACCAGTCCGGGCAGCCCGGCACATGCGCCGACGCGCGCGTCACGATGACGCGGACATAGCCCGGCGGCACCGCGCCGGTCGTCACCGGAACGTCGGGGCTCAGCAACAGGCCGCGGCGTTCGACCATCGCGCGGATGGTCGCCTGCGCTTCGCCCGCGCCATATACCGACGGATCCTCGATCGAGACGCGATCGCCGTAGCGGATACCCATCGCGTCGAGCCATCCTTGGAGGCGGCCCTGTTCGCTCGGCACCAGATCGCCGCTACCGACGGCGACGTCGAACTGGTGGATGGTGTTGCGGACCACCGGCTGGTGGACCGATTCGAGGCTGTGGTTGCTGTTTGCGGCCCCGGTGCACCCCGTCAGCGACGTTGCCAGTGCCAGGGCGGCGGTCCAAGTTGCGATTTTGCTCATCACTCTGCTCCCCAAAACCAGCGTCACTTCTTGTTCAGGCTGAAACCGGGCGCGACATCGCCGCCGCCGCGCGGGCGATCCGCGTCGCCGACCGCCGTATCGAGCGACGGCTTCGGCCGGTCGCCGCCGGTCACGCCGTCGCTCGTCTGATTGAGCAGCAGGCGCTGAAGATCGTTGGCATCCTGATAGGCGTCGGTCGGCAGCTTGATTTCGTTCGCCGACACCGGCTGAACCAGATAGGGCGTCACGACGATAACGAGTTCGGTCTCGCCGCGCTTGAAGCTGTCCGATTTGAACAGCGTACCGAGGATCGGCACGTCGCCGAGACCGGGAATCTTGTCGATCGCGCCGATCGAACGATTGTTCATCAGGCCGGCGATCATGAAGCTTTCACCCGAACCCAGTTCGACCGTCGTTTCGGTACGGCGGATGGTGAGCGCCGGGATCTGGAAGCCCTGCATCTCGATCGCGCCTTCGGTCGACAGTTCCGACACTTCGGGGCGAACACGCAGGCTGATGCGGCCGTTCGACAGCACCGTCGGCGTATAGGCGAGGCTGACGCCATATTTGCGATATTCGATCGTCGTGCCGGCGAAATTGCCGGGGATCGGGATCGGAAATTCGCCGCCCGCGAGGAAGTCGGCGGTCTCACCCGACATCGCGGTGAGGTTCGGCTGCGCCAGCGTCGCGACCAGGCCCGAACGCTCGCCGAGGTCGAGCGAGGCGATCAGGTCCAGCCCGAACAGGCGGCCGGCGCCGGCCAGGCTGCTGGTTCCGGCCGGGGTGCTGAACTCAACGGTCTTGGTACCATCGGGGTTATAGGTGATCGTGCCGGGATTGCGGCCGCGGAACACCCCGCCCAGGAAACCGCTGCTCTTGTCCCGCGTCAGGATGTTGCCGCTGATCTCCTTGACCAGCGAGCGGTTCACTTCGGCGATGCGGACCTGCAGATTGACCTGCAGCGGCGTCGCGGTGCGCAGGCGCGACAGTACCTTGGTCTGGTCGCCGACGAAGGCCTGGACCAGCCGCTCGGCCTCGGCGGCGTCGTCGGGCGACGCGACCGTGCCGGTGAGCAGCACGAAGCCGTTCATCGTGTTCGAGGTGATTTTCGCATCGGGCATCGCCAGCGTCAGCATCTGGTCGATCGTCTCGATATTGTTGCCGACACGGGCGACGGTCGAATAGACGACCCGGCCGCTGGCGTCGGTCGCATAGATGCTCGTCTCGCCCGGCGCCTTGCCGAAGACGTAGAGCTGGCGACCCGAGCGGACCTGGACGTCGGCGACCTTGTCGTCGGCGACGAAGACGTCGGTCATCGGCGCCGACAGGCTGACCAGGCGGCCGCGGCCGACCGACAGGTCGATGCTGCTGCTGGCATTCTGCGTTGCCTGGGCCGAAGCCTGCTGCGCCGGGGCGGAGATCAGGGTCGCCGCGACCAGGCCGATCGCCAGAGTGCGGGCGAGCGCGGCCGCCTTGAAACGGGTTTTGCTGGTCATCTTACTTACCCCCAACCGGAACTTCGGTCATCTTGTCGCCGCGCGTCACGCGGACCACCGGGCCCCTCGGTGCCGCGGGGGCGCCCATGGTCACGGGCGATCCGCCGCCACTGAAGGATTGCTGCTGCGGCTGCTGGCGCGGGGCCGATACGCGGCCGCTTACCGGAACCCAGAAGCGGGAGACGTCGCCGCCCGTGGTGGCTGAGCTCTTGTTCGCGGTCGGCCGTGCGGCGGCCTCGGCGAGCATCTTCTTTTCGGCGGCGGTGCCGCCGCCGGCCGGAACATTGACTTCGCCCGACGCGATCGCGGCTTCCAGATCGCCGCTGTTTTCGGCGAGCGGACGGAGCGCGAGCGACAGCTTGCCCATATTCTGCGCGACGGCGATCTTCTCCGCGATATCGGGCGTCGCCTCGAGCGTTACTGAGCCGAAGGTGCGGACCGGCGTCTTGCCGGTTTCATCCTCGGCATCGTAGCGCTGGTCGGTCGCCAGGACGCGAACGTTGCGGACGATCGTCTCTGCCGTATAGAGTTCGTCGTCGGGATAGGCGCTGCCTTCCTTGATCTTGAGCTCCTGCGCCAGAACCACGTCGACGCGGTCGCCCGGAAAGACGAAGCCGGCGACGCCCTGTTCCTGCGAAACCTTGACCGTCACCGCGCGCATGCCCGGCCCAAGCGCCGCGGCGAGGAAGCCGCGATCATCGGGATGGACGAGCGCGCCCTGCGTCAGCGGCTGCCCCGCGGTGATCGGATAGCGCACGACGGTGCCGACCAGAGTCTGGACGTCGGTCTTTTCCTTCAGGAAATAGGCCTTTTCGACCAGTTCCTTCGGCCAGGGCTGAAAGCGGAAGCTGTCGGGGCCGATGATCGTGCCGGCCGGCAGCTGCCGGGTCGCGACAAGGATCATGGGTCCGTTGATTTCCGGTGCAGCCGCCGCGCGTGCCGTCGGCGTCGACGCGCCGCGCATCATCTGATTGACCCCGAACGCAGCCCCGATCGCAATGACCAGCGCGCCGACGATCAGCATAATCTTTCGTGTATCCACGATTTTCGCCTCCTACGCCGAACCAGAGATGGTGGCGCTTGCCCTCAACTCGATGCGATAGACTGAAAGTGGTTAAGATATTGTTGGTGAAGCGCCCAAAGACCGGCGATCGCGATCGCCACGCCATAAGGAACCTCTATCACCTTGTCCGAAGGCCTTATTTTCGACTGGATCAGCATGACGGCCGACAGGATGCCCCCGCCGATCGCCATGATGGTCAGCATCGGAACGAACAGCGGCAGCGGAATCCACAGCATCACCGCGCCGATCATCTTCACGTCGCCGCCGCCCATCGCGCCGATAGCGAACAGTCCGGCAAAAAGCAGGAAGACGCCGAACGCAGCCGCCAACTGAAGCGGAATATCGGGCCATAGCGCCCATCCCGCGGCGATCCAGAAGGGGACGGCGAGCAAGGCCATCGCCGCATTCAGGCCGTTCGAGATGGTGCGCGAGCGTAGGTCGCTGACCGCCGCGGCGATCATCAGCACGCCGAGAAGCGCCATCAGGCATAGGGAAACGAAGCCGCTTTGCATCGGTTTTCCCCTACACATCATGGCTTACCAAAGAGTAACCATGTCCCCGCACGGGTTGCATTCCGGCGCACAGCCGATATGCGGCGGCGATGACCGATGCGCTGCCCTCCTCGACCGACGTGCTGATCGTCGGCGCGGGCATCGCCGGTGCCAGCCTCGCCGCCGCGCTGGCGCCCTATCGCCGGATATTGATGATCGAGGCGGAGGATGCTCCCGGCTATCATGCGACCGGCCGTTCGGCGGCCTTCTGGCAGGAAACCTATGGCGGACCCGGCGTCCAGCCGCTGTCGATCGCGTCGTTCGATGACTTGCAGAATCCCCCAAGCGAATTTTCGGCGCGCGGTTTTCTGTCGCCGCGGACTGCCGTCAACCTCGCGCGCCGCGGGGATGCGGCTGCGGTCGATGCGTTCGTTGCGGGCTTTGCGGCCGGCGGCGTGCCGATGGAACGGATGTCCGCGACCGGGATTGCACGCCTCGTTCCCGGAATCCGCCCCGAATGGAGCGAGGCAGCCTTCGAGGCGTCTTGCAGCGATATCGACGTCGGCGGGCTTCACGCCGCCTATCTGCGCGCGGCGAAGCGCGCGGGCGCAGGGCTCGCGACGCGAGCGCGGCTTGATAGCGCACGCAGCACGGGCGCAGGGTGGGAGGTTCGCCTCGGGGACGAAACCGTCCGTGCGAACCTGATCGTCAATGCCGCCGGAGCCTGGGCCGACCGGGTAGCCGAAGCCTGCGGCGCCGCGCCGCTGGGCATCCAGCCTTATCGGCGAACCGTCATCCAGCTTCGGCTCGATTATCCGGTGCCCGCCAGCCTGCCGCTGGTGATCGACATCGGCGGAAATTTCTATTTCAAAGGGGAAAGCGAAGGGCGGATCTGGCTCAGCCCGCACGACGAGACGCCGTCGCCGCCCTGCGACGCGGCGCCCGAGGAACTGGACGTCGCGCTCGCGATCGAACGGCTGCGGCAGGTCGTCGACTGGCCGGTCGCGGCGGTCGAGAGGAAATGGGCGGGACTGCGCAGCTTTGCGCCCGACCGCCTGCCTGTCTTCGGCGCCGATGCGTGCGTTCCCGGCTTCGTCTGGTGCGCGGGGCAGGGCGGGTTCGGGATCCAGACCTCGCCGGCGATCTCCGCGCTGCTCGCAGCAGAGCTCGGCGCCCCCGCGCCGGAGGGTGCGATAGGGCGTGTCGACCCGGCGCCCTATGCCCCATCGCGGCTCGCCTGAGCCGCATCTAGCCGCTTGCGCGGTGAGATCGGTGGATTACCATGGGCTTAGCCGCGTCACCCCCGTCGCGGCCTGACCTGTGGAGGATGGCATGGCCCATTATTTCGAAATCAAGAAGAACAAGAAGGGCGAATTTGTCGCCTATTTCAAATATAATAGCGAACCCATCTTCTGGACCGAAGGCTACACCAGCAAGGCTTCGGCGAAAAATGCCATCGAGTCGATCCTCAAGAACGGGCCGGGCGCGGAAGTCCGCGAAGCCGAATAATAGCGAGGGCGCGGGCGTTTAGCGCGCCCGCGCCACTTCCAGCGCGGCGTCGCTCGCCAGCTTGTCGGCCAGTTCATTGTCGCCATGCCCGGCGTGGCCCTTGACCCACAGCCACTCGATGTCGTGCCGCGCTGCCTCGGCGACCAGCCGCTGCCACAGATCGGCGTTGGCGACCGGCTTCTTCGCCGCGGTCTTCCAGCCGTTGCGCTGCCAGCCGTGCACCCATTTGGTGATGCCGTCGCGGACATAGATGCTGTCGGTCGACAGTTCGACATGGCAGCGCCGCTTGAGCGCGGCGAGCGCTTCGATCGCGGCCATCAATTCCATGCGGTTGTTCGTCGTGTCGCGCTCGCCGCCCGCCAGCGTCTTGACCACATCGCCCCAACGTAGCACCGCGCCCCAGCCCCCCGGGCCGGGATTGCCCTTGCACGCGCCGTCGGTGGCGACGATCACCGTCTTGCCGGTCGTCATGCGGCGGTGAACAGGCTGGCGGCATCGCCCGCCTGATAACGGCGCAAGCGATTGAGAAAGGGCACCGGATCCTTGCGCGTGACAAGCGCGTCGGCCGGGGTGTGTACCCAGTCGTGCGCGCGCGTGAGCAGGAAGCGCAAAGATGCGCCGCGCGCGAGCAGCGGCAGCGCGGCGATTTCCGCTTCGCTCAGCGCGACCTCGCGTGCATAGCCACGCATCAGCGCCCGCGCGCGGACGGGATCGCAATGGCTGCCGTCGTCGGAAAAGGTCCATGATGCATGGGTGACCGCAAGGTCATAGGCGCGAAAGTCGCTTGCCGCGAAATAGAAGTCGATGAGCCCCGTCACCGTCTCGCCGAGCATCAGCACATTGTCGGGGAAGAGGTCGGCGTGGATGACGTGCGCGGGAAGCTCCCCGGGCCAGTTCGCGTCGAGGAAGGCGAGCTCCGCCTCGACGATATCCTGCAGTCCAGAAATCACCGCGTCGAGATCGCCGGTCGCATCGGCGATCGCACGCCAGTGGCGGTGGCCCATGCTGTTTTCGCGCCCACCCGGAAAATCGGCGGCGGCGCGGTGTATCGCGCCGAGCGCCGCGCCGACCGCCGTGCACTGATCCGGCGTCGGGTGGCTCGGCGATATGCCCGACAGAAACTGGATGATGCAGGCGGCGCGGCCAGCGATTTCCTGGATCGCGATGCCTTCGCGGTCGTGGATCATCGCCGGAACCGGGCAATCGCGGCTCGCGAGATGATCGAGCAGATCGACGAAGAAGGGCAGGTCATCCACCCGCACCCGCTTTTCATAGAGCGTCAGGATGAACTGGCCGCCGCTGGTTTCGAGCAGGTAGTTGCTGTTCTCGACCCCTTCGGCGATGCCCTTGCACGACCGGACGGTGCCGATATCGTAGCGGGAAACAAGGGTCGCGAGGTCGTCGGGATCGACGTGCGTATAGACCGCCATCAGTCGGCCACCGGCTCGAGCCCGCGCGGGAGTTTGAAGACCATGTTTTCTTCGGCGGTTACCACGACATCCTCCACAATCGGGCGGTGCGCGGCGACGGCGTCGATGACTTCGCGGACCAGCGTTTCGGGCGCGCTGGCGCCCGCGGTGATGCCGAGCGTGGCGATGTCCGTCAGCCAGGCCGGATCGATGTCGCTGCCGCGTTGGACGAGATGCGCCGGGGTGCCCAGCCGCTCGGCGACCTCGACGAGACGCAGGCTGTTCGAGCTGTTGGGGGCGCCGATCACGATCATTCGGTCGCAGCGGCGGGCGATCGCCTTCACCGCGTCCTGCCGGTTCGAGGTCGCATAGCAGATATCCTCGCCGCGCGGCCCGGCGATCGACGGGAAACGATGCTGGAGCGCCGCGACGATGTCGCGCGTGTCGTCGACCGACAGCGTCGTCTGGGTCAGGAAGGACAGCATGTCGGGATCGGGCGGCGCCAGCGCGGCGACATCGTCGACCGATTCGACCAGGGTCATCGCACCCTCGGGCAATTGGCCGAGCGTTCCGATGACCTCGGGATGGCCGGCGTGGCCGATGAAGATGATGTGGCGGCCGCTCTCGTTCGCGCGTTCGGCCTGGCGATGAACCTTCGAGACGAGCGGGCAGGTCGCGTCGATATAGTCGAGCCCGCGCGCCTCGGCCTTCGCGGGTACTGCCTTGGGCACGCCGTGGGCGCTGAATACCACCGGAACGCCGTCGGGAACCTGATCGAGCGATTCGACGAAAATCGCGCCCTTGGCCTTCAGCGATTCCACGACATAGCGGTTGTGGACGATTTCGTGGCGGACATAGACCGGGGCGCCGAAGCGGATCAGCGCCAGTTCGACGATGCGGATCGCCCGGTCCACACCGGCGCAAAAGCCGCGCGGTGCCGCGATCAGGACCGCGAGTTCGGCGCTTTCCTGCGCGATCGGTTGGGGAGCGTTCATGGTGCGCGCGCTCTAGCCTAGCTCGGTATATGCGGTAAAGCAGGTTCGTCCGTGTTGCGCCTCGTTCATCGCGCCGATAAGAAGCGGCGCGCATGGAGCGTCGGACAGCCGGTTCGTCGGACCTGCCTCGAGATTTGGAAAGCCCGGTTTCTATGATGTTCATCTCCTCCTCGTCCCGCAAACTCGTCGCCGTGCTGTGCGGGGGCGCGGCCCTGGCGACGATCGCCGGCTGCGCGAAGGACAATGACATCGACGTTTCGGCCGGCGGCGCGGGCATCACCGCGACGCGCAGCGCTTGCCCGGCGGTCGCCGTTCCCGCCTATACGGGTGACATCACCCTGTTCGACCCGGCGACCAGCCGCGACGCGCGGGCGATCGACGTCGTCGCGACGATCACCCACGTCACGCCGCAATGCAATGATCAGGCCGAAAAAGTCTATCAGCTCGCCGATTTCGACGTCGTGGCGACGCGCCGCGACGCGGGGCCCGCGCGAACGGTGACGCTGCCCTATTTCTCGACGGTGGTGCAGGGCGGCACCGCGGTCATCGCCAAGCGTGTCGGCCAGGTCACGGTGAGCTTTGCCGAAGGCCAGGTGCGCGGTACAGGGCACGGCCAGGCCGCCGCCTATGTCGATCGTGCTGCGGCGACGCTGCCCGCTGATATCCAGGAACGTATCACGCGCCGCCGCAAGGCCGGCGAAGAGGATGCCGCGATCGACCCGCTGAGCATCCCCGAAGTTCGCACCGCGGTGCAACGCGCGAGCTTCGAACTGCTCGTCGGCTTTCAGCTCACGCAGGATCAACTCGAATATAACGTCCGACGATAAGGTTCGCGGCGGCGCACCAGCGCCGTTCGCTTTCGCTCATGCCCTGCCGCGCCGACGCGAGGCAGGGCTTTTCGCGTGCCCAAAGCTGCGTTAGGGCGCGCGCGACCGTTTTTTCGCTTCAAGATAGGCCTCGCCGTGACCCTGTTCAGCCGCTTTTCCGCCCATATCGACGCCGCGCTCGATGCGCTGGTCGCGCGCGATGCGCTTCCCGCCGGACTCGACCGGAGCGCGATCAGCGTCGAGCCGCCGCGCGATCCCTCGCACGGCGACGTCGCGACCAATGCCGCGATGGTGCTCGCCAAGCCCGCGGGCACCAATCCGCGCGCGCTTGCCGAACAGCTTGTCGCCGAACTCGGCGCGCTCGATGAAGTGACCGAAGCGAGCGTCGCCGGGCCCGGCTTCATCAACCTGCGCCTTGCCGACGACAGCTGGCGGAGCGAGCTCGCGCTGATCCATGCCGAGGGCGGCGATTACGGCCGCTCGGCGATGGGCGAGGGGCGGCGGGTCAATGTCGAATATGTCTCGGCCAACCCGACCGGGCCGATGCACGTCGGCCATTGCCGCGGCGCGGTCGTCGGCGATGCGCTCGCGGCCTTGCTCGAATATGCGGGGCATCGGGTCACCCGCGAATATTATGTCAATGACGCCGGCGCGCAGGTCGACGTGCTCGCGCGCTCGGTCCACATGCGCTACCGCGAAGCGCTGGGCGAAGACGTCGGCGCGATCCCCGAGGGGCTCTATCCCGGAGATTATCTGAAGCCCGTCGCCGCGAAGCTCGCCGCCGAATATGGCGACCGCTATGTCGGAACGCCTGAGAGCGCGTGGCTCGGGCTGTTCCGCGCCGAGGCGGTCAGCGCGATGATGGACATGATCCGCGCCGACCTCGCCAAGCTCGGCATCCACCACGATCTCTTTTCGTCCGAAGCCGAGCTTCAGGCGGAAGGCAAACCCGCTGCGGCCGAGAAATGGCTGCGCGAGCATGATCTGGTCTATGACGGCCAGCTCGAAGCGCCGAAGGGCGAAACGCCCGAGGATTGGGAACCGGTCGAACTGCCGCTGTTCCGCTCGACCCGGTTCGGCGACGATCAGGACCGGCCGATCAAGAAGTCCGACGGAAGCTGGACCTATTTCGGCGCCGACCTCGCCTATCATTTCCAGAAAAGCCAGGATGCCGACGAACTGATCGACATCTGGGGCGCCGACCATGCGGGGACGGTCAAGCGGATCAAGGCAGCGGTCGCGGCGCTGACCGGCGGCAAGACGCGTTTCGACGTCAAGCTGGTGCAGATGGTCCGGCTGCTCAAGAATGGCGAGCCGTTCAAAATGTCGAAGCGCGCGGGCAATTTCGTCACCCTCGCCGACATCGTCGACGAGGTCGGCAAGGATGCGGTGCGCTTCACCATGCTGACGCGCAAGGCCGATGCGCAGATGGATTTCGACTTTGCCAAGGTCGTCGAGGCGTCGCGCGACAATCCGGTCTTCTATGTCCAATACGCCCATGCGCGGATCGCGTCGCTGAAGCGCAAGCTCGCCGAGGCGGGCGTTGCGGCGGCGGCGCCGAACCCGGCGCGGCTCGACGACTATGAGCTCGGCCTCGTCAAGCTGCTCGCGCAATTCCCGCGTATCGTCGAGGCGGCGGCATCAGCGCGCGAGCCGCACCGTATCGCCTTCTACCTCGGCGACCTCGCCGCGGCGTTCCATGCCTGGTGGAACATGGGTAACGACCGGCCCGAAGCGCGTGTCATTTTGGCAAACGACCCTGAACTGACCGCGACGCGGCTTTATTTGGCCGACGGAATCGGGCAGGTTATCCGCAACGGGCTCCACCTGATGGGAGTGGAAGCCCTTGAGGAGATGAGCTGATGGCCGAGGGTAAGGGGGAAACCGCAGAGGAAACGGGCGGCGAGGGACTGGGCCTCGAAGGCGAGGATCGCCTGCCCTGGCTCGAAGCCGCCGACGGCTATGAAGACGATGGCGAGGTGTCCCCGGTCCGCCTGCTGGTAATGGTGCTCGGCGGGTTGCTGCTGATCGGTGCCGTGCTTGGCGCCCTGTGGTGGCTCCAGAACGGCGGCGCGCGCGGGCAGGGCGAACTGATCGCGGCGCAGAAGGGCGATTACAAGGTCGCGCCGAAGACCGACGGCGCCAAGACCTTCGAGGGCGAGGGCGACGCGAGCTTCGCCGCGACCGAGGGCGCGGTTCCGGCGGGCAAGGTCGATCCGACGCGGATGCCCGAGGAACCGGCGGTGACCCCCGCCGAGCGCGAAGCCGCCGCCAAGGCCGAAAAGGCAAAGGCCGACAGCGAAAAGGCGGCCGCGGCAAAGGCCGAGGCCGCGCGCATCGCCGCCGCCGACAAGGGCAAGCCGGGGCCCGCCGCCATGTCGGTCAAGACCGGCGACGCAGCGGCGGCGGACAAGGCGCAGACGGGCGGTTCGGCGACGATCCAGCTCGGCGCGTTCAGCAGCGAGGCCGCGGCGGCGAAGGCGTGGACCAATTTGTCGAAGCGCTTTCCCTATCTGGCCGATCTCGGCAAATCGGTGTCGCCGGCGACCGCCGGAGGCAAGACCGTCTACCGGCTCCGGGCCGCGGCGGGAAGCGCCGCCAACGCGGCGTCGCTCTGCGGAAAATTGCGCGTCGCGGGTGAAAATTGCGTCGTCGTCCGCTGATTCGGCCCGCTTGGCCGCAGAGGACATTGGTTCATTTCCCCCCTCATGCCATATCGGGCACGAGGGGGCGCCGACCGATGGAGGTTGACGCACGATGATACCCGCGATTTTCGGGCTTTCGGGCCTGACCCTGACCGATGACGAGCGCGCTTTCTTTCGCGACAGCGATCCCGCTGGCTATATCCTGTTCGGTCGCAATATCGCGAACCGCGAGCAGCTTCGGCGCCTGACCGATGATTTGCGCGGGCTCGATGGACGCGCCAACCTGCCGATCCTGATCGATCAAGAGGGCGGCCGCGTCGCGCGGATGAAGGCGCCCGAATGGCCCGATTTCCCAAGCGGCGCGGCGTTCGATGCGCTTTACGAGCGCGCCCCGGCCAGCGCGATCGAGGCGGCACGGCTCAACGCGATGGCGCTTGCGGTGATGCTTGCCGAGGTCGGGATCACCGTCGATTGCCTGCCGCTGCTCGATGTGCGTCAGCCGGGGGCAAGCGATGTGATCGGTGATCGTGCGCTCGGCAGCGAGCCGATGCGTGTCGCCGCGCTCGGCCGCGCGATCCTGAGCGGCCTTCAGGACGGCGGCGTCGTCGGCGTCGTCAAACATATTCCGGGCCATGGCCGCGCGATGCTCGATACTCACGAAGCGCTGCCGACCGTCACCGCGTCCGACCATGATCTGCAGAGCGATCTCGCGCCCTTTGCGGCGCTGCGCGATGCGGCGATGGCGATGACCTGCCATGTCATCTTCGACGCCTGGGACCGGGATCGGCCTGCGACCCTGTCGCCGACCATCATCGACGGCATTATCCGCCAGCGCGTCGGTTTTCACGGTCTGTTGATGACCGACGACCTCGATATGAAGGCTCTGTCGGGCACCGTCCCGTCGCGCGCCGCCGATGCGGTCGCCGCAGGATGCGACATCGCGCTCAACTGCTGGGCGAAGATGGACGACATGATCGGCATCGCGAAGGCGCTCGATCCGATCAGCACGCTTTCGCGCGCACGGCTCGAAGGGGCCATGGACCGGATCTCGGGCGCGCATGACTCGCGGCAGTTCGCGGTGCTCATCGACCAGCGCGACGCGCTGCTGGCGCTCGCCTGATGGAGGAACTGCCGCTCGCCTTTGAACTGGCACCGGCGGCAGCGGCCGAGCGCGAGGACGCGCTGCAACTCAATCTCGATAGCTGGGAAGGCCCGCTCGACCTGCTGTTGACGCTCGCGCGCGGGCAAAAGGTCGACCTCCGGCAGATTTCCATCCTCCAGCTTGTCGAACAATATCTCGCCTTCATCGCCGAAATGCGCGCCAAGCTGGAGGTCGCGGCCGATTATCTGGTGATGGCGGCGTGGCTCGCCTATCTGAAATCGGCGCTGCTGCTGCCCAAGGACCCGCTGGAGGAGCCGTCGCCCGACGAGCTGGCGTTGCGGCTGCAATTGCGGCTCCAGCGCCTTGCCGCGATGCGCGAGGCGGCGGCACGGCTGCTCGCGCGCGATCGCATCGGCCGCGACGTCTTTCTGCGCGCGAAGCCGGAAGGGCTGCACGACGTCAGGGTGCGGCGCTGGGATGCGAGCCTTTACGACCTGCTGGCGGCCTATGGTCAGGTCAAGCTGCGCACCGAGCCCGTCGTCCACATGGTTGCGCGGCGCCCGGTGATCACGCTCGACGCGGCGCTCCAGCATCTCGAACGGATGATCGGGATCAAGGTCGACTGGGCCGAACTGTCCGATTTCCTGCCGTCCGACTATCAGGGGCCGCTGCGCCGCTCGGCAATCGCGTCGAGCTTCGTCGCCGCGCTTGAGCTGGCGCGGCAGGGGCGGGTCGACCTCAAGCAGGACGGCGCGTTTGAACCGCTTTATCTGAAGGCAGCGGCAATATGATCGACGATCTGGAACGCGCGATAGAAGCGATGCTGTTCGCGAGCGACGAACCGCTCGATGCGCGGCAGGTCGCGGGACGTCTGGGCGATGAGATGACGCCGGGCGAGGTGCGTGCGATCATCTTGGCGATCGCCGAGCGTCATAAGGGCAGCGGCATCGAACTGGTCGAGCGCGGCGGGCATTGGCATTTTCAGACCCCCGCCGACCTTGCGCACCTGCTGCGCCGCGAGCGCGACGATCCGCGCAAATTGTCGCGCGCGGCGGCCGAGGTGCTGGCGATCGTCGCCTATCATGAGCCCGTCAGCCGCGCGGAGATCGAGGCAATCCGCGGCGTCCAGACCTCGAAGGGGACGCTCGACGTGCTGATGGAGGCCGAATGGATCGCGCCCGCCGGACGGCGCGAGGTGCCGGGGCGGCCGCTGATTTACAAGACCACCGACGCCTTTTTGCAGCATTTCGGGCTCGCGAGCCGCAAGGATCTGCCGGGAATCGAGGATTTGCGTGCTGCGGGGCTGCTCGACCCGGTCGACCTCGCTTTCGAGGAAGCGATGGGCGAGCTGGACCTAGTAAAAGACGGCGAGGACGCCTAGATAGCGGCCTCAAGGAGATTGGAAGATGGGTAGCTTCAGCATCTGGCACTGGCTCGTGGTCGGGATTCTCGTCCTACTGCTGTTCGGCAAGGGTCGTTTTTCCGATATGATGGGCGACGTCGCCAAGGGCATCAAGAGCTTCAAGAAGGGCATGGCCGACGACGACGCGCCGCCGCCCGCGCCGCGCCAGATCGAAGGCCAGCGCTCGCCCGAAGCGACCCCGACGCCGACGGCTGAAACCGAAATCCGCTAACCGCGCAATTTCGCCTGCGGGGGAAGCTCTAGTTCATGTTCGACGTCGCGCCGACCGAGTTGCTGCTCGTCATCGTGGTGGCCCTGGTCGTCATCGGCCCCAAGGATCTGCCCAAGGCGATGCGTTTTGTCGGCAAATGGGTCGGCAAGGCGCGCGGCATGGCGCGCCATTTCCGCGCCGGGCTCGACACGATGATGCGTGAGGCTGAGCTCGAGGAACTCGAAAAGCAGTGGCGCGAGCAGAATGACGCGATCATGCGCGAGTTTCCGCGCATCGACGATGTCGCCGCCGGGACCCCGCCGATCCTGCCCGCCGAAGCGCCGGCCGAAACGTCCGGGCCCGAAGAGGCGGAAGCCAAGCCCGAGACGCACGACGTGCCGCCGCCGGGCGGGCCGCTGCCATGACCGTCGAGACTCCCGTCGAAACCTCCGTCACCGCCGATGAGGATGGCGCCGGCGGCAAGATGCCGTTGCTCGACCATCTGATCGAGTTGCGCTCGCGTCTGCTGAAGTCGCTGCTCGCGGTCGGCCTGGCCTTTGGGGTGTGCCTTTATTACGCGCGGCCGATTTTCGGCATCCTCGTCCATCCGCTGGTGGTCGCGGGGCAGGGGAAGCTGATCTATACCCAGTTGTTCGAGGCGTTTTTCGTCGAGATTAAGGTCGCGTTGTTCGCGGCGACGATGATCGCCTTTCCGGTGATCGCGAACCAACTCTGGAAATTCGTCGCGCCCGGCCTTTACCGCAAGGAAAAGCGTGCCTTGCTGCCGTTCCTGTTCGCGACGCCGGTGCTGTTCGCGATCGGCGCCTGCTTCGCCTATTTCGTCACCATCCCGATCGCGCTCAAATTCCTGCTCGGATATCAGGGGAATGTCGGCGGCGTGACGCAGGAAGCGCTGCCTTCGGTCGGCAATTATCTGAGCTTCGTGATGCAGTTCATCCTGGCGTTCGGCATCGCTTTCCTGCTGCCGATCCTGCTGATGCTGATCGAGCGGGCGGGGCTGGTGACGCGCGCGCAACTGATTTCGGCGCGGCGTTACATGATCGTCGCCGCCTTTGCGGTCGCGGCGGTGTTCACGCCGCCCGACATCCTCAGCCAGCTGCTGCTCGCGATCCCGCTGGTCTTTCTCTACGAACTGTCGATCTTCGCGATCTGGTTCACCCAGCGCAAACGCAAGACAGGCGCCGAAGCGGCGCCTGTCGAGCCTCTCGAAGAGGCCTAGGGGTAAGTCAGCACCCGCCGATCAGTGAATGGCGTCGTCGCCGGCCTGTCCGACCGACTCGATATCGCGGCCGACGCCTTTCACCGTGTTGCAGCCAGCGACCAGAAAGCTGGCTAGCAGGGTGAGAAGGATTACACGGACACTCGTCATTGGATCACCTCTTGCGGGTCATGTCTTGAGCGCAAAATGGCCCGGCACGCGTTCGAGGGGGGGGAGGGAATGCGGGCCGGGCCAATGTTGCTGAGCAGCGCTGCGGGGGGGGCGATGCCGCTGCTCGAAAAGGAAACGACCGGCGCGGCGAATAAGTTCCCGAAAAAAATTGCAGCGATGAAAAATTTTTTGCGATTCTTTTGAATCGCTTGGATTCCAATGCTTTGATCAGTTCATCGCGGTCAGGCCGCTGAGCACTGCGAGCCCGAGGAACGAGAAAAAGCCCATGATGTCGGTCAGCGTCGTCACGAAAACCGCCGACGAAACGGCGGGGTCGACGTCGAGCCGGTCGAGCGTCACCGGAACCAGGATGCCGGCGAGCCCCGCGACGAGATTGTTGATCAGCATCGCCGATGCAATGACGACACCGAGCAGCGGGTTGCCGAAGATCAGCGCGGTGCCGGTGCCGATCAGCACGCCGAGCGACAAGCCGTTCACCGTCGCGATGCGGAGCTCGCGGAAAATCATGCGCAACGTGTTCGACGCGGTGAGCTGATTGGTCGCGATCGCGCGCACGGTGACCGCCAGCGTCTGCGTTCCCGCATTGCCGCCCATGCCCGATACGATCGGCATCAGCACCGCGAGCAGCGCGAATTTGGCGATCGCGCCCTCGAAAAAGCCGACCACCGACGCCGCGAGCATCGCGGTGCCCAGATTGACGACCAGCCAGCTCAGCCGCGTACGGATCGTCATCACGATCGGTTCGTTGATGTCGCCGTCGCCCGCGCCCGACAGGCGCAAAATATCCTCGCCCGCCTCTTCCTGAATGATGTGGACGACGTCGTCGACGGTGATCATGCCGACCAGACGCCCGGCCTTGTCGACGACCGCGGCCGAGATCAGCGCATATTTCTGGAAGCGCAGCGCGACCTCTTCCTGGTCCATGTCGACCGGGATCAGCGTCTGCTCGCGCTTCATCAGATCGCTGATCGCGATGGTGCGCGGCGCGCGCAATATCCAGCTGAGCTGGCAGGTGCCGACCGGGCGGTGCATCGGATCGACAACGAAGATTTCCCAGAAATCGGTGGCGAGATCGACATCCTCGCGGAGGCGGTCGATGACGTCGCCGACGGTCACATGCTCGGGCACCGCGACATATTCGCGCTGCATCAGACGCCCGGCGGTCTCCTCGGGATAGGAGAGGGCGTCCTCGATCGCGGCGCGATCCTCGGGCTCCATCGCCTGGAGAACGGCCTGCTGCTCGTCCTCCTCCATATCCTCGATGATCGCGACCGCGTCGTCGGTATCGAGTTCGGACGCGATTTCGGCCACTTGCTCGGGCGCGAGCAGGTCGATCAGCCGCTCGCGCACATGGTCGTTCATTTCCGCGAGCACGTCGGGCGAAACCATGTCGCCGAGCACATGTGCGAGGAGCGGGCGGTCTTCGTCGGAGACGAGCTCGAACAGGTCGGCGATGTCGGCGGGGTGGAGGCGGCCGACGCGTTCGCGCGCCGCCTCGACCTCGCCGGCTTCGGCGAGGTCGATCACGTCGCGAACGAAAGCGGGTTTCAGCCGGTCATCCTCGTCGAGTTCGGTTTCGGCCTCGCGCTGCGCCGGATCGCGGTCGATCTCGCGATCGTCGGTGATGGTTGCGTGATCGACTGACACATCGTCGGGCGGCAGGGATTCTTCGCGTTTGTCCATCGCGCGGTCCTCCCTGGAATATGCGGCGTGTGATGTGGCTTCCGGCCTTCCCCTAGTCCCGCCGCCGCATGATGGCAACGCCGCCGCGACGCTTTTTGCGCAATTAGGGCGTGGCTTTGCCGCGCGGCGCGGCTATGGCGCTCGCATATCCCTCAGGCCTTTCCCAAGACCTTCCAACCAGGAGTTCCTCATGTCCGACCAGACGCTCACCCTTTCGCTGTCGACCGGCGATGTCGTCATCCGCCTGCGCCCCGACCTTGCGCCGCAGCATGTCGAGCGCATCACGACGCTCGCCAAGGAAGGCTTTTACGACGGTGTCGTCTTTCATCGCGTGATTCCCGGCTTCATGGCGCAGGGCGGCGACCCGACGGGCACCGGCATGGGCGGCAGCAAGCTTCCCGACCTGCCGCAGGAGTTCAACGCCGAGCCGCACGTCCGCGGCGTCTGCTCGATGGCCCGCGCACAGAACCCGAACAGCGCGAACAGCCAGTTCTTCATCTGCTTCGAGGACGCGCGCTTCCTCGACAATCAATATACCGTCTGGGGCGAAGTGATCGAAGGCATGGAAAATGTCGACGCGCTGCCCAAGGGCGAGCCGCCGCGCGAGCCGGGGAAGATCGTCAAGGCGACGGTGGCGTAAACAAAAATAGCCGTGCTCCCGCGAAGGTGGGAGCCCATCTCCGGCCGGTTCCATCTTGCACCGACCGGAGATGGGTCCCCGCCTTCGCGGGGACACGCAAATATTTTATGAAGCCGGCTGGGATCATTCCCCCACGAACCCGTTCAGCCGCTCGCAGGCGCTGATCCAGTCCTCCTTGAACGCCTGGACGACCTGCCCGGCGCCCATCGCCTCGTTCATCAGCCCGACGCCCTGGCCGACCCAGTAAGTTGCGAGCGCTCTCGCGCCTTCGTGGCCGCCCTCGGACAATTTGTCGACTTTGCGCAGCGCCGGTTCGCTGACCAGCGATTGCAGCGGCATGGGGAGCGGTTTGGGCGCGCCCTCGGCTTCCCAGGCGTCGGTCCACGGCGAGCGGAGCTGGCGTGAGGGTTTGCCGGTGCGGCTCTTCGAGCGCACGGTGTCGCGGGCCGAAGCTGCGAGCATCTTTTCCTTCACGACGGGATTGGTCTCCGCCTCGGCCGTGGTCAGCCAGACCGATCCGGTCCAGGCGCCGTGCGCGCCCATCGCCATCGCCGCCGCCATCTGGCGCCCGGTGACGATGCCGCCCGCGGCGAGGATCGGCGTCGTCGCGCCGACCGCCTCGACCGCCGCCGCGACTTCGGGCACCAGCACCATCGTCGCGACCTCGCCGCAATGACCGCCGGCCTCGCCGCCCGCGACGACGAGGATATCGACCCCCGCGCGGACCTGTGCCAGCGCATGGTCGCGCGTGCCGACGAGCGCGGCGACGGGCACTTTGTGGCGCTTGCCGAGTTCGAGCATCAGCGGCGGCGGCACGCCGAGCGCGTTGGCGATCAGCGCGATCGGGTGGCGGAAGGCGACTTCGAGCAGCCGCGCGGCGCCGTCCTCATGCATATTGTCCCCGAAGCTCTGCCGCGTCTCCATCGCCTCTTCGAGCCCCGCCGCATCGACGTCGAACTTGCCGAGCAGGTCGGCGGCGAAGCGAAGGTGCGATTCGGGAACCTTGGCGGCGTTGGACGTCGGCGCCTCGCCCTTGCCGGCGAAGCTGTTGGGGACGATCAGGTCGACGCCATAGGGGCGTCCGCCGATATGCGCGTCGATCCAAGCCAGTTCCTCCTCGAGCCGTTCGGGCGGCAGCGCGGCGGCGCCGAACACGCCCATGCCCCCCGCCTTCGACACCGCGACGACGACGTCGCGGCAGTGCGAGAAAGCGAGCAGCGGAAATTCGATGCCGAGCATGGCGCAGATGGGGGATTGCATGGGGTCTCTCCGATTATGTTGTCGACCTCTCAGGCCGTTTGCCCTGAGCTTGTCGAAGGGCCGTCCTTCTCTTCGGGTGTCGAAGGAAGGACGGTGCTTCGACAAGCTCAGCACGAACGGAAGAGGGGGCGTCCCGCTTCGTTCACACCCATGTCAGCGCCAGTTGACGTAAACGTCAAGTTGATTTGCGTGGGAAGCCCTCTATCGCTCGCCCTATGAGCGATTTTTCCCTTTCCGGTTTCGACCTAGACGCCTTTGTCCGCAACACCTTGGCCGAGGATCTGGGGTCGGGCGGCGACATCACCTCGATGGCGACCATCCCCGCCGACGCGCGTTTTTCGGGGGTGATGGACAGCCGCGACGCGATCACCGTCGCGGGCCTGCCGATCGCCGAAGCCTTTTTCCGTGCGCTCGATCCCGCGATGGAGATCGACATATTGGTCGCCGAGGGCGAACGGGTGGCGGCGGGAAGCGACCTGATGCGGCTGTCGGGCAACGCCCGCGCGATGCTGACCGCCGAGCGGTCGGCGTTGAACACGGTGCAGCATCTGTCGGGAATCGCGACGATGACGCGGGGCTATGTCGATGCGCTCGGCGGCACTGCGACTCTGCTCGACACGCGCAAGACGATCCCCGGCCTGCGGGTGCTGGAAAAATATGCGACGCGGATGGGCGGCGCGACCAATCATCGCATGGGGCTGTGGGACGCGGCGATGATCAAGGACAATCATGTCGCGGTCGCCGGATCGGTCGAGGAAGCGGTGCGCCGCGCGGTCGCGGCGGGGATCGAAAACATCATCGTCGAGGTCGACCGCGTCGACCAGGTCGAACCCGCGCTGAAGGCCGGGGCGACGCATCTGCTGCTCGACAATATGGGGCCGGATGCCCTGCGCGAGGCAGTTGCGATCGTCGGCGGCCGCGTGCCGACCGAGGCATCGGGAGGCGTGCGGCTCGACACCATCGGCGCGATCGGGGCGACGGGGGTGACTTATGTCTCGGTGGGGCGGCTGACGCAGTCGGCGCCGGCGGCCGACATCGGGCTCGATTTTGCGCTGGCTTGATATTGCGCTGGCGCTGCTGCTTGCGCCCTCTGCCGCGCAGGCCCAATCGCCCGCCTGCGTTGCACCCGACCGCGTTCCCGTCCCGCGCCTCGAACAGCCGCGACGCGGCGAGCCGGTGCGCAAGGTGCCCGTCGCGGGTTATCTGCTCAGCATGAGCTGGTCGCCGCAGCGCTGTGCGGGGGTGCGGAGCCCGAAGGACGCGCGCGATCGCTTCCAATGTTCGGGCGAGAACGGCCGGTTCGGTTGGGTGCTGCACGGGCTGTGGCCCGAGGCGGGCGATCCGGGCTATCCGCAATGGTGCCGCCCGGCGAAGATCGTGCCGCAGCCGGTGCTGAAGAAGCATATGTGCATGACGCCCTCGGCGCAGCTCCTTCAGCATGAATGGGCGAAGCACGGCACCTGCATGAGCCCGCATCCGGCCGCCTATTTCCGCGCCGCCGAAATCTTGTTCCGCGTGGTGCGTTTTCCCGACATGACGCGGCTGGCGGCAGCGCCGCAGACCGCGGGCAGCGTCCGGCGCGCCTTCGCGGCGGTCAATCCGGGGGTGAAGGAGACGATGATCGCGGTCGCGGCCGACCGCGACGGCTGGCTCGACGAGGTGCGCCTGTGCCTCGGCCCGCGGATGAAGCCGCAGCAATGCCGGTCGTTCCAGAAAGGACTGGCCGACCACCGTAGCGTGCGCGTGCGGCCGATGCCGCGCGATTAAACAAATCGCGCGCTTTCGTCCCGCGCCGGGACAGGGGCGGCGTTAACGCTTTTTTAACCTTATCGACTCGTTAAGCACGCCCTAGCTTCGCGGCATGGACTCGGGCCGACAGATCGACATTCGCGAACGGCTGCGCGCGCACGCGGCGCGGCAGGTGACCATCGCCCGGCTGAGCGCGCCGGAGGATTGGCAGGGCGAATTGGTGAGCGCGCTGCGTGCGGCGCGGCCGATCCCGTCCTTCTGGTCGCGCGACAGCGACATGCGGCTGTTTCTGGAAAGCTTTGCGGTCTTCTTCGTCGCGACGATGATGTTCCTGATCTAATCGCAGGCCTTATGTAGCTTCCACGCGAGGAAGGACGATATCAGGCACATCGCGGCGACCATCAGCAGCGTGTCGTCGATCGTCAGCCCCAGGCCGATCAGCACGCTGAGCAGCAGCGTCGCCGCGACCATGAAGCCCGAATTGACGATATTGTTCGCCGCGACGGTGCGCGCAGTCTGCGACTTGGCGACGGTGGTGGTCAGGAACGCATAGAGCGGAACGACGAACATGCCCCCGGCGACCGCGATGCCGAACAGGTCGAAGATGATCCGGTCGCCGGCGCTCAGCGACAGGAATTCGCGCCAGTCCATCAGCGTCGCATCGGCGTGGACCCAGCCTTTCACCGACCACCAGAGGTCGAGGACGAACAGCCCCATGACGATGACCGACCCGGGCGAATAGCGCGCCGAGACGTGGCCCTTGAGCAGCCGGTTGACCACGATCGAGCCGATCGCGACGCCGATCGAGAAAATGGCGGTGAACATCGTCGCGACGGTGTTGTCGCCGCCGAGCGCATTCTTGACGAGCGGCGGGAATTGCGCCGCCAATATCGCGCCGATCGCCCAGAAGAAGCTGATCGAGACGATCGCGAGGAACAGGCGCGGGATATGCATCGTGCCGCTCACGATCTGCCACGACGAGCGCAGCACATTATGATCGATGGCGAGACCCTCGGCCTCCTTCTCCGGCGGCGCGGCGGGGACGAAGCTGGCGGTCAGGCGGCCGATGACCGCGACGACGACGATGCCGGGAATGGCGATGTGCGGCGGGGTGAGGCCGCCGACGATCGTGCCGCCGAGGATAGCGATATAGGTGCCCGCCTCGACCCAGCCGGTGCCGGCGAGCACCTCGTCCTCTTCCAGATGCTGGGGCAGGATCGCATATTTGATCGGCCCGAAGAAGGTCGAGTGCATCCCCATCGAAAAGAGCGCGAGCAGCATCAGCGGGACATTGTGCAGCCAGATGCCGCTGGCGCCCACGATCATGATGCCGATTTCCGCCGACTTGATGAGGCGGATCATCCGCGTCTTGTCGGTGCTGTCGGCAAGCTGGCCCGCGAGCGCCGAGAAGAGGAAGAAGGGCAGGATGAACAACCCGCCCGCGAGCGCGTTGAACCACGCCTCTGTCTCCGGATCCTTGTAGATGGTGAAGGTGACGAGGATCACCATCGCCATCTTGTAGAAATTGTCGTTGAAGGCGTTGAGAAACTGCGTCGCGAACAGGGGCAGGAACCGGCGTTGCTTCATCAGCGCAAAGGAACCGGTCATTGAAAATCCACTCTTGCAGCCCGACATCCGGACAACGCCCGCCCCGGATATTCCCCCCAAAGGCAATCTTGTTGTCGCCGGGGGGGCTTATCGGGTAGGGCGGATGGGGTCAAAGCCCAATTTGGAACCGATACGCCGACAGGGATCATGCTCAGCCTTCCGAATATATTGACGCTGTCGCGCATATTGGCGGTTCCCATCCTGCTGTTTCTGTTGTGGCCGGGAGTCGCCGAAGGATCGCTCCAGCCGAAGCCGATCGATTACGCCTTCGCCTTCGGCCTTTATTGCCTGATGGGCATTACCGATTATTTTGACGGCTATGTTGCGCGTTCGCGCGGGATCGTGTCGCGGCTGGGCGCCTTCCTCGACCCGATCGCCGACAAGATCATGATCGCGGCGGTGATCCTGCTCCTCGTCTTCACGCGCGATATCGCGGGCTATCACGTCATCGCTGCGCTGATGATCCTGCTGCGCGAGATCATCGTGTCGGGGCTGCGCGAATTTCTCGCGACCCTGCAGGTGTCGATGCCGGTGACCCAGCTCGCGAAGTGGAAGACGACCTTTCAACTGATCGCCTTCGGCGCGTTGATCCTGGCGGGGGCGTTGCCGGAGATGGCGTGGATCAAGACCGTCGGCCTCGTCTCGCTGTGGGGCGCGGCGGTGCTGACGCTGATCACCGGCTGGGATTATCTGCGCGTCGGCCTCAAGCATATGGATTGAGCCCATGGCGCTGACGGTGAGCTATTTCGCCTGGGTGCGCGAGCGGATGGGGGTTTTCGAAGAGGTGGTCGAACCGCCTTTCGGGGTGGCGACGATAGCCGACCTGGTCGGCTGGCTCGCGGCGCGCGATGCGCGGGGCGCGCTGGCCTTCGCCGAGCCGGCGCGCATCCGCGCGGCGCTCGACGGGACGATGGCGCTGCCCGATGCGGCCATCGGCTGTGCGCGCGAGGTCGCACTGTTTCCCCCGGTGACGGGCGGATGATCCGCGTCGCGATCCGCGCGGACGCGATCGACGTTGCCGCCGAACTCGACCTGCACGATGCCGGGGGGCACGGGGCGAGCGCGAGCTTTATCGGCCGGGTGCGCGGCGACGACGGGCTGACCGAATTGTTTCTCGACCATCATCCGGTGATGACCGAAGCGGGGCTGGCGGGGCTGGCTCATGCCGCCGCCGACCGCTGGCACCTCGCGGCGCTGACCCTGATCCACCGCGTCGGCGCGATGGCGCCCGGCGAGACGATCGTGCTGGTGCTGGCGAGCAGCCCGCACCGCGCGGAGGCGCTGGCGGCTTGCGAATATCTGATCGACCGGCTCAAGACCGACGTGATGCTCTGGAAGCGTGAGAGTTTCGCCGATGGGCGGGTGCAATGGGTCGAACAGGGCGAGGGTGATCAGCGTCGCGCGGGCCGGTGGGATTAGCCCGCCTGGTGAGAGGCGAATGTCGGTTTCGGGGTGGGGAGCGGCCGTGCACTCTATTCGTCATTCCCGCTTTCGCAGGAATGACGAAGATAAGAGATACTGCGCGCGCGCTTTCAGACTCTTGTCATCCCGGATCAAGTCCGGGATGACGATGTAAGATAGGTCGCATTCCGGTCGCTTCCCGCCCTCCGCCCGCGCGGTGACGGAGGGCGCGGTGGTTAGTTTGCCTTATGCTTCCTGAAAATATCCGCGAGCAGGCGGAATTCGTCGGCACGCGGGCTGCCCTTGCGCCAGACCAGCGCGATCGTGCGCCAGTCGTGGTCGGACGCGAGCGGCCGGGTGTCGATGTCGGTGTGGTCGAGGATGCCCGCCTCGATCGCCATCTGCGGCAGCATGGTGATGCCGAGGCCATTGTCGACCATCTGGACGAGGGTGTGGAGCGAGGTGCCCATCATCCGCGCGCCGGCGCGCAGCTCGGGACGGTTGCAGGCGGCGAGGGCGTGGTCCTTCAGGCAATGGCCGTCCTCGAGCATCAGCATCTGCGCGGGGTCGAGTTGGTCGGCGCTGACCATGGCCGGAAGATCCTCGGCTTGCTCGCCGGGGAAGGCGACGAACAGTGCGTCGTCGAACAGCGGCTCGCTCTCGACGTCGCCGCAGGCATAGGGGAGCGCGAGAAGGACGCAGTCGACGGCGCCGTGATGGAGCGACTCGCACGCCTGCGCGCTTGGTTCCTCGCGGAGGAAGAGCTTGAGCGACGGGCGCTCCCTGCGCAGCCGCGGGAGAAGACCGGGAAGCAGGAAGGGCGCGATCGTCGGGATGACGCTCATGCGCAGCTCGCCGACCAGCGGCGCGGCGGCAGCGGCGGCCATGTCGGCCAGTTCCTCAGCCTCGCGGAGCACGCGATGCGCCTTGGCGACGATCTTGTCGCCGAGCACGGTGAAACGGACGACGCGGCGCGTGCGCTCGACCAGCGTCTGGCCGAGCAGCGTCTCAAGCTCGCGAATACCCGCCGACAGCGTCGACTGGGTGACGTTGCAGGCGTCGGCAGCGCGGCCGAAATGGCCCTGCTCGTGAAGCGCGACGAGATATTGCATCTGTTTGAGCGTGGGCAGGTAATTTTGCATTGATCGAATATAGCAATCGGCTGCTCTATTTTGAACAAGCATATCGATTAATATTTAGCGCCAATGTGGCGGCGTTTGTTGTTGGTTCCGGGGGCGCCATGATAGCAAGTCGATCCGGCGGGAGGGGCTGATGGCGATTTCCAGATTCTTGATCGGCGGCGTGGCGAGCGCGCTTCTGCTCACCGGCGGGGTCTTCCTGTGGAAAGGCCATAGCCAGATCGCCGAAGAGGAGGTGCTTCCCGAGCCGCCGCCCGGTCTGCCGGCCATTCCCGTCGCGGGCGCCAATGCGCCGAAGCGCGGGCCGGCGCCGCCCGCGCTGCCCGCCGCGAAGGAAGCCTCGCGCGAGGAGCGGCGCTTCAACCGCTTCGACCGCGACCGTAACGACCGGATCAGCCGCGTCGAATTGATGTCCTCACGCACCGCGGCGTTCCGCAAGCTCGACAGGAACGGCGACAATCTGCTGACCTTCGAGGAATGGGCCGTCGCGACGGGCGAGCGCTTCGCCAAGGCCGACGCCGACAAGTCGGGCGACCTGACGCGCGCCGAATTCGCGACGACCGCGCCGAAGCGGGCCCTGAAGCCGAAGTGCAGTTGTTGAAAAGATTCTCGCGCAGAGGTGCAGAGATTTTTTGGTTCGCGCGGAGCCGCGGAGCCGCTGAGCCGCGGAGAAGTGGTGCTGACCGCGAAGCGGCCTTTGTTGATCTCGCGGAGAGATCAAAATCAGAAAGATAGAAGAGCCTGTCGGCTCGACCCCTCCGCGTCTCTGCGTGAATCCCTTTCTTCTCTTTACCCAGCCAGCTTCATCCACTCCGCCAGCGCCGTTCCGGCGCGCTGCGTGTAGCCGAGCTTCCGATCCTTTTTCCGCACATCCTCGGCTAGCGGAGGGAAGAGGCCGAAATTGACATTCATCGGCTGATAACTCGCGGCGTCCGCGCCGCCGGTGATGTGGCCGAGCAGGGCGCCGAGCGCGGTTTCGGGCGGCGGTGGGGGCAGGGCGCGACCGCCCAGTTCGGCGATGGCGAAGCGCGCGGCGATCAGGCCGATCGCGGCGCTTTCGACATAGCCCTCGCAGCCGGTGATCTGCCCGGCAAAGCGGATGTGCGGTGCCGACTTGAGACGAAGTTGGCCGTCGAGCAGTTCGGGCGAGCGGATGAAACTGTTGCGGTGGAGCCCGCCGAGCCGCGCGAATTCGGCCTTCTCCAGACCGGGGATGGTGCGGAATAGCTCGACCTGCGCGCCATGCTTGAGCTTGGTCTGAAAGCCGACCATGTTCCACAGCGTGCCGAGCGCATTGTCCTGGCGAAGCTGGACGACAGCATAGGGCCAGCGCCCGGTGCGCGGATTGTCGAGGCCGACGCCCTTCATCGGGCCGAAGCGCAGGGTTTCGACACCGCGCTCGGCCATCACTTCGATCGGCATGCAGCCTTCGAAATAGGGCGTGTCCTTTTCCCAATCCTTGAAGTCGGTCTTGTCGCCGTCGATCAGTCCCTGGACGAAGGTGTGATACTGGTCCTTGTCCATCGGGCAGTTGATATAATCCTTGCCGTCGCCGATCGGGCCGACCTTGTCCCAGCGGCTCGCCATCCATGCGACGTCCATGTCGATGCTGTCGCGGTAGACGATCGGCGCGATGGCATCGAAGAAAGCGAGCGCGTCCTTGCCGGTTGCGGCGCCGATGCTCGCGGCGAGACCGGCGGCGGTCAGCGGGCCGGTCGCAACGATCGTCAGTCCCGCCGACGGCAGCGTATCGACGCGCTCGCGTACGATGGTGACGTTCGGATGCTCTGACAAGGCCCGTGTGACGCCGCCCGAGAAGAGGTCGCGATCGACCGCGAGCGCCGAGCCCGCGGGGACTTTCGTGGCGTCGGCTTCGCGCATGATGATCGAGCCCAGCGACCGCATCTCGCGGTGGAGCAGGCCGACCGCGTTGCTGTCGCCGTCGTCGCTGCGGAAGCTGTTCGAGCAGACCATCTCGGCGAGCGCGTCGCCCTGATGCGCCGGAGTCATGTCGCCGCCTCCGCGCATTTCGGACAGGCGCACGCGATAGCCCGCTTCGGCGAGTTGCCAAGCCGCTTCGGAGCCCGCGAGGCCGCCGCCGATGATGTGAATGTCGTGGGTTGCCATATTCTATCCGTTGACTTGGGTGGTATCCGCCGCGCACTGAAGGACGATTGCCCTAATCCCCGTCGTCATCCCGGCGAAGGCCGGGATCTCGCCATCGCGTTCGAGGGCGCCGATGAGATCCCGGCCTTCGCCGGGATGACGGATGGATAAGATCGGGCTTCATTCCAAGGCGCTCGCCCTCTAAGCGGATTGCCGGGAAGATGCAAAGGGGCGGATAATGAACGAAGATCAGCATTGGGATCGCGCACGCTGGCTGTGGGGGCTGGCGCTGGTCGGCGGCATCAGCTTTTTCGTCGCGGTGCACCAGCATTGGGACGGCGCCGCCATCCATCTGTGGAAGACCTCGGGGGTCGCGCTGCTCGCGATCTGGGCGGCGGTCAATGCGCGGAGTGGCGACGGGCGGATGATCGCCGCGGTGCTCGGCTTCGGAGCGCTCGGCGATTGGGCGCTCGATGCGATCGGATTGATGCAGGGCGCGGCGGCTTTCGCGATCGGGCACCTCGTCGCCATCGCGCTGTATCTGCGCTATCGGCGGCCCGCGTTGACCGGATCGCAGCGCCTGCTCGTCTTCGCCGTCGCGCCGCTGGCGATGCTGATCGCCTGGGCACTGACCCGGCATGGCGAGACGGGCGAGATGGGCGCGGCGGTCGGTTACAGCGCGCTCGTCGCGGCGATGGCGGCAACCGCCTGGGCGAGCCGCTTTCCGCGCTATCGTACCGGCATCGGCGCGATGATGTTCCTTGCCAGCGACCTGTTCATCTTCGCGGGCGAGGGCGGGGCGCTCGGCAAGGATGTGACGATGTGGTTCGTCTGGCCGCTCTATTTCGCGGGGCAGGCGTTGATCGCGTGGGGCGTGGTCAAGACGCTGTCCGGCGAAGCGCGCGGATAGGGCGCAGGTTCAGTCCTCACCCCGCAGGCAGGACGCCATCCAGGCCTCGTCCTCGGGCTCGGGGCCTTCGCCGTCCAGCGTGCGCACCTTGGGCAACCCGGCATCAGGACGGGCGCCGGCGCAACTGAAGTCGCCGCCATCCTTCACGCTGTGGAGTCGGCTGCCGCAGGTCTGGAGCGTCTGGTCCGAGGTGCCCCAGCCGACCTTTGCTGCGTCCGGCGGCGCTTGTCCGGCGCAATAGGTGTCGGTCTCCGACCCCGGGTCGCCGCAAATCCGGTCGATATGCGCGCGACTGCCCTTTGCGGTCGCGATGAAGCGCTGGGTATAGTATGCGTTGGTCGCGAAGTCGCGCTGAACGCCGCACACGCGGTCGCCGCGCTGTGCCGTCAGCGTATAGGAACAGATATTTGCGCCCTGATAGGTTTCGCAGGCCATCCACGCGCCGTCGAAGGGGGCGGGGTCGTGCTGCGGGGCCGCGCCTCCCGTCACGAGCGCCGCGACGGGCAAGGCGGACAGCAGAATAAGGCGCATCGCAATTCTTTCTCTGGATGGGTCTGTGAGATCCATCTCATGGCTGGCGGGGGGCTGCAATGTCCCGGATCACAGTCTTAGGGAAACCGGCCTATCCGTCCCACGCTGCGATCGTCGTGCGGTGGAGCAGGCGGTCGTGCCCGTCATAGCCGCCGGTCGCGCGATGCAGTACCGAGCGATTATCCCACATGACGAGCATGTCGGGCTCCCATTCGTGGCTGTAGCGAAATTCCTCGCGGCCCTGCCATTCGAGCAATTCGACGATCAGCGGGATCGCCTCCGCATCATCCATCCCGTCGAAGCCGATGATATAGCCCGCGCAGCCGAACAGGCCTTCGCGGCCGGTTTCGGGATGCTTGCGGACAAAGGGATGAAGCCGGGTCGCCAGCGCTTCCTCGCCCGAGCGGATGTCCATGCTGCGGCCCTGATCCTTGGTGCCGTACATGCCCGAGGGGGCGTAGCCGCCGCGCGCGCTGTGGACGGCCTGCAATCCCTCGATGCGGGCGCGCAAATCCACGGGCATCGCGTCGAGCGCGGCGTGCTGGTTCGAAAATTCGGTGTTGCCGCCGACGGGAGGTATGGTGATGCCGAAAAGACAGGTGCCCGCGGGCGGGCGGTCCTGAAAGCTCCAGTCGCTGTGCCAGTTTTCGGCGAACAGCGGCGCGGTCTCGTCGGCGCGGCGCTTGACTGCGATGATATGGTCGCGGCCGGGGATCGGCTTGATGAACGGATCGTCGCCGAAGCCCCCGAAATAGCCGGTGAAGCGCTCGAGATCATCGTCGCTCATCTTCTGTTCGGGGAAGACGAGGACGTGATGATCGAGCCACGCCGCGCGGATTTCGGCGACGGTTTCGGGTGCGAGCGGCCGGGTCAGATCGACGCCGGCGATGCGGGCGCCGCAAGCCTCGCCGGTAGGAGTGATGGTAAGCGTCATGGGGGGAGGGTGCGCCAGATGGCGGAAGAGGTCAATCGGCCCAATCGTCGCTCCCGCGAGCGCGGGGGCGACGGTCAATCCCGCTTGCTGAGCCCCACCACCGCATGCATCGGCAGCTCGCCATAGAGGTGCGGGAAGGGCGCACCCTCGCGCGCTTCTTCCCAGCGCACCGCGTCGCCGAATTGCGAAAGGTCGACCTCGGCGATCATTAGGCAATTCTGGCCTGCGAAATGCTTCGCCAGCGTGGCTTCGAGCTGCTCGGCGGTCGACAGGTGGATATAGCCGTCGGCGATATCCACCGGCGCCCCGCGGAACACGCGCTCGCGTTCGAAATCGACCCATTGCTGGTGCGTCAGCACCTTGAAGGCCGTCGCGACGTTCACTCGGACGGGGCCTCGGTCGCGGGGGCCTCGGGAGCTTCCGTTTCGGCGGCGCCCTCGGTGTCGTCTTCGTCGCTGTCCTCGATCAGCGCGGCGGAGACGACATGCTCGCCGTCGGCGACGTCGAACAGGCGCACGCCCGCCGAGCCGCGGCCGATGACGCGCAACGAGTCGAGACCCATACGGATCAGCTTCGCCTGGTCGGTGACGAGCATCAGCTGATGCGCCTGCGTGGCGGGGAAGCTGGCCACCACCAAGCCGTTGCGCCTGATATTGTCGATGTTGGTGATCCCCTGGCCGCCGCGGCCGGTGCGGCGATATTCATAGGCCGACGACAGCTTGCCATAGCCGTTGGCGCAGACGGTCAGGATGAACTGCTCGCGGCCCGCCAGTTCGGCGAAGCGATCGGCGTCCATATCGGGCGCGCCTTCCTTTTCGGCCTTCCACGGGGCGAAGCGGAGATAATCCTCGCGCTCGTCCTGATCGCGCATGCCGCCGCGATGGAGGATCGACAGCGAGATCACCTCGTCGCCGGCCGCAAGGCGCATGCCGCGCACGCCGGTCGAGTTGCGGCTCTGGAATTCGCGGACATCATCGCCGGCAAAGCGGATCGCCTTGCCCTGCCGCGTCGCGAGCAGGACATCGTCGTTTTCGCCCAGCAGCGCGACGCCGATCAGCCGATCATCCTCGTCCTCGCCCTCGAATTTCATGGCGATCTTGCCGTTCGACGGAACGTTGGTGAAGGCGTCCATGCTGTTACGACGCACATTGCCCTTTGCGGTTGCAAACATGACGTGCAGCTTGCCCCATTCGCCCTCGTCCTCGGGCAGCGGTAGGACGGTGGAGATGGTCTCGCCCTGCGCGAGCGGCAGCAGGTTGATCATCGGGCGCCCGCGCGTCGCCGGGCCGCCTTCGGGCAGGCGCCACACTTTCATGCGATAGACCTTGCCCGCGGTCGAGAAGAAGAGCACCGGCGTGTGGGTCGAGGTGACGAAGAGTTCGGTGACGACGTCCTCGTCCTTCGTCGCCATCCCGGCGCGGCCCTTGCCGCCGCGGCGCTGGGCGCGGAAGGTGTCGAGGGGGGTGCGCTTGATATAGCCGTCGAGGGTGACGGTGACGACCATCTCCTCGCGCTCGATCAGATCCTCGTCATCGATGCCGTCGGCGGCGGGGGCAACGAGCGTTTTGCGCGGCGTCGCAAATTCCTCGCGCACCGCGATCAGTTCCTCGCGCATCACCGCATAGAGTTTTTCGCGGTCGGCGAGGATCGAAAGCAGTTCCTCAATTTCGGTGGCCAACTCACCGAGTTCCTTGCCGATTTCGTCGCGGCCGAGCGCGGTCAGGCGATGGAGGCGGAGGTCGAGGATCGCCTTCACCTGAATTTCGGAGAGGCGGTAGGTGGCGCTTTCCTCCATCTCGCCCTCGATCGCCTCGACGAGGCGGATATAGGGCGCAATTTCGCCGATCGGCCATTCGCGGGCGAGCAACGCTTCGCGCGCCGCGGCGGGCGAGGGCGAGCCGCGGATGATGCGGACGACCTCGTCGAGGTTCGAGACCGCGACGACGAGACCGAGCAAGATGTGCGCGCGGTCCCGCGCCTTCGCGAGTTCGAACTTGCAGCGGCGGGTGATCACCTCCTCGCGGAAGGCGATGAAGGAGGTCAAAATCTCCTTGAGGCCGAGCATTTCGGGGCGGCCGCCACGGATCGCGAGCATGTTCGCGGGGAAGCTCGACTGCGCGGGGGTGTGGCGCCAGAGCTGGTTGAGCACGACCTCGGCGGTCGCGTCGCGCTTCAGCTCGATGACGACGCGAACGCCCTCGCGGTTCGATTCGTCGCGGATGTCGGCAACGCCCTCGATGCGCTTGTCGCGCGCGGCCTCGGCGATCTTCTCGACCAGCCCCGATTTGCCGATCTGAAAGGGGATCGAGGTCAGGACGATCGACTGGCGGTCATTGCGTCCTTCCTCGATCACATGCGTCGAGCGCATCATGATCGAGCCGCGGCCGGTCAGATAGGCGTTACGCGCGCCGCCCTGACCCAGCATCATCGCGCCGGTCGGGAAGTCCGGACCGGGAACGATCGCCATCAGATCTTCGAGGCTTATCAATGGGTTGTCGATCGTTGCTAGTGTCGCGTCGATGACTTCGCCAAGGTTGTGAGGCGGAATATTGGTCGCCATGCCGACCGCGATGCCGCCCGCGCCGTTGACGAGCAGGTTCGGGAAGCGTGCCGGGAGCACCGTCGGCTCTTCGCGGCTCGCGTCATAGTTGGGCTGGAAGTCGACCGTGTCCTTGTCGAGGTCGTTCAGCAGCACCATCGCGGTCTTGGCGAGGCGCGCTTCGGTATAGCGCATCGACGCCGGCGGATCGGGGTCCATCGAGCCGAAATTGCCCTGACCGTCGATCAGCGGGACGCGGAGCGACCAGTCCTGCGTCATGCGCGCGAGCGCGTCATAGATCGCGCTGTCGCCGTGCGGGTGGTAATTACCCATCACGTCGCCGACGATCTTCGCCGATTTCTTGTACGGACGGCCGGGGACGAAGCCGCCTTCCTGCGCCGCATAGAGGATGCGGCGGTGGACGGGCTTCAGGCCGTCGCGCACGTCGGGGAGCGCGCGGCTGACGATCACGCTCATCGCATAATCGAGGTAACTGGTCTTCATTTCGTCGACGATGTTGATCGGCGAAACGCCGTCGGGCGACGGCGGCAAATGCGGATTTTCTTCGGTCAAAGCCCGGCCTTTTTTCTGCTTATCGGGAGATGGATTTTGCCTAGCCCATGGGGGCAGCGAATGCCAGCGATTCGGTCGGTTTTCGGCAGATTTTTTGCACCTGTGAGGGCATCGGAATCGCGCGGCGTTCGGCGTATCGGGGTGACGTCATGATGCGCGACAAGCGGCTTGCCAATCCTTCGCGCGCCCCTAAAGCTGGCGCGCGATGACCAACTGCCAGCCTGGGGGGCGCCGGTGGCCCTGATCGCGCTCGTCGGCGCGAGCGAAATGCTGCCCGACGGGTCGCTGCGCGCGCTCGTCACCGTGGCGGGCGAGACGCTGATCGAGCGGCAGGCGGCGCGGCTCGCCGATGTCGGGGTGACGCATATCGCGGTCGCGGTCGCGGCGGTGCCGGCGGAGCTGCTCGGCGTTTGCGACCGCATCCGGCGCCGCGGCCTGAAGGTGACGCCGGTGCGTGCCGCCGCCGATCTGGTCGCGCTGGTCGAGAGCGATGACCGCATCCTTCTCGTCGCCGATGGCCTGCGCGCCGGGGGCACCCATTATGCGGCGATCGCCAAGCCTGGGTCGCCCGCGATCCTCGTCACCGGCGACACGGTGCTGACGCAGGCGTTCGAGCGGATCGACGCGACGCGGCGCTGGGGCGGGCTGGCGTCGATCTCGCAGCCGATGGCGGCCGAACTCGCGGCGATGCCCGGCGAATGGGACATGATGCTGACCTTGCTCCGGATGGCGGTGCAGGCGGGCGCGCGGCGGCTCTATTGCGAGCCGGCGCTGTTCGAGCAGGGCGAGATTGCGATCGTCACCGACCGTCCGACCGCCGCGCTGATCGAACAGTCGAGCCTGCAGCAGGTCGAATATGGCGGCATGGGGCTTGGCCGCTCGGCGATCATGATGCCGCTGGTGCGATTGGTCGGCCCCTTGCTTGTGCGTTCTGCAAAGACTGCACGCTATCTTCCTTATGCTACAGGAATTTTATGGGTCGGCGTCGCGTTGCTCGCGGCGAGCGGACTGGCGGCCGCAGGAGCGATCGTCGCGGTGCTCGGCGGGCTGGGGCTCGCCGCGATGCGTTTCCTTTCGGCTTTTCGCGCCGAAAGCGCGGCGCAGGACCGGGTACGGCATGTCATCCGCGTCTTCGGCTGGCTGCTGCTGGGGCTCTTTCCCTGGCTGCTGTCGCTGGGCGGGGCCGACCATCTGATGCCGCGCTTTTCGGAGGCGGCGCTTGCGCCCTGCCTTGCGGCGACGATCCTGCTCGCGCGCTGGCTGTACGAGGATGTGGGCGAGACGCGCCGTTTTCACTGGCTGCTTCCTGACGCCGACCAGGCGTGGATGATGCTCGTGCCGGCCCTGCTGTTCGATTTCGCGACGCTGATGTTCGCGGTGCTGCCGCTGCTGGCATTGTTCCAGATCATGATCTGGCTCCGCCTCGCGCGGCGGCCGGATTCACTCTAAAACAAAGCGCTGCAAGGTTTAACGCCTATTAACGATAGGCTGCTATCGCGGGCGTGCATGGCCGAATCCCTTTCCCCGCCCGGCATCGAATTGCCGTCGCCGATGCTGTCGGCGCGCCTGCGCGAACTCGCCGGTTTCCTGGCGGCGCCGATGGCCGGGCGGCTGACCGAGGAGCAGCGCGCGCTGTCGCTGGGCATCGCGCGGCGGCTGGTTGCCGATGCGGCGCAGATGCCGGGAGACGCGATCGATGTCGCGATGCTGTGGCACGACTGGCTCGAGGGCGGATTGCCGACCGCGGCGCGGCTGGCAACGGCCTGCTATGCCCGCGCCGAGGAGCATCGCTGGCGCGAGCATTCGGCGATACGGGCAATCGCGCCCGCGACTGACGAGACCGACGAAGCCGCCGCGGCGACGACCGCACCCGAAGTGGCGCCCGAGGTCGACCGCGCCTATCTGGCGCTTCAGATCGCCGACCGGCGGCGCTTCGACGCGCGCGGCCATCCACGCATCGCGCCGGCCGATACCGACCCCGACCTGCTCCGCGCGCTGCTTGGCGACATTGCGGCGTGGCGCGTGCTCCAGCCGGGCAAGGACGGCGCGTCGGCGTTCGACCCCGATGATTTCGTGCAGCGCGCGCTCGACCGGCATTCACCGGCTGCGGGGATCGACCGCGCGGCGCGGGCCTATCATGCGTCGCTGGCGACCGCTGCGGATGTCGCGGCGGCAGCGGTGACGGCGATCGCGGGGCACGACTGGCCCGCGTTGATCGCACTGGCGGCCTGCGAACATCGCCGGCCCTATGCCGATATGGCGTTTGAGCTGCTCAGCGCGGCACCGGCGGCGTTGCCGACCCTGCTCGCCCCGCTGCGGCTCGACCGGGCCGCGCTCGCGCCGCTCGAGGCGTCGCTTGCCGCGCTTCCGTCGCGCGCCGGGGGAGAGGCGGGCCAATGAGCGAGCGCATCATCCGTGGGCGGATCGACCGCGCCGGTGCGCTGATCAGCGCCGATGCGCCGCTTTTGCGGCTCCAGCAACGCGCGGGCGCCGGGATCGGCAAGCCGCTCGCGCTGCCGCACCTCGCGCGGCTCGTCGCGCTGGCACAGCGGCTGCAGCGCGACCTTTCGCGGCCGCTTTATGCCGCCGACGATCATAGCGACATTCATGCGCTCGTCCGCGTCCTGCCCGACGGCGACGGCGCCAGTCTGGAAATCAGTGACTGGCGCGCCGGCGCAATGACGATGCCGCAAGCGGCGACCGCCGATGCGGTCCCGCCGCTGCACGGATGGACGTGGGAATGCGACCAGCAACTGCGGATGATCGCCCTGCAGGGCGGGGCCGATGCGCCGCTTGTTCCCGTGGATTGGGAGGGCCGGTCGCTGTCCGAGCTGTTCGAGTTGCAGCCCGACGAGCAGGGGCGGTTTCCGGTGCTGCGCGCGCTCGCGAGCCAATCGCGTTTCGAGGGACAGCGCGTCCGCGCCGACGGTTCGGCGGGGCGGGTCGCGATGACGCTCGCCGCCGCCCCGATTTTCGATGCGACCGGGCGTTTTACCGGCTTTCGCGGCGAGGCCGATGTCGAGCGCGAGGGCGCGGCGAGCACGAGCAGCGCCACCGCGACACTTGCCGACCCGGCCTTCGGGTCGCTGCCGCTGTCGGACCCGCAATTCGGGCGGCGGATCGACGGCGCGCTGCGTGGGCCATTGAGCCGCATCATCGCCACCGCCGAGACGATCCACGGCCAGTTCGACGGGCCGATCCGCGCCGATTATGCGCGCTATGCCGGTGACATCGCGCACGCCGGACGCCATCTCCTCGGGCTGGTCGACGATCTCGCCGATTTGCAGAATATCGAGCGACCCGGCTTCAAGGCGGCGGCCGACGAGATCGACCTTGGCGACCTGGCGCGCCGCGCGGTCGGACTTCTCGGCATGAAGGCCGAGGAAAAGCGCATTCGCATCGACGCGCCGAAGGTCGACGACAAGATGCCCGCAACGGGCGAGTTTCGCCGCGTCTTGCAGGTGCTGCTCAACCTGCTCGGCAATGCGATCCGCTATTCGCCCGAAAACTCGCAAATCTGGATTCGCGTCGACCGCGAGGGCGACCGCGCGATGGTCACCGTCGCCGACCAGGGACAGGGGATTTCGGGCGAGCAGCAGGCGGTGGTGTTCGAGAAGTTCGAACGGCTCGGTCGTACCGACAGCGGGGGATCGGGCCTCGGCCTCTATATCGCCCGCCGGCTGGCGCGCGCGATGGACGGCGACCTGACGGTCGAAAGCGCGCCGGGGCAGGGGGCGCGGTTCACGCTGAGCCTGCCGGCGCGGGATGTGGGGTAGCGGACAGGTTTGGGGTGAGGAACTGCCCCTGCCCACCTTCGTCATTCCCGCGAAAGCGGGAACCCAGTGTGGGGTCAGCCGACGCACGCTCTGGGTCCCCGCTTTCGCGGGGATGACAAAGTTAGGAGAGGGCCGGGCGTCCGCAATCGATCGCAACCAGCCTTACGCAAAAAAGGGGCCGTGGAACGGCCCCTTTTCCTGTTTTCGATTTCTCGCGAGTGCTTACCGCTTGTCGACGGGCACGAACGGGCGCTGCGTCGGGCCGGTGTAGAGCTGGCGCGGACGGCCGATCTTTTGCGCGGGATCCGAAATCATTTCGTTCCATTGGGCGACCCAACCGACGGTGCGGGCAAGCGCGAAGAGCGCCGTGAACATCGTCGTCGGGAAGCCGATCGCCGAGAGGATCACCCCCGAGTAGAAATCGACGTTCGGGAACAGCTTCTTCTCGATGAAATAGGGGTCGTTCAGCGCCATTTCCTCGAGCTGCAGCGCAACTTCGAACACCGGGTCGTTGACCTTGAGCGCGTCGAACACCTCGCGCACCGTCTTCTGCATCACCGTCGCGCGCGGGTCGTAATTCTTGTAGACGCGGTGGCCGAAGCCCATCAGGCGGAACGGATCGTCCTTGTCCTTGGCGCGGGCGATATATTCGGGAATCCGCTCCGGACGGCCGATTTCGCGCAGCATGTTGAGCGCGGCTTCGTTCGCGCCGCCGTGCGCGGGGCCCCAGAGGCAGGCGATGCCCGCCGCGATGCACGCGAAGGGATTGGCACCCGACGAGCCCGCGAGGCGGACGGTCGAGGTCGAGGCATTCTGCTCGTGATCGGCGTGGAGGATGAAGATGCGGTCGAGCGCGCGGACCACCGCCGGATCGACCTCATATTCCTCGGCGGGAACGCCGAAGGTCATGCGCAGGAAATTATGCGTGTAGCCGAGGTCGTTGCGCGGATAGACGAACGGCTGGCCGACCGAATATTTATACGCCATCGCCGCGATCGTCGGCATCTTCGCGATCAGCCGATGGCTGGCGATCATGCGCTGATGCGGATCGTGGATCTCGGTCGAATCATGGTAGAAGGCGCTGAGCGCGCCGACGACGCCGCACATGATCGCCATCGGATGCGCGTCGCGGCGGAAGCCGCGATAGAAGGTCGCGAGCTGTTCGTGCAGCATCGTGTGGCGGGTGATGGTGTTGTCGAAATCCGCAAGTTCCTGCGCGTTCGGCAATTCGCCGTTGAGCAGCAGGTAGCAGGTTTCCATGAAGGTCGAATGTTCGGCGAGGTCGCCGATCGCATAGCCACGGTGCAGCAGCACGCCTTCGTCGCCGTCGATATAGGTGATCGCCGATTCACAACTCGCGGTCGAGGTGAAGCCGGGATCGTAGGTGAAGGCGCCGGTCTGGGCGTAGAATTTGCGGATATCGACGACATCGGGGCCGACCGTGCCCTTGAGCACCGGATTTTCGACGGTGGTGTCGCCCAGGGTGATTTTTGCGATATCGGTCATTTTCTTTCCCCTGAAGGTTTAGGGCGGGAGACGTTGCGGCTACGCCCCTGCCGGATAATATTGCGCTGCGTCAAGTCGCGCCAGGCTCGCATCGCGGCCGAGCAGCAGCAACACGTCGAAAATTCCCGGAGATACCGTGCGTCCGGTCAGCGCGGCGCGCAGCGGCTGCGCGAGTTTGCCGAGCCCGATTCCCGCCGACTCGCTCGTCTCGCGAACCGCGGCCTCGATATCCTCCGCATTCCAGTCGTTCAGCCCGCGCAGCTTGTCGGTGACGCCGGCGAGCACTCCCTCCGGCGCGTCCCTTAGCACCTGCGCGGCCTTTTCGTCCACCGCGAGCGGCAGCGCCTCGAAAAGGAAGGTCGCACCTTCGGCGATCTCGTCCAGCGTCTTGGCGCGGGGTTTCAGCGACTCCATCGCGCGCACCAGCAGATCGCGTTCGGCATCGCCCAGCGCGCGGCCGACGCACTTTTCGACGCGCGGGGCGACGAGATTGGCGAGGCGGGCGTCATCGGCTTCGCGAATGTAATGGCCGTTGAGATTTTCGAGCTTCTTGAAATCGAAGCGCGAGGGCGAGCGGCCGACATGATCGAGGTCGAACCATTCGACCGCCTGCTCGCGACTGATGATCTCTGCATCGCCGTGCCCCCAGCCGAGGCGGAGGAGATAATTATTCACCGCTTCGGGCAGATAGCCCATCTCGTCGCGATAGGCATCGACGCCGAGCGCGCCGTGGCGCTTCGACAGCTTCGCGCCATCGGCGCCGTGGATCAGCGGGACATGCGCATAGACGGGCTCGCGCCATTCCATCGCGCGGATCAGCGCAAGTTGCCGGAAGGCGTTGTTGAGATGGTCGTCGCCGCGGATGACGTGGGTGATCCCCATGTCATTGTCGTCGACGACGACGCTGAGCATATAGGTCGGCGTGCCGTCGCTGCGCAGCAGGATGAAATCGTCGAGTTCGGCATTCTGGACGGTAACGTCGCCCTGCACGCGGTCGCGGATCGTGACTTCGCCGTCCTGCGGCGCGCGCAGGCGGATGACGTGCGGGGCCGCGGGGTCGCCGTCGTTGCGGTCGCGCCACGGGCTGCGGACGCGGAAGGGGACGCGCTTTTCCTGCGCTTCGGCGCGCATCGCCGCAAGTTCGTCCTGCGTCAGGTAGCAGCGATAGGCCTGCCCTCTGGCGAGCAGGTCGTGCGCGACCTCGGCGTGGCGCGGTGCGCGCGCGAACTGGAAGACGGCATCGCCGTCCCAATCGAGATCGAGCCATTTCATCCCGTCGAGAATCGCGTCGATTGCGGCGTCGGTCGAGCGCGCGCGATCGGTATCCTCGATGCGAAGCAGGAACTTGCCGCCATGGTGGCGCGCGAACAGCCAGTTGAACAGCGCGGTGCGCGCGCCGCCGATGTGCAGATATCCGGTCGGGGAGGGGGCGAAGCGCGTCACCACGTCGGCGCCCGTTGCCTCGGGGGTCGCTTCTGCCAGATTGGTCGGGTTTTCGGTTGCCACTGCGGCCTCTTTCACTCAATTTGCCGTTCCGGTCAGGGGGATCGGGACGGAGGATCGGGGCAGCCCCTAGCATGGCGGCAAGGTCGCTTCAAACGCCCATGTTCGCGCACGGGATTACGGTCCTCCGTGGGCTTCCGGAGCGCGCCGAGGCATGGCTCGATGTCGAGCGCGAGCGGATCGGGCTCTGGCTTCCGGTCGCGCTCGGTGCCGGGATCGCCGCCTGGTTCGCCTTGCCGACGATGATGCAGTGGATCGGGTTGCTTTTCCTGCTCACCGCAGGAGCGCTTGTCGGGGCTTTGGCCGGATGGCAGCGGCGGCTGGGTCGCATCGCAGCGGTCGGCTCTGCGGTGATGGCGGCGGGACTGCTGCTGATCTGGGCGCGCGCGGCATGGGTCGCGGCGCCGGTGCTGGCGCAGCCCGCGGTGACCGCCTTTTCGGCTGAGGTCGAAGCGGTCGAGCCGCAGCCTGCGCGCGAGCAGGTGCGGTTAATCGTCCGTCCGCTCGGTCGCCCCGATCTGCCGCCACGCGTCCGGCTGACGCTTCGCGGCGATGGCGGCAGCATCGCGCCGGGCGAATTCATCGGGCTCCGCGCGCGGCTGATGCCGCCTCCGACCGCGAGCCTGCCGGGTGGATATGATTTTGCGCAGCGGGCGTGGTTCGACCGGATCGGCGCGGTCGGGACGGTGCTCGGCGATGTCGCGCGGTCGCCCGGAGAGCGGAGCGGGAGTCAGCCGCTGCGCGCGCGGCTGAGCGCGCATATCCACGAACAGGTCGCAGGATCGCCGGGCGGGATCGCGGCGGCGCTGGTCACCGGCGATCGCGGTGCGATATCGCCCGAGGATGACGAGGCGATGCGCCGCGCAGGGTTGGCGCACCTGCTGTCGATCAGCGGGCTGCATGTGACCGCTGTGATCGGCTTTGCGATGCTCGTCGCGATGCGGCTGTTCGCGCTGAGCCGGCGGTTGGCGCTGGCGGGATATGTGCTGCCGATCGCCGCTGCCGCCGGCGCGCTTGCGGGGGCGGGCTATACGTGGCTGGCGGGGGCCGAAGTGCCGACGTTGCGGTCGCTGATCGCGGCGCTGCTCGTCCTCGTCGCTTTTCTGATGGGGCGCGAGGCGTTGACGTTGCGGCTTGTGGCGGCAGGCGCGCTGATCGTGCTGCTGTGGCGTCCCGAATCGCTCGCGGGGCCGAGTTTTCAGCTCAGCTTCGCGGCGGTGACTGCGCTCGTCGCACTTCATGAAAGCCCGGCGATGCAGCGCTTCCTCGCGCGCCGCGACGAGGTTCTGCCGCTGCGATGGGGGCGGGCGTTGGCGGGGTTGCTGATCACCGGGCTGGTGGTCGAACTCGCGCTGGCGCCGATCGCGCTGTTTCATTTCCACAAGGCGGGGCTTTACGGCGCGCTCGCCAATGTCGTCGCGATTCCACTGACCACCTTCGTGATCATGCCGATGGAGGCGGCGGGGCTGCTGTTCGATAGCGTCGGCCTCGGTGCGCCCTTCTGGTGGGTCGCCGATCATGCGCTGCGCCTGCTCATCGCGCTTGCGCACGCGGTCGCCGACACGCCGGGGGCGGTCGCGACGCTGCCGAGCTTTCCGCGCTGGGGTTTCGCGCTGACGGTCGGCGGCGGGCTGTGGATCCTGATCTGGCGGACGCGATGGCGCTGGATGGGGGCGGGGCCGCTGGCGATCGGCATCGCGGCATTGCTCGCGCAGCCGCGCCCCGATCTGCTCGTCACCGGCGACGGGCGCAACATCGCGGCGGCCGTGCCCGGCGGCAGCTATGCGCTGCTGCGTGATCGTGCGGGCGATTTCGTGCGGGATGCGATGAGCGAGGCGGCGGGGATCGACGTGCCGCTGAGCGCGCTCGCCGATCTCGACCATGTCGAATGCAACGCCGATTTCTGTCGCTGGCATCAGGGCGCCGACGGCGTGCAACGCGTCATCCTCGCCTCGCGCGGACGCGATCGGATCGAAGGGGCCGATATGGCGGCCGCCTGCGCCGCGGCCGATGTCGTGATCAGCGATCGCTGGCTGCCGCGCGAATGCATCGGGCGCTGGCTGACGATCGATCGCGACAGCCTGGCGCAAAGCGGTGGGCTGGCGATCTACCTGGGGAGCAGGCCGCGAGTCGCCGCCGCGCTACGCGCTGGCGATGAGCATCCGTGGCGCCGCCCCGACCAGCTCAGTGGTAACGACGAAGCAGTCCCGAAAGACGCCCTTGCACCATGACGCGCCCGGCCTCGTAGCGCTGCGGCTCATAGGCGCTGTTGGCGGGGTCGAGCCGGATCATCTTGCCCTCGCGGCGGAAATATTTGAGCGTCGCATCCTGCCCGTCGACCAGCGCGACCACGATGTCACCCTCGCGCGCGGTGTCGGCCTTCTGGATCAGCGCATAATCGCCGTCGAAGATTCCCGCCTCGACCATCGAGTCGCCCGACACTTCGAGCGCATAATGCTCGCCCGCGCCGAGCAGCGCAGCGGGAACCGCGAGCTGGTTATGATCCTCGAACGCCTCGATCGGTACGCCCGCAGCGATCTTGCCGTGCAGCGGCACCTCGATGATGTCGTTCGCGGCGATCGGGCGCAGCGCGGGGGCGGGCTTGCGCAGCGGGACGATATTGTCGCGCTCGCTTACGACGGGAGCCTTGGCGCCTTCGGGGGCCTTGAGCACCTCCAGCGCGCGAGCGCGGTTGGGGAGGCGGCGGAGAAAACCCCTTTCTTCCAAAGCGCTTATCAGGCGATGGATACCCGATTTCGACTTGAGGCCGAGCGCTTCCTTCATCTCCTCGAACGACGGCGAAATGCCGCTCGCGTCGAGGCGCTGCTGGATGAAGTGGAGCAGTTCATGCTGCTTGGCGGTCAACATCGCTTGTTCTCCATGATGCCCCGAATGGACCGGGCGCCGGACATAGGGAGAACGATAGTGGAACAAATCGGAACTTGTCAAGCGATGTCGATATAATCGGCCAGTTCGCCAGCGGCTTTGGTGGGGGCGCCGATCTCGCGGATCACGAGCGCATCGGCGTCGGCGAGCGGAAAGGTGCGGCCGCTGTCCTGCCCGTCGAACAGCATGAGGCGCTCGCCGTCGCGGCGCGCGCGCAGATAGTCGCGCCGCGTGCTGCCGGGACCGAGCGCGGCCGCGAGCGGCGCTTGCCGGATTTCGGGCAGTGGGTTGCGCGCGCCTGCAAGATGGCGGACGAGCGGGAGTAGGAACAGGGTCGCGGTGACGAAGGCGGAGGACGGATTGCCGGGCAGGCCGAGCAGCAACGCGTCGCCGATTTGGCCGGCGATCAGCGGCTTGCCCGGCTTCATCGCGATTTTCCAGAAATCGACGCGCCCGCCCGCATCATCGAGCGCGCCGCGAACATGATCGTGATCGCCGACCGACGCGCCGCCGACGGTAACGATGACGTCGTGACGTCGCGCCAGATCCTTGAGAATATTCGCAATCATCGTCCGGTCATCGCGCATGTGCAGCGGCAGACCGGTATCTGCGGGTTCGCGCGCGAGCAGCGCCGCGAGCATCGGGCCGTTGCTGTCGGGAATCTGGCCGGGGGCGAGCGCACGGCCCGGCTGCACCAGCTCGTCCCCGGTGGTCATGATCGCGACGCGCGGGCGCGCACCGACCGCAAGCTGCGCCGCGCCGCCCATGATCGCGGCAGCGAGCGCGCCCGGGGTCAGGCGCGTTCCGGCGGCGAGGAGTCGGTCGCCCGCGGCGAAATCGCTCGCGCGGGGGCGAATATGCTGGCCGCGCGCGGGCGCATCGCCGGTCAGAGTGAGCACTGTCTCCTCGGTGGCGGCATTTTCCTGGATGAGGATAGTGTCGGCGCCATCGGGAAGCATGGCGCCGGTGAAGATGCGCGCCGCCTCGCCCGCGCCGAGCGGTGCGGACGGCGCGGCGCCTGCGGCGACTTCGCCGACGATGCGCCAGGGGCCGGGAAGATCGTCGAAGCGGATTGCATAGCCGTCCATCGCCGACAGCGCCGCCGCGGGCTGGTCGCGTTCTGCCGCGATGTTCTGTGAGAGATAGCGGCCAAGCGCTTCCGAAAAAGCGATAGTTTCCGGCGCGAGTGGCGGGCGCAGTGCGAACAGGCGTGCCTGCGCTTCCTCGACGGGAAGCAGGCCGCTCATGCGGCGCGCCAGTCGCCCGAGCGGCCGCCGCTCTTTTCGAGCAGACGGATATCGCTGAGGATCATCGCGCGGTCGAGCGCCTTCGCCATGTCGTAGAGCGTCAGCAGCGCGACCGAGGCGGCGGTGAGCGCCTCCATCTCGACCCCGGTCGGCCCGGTCGTTTCGGCCGTGGCGCGGACCGAAACGCCGGTCTCCTCCCAATCGAATTCGACCGAAACCTTGGTCAGGGCGAGCGGGTGGCAGAGCGGGATCAGGTCGGACGTGCGTTTCGCGGCCATGATGCCCGCGATGCGCGCGGTCGAGAGGACGTCGCCCTTGGGCGCGTTGCCGCTGCGGATCGCGGCCAGTGCCTCGGCTGACATCGCGATGCGGCCGCCCGCGACGGCGCGGCGCCGGGTGGCGGGCTTGGCGCCGACATCGACCATATGCGCGGCGCCGCTGTCGTCGAGGTGAGTCGGTTTGCTGGTCATCGGGGCGAGCGAAGCAACGCAGCGTAAGAAAGGCAAGGGAAGATGGCGATTTTCGACCGGAAGCGGCCGCCCGGCATCTCCTAACTTCGTCATCCCCGCGAAAGCGGGGACCCAGAGCGTGCGTCAGCTGACCCCACTCTGGGTTCCCGCTTTCGCGGGAATGACGAAGGCGGGCAGGGGCGGCTCTCCACCTCAACGCGGAAATGGCGTTTTACCCGTTCAGCAGCGCCTTTGTCGCCGCCTCGACATCAGGCTGGCGCATCAGGCTTTCGCCGACGAGGAAGGCGTGGACGCCGCTTTGCGAGAGGCGGTGGCAGTCGGCATGGGTGGCGATGCCGCTTTCGCCGACGAGCAGCGTGCCGGGCGGCACCAGCTTCGCCAGCCGCTCGGTTACCGCAAGATCGGTTTCGAAGGTGCGCAGATCGCGGTTGTTGACCCCGATCAGGCGCGAACGAAGCTGGGCCAGCGCGCGGTCGAGTTCGGCCTCGTCATGCACTTCGACGAGAACGTCCATGCCGCGCTCGATCGCCGCATCCTCGATCTCGCGCATCGCGCCGTCGTCGAGCGCGGCGACGATGATCAGGATCGCGTCGGCGCCGATCGAGCGCGCCTCGGCAACCTGCCACGGGTCGATCATGAAATCCTTGCGGAGGACCGGAAGGTCGCACGCGGTGCGCGCCGCGATCAGAAATTCCTCATGCCCCTGAAAATAAGGCGCGTCGGTGAGCACCGACAGACAGGCCGCGCCGCCCGCGGCATAGGCGCGGGCATGGTCTGCGGGATTGAAATCTTTCCTTATCAATCCTTTGGATGGCGAAGCTTTCTTGATTTCGGCGATCAGGCCGAAGCCGCCCGCGCTGATCTTTGCCTGCAGCGCCGCCGTAAAGCCGCGCGGGGCGCCGGCGTCGATGCCGTCGAGGTCGGCGATCGAATAGGCCTGGCGGCGCTGCGCCACCTCCTGCGCCTTGGTGGCAAGGATTTCGGTGAGCTTGTTCATTTATAAGCGATCCAGCAGTTGAGCAGGGCGTTGGCGAGGCCCTTGTCGATCGCCTCGGTAGCTTCCTCGACGCCGTCCGCGAGCGTTTCGGCGGCGCCGGCGACGACCAGCGCTTCGGCGGCGTTGTAGAGGACCGCGTCGCGATAGGCGCCGGGCTCGCCCAGCAGCAGCGCGCGGAGCGCCGCCGCGTTCGTCGCTGCGTCGCCGCCGCGGATGGCGGTGATCGGGTGGCTGGGAAGCCCCGCGTCGGCGGCAGTGCTGCGCTGCATCCGCACGCCCTCGCGGGTGACGACCGCGACCTCGTTGCCGCCCGCAAGCGACAGTTCGTCGAGCCCTTCGTCGCCCGAAATCACGCGCGAATGATCGGTGCCGAGCCGGTGCAGCGCCTCGGCATAGACGGCGACATAGGCGGGACGCGCGATGCCGACGAGCTGGCGCGAAACGCGCGCGGGGTTGGCGAGCGGGCCCATCAGGTTGAAGATCGTGCGCTGTCCGATCGCCTTGCGGATCGGCTGGATGCGCTTCATCGCGGGATGGTGGTTCGCGGCGAAGAGGAAGCAGATGCCGAGGTCGGCGAGCTGCGCCTCGGCCATCGTCCCGGCACGCTCCATGTCGAGGCCGAGCGCCTCCAGCGTATCGGCGGCGCCCGATTTCGATGAAGCTGCGCGATTTCCGTGCTTTGCGACCGGAACCTCGCATGCTGCGACAACGATCGCGACCGCGGTTGAGACGTTGAGCGTGTGGTGGCCGTCGCCGCCGGTGCCGCAGACGTCGATCGCGTTTGCGGGGGCGTCGATCGGAATCATCCGGTCGCGCATCGCCTGCGCCGCGGCGGCGATCTCGACCATCGTCTCGCCGCGGTCGGAGAGCGCGATCAGGAAGCCGGCGATCTGTTCGTCGCTCGCGTCCCCGTCGAGGATCGCCGCGAACGCGGCGGCCGCTTCGTCATGCCCCAGCAGCGCGGCGGGGTCGGGGAGCGGGCCGAGACGGCTCATGCCGCGCGCCGCGCCGCGACCGGCAGTCCTGCTATCTTCAGGAAATTGGCGAGCATCGCATGGCCGTGCTCGGTCGCGATGCTTTCGGGATGGAACTGGACGCCATGGATCGGCAGGTCGACATGGCGGAAGCCCATAACCGCGCCGTCGTCGCTCGTCGCATTGATCGCGAGACATTCCGGAATGTCGACGACTTCGAGGCTGTGATAGCGCGTCGCGGTCAGCGGCGAGGGGAGGCCGGCGAAAAGGCCGGTGCCGTCATGGCAGACCGGCGAGGTCTTGCCGTGCATCAGATGGCCGCGCTGGACGGTGCCGCCGAAATGCTGGCCGATCGCCTGATGACCGAGGCAGACGCCGAGCAATGGCTTGCCCGCATCGGCGCAGGCGGCGACGAGATCGAGGCTGATCCCGGCTTCGTTGGGCGTGCAGGGGCCGGGCGAGATGAGGAAGGCCGCGGCCCCGGTCGCGAGCGCCTGCGACGCGGTCAGCGCGTCGTTGCGCTCGACGCGCACCTCGGTCCCGAGCTCGATCAGATAATGAACGAGGTTGAAGGTGAAGCTGTCATAATTGTCGATGACGAGGATCATGGCGGCGCCCTAACGGTTTTGCGGCGCGGGGGGAAGGGATAGAAGCTATCGGGTGGGCAACGCGGGCTTCGCCCGGCGCGGTCATCGTGCAGCCTCCTGGTCCGGCATTCGCACCACCACCTTGCCCTTGGCATGACCCGATTCGAGATAGGCCATCGCATCGCCGATCTCGGCAAAGGGAAAGATGCGGTCGATCACCGGATCGAGCGTCCCCTCTTCGATAAGCTGCGCGAGTTCTGCGAGTTCAGCGCCGCTGGGATGCATGAAGAGGTATCGGTAGGTGACGCCATGCCTGCGCGCTTTGGCGCGGAGACCAAAGCTCGCGATCCAGAACAGCGCGGCGAGTCCGGGGCCGCGGCCGAGGTCCTTTCGCGCGGTCACGGGTTCGGGCATGCCCGCGATCGAAACGACCGTTGCGCCGGGTTTCACGACCCCGAAGCATTTTTCGAGCGTCTCGCCGCCGATCAGGTCGAACGCGCCGTCCATATCGCGCACCTCGTCCTCGAAGCGCTGCGCTGTATAGTCGATCACGACATCGGCGCCGAGCCGCTCGACGAGCGCGCGGCCGCGTGGCGAGGCCGTCGTCGTCACTTCGGCGCCGAGCCACTTGGCGATCTGGATCGCAAAGGTGCCCACCCCGCCGGCGCCGCCGGGAATGAAGACCCGGCTGCCGGGGCCGAGCCGCAATTCATCGCGGAGTGCCTGGAGCGCGGTGAGCCCCGCGAGGGGCACGCCCGCGGCGGTTTCGAAATCAAGCGACGGCGGCAGGGCGGCGAGATGGTTTGCGGGCACGACCGCATAATCGGCGAAGGCGCCCATGCGATCCTTCGGGACGCGCGCGAAGACGCGGTCGCCGGGCTTGAAGCCGCTTACATCGCTGCCGCAACTCTCGACCGTGCCGGCGAGCTCGTTGCCCATGACGACAGGAAAATCGTAGCGCTGAACCAGCTTCAACATGCCGTCGCGCGTTTTGAAATCGACGGGATTGAGCCCGGCTGCCCGGACACGAACGAGCACGTCGTCCGGGCCGGGGACGGGGCGGGGAGCCTCCGCGAGCGCAGTCGTTTCGGAGCCGCCGTAACGATTGAGAAGAAAGGCCTGCATCGTCCGTTACTCCGCCATCAGCTTCGCGAGGTCGTCCTTCCAGAATTTCGCCCAGGTGTGGGTGCTATGGCCCTTCGTCTCGGCGCTGGCGGGGATCAGAATGAACTTCGCCGCCGGCATACGCGTAGCCGCCTTTTCAGCGATGCCGTAGCCGGGCGGGTTGATGAAATCGTCGGCCGAATTGATCCACAGCACCGGCACCTCGATCTTTTCGAGATCGGTCCACGGATTGTAATTCCGGGATGAATCAAACTGATAGATGATGTCGTTTGCATCGTTTCGGCCAAAGGTGCGCGCGAAGGCTTCGTCCTTGTATGTTTCCGCGGCTTCGCGCGTCGGATATTGCGCCTGCAACGCATAGGGGTTCGCGCCCGCGATCATTGACAGCGACGCCGCGGTGCGCAGCCCCGACAGCGGCGGATCGGTATAGTTGCCGTCCTTCCACAGCGGGTCGGCCTTGATCGCATCGATCGACAGGGTGCGCCACATGCGGTTTTCGCCCGCGATCTCGACCGGCAGGCAGGCGAAGGGCGCGAGCCTTTCGGCGAAGCCGGGATGCACCTCGCCCCAGACGAAGGCGTGCATACAGCCCATCGATGTGCCGAGGATCAGCTTCAGTTTCGTCACGCCGAGCTTTTCGGTAAGCATCCGGTACTGGGCGGTGACCATGTCGTCATAATCGTAGCGCGGGAACGCCATCTTGAGGCCGTCGCTCGGCTTCGACGAGCCGCCGTGACCGATATTGTCGGGCAGGATGACGTAATATTTGCTGGTGTCGAGGACTTGTCCGGGACCGAACAGCTCGTTCGCGAACTGCGGCTGAAAGAATTGCTTGCCGGTGCCGCCGGTGCCGTGGAGGATCATCACCGCGTTGGTGACATGGCCTTGCCGGTCGCGCTGCGGCTTGCCGAGCGTCGTGTAATGAATCCGGATCTCGGGCAGCGTTTCGCCGGTGCCGAAAGTGAAATCCTTGAGGATCGCGTCACCCTCGACGGCGTTTTCGGGTTGCGCGTGAGCGGGACTGGCGGCGGCGAGGAGCAGGGCGAGCGGGGCGAGGCGTTTCAGCATGGCGACGAAGCTAGCGCTCGCCGGCACCGGGTCAAGCTATTGCCCGTAGTCCGCCTGGCCGGCGATACGCACCGCCTCGCGCGCCGCCGCGAACAGCGCGCCCGCCTTCGCCTCGCATTCGCGCTGCTCATAGGCGGCTTCGCTGTCGGCGACGATGCCGGCGCCGGCCTGGACGTGCATTTCGCCGTCCTTGACGATCGCGGTGCGCAGCACGATGCAGCTGTCCATATTGCCGTCGGGGGCGAAATAGCCGACGCCGCCCGCATAAGGCCCGCGCGCGTCGGCCTCCAGCTCGGCGATGATCTGGCAGGCGCGCACTTTAGGCGCGCCGCTGACCGTGCCCGCCGGGAAGCCCGCGAACAGCGCGTCGATCGCATCCCTGTCGGGCGCGATGCGGCCGATGACGTTCGACACGATGTGCATGACGTGGCTGTAGAACTCGACCGTATAGCTGTCGGTGACGGTGACGGTGCCGCCGGTCGCGGCGCGGCCGACATCGTTGCGGCCGAGGTCGAGCAGCATCAGATGCTCGGCGCGCTCCTTGGGATCGGCGAGCAAGGATTCGCGATTCTCGGCATCTTCCGCGCTCGTCTTGCCGCGCGGGCGGGTGCCGGCGATCGGGCGGATGGTGATCTCGCCGTCGCGGACGCGCACGAGGATTTCGGGCGACGAGCCGATGATCGCGAAGCCCGGCAGATCGAGGAAATAGAGGAAAGGCGACGGGTTGATGCGGCGGAGCGCGCGGTAGAGGTCGAAGGGCGGCAGGTCGAACGGAGTCGAGAAGCGCTGCGACAGCACGACCTGAAAGATGTCGCCCGCGGCGATATAATCCTTCGCCGCCGCGACCATATCGGCGAAGCGTTCGGGCGTCGTCGCGGGGATCGCGGCGATGTCGGCGGGCAGGGTTTCGGTGCCGGCGCGTTCGCCATGCGCGCTGGCGGTCGCGAGGCGCGCGGCGATCGCGTCGAGGCGGTCGGCCGCGGCGTCGATCATCCGGTCGATCGGCGCGCCGGCATCGGGCCAGATCGGCGCGATCAGGAACAATTCGTCGGCTAGCCGGTCGAAGACGAGGATCGTCGTCGGGCGGACGAACACCATGTCGGGCAGGCCGAGCCCGGCGCCCGGCGCGCGCGGGATGCGCTCGACGAGACCGATGGTTTCATAGGCAAAGAAGCCGACGAGCGTCGCGAGTGCCTTCGGCAGGCCCTCCGGCACGTCGAAGCGGCATTCGGCGACGAGGTCGCGCAGCGCCTGGAGTGCGCCGGTTTCTAAGGGCGCGAAGGCGCCCTTGTCGTGCCGCCAATCGCGGTTGATCCGCGCGGCATCGCCAGTCACCTCGAACAGCAGGTCGGGGTCGAGCCCGATCAGGCTGTAGCGCCCGCGCGTCTCGCCGCTTTCGACCGATTCGAGCACCCAGTCGCCGCGGCCGGGCTCGATCAGCTTGAGCGCGGCCGAGACGGGGGTCTCGATATCCGCGATCAACCGCTGCCAGACGACCGCGCCGCGGCCGCCCGCGAGCGCTTCGAGCGCCGCGGCCCTGCCCTCGAGGGCCACTATTCGGCGACCGGCGTCGCGCCGGTCAGTTCCTTGCGAAGCTGTTCGAGCAGATCCTTGTTGATCTTCACCCCGACGCGGCGCTTCGCCTCGCCGGCGAATTGCTCGACCAACTCGTTGCCGAAGGCGGGGGCGAGCGGCTGCGCGATCGCATCGACGCGCGCGGGATCGATCGCTTTCGGATCGGGGCGGTCGACCTGGGTCAGCGCGATCACCATCCAGCCCCGGTTGCCGGGGATTTCGAGTGTCTTGACGCTGCCCTTCGCCATCGAAAAGAGCAGCGCGAGTTCGGGCGGAACCGGCTTGCCGTCCTGGCCGAGCTCTGCACGGCGGCCGCCGATCGTCTGGACGCCGGCGTTGGGTCCGGCGGCCTTCGCGGCTTCGGCGAGGCTCTTGCCGCCTTCGACCGCCTTGACGATCGCGCGCGCCTTGTCGCGGGCGACCTTCTGCCCCTCGGCAAAGCGCCATTCGCTGAGCAGGTCGCCGCGAATCTGCGCGAAGGGCGGCGGCGCCGCCGCGACGATCGACTTCACCGAATAGACGGCGAACTTCTCATTCTCGACCAGCGTCGCGAGCTGCGCTTCGCCTTCGCCGCTGGTCTGGAAAGCACCGCTGATCATCGGCGCATATTCGGCCGCGAGCGCGAAGCCCGGCGTGCCCGGCGCGCGGCCGCTGGGGAGCAGGGCGGGGGTTTCCTCGACCTTGAGCTTGCGGTCGGCGGCGATCTCCTCGATCGAGGCGCCGCTGTTCACCGCGTCCTGGATCGCGTTGTAATAATCGACGATCGCCTCGTTCGCTTTGTTCTTGCCGAGTTCGACGCGAATCTCGGGCGTCGCGGCAGCCAGGTCGCGGGCGGGTTTGGCCGTGATGCCCTCGACGCGCGCCACCACCCAGCCGAGGCCCGACTGCACCGGGCCGATCAGATCGCCCTGCTTCGCCGCAAAGGCGGTCCTGGCGATCGCATCGCTGGCCGTCGCGGCATAGGCCGATTGCGTCAGCTCGCCGGTCGTCGAGGCCGAAAGCCCCGCGCCCTGCGCCGCGGCAGCGAGCGATACGCCGCCGCGAACCTTCGCGGCGATGGCGTTCGCGGTCGCCTGATCGGGCGCGATCACCTGCGCGAAGCGGCGCGTCTCGCTGGCGGCATATCGCGCGGCATTGTCTTTATAGGCTTTGGCGATTTCGGCATCGCTGACCGCGGGGACCGGAACGGCGCTGCGGTCGAACAGCGCATATTGCACCACGCGGCGTTCGGGCACCGTGAATTTGGAGACGTTCTGCTTGAGGAAGGTCTGGAGCGCGGTGTCGCCCGGATCGTTCCTGGGCGCGAAGGCACTCGCCGGAATGAAGGTCGCCTGACCCTGCCGCGCCTCGAGCAGAAGCGCCGCATAGGGACGCGCGACGCCCGGCGACAGGCGGGGAACCGTGCCGATCGGCACGCCGATCTGCTCAAGCAGCAACTGCTGCCGGAGTTCCTGGCGGAGCTGCGCCTCGGTCATGCCGTTCTGGCGCAGGAAATTCTCGAACGTCTTTTGGTCGAACTTGCCCGACACCCCCGAAAAGGCCGGAATGTCGGCGATGCGGCCGTCGATCTGGCGCTTGCTGACGCTGAAGCCGATCTTGGTCGCGAACTGATCGAAGGCCAGGCCGTCGACGAGCTGGCCGAGCACCTGATCGAGCCCGCCACCTTCGACGAAAGCCGCCATGGTGAGGCCCGGCTGCTGCTGGCGCGCCTGATTATACGACTGGCGCACGCGGTCGCGCAGTTCGCCGAGGCCGATCTCGCGATTGCCGACCTTGGCGACATTGGCACCGCCGAGCCCGCCGAACGAGGCGTTGCCGGTCACGTCGCCGAGCGCGAACAATATGCCGATCAGGACGATGAAGGCGAGCGCGATGAATTTGCCGATCGTCGAACTGAAAAGGTTGCGGAGGTTCGTGATCATGAAGCGGTCAGTCTTTCGGCAGGCGCGGATGTGCGCGGTCGCGCGCTGCTTTAGGCGGGACGGGAGAGCGCATCAAGGCGGGAAAGTGCGAGCGCTCGTGACCGGCTTGCCTTGGCGGCTCCCTCGCCGCTAGGGGAAGCCATCGGATCGATGAACAAGGGAATGGGCGATGACGCGGCGCAAATATGTGGTCGGCAATTGGAAGATGAACGGGCTGATAGCCGCGCTCGACGAGGCGAAGGCAATTTTCGCCGCCGCCGAAGCACATTCTTCGGTCGATGTCGCGCTCTGCCCGCCATTCACGCTGATCGGCGCGATGGTTGCCGCGGCGCCCGGTGCGGCGGTCGGCGGGCAGGACTGCCATGCATCGGCTTCGGGCGCCTTTACCGGTTCGGTCGCGGCGCCGATGCTTGCCGATGCGGGGGCAAGCCTCGTCATCGTCGGGCATAGCGAGCGGCGCGAGGGGTTCGACGAAAGCGACGCCGACGTCCGCGCCAAGGCCGAGGCGGCGCTCGCGGCAGGACTGTCGGTGATCCTGTGCGTCGGCGAACCGCGTGCGGTGCGCGAATCGGGCGGGGCGATCGCTTATGTGCTGGCGCAGGTTGCGGGATCGCTGCCCGGCGATTTCGATCCGGCGCGGCTTGCTATTGCCTATGAACCGATCTGGGCGATCGGAACCGGACTGGTGCCGACCGTCGCCGACGTCGCCGATATGCACGGGGCGATCCGGGCAAAGCTGGGCGAGCAGGCCGGCAGCGATGCGGCGCGGGTCATGCGCATTCTCTATGGCGGGTCGGTCAACGGCGAGAACGCCGCCGAGCTGCTGGGCGCGGGCGACGTCGACGGCGCACTGGTCGGCGGCGCGAGCCTGACCGCGGCGAAGTTCGCGCCGATCGTCGAAGCGGCGGCCAGTCTCTGATCGCCACCCCCGCGAAGGCGGGTGCTGCCATCGGCCTTGCGCAAGGTTGCCAGCGGCCCCCGCCTTCGCGGGGGCGACGTATGGGTTGAACCCCCGCCGCTTCGTCTCTATGTGCGCCGCGGGCGTGGTCCGTATGGGGCCGCGCAAGGTCCGGGAAATATCATGTCCAGTCTCTTCACCTTCCTGCTCGTCGTCCAGGCGCTGATCGCCGCGGTGATGATCGGCGTCATCCTGATGCAGAAGTCGGAAGGCGGCGGCCTGGGGGTCGGCGGCAGCCCCGCGGGGCTGCTCTCGGCGCGCGGCGCGGCGGATTTCATGACCCGGGCGACCACGGTGCTCGCGACCTTGTTCGTCGGTCTGTCGATCGTTCTTGCGGCGCTGGCCTCGGTGGGCGGAGCCGGCGGTTCGACGATCGATACCTCGCTGTCGAAGACCGCGCAGCAGAGCAGCGGCGCGCCCGCTTCGTCGCTGACCGGCGCGGCGCAGAACGCCCCGGCCCAGAGCGCTCCCGCTTCGGACGATCCGCTCGCCGCTGCATCCGCCGCGGCCAGCCAGAAGGCGGCTCCGGCCCCGACCGAAGCGCCCGCCAAGAAATAAGCCCGTAAATCCCCGGACAGCTTCGGCTTTCCGGCTTCGCACGCGCGGCAGCGGAAAAATTTCCGCGTCGGGCGATTCGACGGCTTGCGCCGTCCCCCTCCTGTTGAGTAAGTCTTTCCTCCCATGGCGCGGTTCATTTTTATCACCGGCGGCGTGGTCTCCTCGCTTGGCAAAGGTTTGATGGCGGCTAGCCTGGCTGCCTTGTTGCAGGCGCGTGGCTATCGTGTGCGTATCCGGAAGTTCGACCCTTATCTGAACGTCGACCCGGGAACGATGTCGCCCTATCAGCATGGCGAGGTCTATGTGACCGACGACGGGGCCGAAACCGACCTCGACCTTGGTCATTACGAGCGTTTCACCGGCGTCGCGGCGCGGCAGAGCGACAATGTCACCTCGGGCCGCATCTATCAGCAGATCATCACCAAGGAACGCCGCGGCGACTATCTGGGCGCGACGGTGCAGGTGGTTCCCCACGTCACCGACGCGATCAAGGCCTTTGCCCGCGCCGAGACCGACGACCTCGATTTCGTGCTGTGCGAGATCGGCGGCACCGTCGGCGACATCGAATCGTTGCCGTTCATCGAGGCGATCCGCCAGCTTCGCAACGAGGAGGGGCGCGAGAATACGCTGTCCGTCCACGTCACTTTGGTGCCCTATATTGCCGCCGCGGGCGAGCTGAAGACCAAGCCGACCCAGCATAGCGTGCGCGAGCTTGCCTCGCTGGGCGTCCAGCCCGACGTGCTGCTCTGCCGCTGCGAAAAGCCGTTGCCCGAGGGCGAGCGCGCGAAGATCGCGCAATTCTGCAACGTGCGGAAGGAAGCGGTGATCCCGGCGCTCGACGCCGATTCGATCTATTCGGTGCCGGTGCAATATCATGGCGAGGGGCTCGATTCGGAGGTGCTGCGCGCTTTCGGCATCCATGATGCGCCCGAACCCGACCTGACTGCCTGGTACGACATCATGGATCGCAAGCAGCACCCCGAGGGTGAGGTCACGATCGGCGTCGTCGGCAAATATGTCTCGCTGCCCGACGCCTATAAATCGCTCAACGAGGCGCTGGTCCACGGCGGCATGGCGAACCGGGTCAAGGTCAACATCCGCTGGCTCGACGCCGAAATGTTCGAGGAAGGCGACCTCGCGGCCAGACTGGAGCCGATGCACGGCATTCTTGTGCCCGGCGGCTTCGGCGAGCGGGGGTCCGAAGGCAAGATCGCGAGCGTCCGCTTCGCGCGCGAACAGGGGGTGCCGTTCCTCGGCATCTGCCTCGGCATGCAGATGGCGTGCATCGAGGGCGCGCGGAACACGAGCGGGATCGCCAAGGCGTCGAGCACCGAGTTCGGCACTACCGACGAGCCCGTCGTCGGCCTGATCACCGAATGGATGAGCGCCGAGGGCCTTCAGCAGCGCGGCGCGAACACCGATTTGGGCGGAACGATGCGGCTCGGCGCCTATGACGCCAAGCTGTCGCCGAACAGCCATGTCGCTAGCATCTATGGCGCGAACGACATCAGCGAACGCCACCGGCACCGATATGAGGTTAACGGAGCGTATCGCGAAGCGCTCGAAAAGGGCGGTCTGGTCTTTTCAGGCCTGTCGCCCGATGGCATGCTGCCCGAAATCGTCGAGCGTCCGGACCATCCGTGGTTCATCGGGGTGCAGTTCCACCCCGAGCTCAAATCCAAGCCCTTTGATCCGCATCCGCTGTTCAAGGGGTTCATCGAAGCCGCAGTGAAGCAGAGCCGGCTCGTCTAACGCAAAAGCAAAGGGATGACAGGGGCATGGATCACGCGAAACTCGCTGCACTGCAGGGCCCCGACAGCATATTCTCGGGCCTGACCGTCGAGGATTGGGCCGAGATCGCCAGCCGGTCGGTGCAGATCAGCTTTGCCAAGGGCAAGGAATTGCTCGTTCAGGGCGACCCCGGCGACATGATGTTGATCCTGACCGAAGGCACCGCGCGCGTGTCGATGCTAACCGCGGGCGGGCGCGAGATCGTCCTTGCTTATGCCGAGCCCGGCGCGGTGCTGGGCGAGATCGCGCTGCTCGACGGCGGCGAACGCACCGCCTCGGTAACCGCGACGAGCGCGGGGAGCGCGCTTCAACTCGGCCGCAATGCGCTCAAGGATTTTTCGGCGAGCCATCCCGAATTCACCTGGTCGCTGATGCAGCAACTCGCGCGGCGGCTGCGCACCGCCGACCAGACGATCGAAAGCGACCGCGCCTATGCCTCGGGCCCGCGGCTCGCGCGCTATCTCAAGCGGTTGATCCGCAAGGATGCTACGGAAAATACGCACCGCGTCGAATTGAGCCAGACCGAGCTCGGCAATTTCGCGGGGATGAGCCGCGAGCATATCAATCGCCAGCTTCGCAGTTGGGAGGAATCGGGCGTGATCTCGCTGGAGCAGGGGCGGGTGAGGGTGCTCGATACCGAGATGCTCGAGGATATCAGCGAGAGCGAGGGGTAAAACCCTATTCGTCATTCCCGCGAAAGCGGGAACCCAGTTGCACCGTTTGGATACGGCGCTACCGCGCCGTTTCTTGGTTTCGCTGGGTTCCCGCTTTCGCGGGAATGACGAAGTTGGAATCTTGCAGCCCAGCCGACGCTTCGTGCCAGAATCACAACGCCCGGGCCTCTGACGAGACCCGGGCGCCTGTGACGAACACTCGCCATCCCCCTTTGTTGCAAGCCCGGCGAAAGGCCTGCACTCCCTGGAGCCGGGCCTTTGGGCCGCGTTGAACCAGAGAGTGTGGGCTAGGGCCATGGGGGGAGTTTGTCACCCTTCGGCACGCTTATCGCGTTTCTTTTGACCCGGCCTGTGGCCGATGAGCAACATATTGTGCGAATCGTTCGCAACTAGGTGGCGCCAGCGCTCCTTGCCAGCGACCCCGCCGCTGCCTAAAGCGAGGCCATGACCGCACCGCGCATTGCGCCAAAAAGGCCGCTCGCCCCATGATCCTGCGTGCGTATGAACGCGCCATCTTCAAACGCTATCTGCTCCCCCAGCGCGGCGAAGGCTTCATCTTCGTCGCCGCGGCGTTCAGCTTCATCGCGGTGACGCTGGGGGTCGCGGCGCTGGTGATCGTGATGAGCGTGATGAACGGCGTCCGGTCCGACCTGTTCGACAAGATCGTCGGGCTGAACGGCCATGCGGTGGTGCAGGGCTTCGGTGGCCGGATCGACGATTGGCAGGATGTGCTGAAGCAGGCGAAGGCGACGCCGGGCGTCACATCGGCGACGCCGCTGATCGAACAGCCGCTGCTCGTGACGTTCAGCGGGCGCGTCGAGGGGGTGCTGGTGCGCGGCATGACCGTGCCCGACATCCGCAAGAACGACGTGCTGGGCGGCAAGGTGCTGCAGGGCAGCCTCAATTCGCTCACCCCGGGTTCGGGCAATGTCGCGCTCGGCAGCGAACTGGCGCGCAATCTGGGGGCGACGGTCGGGTCGACGGTGACGATCATCAACCCGCAGGGGCGCTCGACGCCCTTCGGGACGGTGCCGCGTGAAATCGCCTACCGCGTGTCGGCAATCTTCGAGATCGGCGTCTATGATTTCGACAAGGCCTATGTCGTGATGCCGATGGAGGATGCGCAGCTTTTGCTGCTCAGCGGCGACCAGATCGGGATGATCGAGGTCAAGGTGACCGACCCCGACCATGTCGGCGACATATTGCAGCCGCTGGCCGAGAAGGTCGCGGCGAAGGCGGTGATTTCGGATTGGAGATCGATGAACGCGAGCCTGTTCGAGGCGCTGTCGATCGAGCGCGTCGCGATGTTCATCATCCTGTCGCTGATCATCCTGGTCGCGGCGTTCAACATCATCTCGTCGCTGATCATGCTGGTGCGCGCCAAGATGCGCGACATGGCGATATTGCGGACGATGGGGGCATCGCGCGATTCGGTGATGCGCATCTTCATCGCGATCGGGCTGGCGATCGGGGTCGCGGGAACCTTGATGGGAATGGCGATCGGTTTCGGCCTGCTCTTTTTCCGCCAGAATGTGCTGCGCGGGTTCGAGATCATCACCGGGCAATCGCTTTGGGACCCGTCGATCCGCTTCCTGACCGAGCTGCCCTCGAAACCCGATCCGTTCGAGATCACGGGGATCGCGGTGATGACGATCGTGTTCAGTTTCCTCGCGACGCTCTATCCCGCCTATAAGGCCGCGAACACCGATCCGGTGCAGGTGCTCCGCTATGAGTGATGTCCTCCTCGAACTCACCGAACTCAAGCGTAGCTTCACGCAGGGCGACGTCACCATCGAAGTGCTGCGCGGGATCGATGCGAGCCTTCGTCGCGGCGAGATCGTCGCGCTGCTCGGCCCGTCGGGATCGGGCAAGTCGACGATGCTGCAAGCAGTCGGCCTGCTCGAAGGCGGCTTCGAGGGGACAATCCGTATCGACGACGAGGACGTCACCCGCTTCGATCAGGGCGAGCGGACCAAGACGCGGCGCGAGAAAATCGGCTTCGTCTATCAGTTCCACCATCTGCTCCCCGATTTCACCGCGATCGAGAATGTCGTGCTGCCGCAGCTTATTCGCGGCGCCGGGCAGGGTGAGGCCGAGGAACGCGCGACCGACCTGCTCGGACGGCTGGGGCTCGCCGAGCGGCTGCATCACAAGCCGAGCAAGCTGTCGGGGGGCGAGCAGCAGCGCGTCGCGGTGGCGCGCGCGCTGGCGAACCGGCCTTTGCTCGTCCTCGCCGACGAGCCGACGGGCAACCTCGACGAAGCGACCGCCGACCGGGTGTTCGACCAGTTCGTGAAACTGGTGCGCGATCATGGCTCGGCGGCGCTGGTCGCGACGCACAACGAGCGGCTGGCGGCGAAGATGGACCGCGTGCTGCGCTTGCACGAGGGGCGGATAGAGGGGTAAGCTATTCCCCAGAAACCCCTCCCGCAAGCGGGAGGGGCAGCGAGAGTTACGAGCTTGCTCGTTACTCGCAGCGGGGTGGGCCAGCGACGGAGCGATTGCCCACCCCGCTGCGACTAGGCAGCAAGCTGCCAAGTCTCGCTACCCCTCCCGCTTGCGGGAGGGGATGCAATCGGGGGAAGAAACTATGGCTTTATACGATCTTTCGGCGAAGCTGCCCGGCGGCGGGTCGCAGTCCTTGGCCGATTATCGCGGCAAGGTTCTGTTGATCGTCAACACCGCGTCGAAATGCGGCTTCACCCCGCAATATGAGGGGCTGGAGGAACTCTATCGCGATTACAAGGATCGCGGGTTCGAGGTGCTGGCTTTCCCCTGCAACCAGTTCGGCGCGCAGGAGCCGGGCGATGCGGCGGAGATCGCGAATTTCTGTTCGCTGACCTATGACGTGACCTTTCCGGTGATGGCGAAGATCGACGTCAACGGATCGGACGCCGATCCGATCTTCAAACATCTGAAAGAGGAAAAGACCGGTCTGCTCGGCAGCGGGATCAAGTGGAATTTCACCAAATTCCTGGTCGACCGCGACGGCAAGACCGTGTCGCGCCACGCCCCGACGACGAAGCCCGAGTTGCTGCGGAAAGAGATTGAGGAATTGCTGGGATAATGCCCGGCCCTTCGTCATTGCGAGCGTAGCGAAGCAATCCAGGGCGGCTTACGCCTACTCTGGATTGCCGCGTCGCCTTCGGCGCCTCGCAATGACGATTTTGTGAATCGAGGCCATGGTCGAATCATCTGGGCGGCGTTAGCGTCCCCCTATGGCCTACAGCCCCTTCGTTCCCCTGCGCGTCTTTTCCAGTTTCACCATGCTGGAGGGGGCAATCGATCCGAAAGCCATTGCCAAGGCCGCGCGCGAGCGGGGGTTTCCGGCGATCGCGGTGGCCGACCGCAACGGGCTTTATGGCGTCATGGCGTTCGGCGAGGCGTGCAAGGCGGCGGGGGTGCAGCCGGTCATCGGCGCGCTGCTGAGCGTCGCGCGGCCGGGGCAGCGGCTTGCGAACGGCGCGCCGATGGTCGACTGGCTCGCGCTCTATGCCCAGGACGATGCGGGTTACAACAATCTCTGCGCGCTCGTCTCGCACGCGCATCTCGGGCGGCCGGTCGAGCAGGAGCCGCATGTCGCGCTCGCCGATCTTGCGGGGCGCACCGACGGGCTGATCTGCCTGACCGGCGGCGGCGAGGGGGCGCTCGCGCGGCTGCTCGCGGGCGAGCAGAAGAGCGCGGCCGATGATTATGTCGAGCAGTTGGAGGCGCTGTTCGGCGGACGGCTCTATATCGAATTGTCACGGCGCGGCGATGCGACCGAGACGGCGGCCGAGGAGGCGCTGATCGACATGGCCTATGCGCGGGCGCTGCCGCTCGTCGCGACCAACCCCGCCAATTTCGTCGAACCGCAATTCCACCCCGCGCACGATGCGATGCTGTGCATCGCGCAATCGGCTTATGTCGAAAGCGAGGATCGCCGGGTGTCGAGCCCCGAGGCGTGGCTGAAGCCCGCCGAGGCGATGGAGGATGCTTTCTCCGACCTGCCCGAGGCGATCCGCAACACGCTGGTCGTCGCGCAGCGCTGCGCCTTCATGGCGCCGAAGCGCGCGCCGATCCTGCCCAGCCTCGCGGGCGATCGCGAAGGCGAGGCGGCGCAGCTTGCGGCTGACGCCCGCGCGGGGCTGGAGGCGCGGCTCGCGCTCTATCCCGAATTGAGCGCGGTGGAGCGGCAGGCCTATGTCGAGCGGCTCGATTTCGAGGTCGGGGTCATCACCCAGATGGGCTTTCCCGGCTACTTCCTGATCGTCGCCGACTTCATCAAATGGGCAAAGGCGCACGATATTCCGGTGGGGCCGGGGCGCGGCTCGGGCGCGGGGAGCGTCGTCGCCTGGGCGCTGACGATCACCGACCTCGATCCGCTCAAGCTCGGCCTGCTGTTCGAGCGGTTCCTCAATCCCGAGCGCGTGTCGATGCCCGACTTCGACATCGACTTTTGTGAAACGCGGCGCGGCGAGGTGATCCGCTATGTGCAGGAGAAATACGGCCGCGACACCGTTGCGCAGATCATCACCTTCGGAAAGCTGAAGGCGCGCGCGGTGCTGAAGGACACCGGCCGCGTGCTCCAGATGAGCTATGGTCAGGTCGACCGGCTCGCGAAGCTGGTGCCGAACCATCCGACCGACCCCTGGACGCTCGAACGCGCGCTGAACGGCGTATCCGAGCTGATGACCGAATATAAGCAGGACGACGGGGTGCGGCGGCTGTTCGACATGGCGCGCCAGCTCGAAGGGCTGCCGCGGCACAGTTCGACCCACGCGGCGGGGGTGGTGATCGGCGACCGGCCGCTCGACCAGCTCGTCCCGCTCTATCGCGACCCGCGCTCGGACATGCCGGTGACCCAGTTCGACATGAAATATGTCGAGACGGCGGGGCTGGTGAAATTCGACTTTCTCGGTCTCAAGACGCTGTCGGTGCTCAAGGAAGCGCGGCGGCTGCTTGCGCTGCGCGGGGTCGATGTCGATCTCGACCAACTCGCGTGGGACGACGAGGAGGTTTACGCCCTTCTCCAGCGCGGCGAGACGGTCGGGGTGTTCCAGTTGGAATCCGAAGGGATGCGGCGTACGCTGTCGGCGGTGAAGCCGACCAATTTCGGCGACATCATCGCGCTCGTCGCGCTCTATCGCCCCGGCCCGATGGACAATATCCCGCTGTTCGGTGCGCGCAAGAACGGGCGCGAGCCGATCGCCTATCCGCACCCGCTGCTCGAGGGCATCCTCGCTGAAACCTACGGCATCTTCGTCTATCAGGAACAGGTGATGCAGGCGGCGCAGATACTCGCCGGCTACAGCCTCGGCGGCGCCGACTTGCTGCGCCGCGCGATGGGCAAAAAGATTCAGGCCGAGATGGATGCGCAGCGCGAGACCTTCGTTGCGGGCTGCGGCGAGCATAACAAGATCGACGCCAGGACCGCGAACGAGCTGTTCGACTTGATCGACAAGTTCGCGGGATACGGTTTCAACAAGAGTCATGCCGCCGCCTATGCGCTGCTCTCCTATCAGACCGCGTGGCTGAAGGCGCATTATCCGCATGAGTTCTTTGCCGCGTCGATGTCGTTCGACAGCCATCAGACCGACAAATTGTCGATCTTCATCGACGACATGCGCCGGCTGGACATCGCAGTTGCGCCGCCGTCGATCAACGACAGCGAGGCCGATTTCTCGGTCGGGCGCGGCGAGGATGGATTGGCGGTGCGCTATGCGCTCGGCGCCTTGAAGGGGGTCGGCGAAAAGGCGATGGAGGTGCTCGTCGCCGAGCGCCATGCCAAGGGCGAATTTGCGAGCCTCGACGATTTCGCGAGCCGTATCGATCCCAAGCAACTCAACCGCCGCCAGATCGAGGCGCTGGCGGGCGGCGGCGCGTTCGATTGCGTCGAGCCCGACCGGCCGCGCGCCTTTGCCGGCGCCGAAGCACTGCTTGCCTGCGCGAACAGTTCGGCGCACGAGCGTTCGACCGGACAGGGCGGGCTGTTCGGCGGCGACGTCGCGATCGCGCCGGCGCTCCAGCTTCCGGCCGCCGAACCCTGGACGCTCGCCGAGCGGATGACGCGCGAGAAGGAAGCCTTCGGTTTCTATTTCTCGGCGCACCCGGTCGAGCAATATGAGGCGATCGTCCAGGCGCGCGGCGCGCGCAGCTATGGCGACATTTGCGAGAATGTCGAAATGACGCCCGGAACGCGCATCCCGATGGTGATGGCGGCGATGGTCGAAAGCGCGCGCCCGCGCGTGTCGCAGCGCGGCAACCGCTTTCTCAACCTGACGCTGTCGGACCGCAGCGGGCAGTTCCAGTCGAGCTGTTTCGACGAGCAGGCGAGCAAGGTGCTGGAAGCGCTGGCGGCCGAAGGTGGCTGCGCGATCCTGTCGGTCGAGCTCGACCTTCTCGAAGGCGAGGAGACGCCGCGAGTGACGGTGCGCGGGGCGCAGTCGCTTGCCGACATTGCCGCGACCGCGGCGCTGCAACTGACGTGTCGGGTCGAGCTGGCCGACGCGGTGGCGGAGATCGCGGGCCTGCTCGAGCGGCGCGACGATGCGCGCGGCAAGGTTGTCATCGCCACGCGCGACCCGCTGACAGATGCCGATATCCGGGTCGAACTGGGACGGAGTTTCGCGCTCGGCCCCGATACCGTCTCGCGCCTCGATATGGTTGCGGGTGTAACCGAAGCGGCGCTCGCGCTCGTCGCACCGCGCGATTTCCGGGTGCGATAACCGGCTTCACCCTTGCATCGCCTGCAATTTCGGCCCTATCCCTTGGGGGCAACGATAATCGAGGATGCCTTATCATGGGAATGCAGGGCCAGCCGCTGCTCGTCACGAGCCTGATCGACCACGCCGCGCGCGAACATGCCGCGCGTGAGATCGTCTCGCGCTGGGCCGACGGCAGCGTGACGCGATCGACGTGGGGCGAGGTGGGCAGCGATGCGCGCCGCTTCGCGGCCGCTATGGTGAAGCTGGGCATGAAGAAGGGCGATCGCATCGCGACGCTGGCGATGAACCACGGCCATCATCTGGTGAGCTGGTACGGGACCGCGGGAATGGGCGGGGTCCTGCACACGGTCAATCCGCGGCTGTTCGACGAGCAACTCGTCTATATCATCAACCATGCCGAGGATCGGGTGCTGTTCCTCGACGCGGCTTTCCTGCCGATCGTCGATCGGCTGCGGCCCGAATTGAAGAGCGTCGAGCATTTCGTCCTGTTCGATGCACCCGCGCAGGACGGCTATCTGTCCTATCGCGACCTGATCGCGGCCGAGGACGGGCGTTTTGCGTGGGTGGAACTCGACGAGCGCGATCCGGTCGGGCTTTGCTATACCAGCGGCACGACGGGCAATCCCAAGGGTGTGATCTATGAGCATCGCTCGAACGTCCTGCACGCGATCACCGAGGTTCAGCCCGACGCCTTCGACATGTCGAACCGCAGCGTGATCCTGCCGATCGTGCCGATGTTCCACGCGAACAGCTGGGGCGTTCCCTTCGCGGCGGCGACCGTGGGCGCGAAGATGGTTTTTTCGGCGACCAACGACGCGCAGGCGCTGTGCGACCTGATGCACGCCGAGGGGGTGACGCACAGCGCGGGCGTGCCGACCGTGTGGCTCGCGATGTTCGCGCATATGGACGCAACCGGCATCGGCTATGGCGCGCTCCGGCAGGTCAACATCGGCGGATCGGCGGCGCCGCGCGCGATGGTCGAGCGCTTCATGAAGGCGGGCGTCTATGTCGGCCATGCCTGGGGCATGACCGAAACCAGCCCGATCGGGACGATGGGCCGACGTCCGTGGAACTGGGACAGCCTGAGCTTCGACGAGCAGGTCGATGTCATCTGCCATCAGGGCTGCCCGCCGTTCGGGGTCGAACTGCGCATCGTCGACGACGAGGACAATATATTGCCGCGCGACGGCGTGACGAGCGGACGCCTGCAATGCCGCGGGCCGTGGATCATCCAGCGCTATTTCAAGGCCGACGCCGATGCCACCGACGCCGACGGCTGGTTCGACACCGGCGACGTGTCGGTGATCCACCCCGACGGCGTCATGCAGATCACCGACCGCGCGAAGGATGTGATCAAGTCGGGCGGTGAATGGATTTCGTCGATCGAGCTCGAAAATGCGGCGGTCGGCGCGCCGGGGGTGCAGGAAGCCGCGGCGGTCGGTGTGTTCCACCCGAAGTGGGACGAGCGGCCGATCCTGCTGATCGTGAAAAAGCCCGGCGCCGAGGTGAGCGAGGCGGGCATCGTCGATTACCTCAAGGACAAGGTCGCGAAATGGTGGCTGCCCGACGAGGTCGTCTTCGTCGATGAACTGCCGCACACTGCGACGGGGAAAATCCTGAAGCGGCAGATCAGGGACGATTACAAGGATTACAAGCTGCGGTCACTGGTGGAGGCTTAGGCTTTCCATCCTGTCGTCATTGCGAGCGAAGCGAAGCAAAGCAATCCAGAGTGGCGTAAACCGCTCTGGATTGCTTCGCTTCGCTCGCAATGACGGCTTTGGCTGGGCAGCCGGTCAGAACAACTCCATCTGCCCATCGCGCTCGGGCGGCCGGAACAGGTCGCAGCGGAGCGGTGGGAAACGGCGGTCCATGCCGTGCTCGCGAGCGGCGCGCCGGACGCGCTGGCGGATGAGTTGGGGCCAGATGCCTTGGCCTTTCATGCGGGTGAAGAAGCCGGGATCGTTGTCGCGGCCGCCGCGGATGTCCTGGACCATGTGCATCACCTTTTCGGCGCGGTCGGGGTAGTGGGCGGCGAGCCAGGCGCGGAAGAGCGGGGCGACCTCATAGGGCAGGCGCATCAATATGTAGGAAGCGCGGATCGCCCCGGCTTCGGCGGCGGCCGCCATGATCGCCTCTATCTCGTGATCGGTGATCGCGGGGATGATCGGCGAAATGTTGACCTGCGTCGGTACGCCGGAGTCGATGAGCTTGCGGATCGCTGCCAGGCGGCGGCGCGGATGCGGCGCGCGGGGTTCGAGGGTGCGCGCGAGCGCCGCGTCGAGCGTCGTCACCGAAATCGCGACCCCGACCAGATCGTCGCGCGCCATCGCCGCGAGCAGGTCGATGTCGCGGAGCAGCCGGTCGGACTTGGTGGTGATCAGCAGCGGGTGCTTCGTTTCGGCGAGTACCTCGACGACCGCACGGGTGATCCGCCATTCGCGCTCGATCGGTTGATAGCCGTCGGTGTTGGTGCCGATCGCGACCGGGGCGACCTTGTAATTGCGCTTCGCCAGTTCCTGCCGCAGCAGTTTCGCGGCGTCGGGCTTGGCGAAGAGCCTGCTTTCGAAATCGAGGCCGGGCGACAGGTCGTGATAGGCGTGCGTCGGCCGCGCGAAGCAATAGATGCAGCCATGCTCGCAGCCGCGATAGGGATTGATCGAGCGATCGAAACCGATGTCAGGCGAACTGTTGCGCGCGATGATCGTCTTCGGATGTTCGACGGTCACCGTCGTTCGCAGCGGCGGCGGGGCGCCGTCGATATCCTCGGCCGCGTCGAGCCAGTCACCATCGGCTTCGAGACCGAGCGAGCCGGTGCGGGTCGGGCGGAGATTGGTCGGGGCGCCGCGGCCCGAAATCGGGGGGAGGGGTTTCGGCGAGTCCATCGGGGGAGGATATTCCGCCGATGAGAACAAATAAAGAACAAATAAACACCTTCTCCCCTCCAGCAGGCGGGAGGGGTCGGGGGTGGGCAGCGACGTTGCAATGGCCCACCCCGCTGCGAGTAGCGAGCAAGCTCGCAACTCTCGCTGCCCCTCACGCTTGCGGGAGGGGGCTATTCGGTCAATCGCGGCATCAACTCGACGAAGTTGCAGGGCTTATGGCGGCTGTCGAGCTGGGTGGCGAGGATGCCCTCCCACGCGTCGGTCACTGCGCCGGTCGAGCCGGGAAGCGCGAAGATATAGGTGCCGCGTGCGACAACCGCGCAGGCGCGCGACTGGATCGTCGAAGTGCCGATCGTCTGGTAGCTCAGCCAGCGGAACAATTCGCCGAAGCCGGGAATATCCTTGCCGTCGAGGCGGTGCAGCGCCTCGGGCGTGACGTCACGGCCGGTAAGGCCGGTGCCGCCGGTGGTGATGACGACGTCGACCTCGGGATCATCGATCCAGTTGTGGAGACGCGAGACGATCAGGTCGCTTTCGTCGCGGATGATCGCCCGCGCGGTGAGCGTGTGACCCGCGGCGGTCAGCAACTGCTCTAGCGTGTCGCCCGATTTGTCGTCGGCCGCGCTGCGGCTGTCCGAAACCGTCAGGATGGCGATGCGAACCGGCCGGAACGGCAGGCTTTCGTCAATCGGCATTGGCGTCAATTGGCATCGGCGAGGCCGCCGGCCCAGCTCAGCCGGGTGCGATCCTTGCTGTCGGGGAAGCGCGGCCATTTGCCCTGCGCGAGCGCCGCGCGGCTGACCGACGGCTTGCCCTGCTGCGCTTCGTACATCCAGTAATTGCGCAGGACGGTGCCGACATAGCCGCGCGTTTCCCAATAGGGGATCGATTCGATGTAGAGCAGCGGGTCGCCATTGTCGCGAATCTCGCTCTGCCAGCGCGCGATCGGCGCGGGGCCGGCGTTATAGGCGGCGATCACCTTGGGCAGCAGGCCGCCCGTCGAGCCGTCCTTGCTGAGATATTCGAGATAGCGCTGGCCGAAATCCATGTTGACCGCGGGCGTCTTGAGGTCGCCCGGCGCGCGGCCGTCGCCGTTCCAGCGCGCGAGGTCGGATGCGGTGCCGGGGCGCACCTGCATCAGTCCCATCGCACCCGCCGGGCTGACCACCGCGCGCTGGAACCGCGATTCCTGGAGCGTGTGGGCAAAGACGAGCGCCGGATCGACCCGCCAGCCGCCGTTGGGTTCCCATTTGGGCTGCGGATAGCGCGCCGCCGTCGCGAGCTTGCGGCCCTGCGGCGTGTTGTGCGCGAGATAGAGCTGCGTTTCGGGCAGGCTGAGCGCCTGCGCCATGCCGGCGAGTTGGGCGTGCTGGTTCGGATTGCCGATGCGCGCCTGATGCTTCAGCAGTTCGCCGGCATAGGCGTCCTCGCCAATCTCGGCGAACGCCATGGCGGCGCGGACGTTGGGCAGATCCTCGAGCGCGCGCCAGGCGCTGCGGTCGGGACGGACATTTTCGCGCTGGCTGCCGGTTTCGATGCCGAGCGTTTCGGCGGCGAGCAGGCCATAGAGGGTTTCCTCGTTCGCGGCGGCGGCGCGCAGGCGCGACTGCACCGACTGCGGCTGGCCCGAAGCGATCGCGGCGCGCGACGCCCAATAATAGGCCGCGGCGCGCAGTTCGCTGTCGGGCGCTTCGCGCGCGACGCGGTCGAACGAGACGAGCGCGGTCGGATAGTCGCGCAGGCGCCACGCGGCGAGCCCCTGCACCCACGCGGCCTGCGTCGCCCAGGCGCCGCGGCCTTCGGTGCAGGCCTGCGACAGGCGCAGCGCATTCTGATCGTCATTCTCGATATAATAGGACCAGGCGATCTTCTGCCGCCATTCGTCGCGCGCCTCGGGCGTCAGCTTGTCGGCGACCGCCATATAGAGCGATTCGGCGCCCGCCGGGTCGTCATTCTTGATCCGGTCGGGGATCGAGCGCGCGAGGCCCGCCGCGAACGGGTCGCTGACGCTGTCGGCGCCGACGCGGCGCGGCGCGGTGCCCGACCAGCTCAGGCGGTTCTGATAGGGAAGCGTCGGGATGTCGGTTGCGCCGCGCTTGGTCGCGAGGCGGCCGAGTTGTTCGGCCTGCGGCAGTTCGGGCGAGCGCGCGAGGATCGGCATGATGTCGGCGACTTCGGCGCGCGGGCTGTTCGCGGCGGTGAGCAGTTCGGCGCGCAGGAAATCGGCGAGCGGCCCATTGTCGTCGCCGAGCAAGGATTTCGCTTCGGCCCAGCGCTGGCCGCGGATCGCGGCGAGCACCTGCGTATAGAGTTGTTTCTGTTTCGAGGAGAGAATGTCGGGCACCGTCTGCGGCGCGGCGAGCAGGTCGGGGGTGCCGGTATCGGCGGCGAGCGCGGGTGAGGCCGTTACGGCCAGGGCCAGAAATGCGCTCGAAAGCAGTTTCACGGTCATCGTCTTCATATCTCTGTCAACGTCCCCGGTTGAACAGTTTCAGGCTATCCCAGGCAGCTGCCTTTTGCGCTGGCCGGGCAAGCAGCATCGCGGGGTGCGCGACTGCCACGGCCTCCATCTTGCCGCCATCTTGGTTAAGATCGAGTAACCTTCCGCGCGCGTCGGGAAGCGACAGCCCCGCCGCCATCTGCACGATGTCGCTGCCGATCAGCAGCAGGCGCTGCGGCTTTGCGAGCCCGAGGTGATGCCAGAGCAGCCGGTCGAGCTCGCCCTTGTCCTTCTCGTCGCAGCGGCCGCCGGGCGGGCGCGTGACGGCGAGACTGGCGAGATAGCAGTCGGCGCGCGCCATCCCGATCGCGCGCAGCATCGCGTCCAGAAGCTGACCCGCGGGGCCGGAAAAGAGGGCGGCGTCGCGCTGGTCGTCGATCTCGGGCCAAGCGGTGAGCAGCATCAGCGGCGCTTCGGCCTGCCCCTGCGGAAGCACGCGGCGCGCGTCCCACTGGCTGCCCGGCACGTCTGGGCTTTCGGCGAGCCATGTCTGGAAGGCGTCCCAGCCGTCGGGGAGCGCAACCGGACCCTTGGAGGCCGCCTCGATGGGTGCTTCGCGGCGCTGGAGCGCGGCGGGAAGCGGCGGGGCCTCGGGCTCGGCGACCGGCGAGGGCTTGGGCCTTGCTGCAACGTCATTGGCGACGGGCGCATCGAGCCAGCCCGTCGGCGCTTCGCCGACAAGCGAGTCCACGCCGGCCAGCGACCACCAGTCATGATAGCTTTCGGCCAGCAAGGTTGAATTGCGCCCACCCATGATTTTGTTTCAAACAGGCAGTTGACGGGGCCGTCAATTGGCGGGCATCGCAATATGTGACAGAGTGAGCGCGGGACACGATGAATGATCCCGCGCGGGGACGGCAGAAAGGTACTTGCGGTGAGCGAACGGGAATCGATGCCCTATGACGTCGTGATCGTCGGGGCGGGGCCTGCGGGGCTTTCGGCGGCGATCCGGCTGAAGCAACTGGCGAACGAGGCGGGCAGCGAATTGTCGGTCTGCATCCTCGAAAAGGGGTCCGAAGTCGGCGCGCATATCCTGTCGGGTGCGGTGATCGACCCCAAATCGCTCGACGAACTGATCCCCGAGTGGCGGGGGCAGGGTTGCCCGCTCGCCGAAGTGCCGGTGAACGACAATCAGCATTGGGTGCTGACCAAGACGAAGAAGTTCGGCCTTCCCGAATTTATTTCGCCCGGTTTCATGCACAACAAGGGCACTTACACGGGCAGCCTCGGCAACCTCTGCCGTTGGCTCGCCGAGCAGGCTGAAGGGTTGGGGGTCGAAATCTTCCCCGGCTTCGCCGCGGCCGAAATCCTCTATAATGAGGATGGATCGGTGAAGGGCGTCGCGACCGGCGACATGGGCATCGCCCGCGACGGCAGCCACAAACCCGACTATGCCCCCGGCCTCGAACTCCATGCGAAATACACTTTCTTCGCCGAAGGCGTGCGCGGGCACCTGACCAAGATGCTCAAGCCGCAATTCGCGCTCGACGCCGATTGCGAGCCGCAGGTTTACGGCATCGGGGTCAAGGAACTCTGGGACATCGATCCGGCCAATCATGCGCCGGGCCGCGTCATCCACACGCAGGGCTGGCCGCTCGACGAGAATGCCAATGGCGGCGGCTTCCTCTATCATCAGGCGAACGGGCAGGTCGCGCTGGGCTTCGTGACCTGGCTCAACTATCGCAACCCGCACATCTCCCCCTTTCAGGAGATGCAGAAGTGGAAGACGCATCCCGAGATCGCGAAGATTCTCAAAGGCGGCAAGCGCGTCTCCTATGGCGCGCGAGCGATCAGCGACGGCGGCTGGCAATCGGTGCCGAAGCTCGCCTTTCCGGGCGGCGCGCTGATCGGCGACACCGCGGGCTTCCTCAACGTGCCGCGCATCAAGGGCACGCATACGGCGATGAAGTCGGGCATGATGGCGGCGGAGGCAGCCTTTGCTGCCGTCACCGCCGGGCGCGAGGGCGATGTGCTGACCGCCTATCAGGACGCCTATGACGAAAGCTGGGTGAAGAAGGAGCTCGGCGTCGTTCGCAACGTGCTGCCGCTGGTCGAGAAGTTCGGCGACCTCGCCGGCACGATGCTGGCGGGCATGACGATGTGGCTGGAGAATTTCGGCATCCGCGTGCCCTTCACGATGAAGCATCACCCCGACAACACGACGCTCTATCGCGCCGACCAGATGAAGAAGCCGGACTATCCGAAGCCCGATGGCGTGCTGACCTTCGACCGCCTGTCCTCGGTGTTCCTGTCGAACACCAATCATGAGGAGGATCAGCCGGTCCATCTGCAATTGAAGGACCCGTCGATCCCGATCGAATATAATCTTCCGCTCTACGACGAGCCCGCGCAGCGTTATTGTCCGGCGGGGGTTTACGAGGTCGTCGGGCAGGACGAGGGCAATCCGCGTTTCGTCATCAACGCGCAGAATTGCGTCCACTGCAAGACCTGCGACATCAAGGACCCGACCCAGAATATCAACTGGGTCACCCCCGAAGGCGGCGGAGGCCCCAATTACCCCAATATGTAAGTCCGTTCGCCTGATTTTCGCCGTCGGCGCGCTTGCCGCCGCCGGTCCCGTGAAGGCGGCCGTCGACGATGGCGCCACACTGGCGGCGCTGGCGGATGCGCGGCTGGCCGAGGAAGCGAACGATCCGGTCGCGGCGCTGGCGGCGCTGACCCACGTCGCGAGCGCGGCGCCCGAGTTGCCCGGGCTGCGCGGCCGGATGCTCGAACAGGCGATTCAAGCGGGCGACCTGTCCGCCGCGCGCAGCGCCGCGCTTCGGCTGTGGCAGGGCGGCGACCGGCGTTTCGACGCCCAACTCGTGCTTGTCGTCGATGCGATGCGGCGTGCGGACTGGAAGGGCGCGCGCGATTATCTGAACGGCCGGTCCGACAAGGCCGGCGGCGATGCGATCGCCCGGCTGATACTCCCGGCCTTTCAGAGCTGGATCGACGTCGGCGCGCGGGAAAAAATACCCGAGCGGCATTTGCTCGCCGCGGCCAGTAAGGGACGCCCCGAACCAGCGCTGGAACTGGAAGCGGCCCTGGTTCAACTTGCGGCGAAGCGGCCGGCGGAGGCGGTGGCGCTGGCCGCCCGGACCACCCCGACCGATCGGATGAGCCAGCTCGTCGCACTGCGCCTTGCGGCAACATTCGCCGCGATGGGCGAGGGGGAGGCAGCCGACGCGCTACGCGGGCGGATCGCGCTGGCGGCGGGCGGGCGTGAAGATCCGATGCTGCTGCTTCCCGACCAGCCGGTGTCGACGCCGCGCGGCGGGATGGCGCATTGGCTCGCGCTGCTCGGCGACGGCTTCGCGCGGATGCCGAATGGCAACGCCAGACTGTCGCTACTGTTCGGGCGCGCCGCCTTCTGGCTCGACGACCGCGATTGGGCGGTGCGCTCGGCGCTCGTAGAATCGCTCGATCGCGCCGAGCAGGAAAGCGATGCTGCGGCACTATTGATGGGTGGCCGCGCGCCGATTCCGCCCGTACTTCAGATGCGCCGCGCCGAATTGATGGCCGATGCGGGCGACCTTGCGGGGGCGACCGCGCTTGCCGAAGCGGCGGCAAAGGCCTCTCCGGCGCGCAGCCTGTTCGCGCGCTTCGCCGACATCGCGCGGCGCGCCGACGACCGTGAAGCAACGGCGCGCGCTTATGCCGGAATCGAGGCGACGCTGGGCGATGGGCCCGAGGATCGCGCGCTGCGCGGAAATCTGCTCATTGCGCGCGCCGAACTGCGGTTGCAGGCTGATGATTGGGATGGCGCGTCGGCGCTGATCGAGCAGGCGGTCGCGCTGCGTCCCGACGACGCGGCGGTGCTCAATTTCGCGGGCTATTCGGCAATCGAACGGCGCAAGGATGTCGCGCAGGCGCTCGCGCGGATCGAGGCGGCGTGGCAGGCCGAGCCGCAGGATGCCGCGATCACCGATTCGCTCGGCTGGGCCTATTTCCTTACCGGGCGGACCGCCGACGCGGTCCCGCTGCTCGAAAAGGCGCAGGCGAGCGAGCCCGGCAATGCGGTGATCGTCGAGCATCTGGGCGATGCCTATTGGCTGGCGGGGCGCAAGTTCCAGGCGCGCTACACGTGGCGCGCGGCGGCATTGCTCGCCGAGGCCGATATGGCGGCGCGGATTGCGGCCAAGCTGCGCGACGGGCTGACGACCGCGACGACGGCGCCGTGATGACTGTCCTTCGCGAAACCGGCTGGGCAAAGATCAATCTGGCGCTGCATATCCGCGCCCGGCGTCCCGATGGCTATCATGAGATCGAGACCTTGTTTGCATTCGTCGATGCGGGCGATGCGCTGGCTGTCGAGGTGGCCGACGCCGACCGGCTGATCCTCGACGGCGAATTTGCCGAAGGATTGTCGGACGGCGCCGATAATCTGGTGCGGCGCGTGCTAGCGCTGATACGCGAACGTTATGGCGCGGAGCGCGTGCCGCCGCTGGCGATCCGGCTGACCAAGCGCTTGCCCGTGGCGGCGGGGATCGGCGGCGGGTCGGCCGATGCCGCGGCGATGGCGCGGCTGTTGCGGCGGCATTTCCTGCCCGAAATCGGCGATGCCCCGCTGGCGCGGCTGGTCGCGCCGCTCGGCGCCGATATCGCGGCCTGCGTCGCGAGCGCCACCTGCCTCGGCACCGGCGTCGGCGAGCAGTTGAGCGCGGCGCCGGAACTCGCGCTGAGCGGAACGCCGGTGCTGCTCGTGAATCCGCGCCAACCCGTAGCGACGGGGCCGGTGTTCGCGGCGTGGGACGGCGTCGATCGTGGGCCGCTGTTTACCGGCGCCGATCTGCGCGCGCAGCTTTTCGCGTCGCGCAACGATTTGCAGCGCCCCGCAATTGCCCAGTGCCCCGCGATCGTCGATATGCTGACCGAACTGGGCGCGCTGAAGCCTTGGCTTGCGCGTATGTCCGGCTCGGGCGCGACCTGCTTCGCGCTGTTCGATGCTCCCGCCGGGCGCGATGCGGCAGCGGCGCGGCTTGTGGCGAGCCATCCGCACTGGTGGCAGCTTGCAGGAGCGCTCAGATGAGCGAGGCGTGGCGGCAATTGGGAGCACCGCGCGCGGGCGGCGTGCTGCTGATCGGCGATCATGCTTCTGCGCATGTGCCGGAGGACATCGACCTTGGCATCGATCCGGCGCTGCTCCGCAATCATATCGCGATCGACATCGGCGTCGCCGAGGTGGCGGCGCTGCTGGTCGAGGCGGCTGCGGTCGATGCCGCGATCCTCGGCGGCGTGTCGCGGCTCGTCGTCGACTGCAATCGCGACGAGGATTCGCCCGGCGCGATCCCGATCGCCAGCGACGGGCATGCCATACCCGGAAACGCACTCGATCATGACGGCCGCGAGGCCCGGCTTGCTCGCTTCTTCCGTCCCTATCACGACCATATCGCCGCGACGATTGCGGCGCATCGCCCGGCGATGATCTTGTCGCTCCACAGCTTCACGCCATCGCTGGCGAGCGATCCGAACCAGGCGCGACCGTGGCAGGTCGGGGTGCTCTATAATGAGGATGACCGACTTGCGGGGCCGGCCATCGCCTCCTTGCGAGGCGAGGGGCTGACCGTCGGCGATCAGCTTCCCTATTCGGGCAAGCTGCTCAACGCGACGATGAACCGCCATGCGGAGGCGAACGCCATTCCCTATGTCGGGATCGAGATGCGGCAGGATCTGGTCGGCGATGCGGCGGGGCGGGCGCTGTTCGCCGAGCGGCTCGCAACAATGTGTAAGAATATATCGTTGAAACTGCCCGCATAGGCGTGTAGAGGCGCTTCCACTCGCTAATTATTGAAATAATATTCTCAGGAACTCTCCAAATGGCTTCTTATCGTTCCCGCACCACCACCCATGGCCGCAACATGGCGGGCGCGCGCGGGCTCTGGCGCGCGACGGGGATGAAGGACGGCGATTTCGGCAAGCCGATCATCGCGGTGGTCAACAGCTTCACCCAGTTCGTTCCCGGCCATGTTCACCTGAAGGACCTCGGCCAGATGGTCGCGCGCGAGATCGAGGCGGCGGGCGGGGTCGCCAAGGAATTCAATACGATCGCGGTCGATGACGGCATCGCCATGGGCCATGACGGGATGCTCTATAGCCTGCCGAGCCGCGACCTGATCGCCGACAGCGTCGAATATATGGTCAATGCCCATTGCGCCGATGCGATGGTGTGCATCTCCAACTGCGACAAGATCACGCCGGGGATGCTGATGGCGGCGCTGCGGATCAATATCCCGGTCGTGTTCGTGTCGGGCGGGCCGATGGAGGCGGGCAAGGTCGTGCTGAAGGGCAAGGAGGTCGCGCTCGACCTGGTCGATGCGATGGTCGCCGCCGCCGACGAAAAATACAGCGATGCCGAGGTGACCGCGATCGAACAGGCGGCGTGCCCGACCTGCGGAAGCTGTTCGGGCATGTTCACCGCCAATTCGATGAACTGCCTGACCGAGGCGCTGGGGCTGTCGCTGCCGGGCAACGGTTCGACGCTGGCGACGCACGCCGACCGCAAGGCGCTGTTCCTGCGCGCGGGACGGATGATCGTCGAGATGTGCCGCCGCCATTATGAGGAGGGCGACGACCGCGTGCTGCCGCGCACGATCGCGAGTTTCGAGGCGTTTGAGAATGCGATGAGCCTCGACATCGCGATGGGCGGGTCGACCAACACCGTGCTCCATCTGCTCGCCGCCGCGCATGAGGCGGGGGTCGATTTCACCATGACCGACATCGACCGGCTGTCGCGCCGCGTTCCCTGCCTGTCGAAGGTCGCGCCGGCGAAGCAGGACGTCCATATGGAGGACGTCCACCGCGCCGGCGGCATCATGGCGATCCTCGGCCAGCTCGAGCGCGCTGGGCTGCTCCACGCGCATCTGCCGACCGTGCATAGCGCGACACTGGGTGATGCGCTCAACAAATGGGATATTTCGCGCACCAACGATCCCGATGTGCAGACCTTCTTCATGGCGGCCCCCGGCGGCGTGCCGACGCAGACCGCGTTCAGCCAGGACCGGCGCTGGGATTCGCTCGACCTCGACCGCGAGGCGGGGGTGATCCGCTCGGCGGAGCATGCGTTCAGCAAGGACGGCGGGCTTGCCGTGCTGTCGGGCAATATCGCGCTCGACGGCTGCATCGTGAAGACTGCCGGGGTCGACGAATCGATCCTGAAATTCGCAGGGCCGGCCAAAGTTTATGAAAGCCAGGACGCCGCGGTTGCGGGCATATTGACCGGGCAGGTCGAGGCGGGCGATGTCGTCGTCATCCGTTACGAAGGGCCGAGGGGCGGACCGGGAATGCAGGAAATGCTCTATCCGACGAGCTATTTGAAATCGAAGGGGCTTGGTGCCGCCTGTGCGCTGATCACGGACGGACGCTTTTCGGGCGGCACCTCGGGCCTGTCGATCGGCCATGTCTCGCCCGAGGCGGCGGAAGGCGGCGCGATCGGGCTGGTCGAGAATGGCGACCTGATCGAGATCGACATTCCGGGGCGGAGCATCAAGCTGGTCCTTTCCGACGCGGAACTCGCGGCGCGGCGCGCGGCGATGGAAGCGAGGGGCGACGATGCGTGGCAGCCCGCCAAGGCGCGTCCGCGCAAGGTTTCGGTAGCACTTCAGGCCTATGCGGCGATGACGACCAGCGCCGCGCGCGGCGCGGTGCGCGACCTGTCGCAGTTGAAGGGCAAAAGATGAAGAAACTCGGGGGCTTGATCGCGGTCTTGCTTGTCGCGGGCTGCAACGGCGGCCCCGATAATGGCAAGCTTGCCGAGGCCGAAGCGCGCGGCAGCAAGGAAGCGGCGCTCGACGGCCTTATCGACTGCGCGCTCGAAGGCGCGAAGGCGTTCGACCGCGACTGCACGATCACCGAAATGACCGGCGCCGACGGCACCGTGCTGGTGGTCGGCAAGACGGACGTCGGATACCGCCGCCTGCAAATCGCGACCGACGGCCGCGGGGTGGTATCGGCCGATGGCGCCGAGCCTGCGAAAGTGACGATCGTCGGGGACGGGATGATCGAGGTTGCGGTGGGGAGCGACCGTTATCGACTGCCCGCGAATACGGGCGGGGCAAAGTAATCCACTCGTCATTGCGAGCGCAGCGAAACAATCCAGAGTGCCGTAAATCGCCCTGGATTGTTTCGCTGCGCTCGCAATGACGATTCCCATGGATGGTTCGATGTTCTAAACTGCGCCTATGCCCGTTCCCGCCGATGCTCCCGTCTTTCCAAGCAACATCATGCGTGCGGCCGAAGCGCGGTGCGTGGGGCTGGGGACGTCGCTTTCGGAGTTGATGGAACGCGCGGGCGTGGCGGTGGCCGACATTGCCTGGCGTATGGCGGCCGGAGGGCCGATCCTCGTTCTCTGCGGGCCGGGGAACAATGGCGGCGACGGCTACGTCGCCGCGCGGATTCTCACGGCGCGGGGCGCGGCGGTTCGGGTGGCCGCGCTGGCGCCGCCCGCAACCGATCTGGCGCAGGTGGCGCGGCGGCGCTGGACCGGCCCCGTAGAGCCGCTCGGTCCCGATACCGCCCCGGCGCCGCTGATCGTGGATGCGCTGTTCGGAATGGGCCTGTCGCGGCCGCTGTCGGACGAGCTGTTCGACATCCTAAGGGGATTTGCCGGGTTGCGTGTAGTGGCCGTCGACGTTCCGAGCGGAGTCGATAGTGACGGGGTCGCGCCATGGTTGCCGCCACTCCCCGCTGATGTCACGGTCGCACTGGGGGCGCTGAAGTTCGCGCATGTACTGCTGCCGTCTGCCGCGGCTTGCGGCCGCGTTCTGCTTGCGCCGATCGGGATCGAACCCGATCGGCGGATCCGGACACTGCCTAAGCCGGTCAGCGGTATACCCTCTGCAGACGCGCATAAGTTCAGCCGCGGCATGGTACTGGTGCGGGCCGGGGCGATGCCGGGTGCGGCCGGGCTGGCCGCGGCGTCGGCGCTCCGCGCGGGGGCGGGCTATGTCGTGCTCAGCGGGTCCGGCACCCCGCCGTTCGCGGCCCTGATCGCGGAAGATGGGGGGGGCTATGCCGAGCGGCTAGGTGACAAACGGCTGGGCGCTGTCATTCTGGGGCCGGGCTATCCGTCTGGCGGCGATCTTGATTCCGATGTGGCGGCGGCGCTGGACAGCGGCAAGCCGGTCGTCCTCGATGCGAGCGCTATCCTGTCCGCGCTCCCGCGCCTTGGCGGCGGGACGAGGGCTATATTGACACCGCACGAGGGGGAGTTCGCGCGGGCCTTTCCGGACATCGAGGGCGACAAGATACATCGCGCGATGGCGGCCGCTGCGCGGACGCGGGCTGTGGTCATCTACAAGGGTGCGGACACGGTTGTTGCAGCTCCCGACGGGCGCGTCGTCGCGGCGTGGCCGGGGAGCCCCTGGCTCGCGACCGCGGGAACGGGCGATGTGCTGGCGGGGGCGTGCGGGGCGATGCTCGCGGGCGGCGGCGACGCGTTCGATGCGGCGGTCGCGGCGGTGGGCTGGCATATCGCCGCCGCGCGCCGTATAGGCCCCGGCCTTGTGGCCGATGATCTGATGTGGGACTGATATGAACGACAGCGCGCTGATCGAGCGCATCGCCGCGCGCGGCGATGGCGTGACCGCCGACGGGCGCCATGTCGCTGGCGCGGTGCCCGGCGATCATATCACGGCCGACGGGACGCTGGTGCCGGGACCGAACCGCGCCGAGCCGGTGTGCCGCCATTTCGGCAAATGCGGCGGCTGCCAGTTGCAGCATGTGTCCGAAGCCGCGCTCGCCGACTTCGTGCAGAGCCGCGTCGTGGGTGCGCTCGAGGGGCAGCAGATCGCGGCGGGGGAGGTGTTGCCCGCCTTGTTGTCGCCGCCGCAAAGCCGACGCCGCGCGGCGCTCACCGCGTTCAAGATCGGCAGGCAGGTCGCGCTCGGCTTCAACGCAGCGCAGAGCAACCAGATCGTCGACATGCGCATGTGTCCGCTGCTGGTGCCCGAACTGTTCGCGCTCGTCGCCCCGATCCGCGCTTTGCTGGACGGCATCGCGCCGCAGCGGCGCCCGGTGAAGGTCAAGCTGCAGATGCTCGATCAGGGTGCCGAGGTGGTGCTGGAGGGGGTGCGGGCGGAAGGGCTCGACGCGGCGATGGCGTTGCAGGATTTTGCGGGCGATCATGCGTTGGCGCGCCTCGCTGTCGATCAGGGCGACGGGCTCGAAACCGTGTGGCAGCCCGAGCCGCCGACCGCGCATTTCGGGACCATTGGCGTCGAGGTGCCGCCCTTCGCTTTCCTGCAGGCGACGGCGGCGGGGCAGGCGGCGCTCGTCGAGGCGGTGCGCGATGCGATCGGCGACGCGGCAGCGGTCGCCGACCTGTTCGCGGGGGTCGGCACCTTCGCGCTGTCGGTGCAGGCGGGACGAAAGGTCTATGCCGCCGAGGGCGCGCGCGATGCGATCGCGGCGCTGACCGGCGCGGCGAACCGCGCGCGGGCGTTGGTCGCGACCGAGCATCGCGATCTGTTCCGGCGGCCGCTGGTGCCCGCGGAACTCGATCGCTTCGGTGCGGTGATCCTCGACCCGCCGCGCGCGGGAGCCGAGGAGCAGGTGAAGCAGATCGCGGCGTCGAAGGTGCCCGCGATTGCCTATGTGAGCTGCAATCCCGCGAGCTTTGCGCGCGATGCGAAGCTGCTGGTACAGGGCGGCTACCGGCTCGACTGGGTGCGGCCCGTCGGGCAGTTCCGCTGGTCGACGCATGTCGAACTGGCGGGGCGTTTTTCGCGATAGACCTTCGCCCCCGCCTGCGCGGGGGCGACGTCTTCTCAATGCACCACGAAACCGATGAAGGCGTGCAGGCAGAGCGCGATCAGCGCGAGGCTCGCCAGCGCGAACACCGCGAAGCGCCACATCACGCGATTGACCGTCGCCTGAATCAGGCTGTGGAGGATGCGCAGGCCGACATAGGCCCAGGCGATCTGCGTGTTGAGGCCGCCGCCCATGCCGCCGACCGCGAGCGCCAGCGCGACGGCGTAGAAGACCGTCGGCTGTTCCATCAGATGGTTGTAATTATGAGCCTTCCACTGGACTTCGGCGGGCAGCACCTCGTCGAGGCCGCGGCCCGTCGTGCCGACAAGATTCTTGGCGTCGATTTTCGCTCGGCCCATCGCGGGGATACGCGTCGCGTACATCCACACCCACATGACCATCGACCAGAGCGCGAGCGTCGCGACCGGTCCCAATATGGCGTTCGTTTCCATGGTTTTCCCCTCAGCCCAAGGTTGCGATCACGGCGAGCAGCGCCAGCGCGAACAGGCACAGCGTCGACAGCAGGAACAGGGTGAAGCGGACCGGAATCCGGTTCACCGTCACCTGCCAGAGGCTGTGGACGATGCGGATGACGACATAGGCCCAGGCGAGCCCGCGCGTGAGGCCGGTGTTGCCGCCCGACAGGTGCAGGAAGATGATCGTCGCATAGAAGATCGTCGGCTGTTCGAGCAGGTGGGTGTAATTGTGCGACTTCCAGTTCACCGCGGGCGGCAGGACGCCTTCCAGATCGGCGCCGCGGCCGCCGGGCGGCGCGGTCTTGAGGTCGACCCCCATTTTCTTGAGCGCCGGCAGGCGCGTCGCGGCGACCCATACGGCCATCACGAGCGTCCACAGGACGAGCACCGCACCGGGCGCGAGCAGGCTTTGTGACATGAGCATCCCCCTTTTTCGATTTGCGGGGATGCTAGGGCGCGCGCGCCAATATGCAACGGGGGATGTTCAACCCCGCCGCGCCGCCAGTTCGGCGCGGATCGCCTCGCCGTCGCCGTCGATGCGCGGCGCATAGCCAAGGTCGCGCGGCGCCGCGGCGCCATATTTGACCGGCGGCCGCATCTCGAAAAAGGCGCCCACGTCAGGATGTTCGCGAGGGCGAAAGAAATCGGTCGCGGCAAGATGGGGATCGTTGCGGATATCGTCGAGGTCGCGAACCCGCATCGCGGGAATGTCGTTGGCCGCGAAGATTTCCAGCCATTCGGCGGTGGTCTTCGCGGGCGTCCGGCGCGCGACCTCCGTATAGATCAACGCCATGGGCTGGCCCTTCGCCTTGGCCTCCTCATAGGCCGGCGAGGTAAGCAGATCCTCGCTGCCGAGCAGTCCCATCAGTCGCGCAGTCGATGTGGGCGTATAGGGGACGATCGCGATATGGCCGTCCTTGGTGGGGAAGGGCTGGCGCGTCGGGTCGAGCTGACGCGGATAGCCTGCCGGACCGATCGCGGGGTCGAGTGTTGCATCGCACAGATGCTCGGTCAGCATGAAGGCGGTGAAGCATTCGAACATCGGCACCGCGACCTCCTGTCCTTCGCCGGTGCGCAGCTTGTGGACGAGCGCGGCGAGGATCGCCTGGGCGCCGAAATGGCCCGCAATCTTGTCGGCGATCAGCGATGGGAAATAGCGCGGGCGGGGATTGCCGTCGGCGCGGGGAAGCAGGCTGGTCGTCCCGCTCGCTGCCTGGATCACGTCATCATAGGCCTGAAGGTCGGCGTAGGGGCCGTCCTGGCCGAAACCGGTGCCGTGGACATAGATGATTTCGGGCTTGATCGCCTTGCAGCTTTCATAATCGAAGCCGAGCCGCGCGATCGCCTTGCCGCGGATGTTGTGGAAGAAGACGTCGCCGGTCGCGATCAGGTCGCGCAATGTCGCGGCATCGTCGGGTTTCTTGAGGTCGAGCGCGATCGAGCGCTTGCCGCGGTTCACGGTGAGGTGGATCGACCCCATCGTCGGGTCGGGCCTGCCGTTGCCGAGATAGCGTGACACGTCGCCGAGGCCGGGCGTCTCGACCTTGATCACTTCGGCGCCGAGGTCGGCGAGCATCTGCGTCGCATAGGGACCGAAGATGACCGTCGTAAGGTCGATGATCCTGATTCCCTCGAGCATCGCCATCACCGTTCCTTCTCCCGGAGTTTCGAATGGCGATGCCCGAACGCGGGGGCTTTGTCACCCCGCCCAGAAATCAGATTGGGGAATCAGATGACGCCGAGCGACTGCATCGCTTCGGCGACCCGGACGAAGCCCGCGATATTGGCGCCGAGGACATAATTGCCCGGCGCGCTATATTCGTCGGCGGTCGCGGCGCAATTGTCGTGGATGCCGCGCATGATCTGCGCCAGCCGCGCTTCGGTCTGGTCGAAGGTCCAGCTGTCGCGCGAGGCATTTTGCTGCATTTCGAGCGCCGAGGTTGCGACGCCGCCGGCGTTCGCGGCCTTGCCCGGCGCGAACATCACGCCGTTCTGGTGGAACAGGTCGACCGCGTCGGGGGTCGAGGGCATGTTGGCGCCTTCGCCGACGACCTGAACGCCGTTCCTGATCAGCGTTGTCGCGTCCTTGCCGGTGAGTTCGTTCTGTGTCGCGCAGGGGAGCGCGACGTCGCACGCGACATCCCAGATCGACCCGCCCTCGATATAATGGGCACCGGCACCCTTCATGCGAACATAGTCGGACAGGCGCTCGCGGCGGACTTCCTTGATCTCCTTGAGGAGCGCAAGGTCGATGCCGCCTTCGTCGAGGACATAGCCGTTGGAATCGGAGCAGGCGAGGACCCGGCCGTCGAACTGCTGCACCTTCTCGATGGCATAGATGGCGACGTTGCCTGAGCCCGAAACGACGACGCGCTTGCCGTCGAGCGTCGCGCCCTTGGTCGCCAGCATCTGCTGGACGAAATAGACGAGGCCGAAGCCGGTCGCCTCGGTCCGCGCGCGCGATCCGCCGTAGACGAGGCCCTTGCCGGTCAGCACGCCCGCCTCGTAGCGGTTGGTGAGCCGTTTGTACTGGCCGAACATATAGCCGATCTCGCGCCCGCCGACGCCGATGTCGCCCGCGGGAACGTCGGTATATTCGCCGAGGTGGCGTTGCAGCTCGGTCATGAAGGCCTGGCAGAAGCGCATGATCTCGCCGTCCGAGCGCCCGCGCGGGTTGAAGTCGGACCCGCCCTTGCCGCCGCCGATCGGCATGCCGGTCAGCGCATTCTTGAAAATCTGTTCGAACCCCAGGAATTTGATGATGCCGAGGTTGACCGACGGGTGAAAGCGGATGCCGCCCTTATAGGGGCCGAGCGCCGAGTTGAACTGGACGCGGAAGCCGCGGTTGATCTGGACCTGGCCGCTATCGTCGACCCAGGGAACGCGAAAGATGATCTGCCGCTCCGGTTCGCAAATCCGCTCGATCAGCGCGTGGTGCGCATATTCGGGATGTTTGGCGACGACGCGCCCGAGGCTTTCCAGAACTTCGTGGACCGCCTGGTGGAATTCGGCTTCCCCGGCGTTACGGCGCAATACTTCATCAAGAACCGGCTGCAACTTTTCATCAATCTTGCTCAAAACATCCTCCTGACTGCATGAATCGAACGGGCGTGTGGACGATGCACGGCTGGGCCGCAAGGCTGTGGGGCAGGAAAAATGGCTTGATTGGAACCTGTTCGCCGAAAAGACCGTGGTTCTGAAGCGCGATCTGCTCAGGCACAAGCACCGCGTTCCCCTTCTCGTCATCCCGGCGAAGGCGGGGATCTCGCCGGTACGTCAGGCCGAGAAGGCGAGATCCCGGCCTTCGCCGGGATGACGATTCCAGCCGCGCGGCGAGTCAAGAAAAAGGCCGGTTCGCGCATGGCGAACCGGCCTTTTGAAGCGGGTATCCGGCGCGCTTTAGAAGAGCTTGGTCACCGTCGCGCTGCGGCGCTCCTGTTCGACTTCGCCGGTGTAGAGGCTCGCCATCGGTTCGTCGCTGACGACGTGGATTTCCTCGGCGCCGAAGCCGTTGAACCTGGTCCGCATCGCGCAGCCATAGGCGCCGAGCATCCCGATCTCGATGAAATCGCCCGCCTTGACGTCCGCCGGCAGGTAGAAAGGGCCCGCCATATGATCGAGGTCGTCGCACGTCGGACCGTAGAAGCTGAACGCAGTCATTTCGGCTTCGCCCGCAGCTTCGCGCAGCAAGGTCACCGGAAAGCGCCAGCCGACATGCGCGGCGTCGAACAGCGCGCCATAGGCGCCGTCGTTGATATAGAGCTCGTCGCCGCGGCGCTTTTCGACCCGCACGATCAGCGAGCTGTATTCGGCCGACAGCGCACGGCCCGGTTCGCACCAGAGCTCGGCCGAATAGCTGATCGGCAGGCTTTCGAAGCTGCGGTGGATCGTGTCGAAATAGGCGCCGAGCGGCGGGGGCTCCATGCCCGGATAGGTCGAGGGGAAGCCGCCGCCGACGTCGATGATGTCGACCGTCACCGCCGCCGCGACGATCGCGGCGCGGACGCGTTCCATCGCCTGCGCATAGGCGTGCGGGGTCATCGCCTGGCTGCCGACATGGAAGCAGATGCCGAGCGCGTCGGCCGCCTGACGGGTCGCCATCAACAGTTCGGCGACTTCGTCGGGCTCGGCACCGAACTTGGCGGCGAGGCTGAGCTTCGAATGATCGGACGAGACGCGCAGGCGCACGAGCAGGTTGAGGTCGGCGGCGCCTTCGGTCGCGCGAACGATCTTCTGAAGCTCGTCCATCGTGTCGAGCGAGAAGGTGCGCACGCCATGCTTCCAATAGGCTTCGGAAATCGCTTCCTCGGCCTTCACCGGGTGCATGAAGCAGAGCGTCGCTTGCGGCAGGGTGCGCGCAACAAGCCGGACCTCGGCAATCGAGGCCACGTCATAATGGGTGACGCCCGAATCCCAGAGGATGCGCAGCAAGTCGGGCGACGGATTCGCCTTGACCGCGTACATGGTCGTGCCGGGGAATCGCTCGATGAAGAAACGCGCTGCGCGCGCCGCGGCGTGCGGACGGACAAGCGTGACAGGTTCGACCGGCGAAAGTGCCTGAATCAGCCCGTGGGCGCTATGATGCTGGTGCAACTCAAGGGACCCCCAAAAATAACGTTAAACATCCAAGGCTGCCTTGCGGTTATTGGAAGTCCCCCTGGGGCAGCGGAGGGCGATATATGCAGGGGTGTTCCCCCTGTAAAGACCCTATCGCGCAATTTTGTAACGCGGCGGCGACACAAGCGCCGAAACGAGGCCGGGCTGCGCCGAAGGGGGGGGAAGAGACAAGCGGCGGTCGCCACGTTAGAACGAGGCATCATTCCATTTGAGGCGATGCCCGGACGAAAGTCGGTGTCTCGCCTTTGGGGAATGGCGCGGCGTCGAGATCCCGGCCTTCGCCGGGATGACGAGGAAAAAGGATATGCGCCCATGGTTTCCCGCGCCGAGGTGAATCACACTTTCACGGACGCCGAACTCGACGAACTGAAAGCCTTCGGCGCAGTCGAATCGCATCGCGCGGGCGACCCTATCGTCGAGGAGGGTGCGATGGCCCCCGATTGCATCATCACCTTATCGGGGCATACCGATATTTTCGCGTCGACCGACGAAGGGCGGAAACGCGTCGGCTGGATGGAGCGCGGGCAGTTTGCGGGCGACCTGTCGGTGCTGACGGGGCAGCGGCATTTGTCGCGGGTCGAGATGGGTCAGGATGGCGAGATATTGCGTATCGCGCACGCCGATTTCCAGCGCCTGATCGCCGGAAATTCGCACTATTCGGACATTTTCGTGCGTGTGCTGTCGGCGCGGCGCGAGTTCAGCAACCACCGCGGCTTCGCGGCGGTCATTGTGATCGGCGCGGCGATGGACCGCGGCGTCTATGCTGTGCGCGACCTGCTCGCCAAGCATGGGGTCGCGCACCGCTGGTTCGATCCGGCGGATGGGCCGGTGGCGGCACATCTGTTGGCCGAGCGCGGCCTGGCCGAAGAACAATTGCCCGCGGTCATTCTCGGCGCTGCCGATGTGCTGATTCAGCCAACGCCCGAACAGCTCGCCCAGGCGCTGGGCCTCGATCTGCTTCCCGATGGCGCAACCGCCGACGTCATCGTGGTCGGCAGCGGCCCCGGCGGGCTTGCCGCGGGAGTTTATGCGGGGTCGGAAGGGCTGACGGTGATCGCGATCGATTCGCTCGCACCGGGCGGACAAGCCGGCACGTCTTCGAAGATCGAGAATTATCTGGGCTTCCCGACCGGTATATCGGGCAACGAACTGGCGCGCCGCGCCACGGTGCAGGCACAGAAATTTGGGGCCCGCATCGTCGCGCCGGTGCGTGCGGGCGCGCTCGACCGCGACGGCGACGCCTATTGCCTCAGCCTCGCCGACGGACGGCGGCTGCGCTCGCGCGCGGTCGTGATCGCATCGGGCGCGCAATATCAGCGGCTGCCGATCGAAGGGATCGAGGTCTATGAGGGACGCGGCATCTTCTATGGCGCGACGCCGATGGAAGCGCAGCTTTGCAGCGATGCCGAAGTGACCGTGGTCGGCGCCGGCAATTCGGCGGGGCAAGGCGCGATCTATCTTGCGAGTGTGGCGAAGAAAGTCCGGGTCGTGTTCCGCCGCGCGAGCCTGCGCGACACCATGTCCGAATATCTGGTCAAGCGGCTGGAAGAACATCCGAATATCGAGATCATCGCGTCGACCGATGTCGTCGCCCTGCACGGTGAGGAGCGGCTGGGTGGCTTGACCTATCGCTGCCGCGAGACGGGCGCCGAGAGGAAGTGCGACTGCGGTTTTCTGTTCCTGTTCATCGGCGCGAGCCCGAATACGCGCTGGCTGCCGAAGGAAATGGTGTGCGACGAGCGCGGTTTCGTGAAGACGGGGGCCGACATCGCGCCGCTCGAACTCGTCAGGGCGGGCTGGTCGCTCGACCGTATGCCGAGCCGCTACGAGACGAGCTGGCCGCGCATCTACGCCGTCGGCGATGTGCGCAAGGGATCGGTAAAGCGCGTCGCTTCGTCGGTGGGCGAGGGGTCGGTTGTGGTCAGCGACATCCACCAGGCATTGGCGGAAATCGGGGTCAACTCAGGCGCGTCCTGAAATCCTCATAGCCGAACTCACGGACCAGCTTCAGTTCGTCAGTCTCGCTGTCCCACAGCCAGATCGACGGCAGCGGCACGCCGTTGAAGCTGTTCGTCTTGACCATCGAATAATGCGCCTGATCGAGGAAAGCGAAGCGCTGGCCGATGCGGGCGCCGCCGGGCAGGCGGTAATCGCCGATCACGTCGCCCGCGAGGCACGAGGGGCCGCCGAGGCGCGTCGCCATGCCCTCGCTGCCTTCGTTCAGCATGGCGGGGCGATAGGGCGCCTCGATCACGTCGGGCATATGGCAGGTCGCCGAAATGTCGGTGATGCCGATCGGCATCCCGTTGTCGAACAGGTCGAGGATTTCGCCGACAAGGATGCCCGCGTCGAGCGCGACCGCCTCGCCGGGCTCGATCATCACGTCGCAATCGGTCGCGGCGCGCACCTGCTTGAGGAAGGCGATCAGGTCATCGACCTGATAATCGGCGCGGGTGACGTGGTGGCCGCCGCCGAAGTTGATCCACCGGAGTTGGCCGAAGAAGGGGCGCAGCATCGGTTGCACCGCGTTCCATGTGCGCTGGAGCGGCGGAAAATCCTGTTCGCAGAGGCTGTGCATATGCACGCCGTCGACGCCCTCCATATGCTCGGGGAGCAATTGGGTAACCGGGAAGCCGAGGCGGCTGCACGGCGCTGCAGGGTCGTATTTTGGGGTCTCGCCTTCGCTGTGCATCGGGTTGATGCGCAGGCCGATGTCCAAGCGTTCACCTTTTGCTCGCAGCTCGTCGAGCAGCGGGCGGAAGCGCGCGATCTGGCCTGGGGAGTTGAAGATCAGATGATCGGACAGCGCCGCGATTTCGGGCAGATCGGCTTCCTTGTAGCCCGCGCAATAGGTCGCGACTTCCCCGCCATATTCCTGTCGGCCAAGCTTCGCCTCGAACAGGCCCGAGGCGCAAACGCCGTCGAGATAGTCCGCCACGACCGGTCCCAGCGACCACATCGAAAAGGCCTTGAGCGCCGCGAGCACGCGCGCGCCTGACGCGTCGCCGATCTGGCGCAGCACCGCCAGATTGGCGCGCACTTTGGCCGCATCGACGACGAAGGCGGGCGAGGGGACGCGGGTCAGGTCGAAACGGGCAAAAGCTCCGGGATCGCCGGCACGGGTTTCCATGTCGTTATTGTTCCTGTCAGGCCGCGATCGGCCCCTTGAAGATGAAGAACGCCCCCGCCGCTATCAATGCGAAGCCGACGAGATGATTCGCGGTCAGCTTCTCCCCGAGCCAGAAGACCGCGAACCCGGCGAATATGATCAGGGTGATCACCTCTTGCAAGGTCTTGAGTTCGGCGGTGGTATAAACGCCGTGGCCGATGCGGTTCGCCGGGACGGCGAGGCAATATTCGAAGAAGGCGATGCCCCACGCCATCACGATGGCGAGCCAGGTCGGGCGTGAAAGATCCCCGAGATGGCCGTACCAGGCGAAGGTCATGAAGATGTTCGAGAGACAGAGCAGGGCGATGGGGGCGAGATAGGCGGTCATATGGCCTCCCTCTCCCCTTCAGGGGAGAGGGCCGGGGAGAGGGGGTGTCTCGCGCCGGCCCGAGCGAAATGAAAAGGCTTGGAGAGTCCCCCTCTCCCAACCCTCTCCCCTGAAGGGGAGAGGGCTTTGACGTCAGAAGTCCAGCGGACCGTCCAGTTCCTTCACCTGCCACGGCAGACCATGCTTGTTCAGCATGTCCATGAAGGGATCGGGGTCCATCTGCTCCATGTTGAACACGCCCTTGCCGCTCCACGTGCCCGTCACCATCATCGCGGCGCCGATCATCGCGGGGACGCCGGTGGTATAGCTGACCGCCTGGTTGCCGGTTTCGGCATAGGCGTCCTCATGGTCGCAGATATTGTAGAGGTAGAGCGTCTTTTCGGTTCCGTCCTTGCCGAGGCCGGTCGCGATGACGCCGATGTTGGTCTTGCCCTTGGTCGTCTCGCCGAGGCTCGAGGGTTCGGGGAGCACGGCCTTCAGGAACTGGAGCGGGATGATCTCCTTGCCTTCATAGATCACCGGGTCGATCCGCGTCATGCCGACATTCTGCAGCACGGTCAGATGCTGGATATAGGCGTCGCCGAAGGTCATCCAGAAGCGGATGCGCCGGATCTCGGGCAGGTGGGTCTTCAGGCTTTCGATTTCCTCATGATACATGAGGTACATATTCTTCGGACCCACGGCCTCGAAGTCGAAGCTCTGCTTCACCGACATCGGCGGGGTTTCGACCCAATCGCCATTTTCCCAGTGGCGCGCGACCGCGGTCACTTCGCGGATGTTGATCTCGGGATTGAAATTGGTCGCGAAATGCTGGCCGTGATCGCCGCCGTTGCAATCGAGGATGTCGAGCGTGTCGATGCGGTCGAAATGATGCTTGCGGAGCCATGTCGTGAAGACGCTCGTCACGCCGGGGTCGAAGCCCGAGCCTAGCAGCGCCATCAGCCCGGCTTCCTTGAAGCGGTCCTGATAGGCCCATTGCCAGTGATATTCGAACTTCGCCTCGTCGCGCGGCTCGTAGTTCGCGGTGTCGAGATAATGCGCGCCGGTCGACAGGCACGCCTCCATGATCGTCAGATCCTGATAGGGCAGCGCAAGGTTGACGACGTGCGTCGCACCGATCTCGCGGATCAGCGCGGCGGTCGCGTCGATATGGTCGGCGTCGACCTCGGCGGTCTTGATCGTGACGCCGGTGCGCTCCTTGACCGACGCGGCGATCGCATCGCACTTGAACTTGCGGCGGCTCGCGAGGGTGATGTCGGGGAAGATGTCGGCGTTCATCGCCATCTTGTGCACCGCGACCGAACCGACGCCGCCTGCGCCGATCACCAGAACCTTGCTCATCGTGAAAAATCTCCTGTCGCGAACCTGCGCCGCTTGTGATCTATGAGCGGCCCTATAGGACGAAGCCATGACAGAACAAAGCCCCGAAGCCCTGCTCGACCCGGCGCGCGCGCCGACCCTCGCGGGTGTCGAACGCGCGGCGGCGAAAGTCGCTGCCATCCTCCCGCAAACGCCACTGCTGCCGCTTGAGGTCGACGGGCGGACGATCTGGTGCAAGGCCGAATGCCTGCAGCCGGTCGGCGCCTTCAAGATTCGCGGCGCCTGGCACCGGCTGACCGACCTGACGCCCGAACAGGCTGTGGCCGGCGTCGTCGGCGTGTCGAGCGGCAATCACGCGCAGGGGGTCGCCTGGGCGGCGAAGCGGCTCGGCATCAAGGCGACGATCGTGATGCCCAGCAACGCACCGGCGATGAAGCTCGCCGCGACGCGCGCGCTCGGTGCCGAGGTGGTGCTCTACGACCGCGTCACCGAATCGCGCGACGCGGTCGCCGCGCGGCTGATCGAGGAACGCGGCGGGACGCTGGTTCACGCCTATGGCGATCCCTGGATCATCGAGGGGCAGGGGACAGCCGGGATCGAGGCTCGCGCGCAGATGGTCTCGCGCGGGCCGGGCGAACCCGATCAGGTGGTTGCCTGCTGCGGCGGCGGGGGTTTGTCGGCGGGGCTGGCGCTTGCCTGTCCCGACGCCGCGATCGTCGCGGTCGAGCCCGAGGGCTGGGACGATGTGACGCGCAGTCTGGCGGCGGGGCAAATCCTGTCGGTCGAGGATATGGCCTGGCCGACCGAATGCGACGCGCTGCAGACGCCCGAAACCTGGCCGATCAATTTCGCGGTGCTGCGCGCACGCGGCGTGCGCGGGATCGTCGTGACGCAGGGCGAGGTGCGCAGCGCGATGCGGCTGGCCTTCGAGCGGTTGCACCTCGTCGTCGAACCCGGCGGAGCGGCGGCGCTGGCAGCGGTCCTCGCAGGGAAGGTAGAGCCCACCGATGCGACGCTGGTCACGCTGTCGGGGGGCAATGTCGATCCGCAGAAGTTTGCCGAGATCATCGCGGGATAGGAAACTTATCGAGGGTGGGGCGTGTTTGACGGGGATAAGGAGACGCGAGATGCACAAGAGCATGATCCTGGCAGGCGCCGCGGCGCTGGTGCTGCTGACCGGGTGCGAAAAAGCCGAAGCACCGGCCCCGGCGCAGACGAGCACGACTGAAGTTCCTGTCGAAACGGTTCCCGATGAAACCGCACCCGGCGATTCGGCGACCGCGCCGCATCGCTTTGCGGATTGGGCCGGAAAATGGACCGGGGTCGAGGGGATGTATGTGACTATCACGCCCGCCGAGCCCGGAAAATACAAGCTGGAGATGCAGTCGGACCTCGACACCAAGGGCAGCTATGACGGCGAAGACAGCGAGCACGGCATCAAGTTCAAGCGCGGCAGCGAAGACCTGTCGCTCCACCGCGGCAGCGGCGACGAGACGGGCCTCAAATATCTGGCGGGCAAGAAGGACTGCCTGATCGTCAAGCCCGGCGAGGGTTATTGCCGGGATTAACCGACCCTTCGTCATTCCCGCGAAAGCGGGAACCCAGCAGCAACGCCGGAACTGGGTTCCCGCTTTCGCGGGAATGACGAAGGGTGGGAATGACGAGGGTAGGGGTATGAGCGACATCATAAAAGCGGAAGACGCCCATCAATCGGCGCTGATAGAGACGTTGGCGCAGGCGTTCCAGACCGACCCCGCGCTATCGTGGATATTGCTCGATCCCGATCATCGCGCGCGTGCTTTGCGGAGCCTGTTCCGGGTGCTGGTGCCGAGCGACCGGCGCGCCGGCGTCGCATTGCGCTCGCAGAACGACGAAGCCGCGTCATTGTGGCGGGCGCCGGGGCAGGCGCACAGCGGCACGCTCGAATTTCTGCGCACCGTCGTGCCGCTGGTCGCGACCTTCGGCACCGCCTTGCCGCGCGGGCTGAAGGTGCAGGGCGGGATCGACGCGCACCGGCCGAAAGGGCGTTTCTGGTATCTCCATTATGTCGGGGTGCGGCCCGAGCATCAGGGCAAGGGGCATGGCGGGCGGATCATCCGAGCGCAGACCTCGGTCGCGGATGGTGAAGGCCTGCCCTGCTGGCTGGAGACCGCGACGCCCGCGAATGTGCCGCTCTACGAACGGCTGGGGTTTCAGACGCAGGTCGAATGGGACGTGCCCGGCGGCGGGCCGCACTTCTGGGGGATGATGCGCCCGGCGTCCTTATAACACTTCTGTGTCCCCGCGAAGGCGGAGACCCATCTCCGGCAGGTTCGATATGGCACCGGCGGAAGATGGACCCCCGCCTTCGCGGGGGAACATATTTTTGCTTAAAGCGGCATCCCCAGCCCTAATCGCCGAACCCCACGAAGCGCACCGCCTCCTCGACGCGCTTGCGGTTCGACACCACCGCATTCGCCGGGAACGTCTCATCGGGCCAACCCATCGCGACGCAGATCATGATGACCTGATCGTCGGGAATGCGGGCCTGTTCGCGCACGACCGGGCTTTGCATGATGCCCTGGCTGTTGATCACGCAGCCGAGCCCGCGCGACCATGCGGCGTTGACGAGCGCGTTGGTCACCGCGCCGCAGTCGAACGGCGCGATGTCGCCGCCGAGGAGGACGCGGTCATAGGTGACGACGATGCTGACCGGCGCGTCGAACTGGCGGAAACCGCGCAGCACCCAGTCCTGCCGCGCGTCCTTGTCGTCGCGTGCGATGCCCATCGCGCCGAACAATTGCTTCGCGATCTCGATCTGCCGCGCGCGATGGTCGTCGGCGATGCCGTCGAAGCGGCGGAACTCGCGGCTGTCGGGCTTGCCCGCCAATATGCCTTCGGTGTTGCCCTTGCGGATCGCCTCCAGCGGCGCGCCGGTGACGACCGAGAAATTCCAGCACTGGTTGTTGAAGGAGGAGGGCGCGCGCATCGCGACCCCGATCACCTCGGCGATCAGTTCCTTCGGAACGGGCTTGTCGAGGAAGCCGCGGATCGAGCGGCGCCCCAGAACGACCTCGTCGTAACGCGGTGCTTCGCTCACGCCGCTTTCTGAAGCTCCAGCTCGAGCCGGTCCCAGATCTCGACGAGCGCCTCGGTAAGTTCGCGCATCATCGCCTCGTCGTGCGTCGGGCCGGGGGTGAAGCGCAGGCGTTCGGTGCCGCGCGGCACCGTCGGGAAGTTGATCGGCTGGACGTAGACGCCGTATTCGGCGAGCAAGATGTCGCTGATCTTCTTCGCGCGCACCGGGTCGCCCACCATCAGCGGAACGATGTGCGTCACCGAATCCATCACCGGCAGGCCGGCGTCGCGGAAGCTCTGCTTGAGATAGGCGGCGGCGGCCTGCTGCGCGTCGCGCTCGACGCTCGACTGCTTGAGGTGGCGCACGCTGGCGAGCACGCCCGCGACGAGCACCGGCGACAGACTGGTTGTGAAGATGAAGCCGGGCGCATAGCTGCGGATCACGTCGATGATATTCTTGTCGGCGGCGATATAGCCGCCCATCACGCCGAACGCCTTGCCGAGCGTGCCTTCGATGATGTCGACGCGGTGCGCCGCCTCGTCGCGGTCGGTGATGCCGCCGCCGCGTGGGCCGTACATGCCGACGGCGTGAACCTCGTCGCAATAGGTCAGCGCGTTATATTTCTCGGCAAGGTCGCAGATCGCGTGGATCGGCGCGATGTCGCCGTCCATCGAATAGACGCTCTCGAAGGCGATCACCTTGGCCGCCTGCGGGTCGTCGGCGGCGAGCAGTTCTTCCAGATGGTCGAGGTCGTTGTGCCGCCAGACGCGCTTTTCGCAGCCCGAATTGCGGATGCCCGCGATCATCGAGGCGTGGTTGAGTTCGTCCGAATAGATGATGCAGCCGGGCAGCAGCTTGCCGAGCGTGCCGAGCGTCGCTTCGTTCGAGATATAGCCCGAGGTGAAAAGCAGCGCGCCTTCCTTGCCGTGCAGGTCGGCGAGTTCGGCCTCGAGGTCGATGTGATAATGGGTGTTGCCCGCGATATTGCGCGTGCCGCCGGCGCCCGCGCCGACGTCGTGCAGCGCCTCTTCCATCGCGGCGACGACCTTGGGGTGCTGCCCCATCGACAGATAGTCGTTCGAGCACCAGACGGTGATCGGCTTCGGCCCGTTGTGCCCCGCGAAGCAGCGCGCGTTCGGAAAGGCGCCCTTGTTGCGCAGGATGTCGATGAAGACGCGATAGCGTCCCTCTTCGTGCAGCCGGTCGATCGCGCGCGCGAAAATATCGTTATAGTTCACGTCTCAGCCCCGCATGTTGGCTTTTGGCGCCGCTCCCTCCGGCGACGCAGTGGGGGACGCAATACCGCCGAAAAACCGCGAAAGCCAGTGCGAACGATTCGCAGCAGATAGGTCAAATTGTCTCAATGCGGCCGATGCCATAGGGGGCGAGCGCGGCGATCGGCGGCGGCGGGTTGGTGTCGCTGCGCGTAAAGACCGCGACGCCGGGCGCGGCTTCGGCGGGCCATGGCTGGCCTTGGGTGAGGTGCGCGATACGCCGCGCGATGCCCGCGGAGCCGTCGATCAGCCGGACGTCCGGCCCCGCCGCGGCCTGCAATTCGGCCGCCAGCAATGGGAAATGGGTGCAAGCGAGGACGATCACGTCCATGGCGTCGCCACCGGGCTGGCGGCGCAGTCCTGCGATGGCGCGTTCGGCGGCGGCCGCATTGACCTCGCGCCCGTTCAGCTTGTTTTCGGCCGCGGCGACGAGCGCGGGGCTGCCGTGGCGGAGTACGATCTTGTCGCTCGCGAATTTCGCACTGAGGTCGTCGACATAGGGCTGGCGCACCGTCGCCTCGGTGCCGAGGACGCCGATCACGCCGCTTTGTGTCATTTCGGCGGCAGGCTTGATCGCGGGGACGGTGCCGACGATCGGCAGGTCGAGCGCGGCGCGGACGTGCGCGAGGGCGATCGTCGAGGCGGTATTGCAGGCGATCACCGCGAGCCGCGGCTGATAGCGCTCGACGAGCCGCCCGAGCAGCGCGGGAACGCGCGCCGCGAGTTCTGCGTCGCTTTTTTCGCCATAGGGCAGGCCGGCATAGTCGGCGGCATAGACGATCGGCGCGGTCGGCAGCAGTGCGCGCGTCGGGCCGAGGACGGTGAGGCCGCCGAGGCCGCTATCGAAAAAGAGGATGGGGGCGTTGGCGGAGGGGGCGGTCATTCGCGCCGGTTAGCAGGTGGCGCGTCGGGGCTCAATCCGTGCTCGTCGCCGAGGCGACGAGGGGGCATTCGTCCATTCTGGCGATCATCCGTCTCGAATCCGTTGATTGCATCGCCCAACATCGCCACATTGTGCCCGAACGGAGCAGGGGGTTTCATGACGATAGTTTTGCTGGCGCTCGGGGGCTATCTGCTCGGGTCGATCCCGTTCGGCGTCATCCTGACGCGACTGTTCGGCGCGGGCGACCTCCGGCAGATCGGGTCGGGCAATATCGGCGCGACCAACGTGCTGCGCACCGGGCGCAAGGGGCTGGCCGCGGCGACGCTGATCCTCGACGGCGCGAAGGGCGCGGTCGCGGTGCTGCTCGCGCGGCATTTCGTGCCCGGGCTCGGCGCCGACGCCGCGATGATCGCGGGTGCGGCGGCGATGATCGGGCATTGCTATCCGGTCTGGCTGACATTCCGCGGCGGCAAGGGGGTCGCGACCCTGCTCGGCCTGTCGCTGGCGCTCGCCTGGCCGATCGGAGTGATCTTCGCGCTCGTCTGGCTGGGCACGGCGCTGCTCAGCCGCATCTCGTCGCTCGGCGGGATGGCGGGGGCGGTCGCGGCGCCGATCGCTGCGCTCGCGCTGGGGCAGCGGACCTATGCGGTCGGGCTTGCCGCGCTCGCGGTCGTGGTGCTGTGGCGGCACCGCGAGAATATCGCGCGGTTGCGGGCGGGCACCGAACCGCGGATCGGTGGAAAGAAAGACGCGTGACCCACGCCGAGCGGATCGCGCGCCTGCGCCTGATCCGCACGCCGAATATCGGACCGGTGAGCTGGCGCCAGCTCATGCAGCGTTTCGGTTCGGGCGAAGCGGCGCTCGACGCGCTACCCGATCTGGCGCTGCGCGGCGGCCGCGCGAAGCTGCGGATTGCATCGGCCGAAGCAGCGGCACGCGAATGCGCGCGCGTCGCAGACCTCGGGGCGCGACATCTCTTCATCGACGATGCCGATTATTCGCCATTGCTGCGCGCGGTCGAGGGCGCGCCGCCGGTGCTGATCGTGCGCGGCGACGCCGCGATGCTCGCGCGCCCATGCGTTGCGATCGTCGGCGCGCGCAACGCCTCGGCGGTCGCCTGCCGTTTCGCGCGGCAACTCGCTGCCGACCTTGCAGGCCGCGGCGTTACCGTAGTCAGCGGGCTGGCGCGCGGAGTCGATACGGCGGCGCATGTCGGCGCACTCGGCGGCGCGACGGCGGGGGTGATCGCGAGCGGGATCGACATCGCCTTTCCGCCCGAGAATGCGGCCTTGCAGGAAAAGATCGCCAGTGACCATCTGCTGATCGCCGAACAGCCGCCGGGCACCGAGCCGCTCGCGCGGCACTTCCCCACACGCAACCGCATCATCGCCGGGCTCGCGCACGGCACGGTGGTGATCGAGGCGGCGCCGAAATCGGGGTCGCTGATCACTGCGCGCCGCGCGGCCGATTTTGGGCGCGAAGTGATGGCGGTGCCAGGCTCGCCGCTCGACCCGCGCGCGCAGGGCTGCAACCTGCTGATCCGCGAAGGCGCGACATTGATCCAGACTGTCGACGACGTGCTGGAGGCGGTCGGCCCGATCGACACGCGGATGGCGCGTGAGCCGCGTCGCGATTTCGTTCCGGCGGTCGCGGCCGAACCCATGGGCGACGGCGATCGCGACGCGGTGGCGGGTCTGCTCGGCCCGACGCCGGTGGCGGTCGACGAACTCGTCCGGCAGTCGGGCCGCCCCGCCGCCGCGGTGCAGCTCGTCCTGCTCGAACTCGAGCTCGCGGGGCGGATCGAGCGGCACGCGGGCGCGCGAATTTCGCTGCTGTGATCGCCCGCACTGCCCGTCAAGTCCCGGTAATATAACGACTCGTCCTGGTTCAGCCACCGTTCAGCGGTGCGCCGACAGGTTGATGATATTGTATCTCATGCCGGGGAGATAGACGATGCGAAGCCGATATTTGACGGGTGTGACGATGATCGCGATGCTGGCCGCGGCGCCCGCGCCGCTGCCGGTGGCGATCGCGCAGGCGCGAGTCGCCGATGGCCAACAGAGCTTCTGCCGCAACGCCGCCCCACTGCCTCGCCTCGGCCCGGAAGCGGCGCCGCGCCAGCAGCAGGACGACAGGCGCTATGTGACGCGAAGCGCCGAACCGGACCGCGCCGAGGTGGAGATTGATGCGCCGCCTCCGCCACCCCCTCCGCCGCCTCCTGCGCCACCTCCACCACCCGTGATGGCGGCGCCTGCGGATGCGGCGTCCGAAATCGCGGTCAGCGGATCGGCGGTCGGCGCGAGCGAGCGCTCGGTCGTGCGCCCCGGCCCCTATCCGCCGCCGATGCCGGGGCCCTATCCGCGCCCGCAGCCGCAATCGGGCATCCTCACCGCGGGCGAGCATGACGATCTGCTCAATCCCGAACTCTATGCCGCCTATGTGAACCGCAGCGGCGATCTGGGGCAGGAGGTGCGCGACCTGCCGCGCGTCGACACGATGCGCGTCGTCACCGTCAAGGTGAACGACCGCAGCGGCCAGCCGATCCCCTTTGCCGATGTCGTCGTGACGTGCAGCGATGGCAACAGCATCACCATGGCGACGCAGGCCGACGGTAGCGCGGTCTTCTTTCCGGGCCTCGACCGGTTGAGCGAACGGATCACCGTGTCGGCGAAGCAGGCGGGGCGCACCATCGCCGATGCGCGGCCCGTGCTCGTCGCCGAGGCGCCGGGCGGCCAGACGGTCGGGCTGACCGCGAACCAGACGGCGGTGAAAGCGACGAAGCTCGACCTGATGCTCGTGATCGACACCACGGGCAGCATGGGTGACGAGATCCGATACCTCCAGTCCGAACTGCGCTCGATCATTTCATCGATCACCGCCAAGCACCGCGATCTCGACATTCGCGTCGGCTTCGTCTTCTACCGCGACCTCGGCGACGATTATGTCACGCGCACCGTCGCTTTCGACCGCGACATCGGACGCGCGCAGGGCGTGCTCGCGCAGCAGGACGCGAACGGCGGCGGCGACTATCCGGAGGCGATGGATCAGGCGATGATCCGCGCGGTCGGGCAGGACTGGCGCCCCGACGCGGTGAAATCGCTGCTGCTCGTCGCCGACGCGCCGCCGCACGACGAACTGTTCGGGCAGACATGGGCGGCGGCCGAAGCGGCGCGCGCGAAACGCATCCACATCACCCCGGTCGCCGCGTCGGGCGTCGCCGACAAGGCCGAATATGCGATGCGAGCGATGGCGGCGGCGACCCAGTCGCGCTACCTGTTCCTGACCGACGACAGCGGCGTCGGCAATCCGCACGCGCCGCCGGCGATCGACTGCTACCTCGTCACCCGCCTCGACGCGCTTGTCCGCCGGGTGATCGACAGCCAGATCAGCGGTCGCCGCATCGAGCCGAACGATAATGAGATCATCCGCAGCGTCGGCAAATATGACGCGGGCAAATGCATCCTGCCCGCTGATTTCCGGTGGCAGAACCGGTAGGGAATTGACTCGCCCCCGCATCTGACCGATGCGGGGGCCGTGGGTTGCTTCGATTAACCTCTCGCTTCGGTCGGTAGGGTCGGCTGACAGGGGGAGGGGTCGGAGGATATGACCCATGAAAAAATTGCTGTCGGCCGCCGCCGCGCTGGCGCTGCTGGCCCAGCCCGCCATCACCTTCGCCAAGGACCGGGAGCCGGTCAAGATATCGGGCCCGGCGAACGCGAAGGGCGTCACCAGCGTCGCCATCGGCGCCTTCAACGTCGGCTTCATCTTCGAATCGATCGACCAGACCGCAGCGTCGGGTGGCCTGATGGGCGCGTTCGGTGGCACGACCAAGGCCAAGAGCGAACTGGTCGGCGTGACGCCCGAAATGATGCAGGCGATCACCGACGCCGCCTATGCCGATTTCGTGTCGCAACTAACCGCGGGCGGCTATGCGGTGCAGCCCGCTGCCGACCTGTTCGGCCATGCGGCGCTCGCCAAGACCAAGTCGCAGGACGTGCCGCTCGACATCAACATCGCGCTCGAAAAGGGCAGCAAGGGAAAGGCGACCTATTTCAAGCCGACCGCGCTGCCGTCGCTGCTGATGGTGCCGGGCGATTTCCTTGGTTCGGGAATGAGCAGCATGGGGATCAACATGGCCGCAGGCCAGGCGAGCTATGCGCTGTCCACCTATGCCAAGGATGCGGGGGTCGGGGTGATCGACGTCGTCTATCTGATCGATTTTTCGCAGCAGAAGCGCCCCGGCGCGTTCAGCTTCGGCGGGCTGCAGGTCAACAGCGCGCTGTCGGTGAGCGCCGACTATTCGCGCATGACGCTGATCGCGCCGAGCGGCAAGCAGGCGGTGATCACCGTCAAGGCGCCGGTCGCGGTCGAAGGCGAATTCGTCGAAAAGAGCGACGCGTCGAGCGGCACCGACAAGGCGCTGCAGTCGGGCGCGAACGTCGCGGGCGGCGTCGCCGCGGCGATGGGCTTTGGCGGCCTCCGTTTCGGCAAGACGCGCAAGTTCGCCTTCACCGCCAAGCCCGGCAATTATGAGGAGGGTGCCGCGAAGGCCGCGAGCCTTGCGAGCGAGATGCTGCTCGGGCGGCTGAGCGCTCTCCGTTGACCCCGGCGCGGGCGCTCCCTAAATCCGCTTGACGGAGGGCCGGAGCGCCCGCCACCCTCGCGCGTGTACGTGAGAGTAATCGGGGAACGAATTTTCAATGCAATTGGTGATTGTGGAATCGCCCGCCAAGGCGAAGACGATCGAGAAGTATCTCGGCCGTGATTTCAAGGTGCTGGCAAGCTATGGCCATGTTCGCGACCTGCCGCCCAAGGACGGCTCGGTCGACCCCGACGACGGCTTTGCGATGCAGTGGCAGCTTTATCCCGACAAGGCGAAGCGGCTGAAGGATATTCAGGACGCGGCGAAGCAGGCCGACCGTCTGATCCTCGCGACCGACCCCGATCGCGAGGGCGAGGCGATCAGCTGGCATGTGCAGGAATTGCTGCGCAGCAAGAAGGCGCTGCCGCAAACCGTCGACCGCGTGACCTTCAACGCAATCACCAAGCAGGCGGTAACCGACGCGATGGCGCATCCGCGCGCGCTCGATGACGATCTGATCGACGCCTATCGCGCGCGCCGCGCGCTCGACTATCTCGTCGGCTTCACCTTGTCGCCGGTACTCTGGCGCAAGCTGCCCGGTGCGAAATCGGCGGGCCGCGTCCAGTCGGTGACGCTGCGCATGATCGTCGAGCGCGAGCGCGAGATCGAGGCTTTTGTTGCGCAGCAATATTGGTCGGTGACCGGACTGTTCGAGATGAGCGGTACGCCCTTCAAGGCGCGCCTCGCGCGCTGGCGCGGCGACAAGATCGAGCGGCTGTCGATCGGCACCGAGGCGGACGCGCGCGCCGCCGAAGCCGACGTCAAGGCAGGCCATTTCACCGTCGACGCGGTCGAGACCAAGCCGCTGACCCGCAACCCGCCGCCGCCCTTCACCACCTCGACCCTGCAACAGGAAGCCGCGCGCAAGCTCGGCTTCTCGGCTAGCCACACGATGCGTGTCGCACAGGACCTCTATGAGGACGGCGCGATCACCTATATGCGAACCGACGGCGTCCAGATGGATGGCAGCGCGATCAGCGCCGCGCGTCGTGCGATCGCCGATCGCTACGACGGCGGCTATGTCCCCGACCAGCCGCGGCAATATCAGACCAAGGCGAAGAATGCGCAGGAAGCGCACGAAGCGATCCGTCCGACCGATTTCGGCAAGGACAAGGTCGGCGGCGGCGATCATGCGCGCCTTTACGAACTGATCTGGAAGCGCGCGCTGGCGAGCCAGATGGCGTCGGCGCGGCTCGAACGCACCAGCGTCGACCTGTCGGACGGCACCGGCAAGACGGTGCTGCGCGCGACGGGGCAGGTGGTGAAATTCCCCGGCTTCCTCGCGCTCTATGATGAAGGCCGCGACGACGCTGAGGATGAGGATGCGCGCCTGCTTCCCGCGATGGGCAAGGGCGATGCACCTGCGAAGACCGGCGTCGAGGTCGAGAGCCACGAAACCCAGCCGCCGCCGCGCTATTCGGAAGCGAGCCTCGTCAAGAAGATGGAGGAGCTCGGCATCGGGCGCCCGTCGACCTATGCCTCGATCCTTCAGGTGCTCAAGGATCGCGCCTATGTGCGCGTCGAGAAGAACCGCTTTCTTCCCGAGGAAAGTGGGCGGCTGCTGACGGCGTTCCTCGAGCGCTTCTTCAATCGCTATGTCGAATATGATTTCACCGCGGGGCTCGAGGAGGAACTCGACGATGTGTCGGGCGGCCGTGCGCAATGGCAGGCGGTGCTCGAGAGCTTCTGGCGCGACTTCAAGCCGCGTACCGGGGAGGTGATGGAGCAGAAGCCGTCGGAGATCACCGCGGCGCTCGACGAGTTCCTCGGCCCCTATCTCTTCCCCGACAAGGGCGACGGCAGCGACCCGCGCCTGTGCCCCAATTGCGGCACCGGGCGGCTCGCACTGCGCGGCGGCAAGTTCGGGCCGTTCATCGCGTGCAGCAATTATCCCGAATGCAAATATACGCGCAAATTCGCGCAGCCCGGCGGCAATGGCGAGGCCGACACCGGGCCGGAAGCGATGGGCACCGACCCCGAAAGCGGGCTGGAAGTGACGAAGCGCAGCGGCCGCTTCGGCCCCTATATCCAACTCGGCGAGGGCAAGGAGGCGAAGCGTTCGTCGATCCCCAAGGACATCCCGACCGAGGATTTCGATCTCGATTATGCGCTGCGGCTGCTCAGCCTGCCGCGCGAGGTCGGGGTCCATCCCGAAAGCGGCAAGCCGATCCTCGCGGGGCTGGGGCGCTATGGCCCCTATCTGCTGCACGACGGCAAATATGGAAAGCTGACCGGCACCGCCGAAATCTTCGACATCGGGATGAACGCCGCAGTCGTCCGCATCGCCGAGGCCGCGAACGGTGGAGGGCGTGGTCGCGCCAAGGTCGAACCGCTGAAGACCTTCGGCGCGCACCCGACGAGCGGCGGCGAGATAAAGCTGATGGCCGGGCGCTTCGGCCGTTATGTGACCGACGGCACGACCAACGCGACGTTGCCCAAAACGATCGAACCCGACGCGCTGACCGAAGAGGAAGCGATCGCGCTGATCGACGCGCGCGCGGCGAAGGGGCCGGCGAAGGGCAAGAAGAAGGCGGCGCCGAAGAAGAAGGCTGCCGCGAAGAAGGCGCCGACGAAGAAGAAGGCGGCGGCAAAGAAGGAATAGGTCATCCCGGCGAAGGCCGGGATCTCGGCGCGTCACAATGCCGCGCCGAGATCCCGGCCTTCGCCGGGATGACGATTATATCTTGGTATGTTAGGGTGACGCACCGGGAGGTATTTCGATGCGTCATCTGCTTGCCTTGTCGCTCGCCCTTCTTTCAGTTCCCGCCGCCGCGCAGCAGGTCGGGACGCTCGTTTCCGCAGATCCCGTCGTCGAGACGCCGCCCGGCACGCAGGCGTGGCGGGTTCGCTACTGGACCGCGAACCAGGACGGCCAGCGGCAGGAGGTAACCGGCATGATTGTCGCACCGCGCGAGGCGGCGCCCGCGCAGCCGCGCCGCGTTATCGCCTGGGCGCACGGCACCTCGGGGGTGGCGCAGAAATGCGCGCCGTCGAACAATCCCGCTTTCTTTGCCTCGAACCCGATGGTCGAGGCGATGGCGCGGCGCGGCTATGTCGTTGCGGCCCCCGACTATCCGGGGCTCGGCAGCGCGATGCCGCATCCCTATCTGGTCGGCGCCGATACCGCCCATTCGGTGCTCGACGCGGTGCGCGCGGCGCGCGCGATTCCGGGCGCGGCTGCGGGCACCCGCTTCGCGGTGTGGGGCGAATCGCAGGGCGGTCATGCCGCGCTGTGGACCGCGATTTTGGCGCGCGGCTATGCTCCCGACCTGACGCTGATCGGCACCGCGGCCGCCGTTCCGCCGACCGACCTTGCCGCCAATATGCGGCAGGCGAGCGACCCCAATGCGCGTGCCCTGCTGCTCGCCTTCACGCTGCATAGCTGGTCCGAACGCTTCGGCTATTCGCTCGACGGTTTCACTAATAAGGCGACGCAGGGCGTCATCCACCGCCTTGCCGAAAACAACTGTATCGATGTCGATAATAAGCCGAAACTCGGTACGATCCTCGGCATGTTGGCGGTGCGACAGGCGGTCCAGAAGAAAGATGTGACCCGGATGGAGCCGTTCGCCAGGGCGATGCGCGCGAACAGCGTCGACCCGGTACGCGTTCCGGGGCCGCTGCTGATCTCGCAGGGAAGCAAGGACACGCTGGTCGCGCCGGCGGTGACGCGCGCTTTCGCGAAGGCCGTGTGCAAGCGCCGCACCGCCGTCCGCTGGATCGAGATTCCGGGGGGCAGTCACATCGACGGTGCGCGCGGCCCGCGGACCGACGAGACCCTCGACTGGATCGACGCCCGCTTTGCAGGACAAGCGCCGCCGGACGATTGCCGGCGGATTTAAGGTAATGAACCGTTCGTAAAGATTGTGTGTCCCCGCGAAGGCGGGGACCCATCTCCTGCCGGTGCCATCTTGAACCGATCGGAGATGGGCTCCCGCCTTCGCGGGAGCACGGGGCTTATTCACTTGCGGGCGATCCGCTCAACCCGCGCAGGGCGGATCGGCGGGACGGAAGCTGTGCTCGCTGACATTGTCGTGGCGGACGAGGCGGATTTTCGAGCCGGGGTGGCAGGGCGTGCCGTTCGGCAGCACAACCACGGCTTCCTGCGCTTCGCCAAGGCGCACGGTCGCGCGCGGCTTGCCGTTCGCGGTGTCGATGCGCTCGACCTCGCCGCTCACCAGATGATCCTTGTTTTCGCGCGCGATCAGATTGCGTTCGGTAAGGACGATCAGCACCGCGGCGATCGCCAGATACCACATCCAATATTTGAGGACGCCGCGCAGGCGGTCGGCAGGGGTGTTGAACGGATCGTGCGCCATATTGCTTCCCTCAATCGACCCAGTCGAGGCCCATGTCGCGATAGACGCCGCGATCCTCGTCCCAGTTTTCCTTGACCTTCACGTGCAGGAACAGGTGGACCTTGCGACCCATCAGTTCGGTCAGCTCGGCGCGCGCGCGGGCGCCGATTTCCTTGATCCGGCTGCCGCCCTTGCCAAGCACGATCGCGCGCTGGTTGTCGCGCGCGACGAATATCTGCTGGTGGATTTCGGCACTGCCGTCGGGGCGCGTCTTGAACAGCTCGGTCTCGACCGTCGACTGATAGGGAAGTTCCTCGTGAAGCTGGCGGTAAAGCTGCTCGCGGGTGATCTCCGCCGCGAGCATCCGTTCGGGCGCGTCGCTGACCTCGTCCTCGGGGAAATGCCACGGCCCTTCGGGCATCAGCGCGGCGAGATGCGCCTTGAGTTCAGGCACACCATCGCCGCTGCTCGCGGCGATGAAGAAGGTCTCGTCGAACGCCAGCCGCGCGTTGAGCTCGGCCGCGATGGTGAGCAGCTTGTCCTTGCGGGTCAGGTCGACCTTGTTGAGGACAAGGAACTTCTTTTCGGGCCGATTGGCGACGCCTTCCAGCACCCGCTCGACGCGCCCCGTGAGCTTCGCCGCGGCGTCGACCATGACAAGGATCGCCTCGGCTTCCTCAAGGCTCCCCCACGCGGCGGCGACCATCGCGCGGTCGAGGCGGCGCGTCGGCGCGAAGATGCCCGGCGTGTCGATCAGGACGATCTGTGCGTCGTCCGCCATGGCGACGCCCATCAGCCGGGTGCGCGTCGTCTGTGCCTTGGGGCTGACGATCGCGACCTTCTGGCCGACGAGCGCGTTGACGAGCGTCGACTTGCCCGCGTTGGGCGCGCCGACGACGGCCACGAAACCGCAGCGCTGGGTCATTTCGCTTCTTCCTGTGTCAATCGTTCGAGCAGCGCGGTCGCGGCCGCCTTTTCGGCTGCCTGCTTCGACGCGCCTTCGCCCTCCGCCTCGGCGAGCTTGCCGACCGCGACCGCGACGCGGAAGCGCGGCGCATGGTCGGGGCCTTCGCGGCGGACGAGGCGATATTCGGGGGGCTTGCGCTTGCGGGCGAGCGCCCATTCCTGAAGCGCCGCCTTGGGATGTTTGGGCGCGGCGACCTGGCCGTCGATCATGTCGCCCCATTTGGCGACGATGAAAGCCCGCGCGGCGTCCTCGCCCAGATCGAGCCAGATCGCGCCAAGCAATGCCTCCAGAACATCGGCGGCGATATTGTCGCTGTGCCGCCCGCCGTCGCCGATCGCCTGGCTACCGAAATGAACATGCGCATTGAGCTCGAGACGCTGTGCGATCGCCGCGCAGGTCTCCCCCGACGCGAGCGCGTGGAGCCGCGACGACAGTTCGCCCTCGGCCGCTTTCGGGAAGCGGTGGAAGAGTTCGGATGCGATCACCAGCCCGAGCACGCGGTCGCCGAGGAATTCGAGCCGCTGATAGTCGCCCGCGCCGCTGCTGCCGTGAGTCAGCGCCTCATGATAGAGCGTGAGGTCGCGGGGGTCGGCGCCGGTCAGGGCCGCGATCGTCTTTGCGGACGGTCGTTCGCTCAAAAGCCGTCCCCGATCCGGCTCCAGCGCGCCGCGGTGAACCAGCTGATCGGATTGAACCAGCTTGCCGATCCATCGGTCGAGAACATGCCGACGAGGGCGTGGCCGACGAGGTTCTTTTCGGGAACCAGGCCGATGCCGCCATTCTCCTCCGCCGGAAAGCGGCTGTCGGCACTGCGGTCGCGATTGTCGCCCATCAGGAACAAATGGTCCTCGGGCACGGTGACGAGCGGCGTGTTGTCCTGCGCGATCGTGGTGATGTCGAGGATCGCATAGCTTTTGCCGCTGGGCAGCGTTTCGCGGAACTGCTTGTAGCGGCACTCGCGCTGACCCGCCGCGGTCACTTCCTCGAACTGCGGGGCATAGCAGGGCAGGGTGCCGGTGGTGCGCGATGCGTCGATCATGTTCTGCGTCACCGGGATGACGAAATCGGCCATCGGCTCACGCTTCAGCGGCTTGCCGTTCAGCCACACGATACCGTCGCGGACCTGGACCGTGTCGCCGGGAAGCCCGATCACGCGCTTGATATAATCATTGTCGTTGACCGGCGGCGCCTTGAACACGACGACGTCGCCGCGATCGGGCGTGCGCGCGAAAATGCGGCCCGGAATCAACGGTACGCTAAACGGCAGGCTGTACTTCGAATAGCCATAGGCCATCTTGTTCACGAGCAGATAGTCGCCGATGAGCAGGCGCGGCTGCATCGATTCCGACGGAATGTTGAAGGGTGACAGGAAAAAGCTGCGGAAAATCAGCACCGCGACCGCGAGCAGCGCAAGAAAGCGGATCGTGTCGACCGCCTCTTCCTTGGCCGAGAGGGGCGCGGGTTCGGGCTTGGCCGGGCTGGGGTCGGTCGCGGGCGAATTATCGGCGGTAAAGCTGGCGTCGGTCATGCCGCGCATTGGCGACGAATAGGTCTGCACGTCAAGCGAATATCGGCGGATGGCGCTGGCGTGGGGACCGCGGCGGGCCTAAAGGATGATCGACTTTGATTGAAAAAGCCGCGTGCTCCCGCGAAGGCGGGGATCCATCTCCGGTCGGTGCAAAATGGAACCGACCGGAGATGGATCCCCGCCTTCGCGGGGACACATATGTGTTTTAATCGAAGATGATGGCGCGCCTTCAGGCCGAACGGAAATCAAAGGAATATCAAATGACCACCCCATCCGAAGCGTGGCAAGCGCTCGCCGACTGGCAGCCGCAGCCCCTCTCCGACCTCGTGGCCGCCGATCCCGAGGCGCGTTTGCAGGGGCTCGTGCGGAGTGTCGCCGACATCCGTTTCGACTTCGCCAAGACTCACCTCGACGATCGCGCGGTTGCGATCCTCGCCGGTCTGGCCGAGGCGCAGGATTTCGCGGGCCGCCGCAAGACGCTGTTTTCGGGCGGCATCGCCAACCCGACCGAGGATCGCGCCGCCGAACATAGCGCCGAGCGCGGCGAAGGCGCGCCTGAATCCGTCCATGTCGCGCAGGCGCTGCACCAGCGGATGCGGATGATGATCGACGCGATCGAGGCGGGCGCTTTCGGCGAGATTCGCCACCTGCTCCATATCGGCATCGGCGGTTCGGCGCTGGGCCCCGACCTGCTCGTCGATGCACTGGGGCGGCACAGCGGGCGCTATGACGTCGCGGTCGTCTCCAACGTCGACGGCGCGGCGCTGGCCGAAGCCTTCGCGAAGTTCGACCCCCAGTACACGCTCGTCGCTGTGGCCTCGAAGACCTTCACCACGACCGAGACATTGCTCAACGCCAATTCGGCGCTGCAATGGCTGGACGAGGCGGGCGTCGACGATCCGCTCGGCCGGTTCATCGCGCTCACCGCCCATCCCGACAAGGCGATGGAATGGGGGATCGATGAGACGCGCATCCTGCCGTTCAGCGAGACGGTCGGTGGGCGCTATTCGCTCTGGTCGTCGATCGGTTTCCCCGCGGCGCTTGCGCTAGGCTGGGATGCCTTCGCCGACCTGCTCGAAGGTGCAGCCGAAATGGACCGGCACTTCCGGCTCGCGGAGGGCGCCGACAATATCTGTTTGCTCGCGGCTTTCGCCGATCAGCTTTATGCGAACCGGCTCGGCTGTCAGACGCGCGCCGTCTTCGCTTATGACGAAAGACTGCGGCTGCTGCCCGCCTATCTGCAACAGCTTGAAATGGAATCGAACGGCAAGTCGGTGACGCTGGGCGGCGCGGCGCTCGGCCGCCAGAGCGCCGCGATCACCTGGGGCGGGGTCGGCACCGACGCGCAGCACGCGGTGTTCCAATTGCTCCATCAGGGCACGCACCTGACGCCGGTCGAGTTCGTGGTCGCGCGCGAACCCGATCACCTGCTCGACGATGCGCATCATGAAACGCTCGTCGCCAATTGCATCGCGCAGGGTGCGGCCTTGATGACGGGCCGCGCGAGCGAGGACGGCGCACGCCATTATCCGGGCAACCGTCCGTCGGCAACGATCCTGCTCGACCAGATCAGCCCACGCAGCCTGGGAGCGCTGATCGCCTTCTACGAACATCGCGTCTTCGCCAATGCCGTGCTGCTCGGCATCAATCCGTTCGACCAGTTCGGCGTCGAGCTGGGCAAGGAAATGGCGAAGGGGCTTGCCGAGGGAACGGTGGAATTCGACCCCGCGACGCAGGCGCTGATGCAGGCCGCGCTGGGGGAATAAATAGGGACAGTCCCTATTTATGGGCGATGACGCTGAACGCAAAATTCGATTGGCAAGCTGCCGCCGCGTAACCACATAGACGGCCTCCGCGAATAGCGGCCTGTCCATGTCAGGGGTAATCCATGAGCGATTTCGACTATGATCTCTTCGTCATCGGCGCCGGATCGGGCGGCGTCCGGGCCTCGCGCGTCGCGGCGTCGCACGGCGCGCGTGTCGCGGTGGCGGAGGAGTATCGGGTTGGCGGCACGTGCGTCATCCGCGGCTGCGTCCCCAAGAAGCTGCTCGTCTATGGCGCGCATTTCGCCGAGGACATCCACGACGCGCGCAAGTTCGGTTGGGACGTGTCCGACTGTAAATTCGACTGGCGGGTGCTGCGCGACAATGTGCTCGCCGAGGTCGACCGGCTCGAAGGCCTCTATGGCCAGACGCTCGACAACCACAAGGTGACGCTGTTCCGCACGCGCGCGACCGTGATCGGGCCGCAGAAGGTGCGGCTCGCCGACGGGCAGGAAGTGACCGCCGAACATATCCTGATCGCGACCGGCGGCTGGCCGCACGTTCCCGAATTTCCGGGTAGCGAGCATGCGATCACCTCGAACGAGGTCTTTCACCTCGACACCCTGCCGAAGCGGATCGTGATCGCGGGTGGCGGCTATATCGCCAACGAGTTCGCGGGCATCTTCAACGAGTTTGGCAGCAAGGTGACGATCGTCAATCGCGGCGACACCATCCTGCGCGGCTATGACGCGCAGATCCGTGACCGCCTGCTCCAGATTTCGATGACCAAGGGCATCGATTTCAAGTTCAACGCGCCGTTCCGGTCGATCGAGAAGAATGAGGACGGCTCGCTGACCGTTCACCTCGACAATTGCGAGCCGATCGAGGCCGATGCGGTGCTGGTGGCGACCGGGCGCGTGCCGAACACCAAGGGCCTCGGGCTCGAAGAGATCGGCGTCGCGCTCGACGCGCAAGGCGCGATCAAGGTCGACGAGGCGAACCAGTCGTCGGTGCCGAGCGTCTATGCCGTCGGCGACGTCACCAATCGCATCCAGCTTACCCCGGTAGCGATCCGTGAGGGACAGGCTTTTGCGGACTCGGTCTTCGGCGGCAAGCCGACGCGCGTCGATTATGCGAACGTGCCGAGCGCGGTGTTCAGCCACCCGCCGATCGGCGCGGTCGGCATGACCGAAGCGCAGGCGCGCAATGAACTGGGTTCGGTGCGCATCTACACCAGCGATTTCCGCGCGATGAAGAATGTCCTCGCTGGCCGCAACGAGCGCGCGCTCTACAAGATGGTGGTCAATGAAGCGACCGATCAGGTCGTCGGCCTCCACATGATCGGCCCCGACGCGCCCGAGATTTTGCAGGCGGCGGCGGTCGCGGTGAAGGCGGGCCTGACCAAGGCCGATTTCGACGCCACCGTCGCGCTGCATCCGAGCATGGCCGAGGAACTGGTGCTGATGAAGTAAAGCCACCGGTACGTCATCCCGGCGAAGGCCGGGATCTCGTCGTCGCGTCGTTCCGCAAGGGGGAGATTCCGGCCTTCGCCGGGATGACGAATGGAGCGTGTGGGTGAGCGATCCATCTGCTATGCTGCTCCCATTGCAGGGGAGCGGACAGATGGCAGGCACGGCACTGGTCACCGGCGGCAGCGGCTATATCGCAGGCTTCCTGATCCGGCAGTTGATCGGGAACGGCTGGACGGTTCACACCACCGTCCGCAGCCTGAAGCGCGAAGGCGAAGTGCGAGGGTGGCTGAACGTCCCCGACGACAGGCTCCGCTTTTTCGCCGCCGACCTCGAACAGGACGCCGGCTGGGCCGAGGCGATGGCGGGGTGCAGCCATGTCGCGCATGTCGCGTCGCCCTTTCCGCTCGGGGTGCCGAAGCACCCTGACGAACTGATCGTGCCCGCGCGCGAGGGGGCGCTCCGCGCGCTGCGCTTCGCCAAGGCGGCGGGGGTGACGCGGTTCGTCCTCACCTCCTCGATGGCGGCGATCGCTTATGGTCATGGCGACGGCGGCGGCATCTATACCGAAGCCGACTGGACCAACCTCGATAACCCCGGCGTCATGCCCTATCCGCGCTCGAAGACCGTCGCCGAGCGCGCCGCGCGTGACTGGGTGGCGGCCGAAGGCGGCGGCATGGAATTCGCCTCGGTCAATCCCGCTGCGGTGTTCGGGCCGCTGCTGTCGGACGATCTGTCGACCTCGATCGAGCTGGTGAAACAGCTTTTGGAAGGCAAGGTGCCGATGTGTCCCGACATCGGTTTCGGCATCATCGACGTGCGCGACGTCGCCGATCTCCACTATCGCGCGTTGACCGCGCTCGGCCTCCGCGACGAGCGTTATGTCTGCTCGGGTCCGTTCCTGAAGATGATCGACGTCGCGAACATCCTCACCGCGAACCTGGGAGAGCAGGCGAAGAAGGTGCCGACGCGCAAGATGCCCGACTGGCTGCTCAAGCTGTTTGCGCTGGTGAGGCCCGAACTGAAACAACTCGTCGCCGAACTCGGCAATGTTCGCGGCGGCGACAGCCGCCATGCGATGGAAACGCTCGGCTGGACGATGCGCCCGCCCGAAGAAGCAATCCTTGCGACCGCACACAGCCTGATCGAGCGGGGGATTGTGAAGCCATAGATTCCCGTCCCGATTATGGGCGGATAGAAGAAGCTACCCGATCCTATACGGCACCACCCCGCGCCGGTCCGGGTCCACCAGGATCGGGCGGTCGCTGGGCGGGAAGGCGCGCTGGTCGCAGTCGTCGCGCGGGCAGATGCGGCACGACAGGCCGATGCGCGCCGCGGCCTGCGGTGCGGCGACATCGACCCCGTCGGCATAGACGAAATCGCCCGCATATTGCGCCTCGCACCCCAAGGCGACGGCATAGCGGCGCGGGCTCCGCGCGTAACTGCCTGACGGTTTCACCAGCCCCTTCGCCATCGAGACATAGCGCAGGCCGTCGGGCGTTTCGGCAAGCTGGAACAGGATGCGGTCGGGAATCGCCGCCGCCTCGTGGACGACCCACAAGGGGCAGGCGCCGCCGAAGCGCGCGAATTGCAGGCGCGTCGCGCTGTGGCGCTTGGTGATGTTGCCCGCCATGTCGACGCGGCAGAAGAACATCGGGATGCCGCGCGCGCCGGGGCGCTGGAGGGTCGAGAGGCGGTGGCATGCCTGCTCGAAGCTGACGCCATAATCGAGGCGCAGCCGGTCGATGTCGTGACGCACCGCACGGGCGCTGGCGCGGAACGGGCCATAGGGCATCAGCACTGCGCCGGCGGCATAGTTGGCGAGCCCGACATGCAGGAGCTGGCGCGCCGCCGCCGTGCGCAGCGGCGATGCCTCGACCACCGCCGCGATCTCGCCCGCGAGCGCGAGCGCGGCAAGCTGGTGCGCGAGCTGGAAGCGGCGGCTTTCGGGCGGCTGCGACGGATCGATGACGAGGTGGCGCATCGTCGCGTCATAGTCGCGCAGGGCCTGCGCCTGATTATAGACGATCGAGATGCCGAGGGCATCGCGCAGCCGCCGCTCGATCGTCTCGATCGCGGGGGAGGGCGCACCGCCGCGCAGGCCGAGCGCCAATGTTTCCGCAGCGCGGTCGATGCTGTCGACATAATTGCCCGCATCGTGGAACCAGTCGCGCACTTCCTCCCACGGCAGGCGGCTCCCCTCGGCGGTGCCGCCGGTCAGCGCTTCGTCAATGATCTGGAGCCGCTGTCCCGCGCGGCGGTAGGCGGCGTGGAGCGCGACGAACTGGTCGGCAAGATGCGGCTGCTGCAGCGCCGCGCGTTCGAGCTGCTCGGGCGCCAGCGGCGATGCCGCGAACAGCGGATCGGCCGCCGCCTCGCGCAGCGCCCCGACGCGGCGGTCGCCGGCGTCGGCGGCCACCTCCTCCCATTCGAGGGGGAAAAGCTTTTGCAAGCGGTCGAGCAGCGCCGGGGTCAGCGGGCGGTCGTCATGTTCGATCTGGCTGAGATAGGAAGTCGAGATGCCGAGCGTCGCGGCGAAATCGGCCTGGCGGATGCCGCGGTCGTGGCGAAGCTGGCGCAAGCGGCTTCCGGCAAAGATGCGTTGGCGGATCAAAAACCTTCTCCTCTCCCCTTGCGGGAGAGGATATGGAGGCTTGGCGGCGAAGCCGCCTAGCCGGAGTTGGAGAGGGGGAGCGCCCTCTCAAGACTTGCTAGGCGACAAGTCGCCAAGCCAAGCCTTTCTCTCCCGCAAGGGGAGAGAGCTATTAATTTGCAAACTTGTACTTTGCAACTTTGCAAATTCACATTTGCATCGGCGGCATAATGCGGGCAGGCGACGGTCGAATATCTGTTGGAGAGCCGCATGTCCGCCAATATCGCCGAAATGGAAGCCCGCCGCGCCGCCGCCGCCCTTGGGGGCGGACAAAAGCGCATCGACGCGCAGCATGCCAAAGGCAAGCTGACCGCGCGCGAGCGGCTCGACGTGTTGCTCGATCATGGCTCGTTCGAGGAACTCGACACCTATGTCGAGCATGATTGCGTCGATTTCGGGATGCAGGATCAGAAAATTCCGGGCGACGGCGTCGTCACCGGATCGGGGACGATCAACGGCCGCCTCGTCTATGTCTTCAGTCAGGATTTCACTGTCTTCGGCGGCTCGCTGTCGAAGCGTCATGCCGAGAAGATCTGCAAGGTGATGGAAAAGGCGATGCTGGTCGGCGCGCCGGTGATCGGTCTGAACGACAGCGGCGGCGCGCGCATCCAGGAGGGCGTCGCGTCGCTCGGCGGCTATGCCGACGTGTTCCAGCGCAACGTGCTCGCGAGCGGCGTCGTGCCGCAGATCAGCCTGATCATGGGGCCGTGCGCGGGCGGCGCGGTCTATTCGCCCGCGATGACCGACTTCATCTTCATGGTGAAGGATTCGAGCTATATGTTCGTCACCGGCCCCGACGTCGTGAAGACGGTGACCAACGAGGTGGTGACGCAGGAGGAACTCGGCGGCGCGATCACCCACACGACGAAAAGCTCGGTCGCCGATCTGGCGTTCGAGAACGATATCGAGGCGCTGCTCGCGGCGCGCGATTTCTTCGATTATCTGCCCGAGAACAACCGCAGCGGCGTCCCGGCCCGCCCGACCAGTGATCCCTATGACCGCGAGGAAAAGAGCCTCGACACGCTGATCCCGCCGAACGCGAACCAGCCCTATGACATGCACGAGCTGATCAGGAAGACGGTCGACGAGGGCGATTTCTTCGAGGTGCAGCCGGCGCATGCGGGCAACATCATCTGCGGTTTCGGCCGCATCGAGGGGCGCACGGTGGGCATTGTCGCCAACCAGCCGCTGGTGCTTGCGGGCGTGCTCGACATCAATTCGTCGAAGAAGGCGGCGCGCTTCGTGCGCTTCTGCGACGCGTTCGAGATTCCGATCATCACCTTCGTCGACGTCCCGGGCTTCCTGCCCGGCACCGCGCAGGAATATAACGGCATCATCAAGCATGGAGCAAAGCTGCTCTTCGCCTATGCCGAGGCGACGGTGCCCAAGATTACGGTGATCACGCGCAAGGCCTATGGCGGCGCCTATGACGTGATGGCGTCGAAGCATCTGCGCGGCGATCTGAACTATGCCTGGCCGACCGCCGAGATCGCGGTGATGGGCGCGAAGGGCGCGGTGGAGATCATCTTCCGCAGCGACATCGGCGACCCCGAAAAGATCGCCGAGCGCACCAAGGAATATGAAGACCGTTTCGCCAACCCGTTCGTCGCGGCGCAGCGCGGCTATATCGACGAGGTGATCTACCCGCACTCGACGCGGCGGCGGATAGCGCTGGGGCTAAGGAAGCTGCGGAACAAGCAGTTGGAGAATCCGTGGAAGAAGCACGACAATATTCCGCTTTGACGCGGTCATGTGACGACCGGCACATCCGATGCGCCGGGCTGGAGGCAAGAGCAGCAAGCGGCTAGGCTGCCGCGATGGTCTTGATTTTCCAATGAGGTTTGAAAATGCGTAACGCCTTTCTCGCTCTTCTGATGGCTCCGGCCCTGCTGGCCGCGCCCGCCGCATCGGCGTTCGATCCCGACACGCCGGTCGGGGCGACAAAGGAAGCGTTTCCGGTCGTACTCGGCGATGACGAGGACACAACGATCGACGCCGCGTTCCGCGCTGCCTTCGCGCTTCCGAAAGGCGCCAAGGCGGAGGCCGAGCGGATGATCGACGATCGCACCTATCATTTCCGTCCCGTTGCGCTCCATCTGCTCGAAGATAATACCGGCGTGCTGCTGAGCGTCGGCGGGCTCGACGAGGCGGGACATAGTGAGGGCGGCCTCAACGCGATCCATTATCTGAAATCGAGCCCGACGGGCTGGGTGAAGCAGGGCGAATGGATCGACGTCGGCGCGGTCGGCACCGTGGGGAATGGCGCGACGAGCTGGGTCTTTACCAGCCTGCTCGGCCGCAATCCCTATCTGGTCACCGAAGGCGGCGGCGTGTGGCAGGGCTGCGCGATCGGCTCGGCGGTCGTTACCGAACTGACCCCCGACGGCCCCGTCGATCGCGGCGGTTTCACCGATTCGATGAGTTCGGGCGCCGGGATCGGTCAGACCGAACAGAGCTATGACGGGCAGATCGTCGCCGCGGTTCCCGACAAGAGCTTTACCGTCGCCTACACCGGCACGCGGTCGTTCAAGCAGCAATATGTGCTGAGGGACGGCAAATATGCGCTGGTCGGGAAGGACCAGGTTCCGGGGTGCTGAGGCGGATATGGGACGGGCCACGCGACAACGCCGTATCGATGCGCAGGAGCGGTGGCCCGATCTGTATCAATTTCTTGCGGCCTATCCGCATCGGGATTGGCCAGATGATAGTGGAACGTCCGAAGCCGCCGTCGATTTGGCCATTTCCGAGCATGGTCTGGAACAGCGCCAATTGCTCGCGCGCCAATGGTGGAATTGGAATGCCGCCGAAGGAAGCGATGCCGACCCGCGTCCGGCAATCAACGAAGGGTTGGGAGTCGAAGTGGGGTTCGATACGCCAAGGGAAGGACGCGAGTTCATGAACTCGGTTTATGACAAGCTGATCGTGTCGATCAGACAGGAAGTGAAGGATTGGAAGCCGTGAAACTGGGCCGCCTCAACCATATCGGCATTGCAACGCCATCGATCGCCGACAGCATCGTCTTTTACCGCGACGTAATGGGCGCGACGAAGATTCACGAGCCGTTCGATCTGCCCGATCAGGGCGTCAAAGTGTGCTTCGTCGACACGCCGGGCGCCGATGGCGCGCTGAACGGGACCCAGATCGAACTGGTCGAGCCGCTGCCGGGCAACACGTCGATAGCGGGCTTTCTCGAAAAGAACCCGGCGGGGGGGCAGCATCATATGTGCTATGAAGTGCCCGACATCCATGCCGCCAAGGCGGAGTTCGAGGGGCAAGGAAAGCGCGTGCTGGGCGAACCGCGGATCGGGGCGCATGGGACGCTGATCTTCTTCGTCCATCCGCGCGACATGGGCGGGGTGCTGACCGAGATCATGGAGACGCCGAAGGAGGCGCACTGAGTTTTCGTTCCTCCCCCTTGCGGGGGAGGAAAGTGGAGGTTGGGGACTTGTCCCCTACCGGAACTTGGAGAGGGGTTGGTTGGCGAGCCTGCGGCTCGCGACCCCTCTCCCAGCTACGACTAGCCAGCAAGCTGGCAAGTCTTCGCATCCCTCTCCCGCAAGGGGAGAGGGGAATGAGGTTGAGATACGATTATGACCGACAAACCGACCCTCGACCAATGGGCCGCCGCCGCCGAAAAGGAAGTGAAGGGCAAGGATCTCACCTGGGCGACGCCCGAGGGGATCGACGTCAAGCCGCTCTACACGGCCGAGGACGTGACCGCCGACCCCGGCCTGCCCGGCTTCGCGCCCTTCACGCGCGGGGTGCGCGCGTCGATGTATGCGGGGCGGCCGTGGACGATCCGGCAATATGCGGGCTTCTCGACCGCCGAGGAATCGAACGCCTTCTATCGCCGCAACCTCGCGGCAGGGCAGAAGGGGCTGAGCGTCGCCTTCGACCTGGCGACCCACCGCGGCTATGACAGCGACCATCCGCGCGTCGTCGGCGACGTCGGCAAGGCGGGCGTGGCGATCGACAGCGTCGAGGATATGAAGATCCTCTTCGACGGCATCCCGCTCGACCAGATGTCGGTCAGCATGACGATGAACGGCGCGGTGATCCCGATCCTCGCCTTCTTCATCGTCGCGGGCGAGGAGCAGGGGGTCGAGCGCAAATTGCTCGACGGGACCATTCAGAACGACATCCTCAAGGAGTTCATGGTCCGCAACACGTACATCTATCCGCCCGAACCCTCGATGCGGATCATCAGCGATATCTTCGGCTATACGTCGCGCGAGATGCCGAAGTTCAACAGCATCTCCATCTCCGGCTATCATATGCAGGAAGCCGGGGCGACGCAGGTGCAGGAACTCGCCTTCACCATCGCCGACGGCGCCGAATATGTTCGCTACGGCGTCGCCTCGGGCCTCGACATCGACAAGTTCGCGGGGCGCCTGTCCTTCTTCTTCGCGATCGGCATGAACTTCTTCATGGAGATCGCGAAGCTGCGCGCCGCGCGCGTGCTGTGGCACCGCGTAATGACCAATCTCGGCGCCAAGGACGAGCGGTCGAAGATGCTGCGCACCCACTGCCAAACCTCGGGCGTCTCGCTGACCGAGCAGGACCCGTACAACAATGTCATGCGCACGACGATCGAGGCGATGGCGGCGATGCTGGGTGGCACCCAGTCGCTGCACACCAACGCACTCGATGAGGCGATCGCGCTGCCGACCGATTTCTCGGCCCGCATCGCGCGCAACACCCAGATCGTCATCCAGGAAGAGACCGGGATGACCAAGGTCGTCGATCCGCTCGGCGGCTCCTACTATGTCGAGGCGCTGACGCAGGAACTGGTCGACAAGGCGTGGGAGATCATCGAGCGCGTCGAGAAGGAAGGCGGCATGGCGAAGGCCGTCGCCGCCGGCTGGCCCAAGGCGATGATCGAGACGGCGGCGGCGGCGCGGCAGGCGCGGGTGGACCGCGGCGACGACGTCATCGTCGGCGTGAACAAATATCGCCTCGCCAACGAGGATCTGCTCGAAACGCTCGAGGTCGACAATACCAAGGTCCGCGAGGCACAGATCGCCCGGATCAACAAGATGAAGGCGAGCCGCGACGAGGCGGCGTGCCAGGCGGCGCTCGACGCGCTGCGCAAGGCGGCGGCGGGCGAGCAGTCGATCGAGAACAATCTGCTCGCGCACGCCGTTGAAGCTGCGCGTGCCCGTGCGACGCTCGGCGAGATTTCGTCGGCGATGGAAGAAAGCTTCGACCGCTACGGCACCCAGCCGACCCCGGTGAAGGGCGTCTATGCCGCGCCTTATGCGGGCGATCCGCGCTGGCAGGCGGTGATCGACGGCGTCGCGGCGGTCGAGCGGCGCATGGGGCGCAAGCCTAAGCTGCTCGTCGCCAAGATGGGGCAGGACGGGCACGACCGCGGCGCCAACGTCATCGCCTCGGCCTTCGGCGACATGGGCTTCGACGTCGTGTCGGGGCCGTTGTTTCAGACGCCCGAGGAAACGGTGGTGCTCGCGCTGGATAGCGGCGTCGACGTCGTCGGCGCATCGAGCCTTGCGGCTGGGCACAAGACGCTGATCCCCGAACTCATCGCCAAGCTGCGCGAGGCGGGGCGCACCGACATCAAGGTGATCGCGGGCGGCGTCATCCCGCCGCAGGACTATGATTATCTCCGCGACGCGGGCGTGCAGGGCATCTATGGCCCGGGCAGCAACGTGGTCGAATGCGCCGCCGACGTGCTGCGCCTGCTCGGCCACAATATGCCGCCGCTGGAGGATGCTGCATGAGCGATGATATCGACGAGGGGAAGGTTGCGGTTGTGCCTGAACTCCACGACAGCTCGGCCTATCTCTATGATTATTTCAAGCATCTGACCTCGCTGTCGATCCTGACGCTCGGCGGGGTGCTCGCGATCTCGACAGCGGCTGGCGAGGCCAAGGCTTCCAAGGAGTCGATGATCGCCGTCGTTGCGCTGGTCGGCATCGCCGCGTTGCTCGCCTTCAGCGGGACGAGTGAAATTGTCCGCCAGAAGGCGACGGGAGAGATCAAGGCCAAATGGCTGACCTTCTATCGCGTGGGCGCTCCGATCGCGCTGTCGCTTGGCGTTGGCGCATTTCTCTATCTTTTCCTGAAAGGCCTTCCCGCATGACCGGACAAAAGCCCGAAACGCTGACCATCCACGCCGGGACCGCGCCCGATCCGACGACCAAGGCGCGGATCACCCCGATCTATCAGACCTCCTCCTATGTCTTCGACAGCGTCGAACATGCCTCGCGCCTGTTCAATCTGGAAGAGTTCGGGAATATCTACACCCGGATCATGAACCCGACCAACGGCGCGCTCGAAGGCAAAATCGCGGCGCTGGAGGGCGGGCAGGCGGCGCTGGCGGTGGCGTCGGGCCACGCTGCGCAGTTCCTCGCGTTTCACACGCTGATGGAACCGGGCTGCGAGATCGTCGCGGCGCGCAAGCTCTATGGCGGGTCGCAGAACCAGCTCGGCCAGAGCTTTCGCAAGATGGCGTGGACGACGCATTTCGTCGATGCCGACGACGCGAGCAATGTCGCCGCCGCGATCACCGATCAGACGCGCGCGGTGTTCATCGAAAGCCTCGCGAACCCCGGCGGGGTCGTGCAGGATATCGAGGCGATCGCGAAGGTCGCGCACGACGCGGGCGTGCCGCTGATCGTCGACAACACGATGGCGACCCCGATGCTGTGCCGCCCGATCGAGCATGGCGCCGACATCGTGGTGCATTCGACGACCAAATTTTTGAACGGCCACGGCAATGCGATCGGCGGGGTGATCGTCGATGCAGGATCGTTCGATTGGGCGAAGGGCGGCAAATATCCGACGCTGAGCGAACCCAATGCCTCCTATCACGGGCTCAAATTTACCGAGGCGTTCGGGCCGCTCGCCTTCATCCTCGCCGCGCGCACGCTCGGTCTGCGCGATCTCGGGCCGGCGCTCGCGCCGATGAACGCGTTCCTCGCGTTGACGGGCATGGAGACGCTGGCGCTGCGCATGGACCGGCATTGCGACAATGCGCTGGCGCTTGCGAAATGGCTGCGCGCGCACCCGAAGGTCGATTGGGTTTCCTATGCCGGGCTGGAGGACGATCCCTATCATGCGCTCGCCAAACGCTATCTCGGCGGCCGCGGCGGCGCGGTGTTCACTTTCGGGCTCAAGGGCGGCTACGACGCTGGGGTCAAGCTCGTCTCGTCGGTCAAGCTGTTCAGTCATCTCGCCAACCTCGGCGACACACGCTCGCTGATCATCCACCCCGCCTCGACGACGCACAGCCAGTTGTCCGAGGCCGATCTGATCGAAACCGGCGCCGGCCCCGACGTGGTGCGCGTGTCGGTGGGCATCGAACATATCGACGACATCATCGCCGATCTGGCGCAGGCGCTGGAGGCGACCGCGTGAGCGTGCGTTCGGCCCTCGTGGCGCTGGCGATCCTCGCCGCCGCGTCGCCCGCACTTGCGAAGGACGCGGGGCAGCCGAGCGAATATCGTCCGGGCGTCACGGTCGAACGGCTCTACACGCAGCAGCTCGACGACGTCTATTACACGACCTGGTTCGGCCGCCTCGAAAAGTCCGACAGCGGCTGGCGCGACGTCTATGTCGAGACGGCCGAGAAATATGTGAACAAGGGGCTGATCAGCTTCAACTGCGCTGAGGCGAAGGCGGACATCGGCCTCATTCTCTATGACGTCGGAACCTACGGCGATGCGGCCAACCGGCGTGTCGTGCGTGTTCGCTTCGCCGACCGCAAGGCGTGGGCCGGGGAAAGGTTCGAACCGCTCTACGGCGAAACCCCGCCCTATCAACTCTATCTCGCGGCGCGCCAGCGCTTCTGCAAATGACGAAGGGACCGAGCATGAACTTTGCCATCGATGACGAGGCGCCGCGCACCGACTGGACGCGCGAAGAGATCGCCGCGCTGTTCGACCTGCCGTTCGACGAACTGATGTGGGAGGCGCAGGGCGTCCACCGCCGCCATCATGCGCGCGGCGAGGTGCAGCTTTGCACCCTGCTGTCGATCAAGACTGGCGGCTGCGCCGAGGACTGCGGCTATTGCTCGCAGTCGGCGCATGCCGAGACGGGACTCAAGGCGACCAAGCTGATGGACGTGCGCGCGGTGCTGCAGGCGGCGGCCGAGGCGAAGGATGCAGGCTCGCAGCGTTTCTGCATGGGCGCGGCGTGGCGCAACCCCAAGGATCGCGACATGCCCGCGATCGTCGAGATGATCGAGGGCGTGCGCCAGATGGGCATGGAAACCTGCATGACGCTTGGGATGCTGACGAAGGAGCAGGCGCAGACGCTCGCGGTGGCGGGGCTCGATTATTATAACCACAATATCGACACGAGCCCGGAGAATTACGCGAACATCATCTCGACGCGCACCTTTCAGGATCGGCTCGACACGCTGGAGGAAGTGCGCAACGCGGGCATCAATGTCTGTTCGGGCGGGATCGTCGGCATGGGTGAGACGCGCGCCGACCGCGTCGGCTTCGTCCACGCGCTCGCAACGCTCGAACGCCATCCCGAAAGCGTACCAGTCAACGCGCTGATCCCGATCAAGGGCACCGTGCTCGGCGACATGCTCGCCGACACGCCGCTGGCGCAGGTCGACGACATCGAATTCGTCCGCACCGTCGCGGTCGCGCGCATCACCATGCCGAAATCGATGGTCCGCCTGTCGGCGGGGCGCGAGAGCATGTCGGAAGCGACGCAGGCGCTTTGCTTCATGGCGGGCGCGAACAGCATCTTCACCGGCGACAAGCTGCTCACCACCGGCAACCGCGGCGACAGCGCCGACGCGGCGCTGTTCGCGAAGCTGGGGATCGTGCCGATGGTGAGTGAAGAGCCGATGCGGATGGAGGCGGCGGAGTGAAAAATCTCAGGGTGTTGTGGCTTGCGGCGTTGGTCGCCGGAAATTTGTCGGCGGCGGAAGCGGTGGCATGTATCCCAACATCATTGGAAACGACCAGGAAGTTCAGCGACGTTATCGTCGAGGGCACTTTCATCGTTGACTCCAAGGTCCGCGGCGAAGGCCATATCGTGCCGGCGAGGACGCTAAAGGGCGCCCGCAAGAAGACGTACCCTGTTCGCTGGAACCCGGACATTTTGCCCGAAAGTCTTCCCGATTGCGGGGTGGAAATTCCCGCATCCGGCTTGTTCGAGGGCCTTAGCTTAAAAAAGCGGGAGGATGGCACGTACCAACTCACCGGTAGATGGCAGCCCGCAAAGAAAGATAACTGATGTTCAAGAAAGTCCTGATCGCCAATCGCGGCGAAATCGCTTGCCGCGTCATCAAGACCGCGCGCCGCATGGGCATCGCGACCGTTGCCGTCTATTCGGACGCCGACGCGCGCGCGCCCTTCGTGCGGATGGCCGACGAAGCGGTGTATATCGGGCCGTCGCCCGCGTCCGAATCCTATCTGATCGCCGACAGGATCATCGAAGCCTGCAAGGCGACGGGCGCCGAGGCGGTGCACCCGGGCTATGGCTTCCTGTCGGAGCGCACCAGCTTCGCAGAGGCGCTGGCCAAGGAAAATATCGCCTTCATCGGCCCGCCGGTGAACGCGATCGCCGCGATGGGCGACAAGATCGAGTCGAAGAAGCTCGCCAAGGAAGCGGGCGTCAACGTCGTCCCCGGCTTCGTCGGCGAAATCCGCGACACCGAGCATGCGGTCGAGATTTCGAACGAGATCGGCTATCCGGTGATGATGAAGGCGTCGGCGGGCGGCGGCGGCAAGGGGATGCGCCTTGCTTATGACGAGAAGGACGTCCGCGAGGGGTTCGAGAGCGTCAAGCGCGAAGGGCTGAACAGCTTCGGCGACGACCGCGTCTTCATCGAGAAGTTCATCCTCAACCCGCGCCATATCGAAATCCAGATCCTCGGCGACCAGCACGGTAACATCCTCTATTTGAACGAGCGCGAATGCTCGATCCAGCGCCGCCACCAGAAGGTGGTCGAGGAAGCGCCGTCGCCCTTCGTCACCGAAAAGATGCGCAAGGCGATGGGCGAGCAGTGCGTCGCGCTGTCGAAGGCGGTCGGCTATTACAGCGCGGGCACGGTCGAACTGATCGTCTCGGGCGCCGATCCGACGGGCGAGAGCTTCTATTTCCTCGAAATGAACACGCGGCTTCAGGTCGAGCATCCGGTGACCGAAGCGATCACCGGCATCGACCTGGTCGAACAGATGATCCGCGTCGCGGCGGGCGAGAAGCTCTCGATGACGCAGGATGACGTCAAGATCGACGGCTGGGCGATCGAGAACCGCGTCTATGCCGAAGACCCCTATCGCGGCTTCCTGCCCTCGACCGGGCGGCTGACGCGCTACAAGCCGCCGGTGCCGGGCTGGACCGACGACGGCGAGGAGAACGGCCGTCGCGGCATTGACGGCGTGCGCGTCGACGACGGCGTCTATGACGGTGGCGAGGTGTCGATCTTCTACGACCCGATGATCGCCAAGCTGATCACCTGGGGCAAGACGCGCGACGAGGCGGCCGACCTGCAGGTGGCGGCGCTCGACCGCTTCGAACTCGAAGGGCTCGGCCATAACATCGATTTCGTCTCGGCGATCATGCAGCATCCGCGCTTCCGCTCGGGCGAGCTGACGACGGGCTTCATCGCCGAGGAATATCCGGAAGGCTTCCACGGCGCGCCGACCGACGAAGCGGTGACGCGCGCGCTCGCGGCGATCGCGGGCTTCATGGCGAGTGCCGAGGCCGACCGCGCGCGGCGCACCGACGGCCAGCTCGGCGACCGGCTCAACCCGCCCGCCAAATGGCAGGTGACGATCGGCGGCGCGAACCACAAGGTCAAGATCGGCCACAAGCATATCAAGGTCGATGGCGAAAAGATCGACATCGCGCTCGAATATACGCCGGGCGACCGGCTGGTGGTCGCGGAGATCGACGGTAGCGAACTGGCGGTGAAGGTGGCGAAGACGCGCACCGGCTGGCGGATGACGACGCGCGGGGCCATTCACGACGTGCGCGTGCTGCCGTGGCACGTCGCGCCGCTCGCGTCGCACATGATCGAGAAGGTGCCGCCCGATCTGTCGAAGTTCCTCATCTGCCCGATGCCGGGGCTACTCGTCGCGCTGCACGTCGGCGAAGGCGACGCGGTCGAGGCGGGGCAGCCGCTCGCGACGGTCGAGGCGATGAAGATGGAGAATATCCTCCGCGCCGAAAAGACCGGCGTGGTGAAGACGGTCAACGCTGCGCAGGGTGATAGTCTCGCGGTCGACGCGGTGATTTTGGAGATGGAATAACCCACTTTCGTCATTCCCGCGCAGGCGGGAATCCAGCTAAGGCAGTGAGGAAGCTGGATTCCCGCCTGCGCGGGAATGACGGAGAGTTGGAATGCACCTGAATCACGACGCCGCAGCCCCCGCTGCGGACCCCATCGCCTTCGACGATTTCCTCCGCGTCGACATCCGCATCGGCACGATCGTCGAGGCCGAACTCTTTCCCGAGGCGCGCAAGCCGGCGTTCAAGCTGAAGATCGACTTCGGCCCGGCGATCGGCGTGAAGAAGAGCAGTGCGCAGATCGTCGCGCGCTATGGCCTCGAAGACTTGCCGGGGCGGCAGGTCGCAGCGGTGGTCAATTTCCCGCCGCGCCAGATCGGCAAGTTCATGTCCGAGGTGCTGACGCTCGGCTTCGCGGACGAGGCGGGCGAGGTGATCCTCTTCGCGCCCGACCGTGCGGTGCCGAACGGATCGCGATTATTCTGAATCGTGATTGGGTTAGGCTGAAACGCCACCGTCCTTATCTCGTCATCCCGGCGAAGGCCGGGATCCCACCGTCTCGATCTGACGCACCGGCGAGATCCCGGCCTTCGCCGGGATGACGACTCAGGCAAAAACGATCAGGCTCTAGGCCGTCTCCGCTTCCCCCATCAGCCGTTTCGCGAGGAACAGCTTGAACAGGATGAACGCGACCAGCCCGACCGCAGCGGTCGCGACGTGGAACAGCCAGAAGCTGGTCGTCGGCATCGACGAATACCAGGTGCCGACCTCGCCGACGACCTTGTTCGCGCCGAAGAAGGCGAGATAATAGATGCCGACGATCGTCGCGTTGAGCGCCTTCGGCGCCAGCTTGGTGAAGAGCGCGAGGCTCACGGGCAGGATGTGCGCAAAGCCGATGCTGTTGAGCAAATGGAACATCACCGGCCAGAACAGCCCGATCTTGCCGCCGCCCTGCGTCGCCGCCGCCATGACCAGGCAGAGTCCGCCGGCGATGGTAAAAACGCTGCCGATGATCATCTTGCCAAGCTCGTCGGGCTCGCGGTGGCGCTTGCCGTACCAGACATAGAAGGCGGCGACCGCGGCGAGCATCGAGAAGCTGGCGGCGGCGTCGATCGTGATCATCCAACTCGTCGGCAGGGTGGTGCCGAAGAAGGTGAGCTGGAAATGCTGGTCGGCCCAGACCAGATAGGCGTTGAAGATTTCCTGATTGGTGAGCAGCGCGACCGCCATCACCGGCACCAGCACGATGACGGCGAGGACGCGCAAGCGGTCGCTCGTCTCCATTCCCAAAATCCAGCTGGCAACGAGATAGAGAGCGACCGCTGCCGCGATACCTTCGATGAGCCGGTAATCGAACCCGAGCGCAGGCGCTGCGATGAAAAGCAGGATTACGGATGCTATCAGCACCAAGGCGACTATGGTCGCGCGGCTCATGCCCTGTGCTCCGGCGATCCGGACGGGCCGATTATCCGCGGGCAACCACGGCCCCGCCATGATGTAGAGGATCAGACCGAGCACCATCACCACGCCCGCGGTGCCGAAACCCCAGTGCCAGCCGACCTTTTCGCCGAGCGTGCCCGAGATCAGCGGCGCGGCGATCACGCTGACGTTGATTGCGATATAGAAGATCTGGAACGCCATCGCGCGGCGGAGATCGTTCGGCCCGTAGAGTTCGCCGACCTGGCTCGCGATATTGCCCTTGAACAGCCCGACCCCGACGATCAGCGCGAGCAGGGCGAAGAGGAAGGCGCCCTCGAACGCCATCAGGAAATGCCCCGCCGCCATGAACAGGCCGCCGAGGATCAGCGTCGTCCGCCGCCCGAGCCAGCGGTCGGCGATTAGCCCGCCGAGGATCGGGGTCAGATAGACGAGCGAGGTATAATCGCCGAAAATCTTCGACGCGAAGGGCTGGCCGTCGATCCCGCCATACCAGCCGCGCAACGCTTCGAGCCCGATCACGCCGCCCGCATGTTCGGGCAGCAGCAGATATTTGACCATGTAGAGCACGAGCAATGTCTGCATCGAATAATAGGAAAAGCGCTCGCACCCCTCGACGAAGGCGAGATAGCCGAGCCCTTTCGGATGGCCCAGAAAGGCGCGGTCGCTGCGGTCCGCCTCGAAATCAGGCGTCGCTTCGGCGATGGTCATGGATTGTCCCCCGGTGATCGGTCTTGTTGCGGCGATCCATAAGGTTTCAGATGAAACTTGCCAGCGGCAATCGACGAACGGCGGAACTCGGGGCGAGGGAATGGCTAGAAGCGAACGATTGCGGACGTAAGATCCTCCCCGGCACGGGGAGGGGGACCACCGAAGGTGGTGGAGGGGCAGGTGCGTCATGGCGCGCCTTTTCTGGATCGAAGCGTAAACCGAGGGTGCCCCTCCACCATGCTTCGCATGGTCCCCCTCCCCGTGCCGGGGAGGATCGGCTACGTCCGCTCCCCACCCCGAAGCCGACCCCCAGCCCGCTGCTATTCCACCAACGCCACCGCCCGGATCCACCCCGCGCTCGCGCGTTCGATCTTCACCGGGAAGCAGGAGAGCGTCCAGCCGGTCGGCGGCAGCGCCGCGAGGTTGGTCAGCTTCTCGATCTGGTAATAGGGTTTGATCCGCCCCGCCTTGTGGCCTTCCCAGATGATCGACGGATCGCGCGTCTCGGCCCAGCGCCGCGCGGTGTGGCTGAACGGCGCATCCCAGCTCCAGGCGTCGGTGCCGACGACCTTCACCCCGCGTGTCGTCAGGTAAAGCGTCGCCTCGGCGCCCATGCCGCAGCCCTGGTCGGTGAAAGCATCGGTGCCATAGACCGCGCCCGACTGGACGAGCACGATATCGAGCGGCTGGAGCGCGTGTCCGATGCGTGCGAGTTCGGCCTCGACCTCGGCACCGCTCACGACATGGCCCGCGGGGCGATCCGAGAAATCGAGCTTCACGCCGGGGCGGAAGAAGAGGTCGAGCGGCGCCTCGTCGATGCTCGGCGCCGCACTCGCGCCGCTGTCGGTCGTCGAATGGAAATGCCACGGCGCGTCCATGTGCGTGCCGTTGTGGGTGCTGAGCGTCAGACTCTCGACCGCCCAGCCCTCGCCGTCGGGAAGGTCGTCCTTCGTCAGCCCGGGGAAGAACATCGCGATCTGCTCCCACGTATTTTCGTGGGTCATGTAGGTGATCTGCGGACGCATCACCGGCGGGTCGGACACGACGTCGTTGGTGATCGGGATCGAGAGGTCGATGAACTGCATGGGGTCCAGTCTGCCACCGTTATGCTGCCGCGCCAAGAAGGCTTGCGCGATGACATGCGCGGGTTAGAGATGGCGCAAAGCCCGAACCGGGGCAGGGGAGAGTATATGACCGACGCAGCCGCCGTCGCCGATCACGGCGCGGGCTATCAGCCGACCGCGCAGGATATTCGCCTGGTCATCGCCGCCTCTTCGGCGGGGACGATTTTCGAATGGTATGATTTCTTCATCTACGGCACGCTTGCGGCGATCATCGGCAAGGCGTTTTTCCCCAGTGACAATGCGACGCTCGAGGTGCTGCTCGTCTGGGCTGGGTTCGCGGTCGGGTTCGGTTTCCGGCCGCTCGGCGCGGTGCTGTTCGGTTTCCTCGGTGACCGCCTCGGGCGCAAATATACCTTTCTGATCACCGTCACCCTGATGGGGATCGCGACCGCGGGCGTCGGCATGATCCCGTCCGCGGCAACGATCGGCATCGCGGCGCCGATCATCGTCATAGCGCTGCGCATCCTCCAGGGGCTGGCGCTCGGCGGCGAATATGGCGGCGCCGCGATTTACGTCGCCGAGCATTCACCGCCCGAAAAGCGCGGTTTCTACACCAGCTTCATTCAGGCGAGCGTCGTCGGCGGTTTCGTGCTCAGCCTGATTGTCGTGCTCGGTTGCAAGGCCGTCATGTCGGACGCACTCTGGGAAAGCTGGGGCTGGCGCGTGCCCTTCCTCCTCTCGCTGGTGCTGCTCGCCGTTTCGCTGTGGATGCGACTCAAACTGTCGGAAAGTCCGGTGTTCCGCGCGATGAAGGCCGAGGGTGAACTCGCGAAAAATCCGCTCAAGGAGAGCTTCACCTATCCGGGCAATCCGAAGCGCATTCTCGTCGCGATGATCGGGATCGCCGCGGGGCTGACGGTGATCTGGTACACTGCGATGTTCTCCGGCCTTTCCTTCCTCAAGGGGCCGATGAAGGTCGAGGAGACCGCCGCCGAGATCATCGTCGGTGCGGCGGCGGCGCTCGGCATGGGCTTTTTCCTGCTGGCGGGGCGCCTGTCGGACCGGATCGGGCGCAAGAAGCCGATCGTCTGGGGCTATGGCGTCACGCTCGTGCTGCTCTTCCCGCTGTTCTGGTGGATGGGCAGCGTCGCCAATCCCGTGCTCGAAGCGGCGGCGGCGCGTGCGCCGGTCGTCGTCACCGGGTCGCAGTGCAGCTTCGACCCCTTCGCCAAGGAACAGGCGACCGCGTGCGGCAAGACGCTGGGCGAACTGACGAAGCTGGGGGTGCCCTACAAGGTCGCGGCGAGCGACAGCGGCTTCGACAGCGTCGCGATCCATATCGGCGGCAAACAGGTCGCGAGCGACGACCCGGCGCTGCTCAAGCCGGCGCTCGAGGCAATGGGCTACAGCTTCGAACCGCAGGTTCCCGGCGCGCTCGGCATTGCCGTCATCCTCATCGCGCTGCTCGGATTGAGCGCCTTGTCGGGCTTCACCTACGGCCCCGTCGCCGCGCTCCTCTCCGAAATGTTCCCGCCGCACGTCCGCTATTCGTCGCTGTCGATCCCCTATCATCTCGGCTGCGGCTATTTCGGCGGCTTCCTGCCGCTGATCGCGAGTTTCATCGTCGCCAAGACGGGCAATGCCTATTCGGGCCTTTGGTACACCTGGGGCGTGGTGCTCGTTGCTTTCCTGCTCACCGCCTTCATGCTCGAGGAGCCGGTCGAGGGACAATGGGACAAGGCTGCCGTCGGCTGACCCCATTGGCGGTGTCCGCAAAGGCGTATAGGTCGGCGGTATGATCGACATCGCTTCTCCGCTCCGTCTCCGTCTCGATTCCGCCGCGCTCGTCCAGAATTGGCAATGGCTAGCCGCGCGGAGTCCCGGCGCGTGCGGCGCGGCGATCAAGGCCGATGGCTATGGACTCGGTGCCGCGAAGGTCATGCGACACCTCGCTGCCGCCGGTTGCCGCGACTTCTTCGTCGCCACCTGGGCCGAAGCCGCCGCGCTGATGCCGCTCGCCGGCGATGTGTCGCTGTCGGTCTTTCATGGCGTGGGCGAGGTCGACATGGTCGCCGCGCGGACGCTGCCCGTGCGTCCAGTCCTGAACAGCGTCGAACAGGTCCGGCGCTGGCGCGCGGCGGGCGAGGGGCGGCCGTGCGACGTCATGGTCGACACGGGCATGAACCGCCTCGGCCTGCGGGTCGAGGAAGCGCTTGGCGGCGCGCTGGACGGGTTGGCGATCGACACTTTGCTCAGCCACCTTGCGTCGGCGGACGAGGACAGCGAGCAGAATGCACGGCAACTCGCGACCTTCCGCGCCGTGCGCCAGGCCGTTCCGGCGCGGCGCTACAGCCTCGCGAACAGCGCGGGCATCTGCCTCGGCTCCGATTACGGCTTCGACCTGACGCGTCCCGGACTGGCACTCTATGGCGGCGTACCGCGCCGCGAGGCCGCGGGGCATATCCGCCAGGTCGCCTTTCCCGAGGCGCGGGTACTTCAGATACGCGACGTGCGCGCGGGTGAGCCCGTCGGCTATGGCGCGACCTGGATCGCGCCGGTCGACAGCCGCATCGCGATCGCCAATATGGGCTACGCCGACGGCTATCTGCGCTGCCACGCCGGGCAGGGCGGCGCGGCGTGGCAGGCGCGCGACCTGCCGCTCGTCGGCCGTGTGTCGATGGATCTGGTCGCCTTCGACGCCAGCGCCGCCGACGGCTTGGCCGAGGGCGACTGGCTGGCGCTCGACTACGAACTGCCATCGACCGCGGCGCGTAGCGGCTTGTCGCAATATGAGTTGCTGACGGGACTGGGGAAGCGGTTCGAGCGGCACTGGATTTGAGAACGACCCGAACTTGCGGGCCTCGCATGTTGCGGCGCATCAATCTTTGGTGTTAAGGTCCGGCGGCCGGGAAGCAACCGGTGGCGGTCGGTCGCGATCGATGAGGAGCAGAGGGCAGCATGGCAAAGTCGAAGACGGCCGCGGACGGCGATGTCGTCACCATCAAGAAATATGCCAACCGGCGCCTCTATGACACCGAACGCAGCTGCTACATCACGCTCGACGATCTGGGCGCGATGGTGCGTGACGGGCGCGATTTCCGCGTCGTCGATGCCAAGAGCGGCGAGGATATCACGCACAATGTCCTGACCCAGATCATCATGGATACCGAAACGCGCGGCGAGACGCTGCTGCCGGTCAATTTCCTGCGCCACCTGATCGGCCTGTACGGCGACAAGATGCAGTCGATGGTGCCGCAATATCTCGAAGCGTCGATGACCGCGTTCCGCAAGAACCAGCAGGACGTCCGTGCCGCCTTCGAGGGTGCGCTCGGATCGAACCCGCTTGCCGAACTGACGCGCCGCAATTTCGAGATGTTCCAGCAGGCCGCGGGCGCGTTCATGCCAGGTGCGGCCGCCGGCAAGGGCAAGGATGCCGAGATCGCCGCGCTTAAGGCGGAAATCGCCGAGCTCAAGGCCGAACTCGCCAAACAGAAATAATCCGGGGCTCTTTCCAGCTCCCAGCACAGAAAACAGGACAGATGATCAAACATGCGCTCAGCGTAACCCGTCAGGCCGACTTCGCGGCCTGGTATCAGGACGTCATTGCCGAAGCCGACCTCGCCGAGGAGTCGGGAGTGCGCGGCTGCATGGTCATCAAGCCGTGGGGCTATGGCATCTGGGAGCGCATCCAGACCGTGATGGACGCCGCGATCAAGGACGCCGGGGTTCAGAACGCCTATTTCCCGCTTTTCATCCCCTTGAGCTTCTTTGAGAAGGAAGCCGATCATGTCGATGGGTTCGCAAAGGAAATGGCGGTCGTTACCCATCACCGGCTGATCGCCGACGGAAAGGGCAAGCTGGTGCCCGATCCCGAGGCGAAGCTGGAGGAACCGCTGATCGTCCGCCCGACGTCCGAAACGGTGATCGGATCAGCGATGAGCCGCTGGGTGCAGAGCTGGCGCGATCTGCCGCTGAAGGTCAACCAGTGGGCCAATGTCGTCCGTTGGGAAATGCGCACGCGCATGTTCCTGCGCACGAGCGAATTTCTGTGGCAGGAAGGGCATACCGCGCATGCCGACAAGGATGACGCGATGGCGGAGACGCTGCGCGCGCTCGAAATGTATCGCGCCTTTGCCGAGGATGTCCTCGCGATGCCGGTGATCGCGGGCGAGAAGCCCGAAAATGAGCGTTTCCCCGGTGCCGTGGCGACCTATTCGATCGAGGCGATGATGCAGGACGGCAAGGCGCTGCAGGCCGGCACTTCGCACTATCTCGGCACCGGCTTCGCCGAGGCGGCGAACATTCGCTATCAGGACAAGGAAGGCGGCCACAGCCTCTGCCACACGACAAGCTGGGGCACCTCGACGCGGATGATCGGCGGCGTGATCATGACGCATGGCGACGACGATGGTTTGCGCTGCCCGCCGCGCATCGCGCCGCACCAGATCGTCATCGTGCCGATGCTGCGCGACAACGAGGAGGATGCCGCGATCCTCGACTATTGCCGCGGCCTCGAAAGCGAGCTGAAGGCGCTCGATGCCTTCCGCGAGCCGGTGCGCGTGCTGCTCGACGCGACCGCCAACAAGGCGCAGACGAAGCGCTGGGGGTGGGTCAAGAAGGGCGCGCCGATCATATTGGAGATCGGCCCGCGCGACGTCGCCGGCGGCAATGTCGCGGTGATCCGCCGCGACCGGCTCTATCAGGAGAGCGGCAAGCTGAACACGGCCTTCGTCGCGAAGGCTGATTTCGTCGCAGGAGCGGTGGCGATGCTCGAAGAGATTCAGGTGAACCTTCATGCCGAGGCGAAAGAGCGGCTGCATTCGAACATCCGCCGTGACGTCACCGACCTCGCGGCGCATTTCGGCGGCGACGACAAGTTCGTGGGCTGGGTCGAGGTGCAATGGGCGCGTCCGACCGGTTCCGTGCTCGAAGGGATCGTCGAGACACTCAAGGCGCTCAAGCTGACGATGCGCAACACGCCCCTCGACGCCGCACCGGCGGATGGCGCCTGCTTCTTCACCGGCAAGCCGGCGGTCGAGCGCGTGCTGATAGGACGAACCTATTGATTTATTTCACGCGGAGGCGCGGAGACGCGGAGAGATCGTGCTTGCCGCGAAGCGGCTTTCCCCTTTTGACGCCGCGTCAAGGCGCATCGCTTGATCGAGAAAGGGGCCTGTCGGCCCGAGCGGTCGTCTCCGCGTCTTCGCGTCTCCGCGTGAACCATTTGGACGGCCCGAGATGAAGAAACCAAAGCCGCAACCCGGACTCCCCTCACGCGAGCAGATTCTCCGCTTTATTGAGGACAGCCCCGGCGCGATCGGGAAACGGGAGATCGCCAAACATTTCGGGCTCCACGGGACCGACAAGATCTCGCTGAAGGCGCTGCTCAAGGACATGACCGACGAAGGTCTCGTCGACATGGCGCCGGGGCGGGCGTTTCACAAACATGGCGGATTGCCGCGCGTCACCGTGCTGCGCGTTGCGGCGGTCGAGGGCGATGCGGTGTGGGCGGTTCCCGATCGCTGGGAAGGCAGCGGTCCCGTGCCGCGTCTCCGCGTGATGGAGAAGGGACGCAGGGGCGCACTGGGCGTCGGCGATCGCATCCTCGCGCGCACCGAGGAGCGCGGCAGCGGCCATGTCGCGCATCCGATGAAGAAGCTGCAGTCGGGCGGCGAGGCGGTCATCGGCGTGCTCGTCGCCGACACCGGCCCCGGCGGCAAGCCGATGACGTGGCTGCGCCCTGCCGACAAGCGCGCGCGCTTCGATTTCGCGGTCGCCGACATGGGCGATGCGAACATCGGCGATCTCGTCCGCGCCGAACTGTCGGGCCGCGGCCCCGCGACCAAGGCGCGCGTGGTCGACCGCATCGGCGACCCCTTCGCACCGCGTTCGCTCAGCATGATCGCGATCGCGCGGCACGAGATTCCGCATGTCTTTGGCGAGGAGGTGCTGGCGGAGGCCGAGCGCGCGGCGAAGCTGCCGCTGACTCCGGATGGGCGCGAGGATTTGCGCGACCTGCCAATCGTCGCGATCGACCCGGTAGACGCGCGCGACCATGACGACGCGGTATGGGCGATCCCCGACGCGGATGAAAAGAACAAGGGCGGATACCGCGCGATCGTCGCGATCGCCGATGTCAGCACTTATGTCCGCGCCGATGGCGCGCTCGACCGCGAGGCGCGGCGGCGCGGCAACAGCGTCTATTTCCCCGATCAGGTCGTGCCGATGCTCCCCGAGACGCTGTCCGCAGGGGTCTGCTCGCTGAAGGCGGGTGAGGATCGCGCTGCGATGGCGTGCCACCTCACCGTCGACAAGCACGGCAAGGTGACGTCATGGCGCTTCACCCGCGCGCTGGTGCGGCTCCGCGCGAACATCGCCTACGAGGATGCCCAGGCCGCCTATGACGCCGACAGGCCCAAGGGGGAGTGGGACGAGCACGTCCTGCCCGCGCTCAGGAATTTGTGGGCCTGCTGGACCCTGCTCGCCAAGGCGCGCGATGCCCGCGCGCCGCTCGACCTCGACCTGCCCGAACGGCAGGTGATCCTCGACGAGCAGGGCGGCATTGCCGAGATTCGGGTGCGCGAGCGGCTCAATGCGCACCGGCTGATCGAGGATTATATGATCGCCGCGAACGTCGCCGCGGCGAAGGCGCTCGAGGCGAAGAAGTCGCCCGTCATGTACCGCATCCACGAGCCGCCGAGCCGCGAGAAACTCGTCAGCCTGAAAGACTATCTCGAAACCTTCGACCAGAGCTTCGCACTGGGACAGGTCATCACCCCCGCGGTGTTCAATCGGCTGATCGACGGCTTTTCGGAAGACGACCGCCTGCCCGAAATCATGCAGGCTATCTTGCGCAGCCAGACCCAGGCTTACTACGGCCCAGCCAATGCGGGCCACTTCGGGCTCGCGCTCGGCTCGTACGCGCATTTCACCTCGCCGATCCGCCGCTATGCCGATCTGATCGTTCATCGCGCGCTGGTCGACGCCTATCGCCTCGAAGTGCCCGGAAAACCCAAAGGCCTGCCCGAGCGCACCGGGCTGGGCGAGGCCGACCGCAAGGGGCTGTCGCGTATCGGCGAAGCGATCAGCGCGCTCGAGCGCCGCGCGATGGAGGCCGAGCGCGAGACGATCGACCGCTATGTCGCGGCGTATCTGGCGACGAAAACGGGAGAGATCGTTTCGGCGCGGATCACCGGGGTGCAACCGTTCGGCTTCTTCGCGACCGTCGATGGGCTGGGCGGCGACGGGCTGGTGCCGGTATCGACGCTGGGGAGCGAGCGCTTCTTCTATGACGACGCAGCGCGGACCCTCGACAGCGAACATGGTCGTGTCAGCTACTCGGTCGGACAGCGGCTCGACCTCCGGCTGATGGAGGCGAATCCGATCAGTGGTGCGCTTCGCTTCGAGCTTCCCGATGCCGAGGATCGGCCACCCGCCAAGCGTCCGCCGCGCCGCGACGGCAAGGGAAAGCATGTCGTCGGCAAGCGCGGGCGGCCTGCGAACATCCGCCATCAGGGGCGGCGGCGCTGAGCGCACGCGCTTCGCCAGCGCGAAAATCAGCGTGTCCCCGCGGAGGCGGGGACCCATCTCCTGCCGGTTCAAATCTTAGCCGACCGGAGATGGACCCCCGCCTTCGCGGGGGAGCATGATTTTTCAATAGGGGAGGCGCACCGGACCTCCGGCCGTCCTAACTCAACGCATCGAGCCGGGCGATGTCGATGCCGCCGGGCACCAGCATCACCGGGCAGGGAAGGGTTCCCGCATCCTGTCCGGTGAAATAGCTCACCAGCGGCCCGGGGGCGCCGCTGGCCGCCGTCGCCAGCACCAGTGCCGATATCTCCTCATTCTCGCGGATCACGTCGCACACGGCTTCAGTCGGCTTGCCTGATTTGACCATTGTCTGCGCGACGATATTGGCCTCCTGCATCACCGCGTCGGCGGCGGCGCCGATCAACTGCTCGGCATGTTCGCGTGCTTCGGCCTCGATCGTCGCCTGGACGCCGCCGAAGGCGACGAAATCCTGCGGCGGCAGGATCGCGAGGACGACGATGCCGCCCCCCGTCCGCGCCGCGCGCCGCGCCGCGAAACGCAGCGCGAGGCTTGCCTCCGGGCTGTCATCGATCACCACCAGATATGTCCGCATCGCCCCGACCCCCGCTATGCATTTTGCGAGGCGAGAGTGCGTCACATTCGTATGAAAGGCAAGGTTGCCGCGCTGGACCTTGACCGGTCCAGCGCTTATGGCGAGGAACAATCCGTAGCGGCAGGCCCCGCCTGCGAGACTCTTCGAGGGACAAGACCGACGATGCCGATCGAACTCAAAATGCCCGCCCTTTCGCCGACGATGGAGGAAGGGACGCTTGCGAAGTGGCTGGTGAAGGAAGGCGATACGGTCCAGTCGGGCGACCTGCTCGCCGAGATCGAAACCGACAAGGCGACGATGGAATATGAGGCGATCGACGACGGCGTGATCAGCCAGATACTGGTTCCCGAGGGCAGCGAGAATGTGAAGGTCGGCACCGTGATCGCGGTGATCGCGGGCGAGGGTGAGGATGCGAGCGCCGCCAAGGCCACGCCGGCGCCTGCTGCTGCTGCTGCGCCCACCCCCGAGCCCGTTCGCGCTGAGCCTGTCGAAGCGCCATCCTCCTCTTCCGCAATCGCCGCGAAAAAGGACAGTCCTTCCCCCGGACGCGATCCGGGGTCAGGACAAACGGAGGCAGGGGCGAGGATAAAGGCCAGCCCGCTCGCCAAGCGCATCGCGGCGGAGAAGGGCATCGACCTGTCGACGATCACCGGCACCGGCCCCGGCGGCCGCATCGTCAAGGACGACCTTGAAGGCGTTTCGGCCAGCGCCCCGGCAACAGCCGCCCCGGCTCCTGCCGCGATGGCCGCTGCTGCGGCGGCGCCGGCCCCTGCCGCTGCCGGCCCGATCCCCGATTTCGGCATCCCGCACGAGGACGAGAAATTGTCGGGGATGCGTAAGACGATCGCGCGCCGCCTGACGCAGTCGATGCAGGAATCGCCGCACATCTATCTGACCGTCGACATCCGCCTCGACGCGCTGCTCAAGCTGCGCGGCGAACTCAACGCCAGCCTCGAAAGCCGCGGCGTCAAGCTCAGCGTCAACGACATGCTGATCAAGGCGCTCGCGGTCGCGCTCGAACGCGTGCCGGCGTGCAACGTCAGCTTCGGCGGCGATGTCATGCGCAAATACAGCCGCGCCGACATCTCGGTCGCGGTCAGTATTCCCGGCGGCCTGATTACCCCGATCATTACCGACGCGGGCGGCAAGTCGATGTCGAAGATCTCGACCGAAATGTCCGAACTCGCCGCGAAGGCGAAGGAAGGCAAGCTCCAGCCCAGCGAATATCAGGGCGGCACCGCCAGCATCTCGAACATGGGGATGATGGGGATCAAGCAGTTCACCGCCGTGATCAACCCGCCGCAGGCGATGATCATGGCGATCGGCGCGGGCGAGAAGCGGCCTTACGTGGTCGACGACGCGCTGGCGATCGCCACGGTGATGTCGGCGACCGGCAGCTTCGACCACCGCGCGATCGACGGCGCCGACGGGGCACTGCTGATGAAGACCTTCAAGGAACTGGTGGAGAACCCGCTGGGGCTGGTGGCGTAAAATGCCCGAGGGGCCGCAAAGCCCCTCTCCCCTTGCGGGAGAGGGGTTGGGGAGAGGGGGGCGGCCTGTCGCACTCGCCAGAGCGAAGCGCATGCGGTCCGAACCCACCGATGCTGAAAGGGCTTTATGGCACCTCCTGCGCGGCAAGCGATTTTCGGGACACAAGTTCAAGCGTCAGGTTCCGATCGATCGCTACATCGTCGATTTCGTCTGTTTCGCACATCGTCTGATCATCGAGGCGGATGGCGCTCAACATGCGGAAAATGATTACGATGCAGAACGCGACGCGTATCTTGTCGAGCAGCGCTTTCGCGTCATCCGTTTCTGGAACAATGATATTCTGCTTAACATCGAGGGCGTGAGCGAAGCCATCTGGGCGGCGCTTCAGGACGAGACGTTCACCCCCTCTCCCCAACCCCTCTCCCGCAAGGGGAGAGGGGCTTTTGAAGGAGCCCATAATGGCTGACACCAATTACGACCTCATCGTCCTCGGCTCAGGCCCCGGCGGCTATGTCGCGGCGATCCGCGCGGCGCAGCTTGGACTGAAAACCGCAATCGTCGAGCGTGAGCTGCTCGGCGGCATTTGCCTCAACTGGGGCTGCATTCCGACCAAGGCGCTGCTGCGTTCGGCCGAAATCTATCACTATATGCAGCACGCGGGCGATTACGGGCTGAAGGCCGCGCAGATCAGCGCCGACATCGATGCGGTCGTGAAGCGGTCGCGCGGGGTCGCGAAGCAGCTCAATCAGGGCGTCGCGCACCTGATGAAGAAGCACAAGATCACCGTCCATATGGGCACCGGCAAGCTGACGGCGCCGGGCAAGCTCGAAGTGACGGGCGAGAAGGGCGCCGAGACGCTGACCGCGAAGAACATCATCGTCGCGACCGGCGCCCGCGCCCGCGACCTGCCGTTCGCGCCCGCCGACGGCAAGCGCATCTGGACCTATCGCCACGCGCTCGTTCCGCCTGAAATGCCGAAAAAATTGCTCGTCATCGGATCGGGCGCGATCGGGATCGAGTTTGCGAGCTTCTACAGCGACATGGGCGCCGAGGTGACCGTCGTCGAAATGCTCGACCGGCTGGTCCCCGTCGAGGATGCGGACGTGTCGGCCTTCCTCGAAAAGGCGCTCAAGAAGCAGGGGATGACGATCCTGACCGGCGCCGGGGTCGAGGAATTGAAGGCGAACGCGAACGGCGTCACCGCGAAGATCAAGACGAAAGACGGCAAGATCGAACAGGGCGAGTATAGCCACGCGATCGTCGCGATCGGCATCGTCCCGAACACCGAGAATATCGGCCTCGAAGCGCTCGGCGTGAAGACCACGAAAGGCCATATCGACACCGACGCGATGTGCCGCACCAACGTCCCCGGCCTGTGGGCGATCGGCGATGTCACCGCGCCGCCGTGGCTCGCGCACAAGGCGATGCACGAATCGATCATCGCGGTCGAAGCGATTGCGGGGGGCCATCCGCACGCGATGGACCCGCGCAACATCCCGGGCTGCACCTATTGCCGCCCGCAGATCGCAAGCGTCGGGCTGACCGAGGCGAAGGCCAAGGAACTCGGTTACGAGGTCAAGGCCGGCACCTTCCCCTTCATCGGCAACGGCAAGGCGATCGCGCTGGGCGAAGCGGAAGGCTTCACCAAGACGGTGTTCGATGCGAAGACCGGCGAACTGCTCGGCGCACACATGATCGGCGCCGAGGTCACCGAGCTGATTCAGGGCTATACGATCGGCAAGACCGCCGAATTGGTCGAGGATGATTTCATCTGCACGGTCTTCCCGCACCCCACGCTCAGCGAGACGATGCACGAAGGCGTGCTCGCCGCGTTCGGGCGGCCGCTACATATCTAGGCGCGCTTGAGTCCTGCGATCCTTCATTTCTCCCGAACAGGCAGCGTCATCAAGGCGCTGTTCTTCTTGGGTGTCGCGGCGATTGCGTTCGCTGTGGCGGCGCTGATGCACAGCGAGCGTGCATCGCCGCCGCCGATCGTCGTCGGCGCGCCGGACATGGTGCTGCCCGCACGGCCGCCGCATCGCGACCCGCTGACGCCGTTCAAGATACCGCTTCTCGTCATCGCGGGGGCCACCTGCCTCTTCTACGCCGGTCGACATGGTCTGCGCGCGCTGACGCGGCAGACAGCGGTCCGGATCGAAGGGGGACGGCTCTATTTCCATCCGAGCTATGGCGCCGATCCGAACCCCTTGCCGACCGCGGACATTGCGGAAGCGATCTGCGATCGCTCCGACCGACTGCCGGGCGAGATGTCGGGGGCGGTCAGGTTCGGCGCGCGCGCCCGGCACGGCCTCTATCTTCGCTATCGATCCGATGGAGCCAACCGGGAGCTGCGAGTGATCGACAACGACATCGACGGCGGCACCGAACAATTGCGCCGCTTCGCGGCACAGGTCGACGCCTGGCGCCGGTCGGCGGCGGCGAAGGCAGAGCGATGATCGGCAAGCCAAAAGCTATTCTTGCGGCGATCATGCTCATCGTCGCGGTGATCCTGCTCGGCCTGATCGTCAGCGCGGGCTGGACCGTCACCGCCGACTTTCGCATTTCGAACGCGCTGTCGCTGCGCGTCGGGCAGAGCGATCCGGCGCTCATCGCTTTCATGCAGGGGGCGAGCTGGATCGGCGGGGGGACGCCGCGCTGGATCATCGTCATCCTGCTTTCGGCGCTTGTCTGGCACTGGTGCGGGCGGCGCTGCGCGGTTGCGCTCGCTGGAGCATCGCTGCTGGCGAATCTCGCCTCGAACGCGCTCAAATTCGCGTTCGACCGCGCGCGGCCCGACATCATCGAACATCTCGATCATGTGAACAGTGCTTCCTATCCCAGCGGCCACGCGACGAGCGCCGCGGTCGTCTATCTGCTGCTTGCCTGGTTTGCGCCGGCGCGCTGGCGGCCGTTCGCCTGGACGCTTGCCACCGCGATGATCCTGCTCAACGCAGCCTCGCGCATCATGCTCGGCGTTCATTGGGCGAGCGACATTGCGGGCGGCACGATGCTCGGCGCAGCCTTCGTGCTGCTCGGGGCGTGGTGGGCGTCGCGGTCCGATCTAAGATTATCGTAAGTTTTCCCTGCTAACGCGGCGGCGGTGGGCCGCGATATGCGGGGGAGAATGGGTTTGAAGACCGTTGCTTACAGCAGGGCAAAGCTCGTCAAGACGGCGGTCGGCGCGCCGATCCTCGCGGTGGCGGGGCTTGCCTGCCTTGGCCGTTTCGGCCTGTTCGTCAGCGCGATCATCCTGATCGGCGCGGTCGTTCTGGTCGCTTGCGGGGTGCAGGCGGCGCGCAAGCTGATGGGCGATGCGCCCGCGCTTCGCTACGATTGCGACCGGCTCACCATCTCGACCATGTGGTCGGAAAAGACGGTAGCGTGGCGCGACGTGGCGGCGGTCGGCACCTCGGCACTCAACACCTATGCCTTCTACGGCCTGATCAAGGTCGGCAGCACCCGCTATCTCGACATCAGGATGCGCGGCGGCCTGCTGGCGAAGAAGCACCGGCTGCTCAGCGACATGCTCGATCTGGACAAGCCCGGAATTGCTGCGCTCCTCGACGATCTGGCCGCGCACCAACAGGCGGCCGAGGGGCGCCCGGCGAGCCCTGCCGATCAACCGGCGCCGGTCGGGATTGTGACCGCGCCGCAGGCCGACATCTTCGACCCCGATGCCGCGCTCGCCAATTATCTTCGCCGCCAGCAGGCCGGCGAGCCACGTTCGCCGGAACCCGGGGCTGCGCCCGCCTTCGGTCGCCGCGATGCGCTCGAAGGCGCGCCGCGACCGTCGCTGACCGGGCCGCGCCCCGGCGGCTTCGGGCGAAAGATCGTCTGAGCCCGAAAATTCCGCTGTCCTAAAAAGTCTCGTTTTGCCATCTATCGGACAGGCAACAGCAACAGACGGGGCGGGATATGCAATCCAGTGTGAAGTTCGGCGGTTTTCTGCGGGGAATCGCTTTCGGCGCGAGCGCGCTTTTCGCGGCGGCCACGCTGCCGGCGACGGCGCAGGACGGGGCGGCGCAGGACGGGTCTGGGCAGACGGTGATCACCGCCGCGCGCTATCTCGACGTGCAGAGCGGCAAGATGGTCGAGCATCCGGCGATCTTCGTCGGCGCCGACGGACGCATCGCAAGCATCGCCGACGCGCGCACGGTGCGCTGGGGTGCCGGGGTCAAGCATATCGACCTGGGCGAGCGCACCCTGCTTCCCGGCCTGATCGACATGCACGTCCATCTGACCTCGCTGGCCGAGGTCGGCGGCTATCAGGGGCTGCGCTATACCGACAGCTTCTGGACCGTGATGGGCGTCGTCAACGCGAAGAAGACGCTCGACGCTGGCTTCACCACGGTGCGCAACGTCGGGTCGGCCGATTTCGGCGACGTCGGGCTGAAGCAGGCGATCGAGGGCGGCTATGTCCAGGGGCCGCGGATCATTCCCGCGGGCTATGCGATCGGCGCGACCGGCGGCCATTGCGACGAGGGCGGCCTGCCGCCGTCGATGGATCACAAGGGACCGTCGGTCGTCGACAGTCCGCAGGAAGCGCGCGCCAAGGTGCGCTGGCTGCACAAATATGGCGCGCGCGTCATCAAGATCTGCGCGACCGGCGGCGTCTTCTCGCTCGGCGACAGCGTCGGCGCGCAGCAGCTCAGCTTCGACGAGATGAAGGCGATCGCCGACGAGGCGCATATGCTAGGGCTCAAGGTCGCGGCGCACGCGCACGGCGACGACGGGATCAAGACCGCGATCCTTGCCGGGATCGACACGATCGAGCATTGCAGCCTTGCGAGCGACGAGGCGATCAAGCTCGCGATCGCGCACAACACCTGGTTCGACATGGATATCTATAACGACGACTATATCCTCGCGACCGGGACCGCGAACGGCACCGAGCAGGAAAGCCTCGACAAGGAAAAGGCGATCGGCCTCGCGCAGCGCCAGACTTTTCAGCGCGCGGTCAAGGCGGGCGTGCACATGATCTTCGGCACCGACGCGGGCGTCTATCCGCACGGCGACAATGGCCGGCAGTTTGCCAAGATGGTCGAATGGGGCATGACCCCGCTGCAGGCGATCCGCGCCGCGACGCTGAATGGGGCCGAGGCGCTGAGCATGACCGGCGACGTCGGCACGATCGCGGTCGGCCGCTATGCCGACCTCATCGCGGTCGATGGCGATCCGCTGGCGGACGTGCGACAGCTCGAGCATGTCGACGCGGTGGTCAAGGGCGGGGTGCTGGTGAAGGAACTCTGATCGTCATTGCGAGCGGAGCGAAGTAATCCAGAGCGGTTTACGCCACCTCTGGATTGCCGCGTCGCTTCGCTCCTCGCAATGACGAGGGAGGCTTGGACGCTCAGACCACCAGCCGGTCGATCATCGCCTCGCGCATCGCGGGCGTCAGGTTGAGCACCGCTTCGGCATAGCTCGGGATGTCGCCATGGTCGCGCCGCACGGTGGCGAGCGCAGCCTCCAGATAGACGGGGTTCACCGACATCAGCGCGCGCACCGCGTCGTCGCTGATCGCAGCGCCGTGGCGCGCGCGAATATGCTGGGCGCCCTGCGCGATCCGCTCCTCGATCCGCCCGGCGGTATTGGTGAGCAGATAGTCCTGGATCAGGTCGTCCTCGTGCACGCCGAGCAGCCGGTGAACGATCGCGACGGCGAAGCCAGTGCGGTCCTTGCCGGCGACACAGTGGACGAGGCTCGGCGTGTCATATTCGGCGAGCGCGGCGAGATAGAGGCGCAGCGTCGCGACGAGCGCGGGGCGATAGGGCATCCCAGCATAGGTATCGATCATCCGCGCCCGCGCGGTCTCGAAATCGATCGCGCCGCCCGCGGCTGCGGCCTGCAGGTGCGGGGCGAGGCCCGCGGTGACGCCGCCTGCGAACAGCACGCGGCCCGCGAAATTTCCCGATCGGCGGCACGGGTGCACCTCGCGCTCGTCGTCGCCGCGCAGGTCGATGATCGTGTCGAGGCCGATCGCGTCGATTGCGGTCAGGTCCTCGTCGGTCGCCGCCTCGTGCTGCGCCGAACGCCAGAGCATTCCATTGCGCAACCGCCCGCCGCCTTCGACGGCATAGCCGCCATAGTCGCGGAAATTGTGGACGCCCGACAGGGGCAGGACGCGTTCGGCCTGCATCGTCATTCTCCCGTGAACACCGGCGGCCGTTTCTCGACGAAGGCGTTGATCGCCTCGCGGTTGTCGGCGGTTTCGTGAACGATCGCCTGATAGGCGGCGCTGAGTTCGAGGATGTCGCTCATCCGGCTGTGCTGCGCCTCGCGGAGCAGCCGCTTGGTGAGGCGTAGCGCGCGCGGCGGGTTGCAGACGATGCGCTCGGCGATCGCGACGGCGTGGTCGAGTAGTTCAGCGTCGGGAACGACTTCGGTGACGAGGCCATAATCCTTCGCCGCCTGGGCATCGAAGCGGTCGCCGGTCAGGAACAGTTCGGCGGCGCGCGGATAGCCGAGCACGCGCTGGAGCAGCCAGGCGCCGCCGTCGCCGGGGACGATCCCGACCTTGATGAAGCTGCACGCGAATTTGGCGCTCTCCGCCGCGATGCGGATGTCGCAGGTGCAGGCAAGGTCGCAGCCGAGCCCGATCGCATGGCCGTTGACCGCGGCGATCATCGGGATTTCGCAGTCCATCAGCGCGCGGATCACCGCCTGCACCCCGCGGCGATAATTGGCGCGGGTCGAATCGGGCTGGTCGAGGACGCCGATGCCCTGACGCTCCTGCATCGACTTGAGGTTTCCGCCGGCGCTGAACGCCTTGCCGCTGCCGGTCAGGATGATCGCGCTGACGCTGCGATCCTCGCCCAGCGTGCGGAGCGTGTCGATAATGTCGTCGCAGTCCGCATGGGTGCCGATCGCGTTCATGCTCTCGGGCTTGATCATCGTCAGGATCGCGATCTTGCCCCGCCGCTCGACACTCAGAAATTCACCCATGAACACTCTCCCGATACGCGGACAGGCTATGCCTCGCGCACGCTGGTTGCAAGCCAATGACGATGGCGCCGGGCGCGCGGGCGCGCCCGATCGCCGCGACGATCAGCGAACCGCGCCGCCGTCCCGAAGCGCCGCGATCCGCGCCGCGTCGTAACCGAGCGCGGCGAGCACCGTATCGCCGTCGGCGCCGACCGCCGGGGCCGGGCGCGGGGTGTCGGTGACGCTCGCCGAATAGCGCGGCGCGGGGGCGGGCTGGGTGACGCCGCCGACGGTCAGGAAGGTTTCGCGCGCGACGTTATGCGGATGCTGCGGCGCTTCGTTCAGCGAGAGCACCGGCGCGAAGCAGACGTCGGTCATCTCCATGATCGCGCACCATTCGTCGCGCGTCTTGGTCGCGAACAGCGCGGTAAGCTTGTCCTTGAGCGGCCCCCATTGCGTGGGGTCCATCTGCGCGTCGAAAGCGGGATCGGCGTCGAGCCCGGTCTTCTCGCGTAGCAGCGCATAGAATTGCGGCTCGATCGACCCGATCGAGATGAACTTGCCGTCGGCGCAGGCATAGGTGTCATAGAAATGGGCGCCGGTATCGAGCATGTTGGTGCCCGGTGCGTCGTTCAGCCGGCCCATGGCGAGAAAGCCCCAACTCATGCCCGCGAGCAGCGCCGAGCCGTCGGTCATCGCACAGTCGATCACCTGACCCTGGCCGGTCTTCGCTGCGTGGAGCAGCGCGCTCGCCATGCCGAAGGCGAGCATCATGCCGCCGCCGCCGAAATCGCCGACATAATTGACCGGCGGCACCGGCTTTTCGCCCGCGCGACCGACGGTGTGGAGGACGCCCGAGAGCGCGATATAGTTGATGTCGTGTCCGGCGGCCTGCGAATAGGGGCCGAACTGGCCCCAGCCGGTCATGCGTCCATAGACGAGCTTCGGATTGTCGGCGAGCAGCACGTCGGGGCCGAGACCCAGCCGCTCCATCACGCCGGGGCGATAGCCCTCGATGATGCCGTCGGCGTTCTTGCAGAGATCGCGCGCGATCCGGACGGCCTCGGGATTCTTCATGTCGAGCGCGATCGAGGTGCGGTTTCGCGACAGCGGGTCGCGCGGATCCATGAACCCGCCGGGGCGGTCGATGCGGATCACCTCGGCGCCATGGTCCGCGAGCATCATGCCGCAATAGGGGCCGGGACCAATGCCTGCGAATTCGATGATCCTGATGCCGCTGAGCGGTCCCGCCATGTCGTGTCTCCCGAAAGATGCGGGGGCGGCCGTTGCGCCGCCCCCGAATATTGCTTCGCCCAGAGGGGCGCCGTGGTCAGATGCGTTCGATGATGATCGCGGGCGCCATGCCGCCCGCGGCGCACATGGTGACGAGACCATAGCGGCCGCCCGAGCGTTCGAGTTCGTCGAGCGCGGTGCCGATCAGGATCGAGCCGGTGGCGCCGATCGGATGGCCAAGCGCCATCGCGCCGCCGTTGATGTTCACCTTCTCGCGGTCGAGATCGAGGTCGCGGATGAACTTCTCGGCGACGACCGAAAAGGCCTCGTTGATTTCCCAGACGTCGATGTCTTCCTTCTTGAGGCCGGCCTTCTCCAGCACCTTCTTCGCCGCGGGAACCGGGGCGTTGAGCATCAGTGTCGGATCGTCGCCGATGTTCGCATAGGCGACGATGCGCGCGCGCGGCTTCAGCCCATGCTTGTCGGCATAATCCTTCGACGTCAGCAGGATCGCCGCGGCGCCGTCGACGACCCCTGACGAGTTGCCGGCATGGTGGAAATGCTGGATTTCAAGGTCGGGATAGCGGCGGTTGATCTGCTTCCGGAAGGTGAATCCGTCGCCCATGTCGAAATCGGCGATCTTGGAGAAGCTGGGATTCAGCGCGGCAAGACCTTCGGCGGTCGTCTCGGGGCGCGGAAACTCCTCATGGTCGAGCGCGACGCTGCCGTCGGTATTGAGCACCGGAACGACCGATTTGTCGAAGCGGCCTTCCTTGATCGCCTTGTCGGCGCGCTGTTGGCTGACGAGCGCGAGCGCGTCGAGCGCTTCGCGGCTGATGCCTTCCATCGTCGCGATCGCGTCGCCGCAGATGCCCTGATGCGACTGGGGGTGGATTTCGTCGAGCGCTTCATGGCCCGAGCCCATCAGGCGCGGCGGCAGCCCGGCGTTGGCCTGTTCGGCGGCATAGGCGGTGGTGTAGCTCATCATCTCGGTGCCGCCGGCGATGACGCAATCCTCCATGCCGCTCATCACGCTCGCCGCGGCGAAGTTCACCGAGCTGATGCCGCCGCCGCAGAAGCGGTCGAGCGTCGTGCCGCTGGCCTTGGTGTCATAACCTGCCGACAGCGCCGCCATGCGGCCGAGGTCGCCGCCCTGCTTGCCGTTCTGGCTGGAGGTCGACCAGACGATGTCGTCGACGGTCGCGGTGTCGAGATTGTTGCGGTCGCGGATCGCGGCGAGCACGGTCGCGGCGAGGTGCTGCGGGTGGAGGTGTGACAGCGCGCCCTTGCCGGGCTTGCCGATCCCGCGCGGGGTGCGGACGGCGTCGATGATATAGGCTTCGGACATGAGATGTTCCTTTCGGGAATGAGGTGATTGCGTAGAGTCAGGGATTTACCGGGGCGCCATGCGGATCGCGCCGTCGAGGCGGACGGCCTGGCCGTTGAAATAGGTGTTGCGGACCATCTCCATCGCGAGGCTGGCATATTCCTCGGCCTTGCCGAGGCGCTTGGGGAAGGGGACCGAGGCTTCCAGGCTCTCCTTGACCTTCGGATTCATGTTGCCGAGCAGAGGCGTGCCGAACACGCCGGGCATGATCGAATTGACGCGGATGCCGAGGTCCATCAGGTCGCGCGCCATCGGCAGGACGAGGCCGTTCACCCCCGCCTTGGCCGAGCCGTAGATCACCTGCCCGATCTGCGCGTCCTGCGCCGCGACCGAGGCGGTGAAGATGATCGCGCCGCGCTCGCCGTCTTCGAGCTCGGGCAGGGTCGCCATGCCCTCGGCGGCGATCGAGCCGATGCGGTAGCTCGCGGTCAATATGCCGGCGACGCCATATTCGTAATCGGCGGTCGGGGTGCGGCGGAATTTCCCCGTTTCCTTGTCATAGGCAAGCGTTTTGCCACGACGCGAAGTCATCGCGCAGTGGACCGCGATGCGTTCCTGCCCGTGCGCCGCACGTGCCTTGGCGAAGCCGTCGAGCACCGACTGTTCGTCAGTGATGTCGACATGGACGAACAGCCCGCCGATCGACTGCGCGACCTCTTCGCCGAGCGCGTCGTTGATGTCGAAGATCGCGACTTTCACGCCCGCGGCGGCGAGCGCTTCGGCGGTCGCGCGACCGAGGCCGGATGCGCCGCCGGTGACGACGGCCGCGGTGGAGGAATCGAGTTTCATGGGGAGGCTCCTGTCAGGCTGGTATCTGGTTGAAGGGGATGCCCTTGTCGGGGCGGTGATCCTGCGGCAGGCCGAGGATGCGCTCGGCGATCGTGTTGAGCAGCGTCTCGTCGGAGCCGCCCGCGATGCGGCCCGTCGGTGCGTTGATCCAACTCGACGCCCAATCATCCTTGGGCGAGGCATGTTCGTCGAAGGCGAAACCGCCCGCGCCCTGCAGGTCGAGCGCGAGTTCGGACAATTTCTGGCGCGAGCGCACCGCGACGAGCTTGTTGAGCGACCCTTCGGGGCCGGGCGTCATCCCCGCCTCCATCATGCGCCGGGCGCGGACGTTGATCGAATCGAGCCCGGCGCGCATCGCATAGTTGCGCGCGATCTGCTGGCGGATGCGCCCGTCCTCGATCGCGGGCTTGCCGTTCAATCGCACTTCCTTCGCGAGGTCGACGAACAGGTCGAGATGCGGGCCGAAGCCGGCGCTGTCGGTCGCGACATAGCGTTCGATCATCAGCGTCGCGAGCGCGACCGCAAAGCCGCCACCGACCGGCGACATGCGATGATCGTCGCTGATCTTCACATCGTCGAAGAAGACTTCGTTGACGTGGCTGTCGCCGCCCGCGAGCTTGATCGGGCGCACGGTGACGCCCGGCGCCTTCATGTCGACCCAGAAGTAGGTCAGGCCCTTGTGCTTGGCGACGGTCGGGTCGGTGCGGACGACGATGACGCCATAGTCGCTATATTGCGCCCAGCTCGTCCAGACTTTCTGCCCGTTGATCTTCCAGCCGTTGCCGTCGGTCTCGGCGCGGGTGCGAAGCCCCGCGAGGTCGGTGCCGCCCGAGGGTTCCGAAAAGAGCTGGCACCAGATTTCCTCGCCCTGCAGCGCCTTGAGCACGCGCTCCTTCACGAAATCGCGGTCGGGGCCGAACTGCATCAGCACCGGCACCGGCATCCCGAGCGAGATGCCGAAATAGACGTTGGGGAAGCCGTGCTTCATCTCCTCGGCCTCGAAGGTGATCTTCTCGATATGGCCGAGACCCTGACCGCCGAGATCGGTCGGCCAGTTGATACCGGCAAAGCCGGCGTCGAACTTCGCCTTTTGATAACGGCGGCCGAGCGCGAGATCGTCTTCGACGCTCAGTCCTTTGCGCGCCGCCTTGCCGAAGGTCGGCACCATCGATTCGCACCAGGCGACGGCCTTGGCGCGCCAGGCTTCGAGATCGCTCATGCTTCGTCTCCTGCAAGGCGGTCGACCAGCACATCTTCCCAGAAGAAGCTGCTTCCCTGTTCGAGCGCGAGGCTGCGCGCACGGCGCATGTGGAGGTGCAGGCCGATCTCCCACGTCACCCCGATGCCGCCATGAATTTGCACGCAGTCGCGCGCCGCCGTGTCATAGGCCTCGGTCGCCGACAGCCGCGCGGCAGCCGCTGCGGTGATGAAATCGGCCTGACCCTCGCGCGACGCCGCGTGGATGCAGTTGGCGCGGGCGAGCTCGACGAGGCCGTAAAGCTCGGCGATGCGGTGCTTGATCGACTGAAAGGCGCCGATCGGCTGTCCGAAGGCCTTGCGGGTCACGGCATAGGTGCGCGCGACCTCCATCAGCGCCTCGGCGCCGCCGGTCTGCTCGTGCGCGGTGACGACCGCCTGCAGGGCGAGGATGTGGAGCGCGGCGGCGCGCGCCGCATCGCCGGTCGCCAGCGTTTCGGCAGGCGTGTCGGCGAAGGAGAGGTCGGCGATGCAGCGGCTGTTGTCGAAACTGTCGATGGCCGCACGCTCGACTCCGGATAGGTCGACCAACACGAGCGACGGTCCGCTCGCCAGCACCACCGCGACATCGGCGAACAGACCGCCCGAAACGGCGCCCGCGATGCCGGTCAGCCGGTCGCCGGTCAGCGTGACTGTGGGCTCGGCGGGCAGGGGATCGGGGCCCGCCGCGAAAGCGATCGCGCCGATCGTTTCGCCGCTGGCGAGGTCGGGGAGCCAGCGCGCCTTCTGCTCATCGCTGCCGTAAAGCTCGATCGCTTTTGCGGCGCCGAAGCTCGAAGTCAGGAAGGGGGCGCCGCTCAGCGTGCGGCCCGCCTGATGCGCAATCAAACCAAGCTCGATCAGGCCGAGCGCGAGTCCGCCATAAGCCTCGGGCAGCGCGAGCGCGGTCCAGCCCTGTTCCTTCGCGGTCGCCCAGAACGGCTGGTGATAGACACCCTGCGTCTGGAGCAGCGGCAGCAGCTCGTCCTTGCTGACCCGCGCTTCGAGCGCGCGGCGCGACTCGGTCGCGATCGCCTGCTGCCCTTCGTCGTACAAAATCGACATCGGCCCGATTCCTCTCGCCCTTGGTTAGTCCATCATCCGGACGTTAACGTAAACGTCAAGTTGTTTTGACGTTACGGCTTGCCGAGCGTCAACTGACACGCCTGTCAGGCGAGCCCCGCCTTCCAGTCGCGCTTGATCTTTTTGGCGAGGCTCCATTTGTGAACCTCGGTGGGGCCGTCATAGATGCGGAAGGCACGGACTTCGCGGAAGACCTGCTCGACGATCGTGCGGTCGGTGACCCCAGTGCCGCCCATCACCTGGACGCAACGGTCGGCGATGCGCATCAAGGCTTCGGACACCGCGACCTTCGCCATCGAGCTTTCGACCGTGCCGAGCGATCCCGTGTCGAGCACGCCCGCACACCAGTCGATCATCAGTTCGGCTTGCTTGAGGTCGATCATATTCTCGGCGAGCATGAAGCCGACGCCTTCATGGTCGATCAGCGGCTTGCCAAACGCCTCGCGCCGGTTGGCATAGTCGCTCGCGATCTCGTGGGCGCGGATGCAGCAGCCGAGCCAGCGCATGCAATGCGACAGACGGGCCGGCGACAGACGAACCTGCGCATAGCGAAAGCCTTCGCCCGCCTGGCCCAGCATCTGGTCGGCGGGAACGCGCAGATTGTCGATGGTCAGCGTCGCATGGCCACCGGGCATCGAACTGTCGATCGTGTTCGGAATTTCGTCGATGCGGATCGCCGGATCGGGCAGGTCGACAAGGAACATGCACGCGCCTTCCTCGGCCTTCGCCATGACGATCCCGACACGCGCGCCCTCGGCGCCGGTGATGAAGGTCTTGCGGCCGTTCACGACCCAGTGATTGCCGTCGAGGCGGCATGTCGTCTTCATCATCGACGGGTCCGACCCCGCGCCGCCTTCATCGGCGGGCTCGGTCATGAAGAAGGCCGACCGCACGCGCCCTTCGACCATCGGTTTCAGGAAGCGTTCCTTGAGTTCGGGGCTTCCCTCCTTGCCGAGCAGATACATATTGCCCTCGTCGGGCGCCATCGTGTTGCAGGCGAGCGGGCCGAGCGGCGACAGGCCCGATTTGATCAGCACCACCGCGGTCTCGCGCTGGTTGAGGTGGCTGCCGTCCTTCAGAACGTGCGGCGTCAGCACGCCCGCGGCGCGCGCATGCTCGCGCATCTCCATCACCAGTTCGTCGGTCGGCGCGCCATGATGGTCGCGGCGCGGATCCTTTTCATAGGGGATCACGGTCTCGCGGACGAAGGCCTCGACCTTCGCGGCGATCGTTCGCACCCGATCCGATATGCCCATATCCGTCGTCATCATGATTTCCTTCGATGTCTAACCGTTCTGGAGTCTCAACCCGACGTTGACGTAAGCGTCAAGTTAATTCAAGGGAGAAGGCAATGGTGCCGTAACGGCAGGAACAATGGAGAAGGACCGACAATGGCTTTCAAGACGCGCATTACCGAAATGCTCGGCATCGAGCATCCGATCGTGCAGGGCGGGATGCAGAGCGTCGGCTATGCCGAGCTGGCAAGCGCGGTGTCGAACGCCGGCGGCCTCGGCATATTGACCGCGCTGACCCAGCCGAGCCCCGAGGCGCTGCGCGACGAGATCGAGCGCTGCCGGTCGATGACCGACAAGCCTTTCGGCGTGAATATGACGGTGTTCCCGACGATCAATGCGCCTGATTACAAGGCCTATGCGCAAGCGATCATCGATGGCGGCGTGAAGATCGTCGAGACCGCGGGAACGCAAGCGGTGCGCGAGATCTGGGAGATGTTGAAGCCGCACGGCGTCATCATCCTGCATAAATGCACCGCGGTCCGTCACGCGCTGTCGGCCGAAAAGGCGGGCTGCGACATCATCTCGATCGACGGCTTCGAATGCGCCGGCCATCCGGGCGAGGACGATATTCCGGGGTTGATCCTGATCCCCGCCGCCGCCGACAAGGTGAAGATTCCGATGCTCGCCTCGGGCGGCTTCGGCGACGGGCGCGGGCTCGTTGCCGCACTGACTCTCGGCGCCGAGGGGATCAACATGGGCACCCGCTTCTGCGCCACGGTCGAGGCGCCGATCCACGACAATGTGAAACAGGCCTATATCGACAATGACGAACGCGGCAGCTTCCTGATCTTCCGCAATTTCAAGAATACCGCGCGCGTCGGCCGCAGCCCGGTCAGCGAAGAAGTCGCGCGCCGTCTCGCCAATCCCGACGCGCAGTTCAGCGACGTGCAGGAACTGGTGTCGGGCGTCGCGGGCCGCGAACTGCTCAAGTCCGGCGATCTGACCAAGGGCGTTTTCTGGGCGGGCATGGTTCAGGGGCTGATCCACGACATTCCCACCTGCCAACAGTTGATCGACCGCATCATCGCCGAAGCGGATGCGATCATCGACCAGCGGCTCGCGGGCTTCCGGGCCTGAACCGCTGACGCGGCGCCTTGCGGCAGGGTTGCGGGTGCCGCTATGCAGGCGGCTCCACAACCAGTTAGGGAGCAGGCTTGTCTATCGTCGAATATAAGGGCTTTGGCGGGGTTCGCCTCTCGGCCGACCTGATCGGTGACGAAAACAATCCGGCCGTCCTGCTGGTGCCCGATGCCGGACAGGGCCGCGAGGCTTGGCGCGCGGTTGCCGAGGCGCTCGTTCTTTCGGGGCGGCGCGTCGTCAATCTGGAACCGCGCCCGCCATCCAACTCCGCCTGGAGCGCCGACGAACAGGTCGCGCATGTCGAGGATCTGCGTGCGGTACTAGCCCAGATGGGGTCGCGCCCCGTCGTTGTCGCGGCGCGGCGCGGCGGCTGGATTGCAGCACAGGCGCTCGCCCCCGATGGTGCGCATCTCGCCGCTGGACTCGTGCTGGTCGATATGCCGGCGACCGACGAGGCGGTCGGCGCGGCGCCGCGTCTCGCGCTGCCGACGCTTGTCGTGCGCGGCGGCTTCGCGCCTGCCGAATGCACGCCGGCGAGCGATGCTTTCCGCGCCGCGCTGCCGGTCGGCGAAAGCGCCGATATCGGGGAGGCTGACATGGCGTTCACCGCCGACCGCGGCGAAGCGCTGCTCGGCCAGCTCCTCGAATTTCTCGAACGACGGCAGCCGCGCGAGGCGACCGAATTCAAGGCAGGATCGGACCCGCGCACGCTGCGCGACGCGATGGGATGTTTCGCGACGGGGGTGACGATCGTCACCACTCTCGACGCAGCGGGCCAGCCGGTCGGCCTCACCGCGAACAGCTTCACGTCGGTCTCGCTCGATCCACCGCTGCTGCTCGTCTGCATCGCCAACACGGCGGGCACCGCGCCGGCGCTGCGGGGCGCAACGCACTTCGGCGTCAATGTGCTGCAGATCGGGCAGCAGCCTGCCTCGAACCGCTTTGCGGCGAAAGGCGAAGACCGATTCGCGAACCTGCCCTGGGCGCCCGGCCAGACCGGCGTGCCCTTGCTCGAAAGCTCGCTCGTCTCGTTCGAATGCGAGGGCGAGTCGCTGCACGAAGCAGGCGACCACTTCATTCTTGTCGGCCGCGTTGTGCGCGCGCAATTCGAACCGCACCGCGATCCGCTCCTCTATTTTCGCGGCAAATACCGGCGTCTGCATTTCGCCTGACCGCGCCGCTTCCTTTTGGACCGTGCCGTTTCGACGCCGAACCGAGCCATTGCGCCCCCTGTTTACGGAGCTTTCGCCGCGTTCGGCGGTTGATGCATCGATACCGCCCATCAGGAGGATATAAGATGCACCCGATTTTTCGAGCCGCGATTGCCCTGACCGCCGCGTCGATCGTCATTGCTCCGGTCGCCGCTTCGGCTGCGCCGGCCGTTGATGGAATGCGCGCCGTATCGGCGACGAGCGGCACGAACCAACTCGAAGGGAATTCAAGCTGGCTTATCGGGCTCATCGGCCTGCTCGCGGGCGTTGCCGCGATCATCATCGTTGCGAGCAACGACGACGATGCGCCGGTCAGTCCCTGACGGAAAAGATGGTGAGCCCTGCTGGGTTCGAACCAGCGACCTACTGATTAAAAGTCAGTTGCTCTACCGACTGAGCTAAGGGCCCATCGTGGTGCCGATGATCGGCACCAGAAAAGGAGGGGTCGCCCTAGTGCGCTGCGACGCTCTGGTCAACCGGCTTGGGGCGGATAAGGCGCGCGGCAAGCTGACGGATCGTGCGGCGGCTCAGCGGATGGCGCCAATCGGGCGCGATGGCGCGGAGGGGGCCGAGCACGAAGGCTCGCCCGGCCATCGCGGGATGCGGGATGTGGAGGGCGCCGTCGCTCCACGCGCCGCCCGACCATAATAATATATCGAGATCGAGCGTTCGCGCGCTCCAGCGCTGACCGGTGCGGCGGCCGAATTCGGTCTCGATCCGTTGCAGGCGTGCGAGCATTTCGGGCGGGCTGAGCGGCGAGGCGACCAGCGCAACCGCGTTGGCGTAGCGCCGGCGCGAGGGACCGATCGGCTCACTGGTGATGATCGGGCTGACATCGACCGGCTCGATATCGTCCGCCTCAAGCGCGCCCAGCGCCGCCAGCAGGACCCGCCGCGGATCACCGTGACGCGCGTGCCGACGGTTCGAGCCGAGCCCGATCGCATAAAGCGGCAAGGGCACGGGGAAGGGCGTTGCGCTGGTCATCCCCCTGCGCCTATCGCAGCCGCGTGGAGATTGACAGCCCTTTGCCCGAAAGCGAGCCGCCGCGTGATTGCCCGCGCTGTCCGCGGCTCGTGGCGCTACGGCATGCGTGCCAGGCCGAATATCCCGACTGGTGGAATGCGCCTGTTCCCGCTTTCGGCGACCCCGATGCGTGGCTGGCCTTTGCGGGACTCGCGCCCGGCAAGCATGGCGCGAACCGCACGGGACGGCCCTTTACCGGCGACTATGCCGGCGATCTGCTGTTCGCGACGCTCGCCGAATTCGGGCTCAGTAAGGGGCATTATGCGGCGCGCATTGACGACGGGCTGACTCTCGACGGCGCGATCATCGTCAACAGCGTCAAATGCCTCCCGCTACAGAACAAGCCGATCCCCAGCGAAATCGCCCATTGCCGCCCCTTTTTCGAGGGGCAGATGGCGGCGCTGTCGAAGGTCAAGGTTGTCATCGCGCTGGGACGCATCGCGCATGATGCCGCGTTGAGAGCGGAGGGCGTTCGGCTCGCCGCCTGTCGTTTCGCGCACGGGGCGGTCCATGCGCTGCCGAGCGGGCGGCATCTCGTCGACAGCTATCATTGCTCTCGCTACAATACGAACACCGGGCGGCTTACGCCCGCGATGTTCGCCGACGTCTTCCGTACCGCGCTCGCGCTGCGCGATCAGACGAGCGAACGGAATTCCTCGACGACGGCGCGGTAGAGCTGGCGCTTGAACGGCACGATCAGCTTTTCGAGATCGTCGAGTTCGACCCAGCGCCACGAACGGAATTCGGGGTGCGGGGTCGCAATATTGACGTCGCCGTCGTCGCCCATGAAGCGCATCAGGAACCAGTGCTGGCGCTGGCCGCGGTATCGGCCGCCCCACATCTTGCCCATCAGATGGTCGGGCAGGTCGTAAAAATGCTCGGTCTTGCTGCGCGCGATGATCTCGACGAGGCCGCCGTGGATGCCGGTTTCCTCGCCAAGCTCGCGGATCGCCGCGTCCTCGGCCTCTTCGCCCGGATCGATCCCGCCCTGCGGCATCTGCCACGCGTCGGCCGACGAATCGAGTCGCTGGCCGACGAAGACGCGGCCGTCGCGGTTCGCCAGCATCACGCCGGCGCAGGGGCGATAGGGGAGGGACTCGTCGCTCATGCGGTCGCTTCGGTGACGATCGCCTTCAGCACTGTCAAGGCGCCGCGAATGTCGTCCCTCGCGCTCGGGATGCCCTGCGCGAGGCAGATATAGCCGTGGATATTGCCCTTCGCCTCGCGATAGGTCGTCGGCACGCCCGCCTCGATCAGCTTCGCGGCATAGGCGCGGCCCTGATCGCGTAGCGGGTCGAGCCCGGCGGTGACCAGCAGCGTCGGCGGCAGGCCCTCGGCGGGAAAGTCGATCGGCGAGGCGCGGCGATCGGCGGGGTCGGCGGCATATTGTTCGCCGAACCAGATCATGCCGGCTTCGGTCAGCAGATGACCCTCGCTGAAATCGCGATAGCTCTGCCAGTCGTTGTGCGTCGTCACGGCGGGATAGATCGGATGGATCGCCACGACCGGCTTCGACGCCGGCGCATCGCGCAGCGCGAGCGCGGTGACGATGGTCAGATTGCCGCCCGCGCTGTCGCCCGAGAGGACAAGGCCGGTACAGGGGATATTGTCCGCGACCCAACGCGTCGCCGCCTCGCAGTCGATCGGCGCGGCAGGGAAGGGATGTTCGGGCGCGAGCCGGTAATCGACCGCGACCACCGGCATGTCGAGGATGCGCGCGGCTTCGGCGCAATAGGGATCGTGGGTTTCGAGGTCGCCGATCACCCAGCCGCCGCCGTGATAGAAGACCATCACCGGCCCCGCCGCACGGTCGGGACGATTGTCATAGATGCGGATCGGGATGTCGCCCGCGGGGCCGGGAATCGCCTTGTCCTCGACCTTCGCGATTTCGCCGCGCGGCACGTCGGCCATCTGCCCCATCACGCGCATCATCTGGCGGCCCGCCTCGGGCGGCATCTCCTCCATTTTCGGGCCTTCCTGGGCATTCAGGAAAGCGAGAAAGGCGGCCACGTCGGGCCGGGTATAATGGGTCGTGCCGTCGGTCATCCTGTCATCCCTCGATTGTTTTTCGGCCCCAGCTATTCGGCATCGCCCGCCGATATTCAATCGCAAAATGAAACCCGTCACGCGCTTCGCCTTTGCAGCGCACAATTTTTTCTGAATTGCGGCTTGCGGCTCGCGGGCCTAGGCCCATGTCAGAGGTTCGCAAGATTCAAAGGCAGATACAGAAAATGGCGACAGCGGTAGCGGACGGAGCCGACCAGCGGCAGTCCCCTCTTTCCGACGCAGTGGTGGTACGATTTGCAGGCGATAGCGGCGACGGGATGCAACTGACCGGCGGTCAGTTCACGCTGTCGTCGGCCCTGGCGGGCAATGATTTCGCGACCTTCCCCGATTTTCCGGCAGAAATCCGGGCGCCGCAGGGGACATTGTTCGGCGTTTCGGCCTTTCAGATCAATTTCGGCTCCTCGTCGATCGACACCGCGGGCGACGCGCCCGACGTGCTCGTCGCGATGAACCCGGCGGCGCTCAAGACCAATGTCGGCAATCTGAAGCTGGGCGGCCTGATCATCGCCGACGAGGGCGAGTTCAACGACCGCAATCTCGCCAAGGCCAAATATGAGTCGAATCCACTCGACGACGGCAGTCTCGCGAAGTGGCAGCTCCTCAAGCTCAACATCAGCCAGCTCACGATGGACGCAGTGAAGCCATTCGGGCTGGGCAACAAGGAAGCGCTGCGCTGCAAGAATATGTGGACGCTGGGGCTCGCGCTCTGGATGTTCGACCGCGACCGCCAGCCGTTGATCGCCTGGCTCGAGGCGAAATTCGCGAAGGATCCGAACCTTGCCGCGGCGAACGTCGCGGCGCTCAACGCGGGGCACGCTTATGGCGAGACCGCGGAACTCGCGGGACCGCTCAAGCAGCATCATGTCGATCCTGCGCCGGTCGCGCCGGGCCTCTATCGCACGCTGACCGGGGCCGAGGGCATCGCGCTCGGCCTTGTCGCGGGGGCGCAGCTTGCAAAGCTGCCGATGTTCTTCGGCGGCTATCCGATCACCCCCGCGTCGGCGATCCTGCATCATCTGTCGCGGCTCAAGGAATATGACGTTACGACCTTTCAGGCCGAGGACGAGATCGCCGCCATCTGCTCGGCGATCGGCGCGAGCTATGGCGGCTCGCTCGGCGTGACCTCCTCGTCCGGGCCCGGCATCGCCCTCAAAGGCGAGGCGATGGGGCTCGCGATCATGACCGAGCTGCCGCTCGTCATCGTCAATTCGCAGCGCGGCGGGCCTTCGACCGGCCTGCCCACCAAGACCGAGCAGTCGGACCTCTATCAGGCCGTGTACGGCCGCAACGGCGACGCGCCGATGCCGGTGATCGCGGCGCGCTCGCCCGGCGACGCCTTCGAATGCGCGATCGAGGCGTGCCGGATCGCGGTGCAATATATGACCCCGGTGATGCTGCTGACCGACGGCTATATCGCCAACGCCGCCGAGCCCTGGGCGGTCCCTGGCCTCACGGCCTACGAAGCCTTCCCGGTCGAATTTCTGACCGAAGTCCCCGAAGGCGGCTTCAAACCCTATAGCCGCGACGAAAAGCTCGCGCGGCCGTGGGTCAAGCCGGGCACGCCGAACCTGCTGCACCGCATCGGCGGGATCGAGAAGGAGGTCGATACCGGCCACCTCAATTACGCCCCCGCCAATCATCAGGCGATGACCGACCTGCGCAAGGCGAAGATCGACGGGATCAAGGTCGCCGACCAGATCGTCGAACTCGGCGCCGAGGGCGGCAAGCTGGCGGTCGTCGGCTGGGGCTCGACCTTTGGCCCGATCCACCAGGCGGTGCGCCGCAAGCGCGCCGAGGGTGTGGACGTCAGTCACATCCACATCCGCCACATCTGGCCGCTGCCCGCGAACCTGGGCGCGCTGCTCAAAAGCTATGACAAGGTGATCGTGCCCGAGATGAACACGGGGCAGCTCAAGACCGTGCTCCGCGACCAGTATCTGGTCGACGCCCGGCCTGTAAACAAGGTGTCGGGCCAGCCCTTCACCATCGCCGAAATCGAAGCGGCTATTGATGAGGCATTAGGATAACCGCGGATCACGATGGACGACAGCACTGTGAGATCGCTCGTGAAGCAGTTTGCCACGGAGCATATGCATCAGATGCAAAATGTGCCGTGGGACGCATTTGCAAAGCATCTTAGAGAGCGATTCCCTCGTTCGGGCGGAGAGACTTTTGGCTGTGAAGAAGATGGCCAATACTTTGATATCGGCGATAAAGTTGAATGGGTGTCGGAACTAGACGGAGACATTCGGTTAACAGCCTTCGCGCGAGCGGATTGCAATGGAAACTCGATTTTTGAAGAGCTTTCAACGGTGATCGGGAAACCTTGTGAGGAATATTAGCATGAACGAAATGACCACCATCGCGCGGACGACGACGCTCAAGGATTGGGAGACCGATCAGGAGGTCCGCTGGTGCCCCGGTTGCGGCGACTATGCGATATTGAAGGCGGTGCAGCGCACCTTGCCCGACATCGGCGCGGTGCCCGAAAATACGGTGTTCATCAGCGGGATCGGCTGCTCGTCGCGCTTTCCCTATTATATGGAAAGCTATGGTTTCCATACGATCCACGGCCGCGCGCCGGCGTTCGCGACGGGGTTGAAGCTCGCCAATCCCGAACTCGACGTGTGGATCGTCACCGGCGACGGCGACGGGCTGTCGATCGGCGGCAACCACACGATGCACCTGATCCGCCGCAATCTCGACTGCCAGATCATGCTGTTCAACAATGAGATTTACGGCCTGACCAAGGGGCAATATTCGCCGACCAGCCGCGTTGGCACGACCAGCCCCTCGACCCCATACGGTTCGGTCGACCGTCCCGCGCAGCCCGCGGCCTTCGCGCTCGGTGCCGGCGCGCGCTTCGTCGCACGCGGGTTCGACGTCTCGAAGGAACTGCCGAACGTGCTGAAGGCCGCGCACGCGCACAAGGGCGCGGCTTTTATCGAGATTTTCCAGAACTGTATCGTCTACAATAAAGACGTGTTCGAGGATTTCGCTGCGCCCAAGGGCGCCGAGGACCGCCAGCTCTGGCTGAAGCAAGGCGAGCCGATGCTGTTCGCCAAGGGCACGAAGGGCATCGCGCTCGACAGTGAGGCATTGACGCTGAAAGTCATCGATGTCGTCGATGGCGACTGGCAGGCGGCGGGGGTGATCGTCCACGACGTCACCAACCGCAGCGTGGCGCATATGCTCGTCGAGATGCGTTTCGGCGAATTCCCGATGGCGCTCGGCGTCCTCTACGACGACCCGCGCCCGACCTTCGAGGCCGACGTCTGGCGCCAGAACAAGGCCGCGAGCGAAGGCAAGACGGCGGACCTGCAAAACCTGCTGAAGAAAGGGCAGACCTGGACGGTGACAGAAAGCGGGCCGGATCTTTGATCTCCTGCGAAGCCGGCCCGGACCGGCTCTATAAGCAGTCATGGACAATCTGACACACAGTCTCGTCGGTGCCATTCTCGGCCAGATGGGGCTCAAGCGGAAGACCGGTCTAGCGATGCCGGCGTTGATTCTGGCCGCTAACCTGCCCGACATCGATGCGGGTTGCACCGTCTATGGCATCGAATCGCTCGCGATGCGGCGCGGGATCACGCATGGGCCCATTGCGCTGCTCGTGCTGCCGCTGCTGCTATGGGCGCTGCTGATCGCGATCAATCGCTGGCAGACGCGGCGCGGAACGCGTCCGGCGAATCGCCCGCCGATCGATAGGGGATGGCTCCTCGCGCTCTGTTATATCGGCTGCCTCAGCCATCCGGCGTTCGACTGGTTCAACAATTACGGCATCCGGCTGCTCGAACCTTTCAGTCATCGCTGGTTCTACGGTGACACGCTGTTCATCATCGACCTCTGGATATGGCTCGCGCTAGGCCTGTCGGTCTGGCTGTCGTTAGGGAGCGAGCGGCGTGGCGAGGCCGGTTGGCGGCGTCCCGCCTGGATCGGCTTCGCGGTGGTGTGCGCCTACATTGCCGCGAACGGCCTGATCACGAATGTTGCGGAGCGAACGACCACCGAAGCGCTGCGCGCGACCGGAAAGACCGACATACTCGCCGTCGCCAGTCCGCCTCCGCTGGCCTTCTGGAAACGCGACATCTTCTGGCGCGCCGGCGATCGCTACGGCAGCGGCACCTTCGTGCCCGGCGTCGGGGGCACGCTCGACATTATCGGCAAGCCGACGGGGATGGACGATCCGCGCCTTGCGACCTGGGTGAAGGCCGACCCGGCGGCGCGCGCTTTTCTGTTCTGGGCGCGGATGCCGATCGCCGAGCGCCACGGCGATGCAATTGTTCTGCACGATCAGCGCTATGGGCAGCCTTTCGCACGCGACCGATTCATGGTTCGCGTGACGGCGCCCGACACCGCCAGCCATCCTGAATGACCGCCGCGCAACCCTCAAAAGGCTATGCGCGTTCCTCGTTCGGAAACGCCGATCGCCGCGCGTTTCGCTCCCCTTCGCCGTGTGACGCCATGACGGCGCGCGCGGCCGATTGTCAGGATGCCGCTTTTGCGGCAGGAAGGCGATAATGAACACGCATGTCAGTCCCCGCCGCGGCAAGGAGCTGCTTCGCGCCGACCGGGCGTTCGGCTCGGGGGGGGCGCTGGCGCGGCTGATGGCGCTGGCGCCGGCGCGCTTTTTTCATCGTCAACTCGACCGGATCGACGCCGGGCTCGCGCACGGAACGCTCGAGGGCTATTTGCCCGACGGCAGCGTGCGTATTCTCGGCGGGCGTGGCAAGGGGCCGACCGCGGTCGTCTATCTCAAAAGCTGGACCGCGCTGGTGCGGCTCGCTTTGTCGGGGTCGGTCGGCTGGTATCGCGCGTGGGACTTGGGGGAATGGGATTCGCCCGACCCGGTGCCGCTGTTCGACCTGTTCATGCGCAATGGCGAGGCGCTCGGCAATGCGGGGCGGTCGCGCGGGCCGTGGCGCTGGATGGCGCGGGCGGCGCATTTCCTGAACCGCAACAGCCGCGCGGGCGCTCGCCGCAACATCCATGCGCATTACGACCTCGGCAATGATTTCTACCGGCTGTGGCTCGACAAGGGGATGAGCTATTCCAGCGCGCTTTTCGCCGATCCGGGCCAGTCGCTCGAAGATGCGCAGGCGGCAAAGGTCGATGCGATTCTGGACCGTCTCGACCTTCGATCGGGTAGTCGGTTGCTGGAGATCGGCTGCGGCTGGGGGGCGCTCGCCGAGCGTGCGGTCGAACGTCACGACGTGATCTATACCGGTATCACCCTGTCTCCCGCGCAGGCAGAGGTCGCGGACCGGCGGCTGAACGCCGTCGATCTGTCGGGCCGTTCGGCAATCGAGCTTTGCGACTATCGCGATGCCGCAGGCCCCTATGACGCGATTGCCAGCGTCGAGATGGTCGAGGCGGTGGGACAGGCCTATTGGCCCGCCTATATGGATGCGATCGCGCGGTTGCTGCGTCCCGGCGGGCGCGCCGCGATCCAATATATCCTGATCAGCGACGCGCTGTTCGAACGCTATGCGGCGAGCACCGATTTCATCCAGGCCTATATTTTTCCGGGCGGCTGCCTGATGTCCGAAAGCCGTTTTCGCGCGCTCGCCGAGGAGCGGGGTCTTGCGTGGCGCGACGTCCGCCGCTTCGGCGCCGACTATGCCGAGACGCTGCGCCAGTGGCGCGAGCGCTTCGACGCCGCCGCTGCCGACGGGCGGCTACCCGCGGGTTTCGACGAGCGTTTCGTGCGGCTCTGGCGCTATTATCTGCAATATTGCGAAGGCGGTTTTCGCGGCGGCGGTATCGACGTCGCGCAGGTCACTTTGGAAAAAACAGCCTGAAAACAGGGGAGAGGATGATGCGAAGATTTTGGGTGGCTGTGCTGTTGGGCACGGCGACGGCGGCGCTGACCGCCCCCGCGACGGCGCAGACCGCCGACACCATTTCCCAGAAACTGCCGGAGGATTTGAACGTGCTGTTTTGGAGCCAGGACCAGCGTGACGCCGCTTTCCGCACGATGGAGACGGTCCCCAAGGTGGTCGTCCACACGATCAAGGCGGGCGGCCCCGTCTATCCGCTGCCCCAGGGCAAGCCGATCGACCTCGGCCTCGATGTCGACGCGCATATGGCGCAGCAACGCAACGCGGGACTGATCATCGTCCAGGACGGCAAGATCCGGCTCGAAAAATATGCGCTCGGCTATGGCGCGGCGGGCCGCTGGACCAGCTTTTCGGTCGCCAAGAGCTTCACCTCGACGCTCGTCGGCGCGGCGGTGAAGGACGGCTATATCAAAAGCCTCGACGACAAGGTGACCGTCTATATCCCCGGTCTGCGCGGATCGGCCTATGACGACGTCAGCGTGCGACAGCTTTTGACGATGGCCTCAGGCGTCAAATGGAACGAGGATTATACCGATCCCAAATCCGACGTCGCACAGTTCAACCTGCAAAAGCCGGTCGCGGGCGAGGATATCACCGTCAGCTATATGAAGACGCTGCCGCGCGAGGCGCCCGCGGGGTCGAAATGGGTCTACAAGACCGGCGAGACCAATTTGATCGGCGTGCTGGTGTCGAGCGCGACCGGCAAGACCCTGTCCGACTATCTGTCGGAGAAGGTGTGGAAGCCGTTCGGCATGGAGCAGGATGCGGTGTGGATGCTCGGGCCGACGGGGCATGAGATCAGCGGCTGCTGCATCTCGGCGAGCCTGCGCGATTATGCGCGGCTCGGCGAATTCATCCTGAACGGCGGCGTCGCGGGCGGGCAGAAAGTGCTGCCCGACGACTGGCTGCCCGCAGCCACCACCAAGCAGGCCGACATCGACTTGCCGGGGCGCGGCTATGGCTATCAATGGTGGACGAACGACGACGGCAGCTTCGCCGCGCAGGGCATTTTCGGTCAGGGCATCTTCATCGACCCGAAGCGCAAGCTGGTGATCGCCTCGAACGGCAATTGGCCGACCGCCACCGACCCCGAAGGCGTTGGCAAGGCGCGCGAGGCCTTTTACAAGGCGGTGCAGGCGGCGGTGGATCGGGAGGCGAAATAAAAAACCGTCGCCCCCGCGAAGGCGGGGGCCGCTATCGGCATGGCGCGAGGCTGTCAGCGGTCCCCGCCTTCGCGGGGGCGACGGTTATGCCGCCGCACCCGCCGCGCGCTGTGCTATCCACGCCGCAGCCAGCGGAACGAGCAAGCCCAGCGCCATGATCCACCAGCTATCCGAAAAATCGGCGGCGCTGTAGAGCGCCGCGCCGATCACCGCGCCGGCGACGACCCAGCCCGGACCGTTGCCGCCCGAAACCCGCATAGCGAGCCACGCGCCGCCGAAGGTGCCGACGAACCAGCCGACGATCAGCGCGATCGTCGAGCCCAGCGGGATCAGGATTTCGCCCGTATCGACGTCATATTCGGCGGGGGCGATCTCGCTGCCCGCATATTGCGCCAGCCAGAGCAGGGCGAAGGCGACGAGGATGCCGACCAAAGCGGCGATCGCCGATCGCAGGATGCTGTTTTTCATTCCCGAATGCCTTTACCCAATGCCGGATTATGCCCGCATTTGGCACAGAGTTGCAAAGAACGGGTTAAGCGTCCAGCATCACTTTGGGCAGCGCGTGAAAAGCGGTGCTGTCGAAACCCTCGACCATCATCGCAGCGACGAATTCGCCGACCGCCGCCGGGTCCTTGATGCTGTGCGGATCCTCACCGGGATAGGCGCGCGCGCGCATCTGGGTGCGGGTGCCGCCGGGATCGAGGATCGCGGTGCGGACGCCCGAGATATTGCGCATTTCCGCGCCATAGCTGGTCACCAGCGCTTCGAGCGCGGCCTTCGACGCGGCATAGGCGCCCCAATAGGCGCGCGGATTGCGTGCGACGCCGCTCGACAGCGCGAGCAGGCGGCCGCTTGTCGCACGGCGAAGTAGCGGGTCGAAATTGGCGATCAGCGCTTGCTGCGCGATCAGGTTCAGCGTCAGCAGGCGGTTGAATTCCTTGCCGTCGATCGCCGCGACCGGGGTCAGCGTGCCGAGCATCGCGGCGTTCAGGACCAGCATGTCGAGCTTTTTCCAACGCTCGGCCATCGCACTCGCGAGGCGGGCGATGCTGTCGCCGTCGGTCAGGTCGAGCGGCGCGATCGTCGCGCTGCCGCCGGCGTTGTGGATGCGGTCCTCGAGGTCCTCGAGCCCGCCCGCGGTGCGCGCGGTGATCACGACATGCGCGCCGCGCGCCGCGAGCGATTCCGCGATCGCTTCGCCGATACCGCGGCTCGCCCCGGTGACGAGCGCGACCTGGCCCGCCAATTCTTCAGATTTTATGGTCATGTCGTCAGACAACCCGCTCGGCAAGCAACGAAAACTGATCGTCGATGCTGTTTTCGTCGAAATCGGTCAGCGTCGTCGGATAGTCGCCGGTGAAGCAGGCGTCGCAATATTGCGGAGCGTCGTCGGCGCGCTTCGCTTCGCCGAGCGCGCGATAGAGACCGTCGATGGTCAGGAAGGACAGGCTGTCGGCGTTGATGAAATTCGCCATCTGCCCGACCGTCATCTGCGCGGCGAGCAGCTTCGCGCGCTCGGGCGTGTCGACGCCGTAAAAGCAGCTATGCTGGGTCGGCGGGCTAGCGATCCGCATGTGGACCTCGGCCGCGCCGGCATCGCGCATCATCTGCACGATCTTGAGGCTGGTCGTGCCGCGCACGATCGAATCGTCGATCAGCACGATGCGCTTGCCGGCGATCAACGCGCGGTTGGCGTTGTGCTTCAGCTTGACGCCGAGGTGGCGCACCTTGTCGCCGGGCTGGATGAAGGTGCGCCCGACATAGTGCGAGCGGATGATGCCGAGCTCGAAGGGAATGCCCGATTCCTGCGCATAGCCGATCGCCGCGGGGGTGCCCGAATCGGGGACCGGAATGACGAGGTCGGCATCGACCGGATTTTCGCGCGCCAGTTCGGCGCCGATCGCCTTGCGCACCGAATAAACGCTCGTCCCGTCGACGATCGAATCGGGGCGCGAGAAATAGACATATTCGAAGATGCACGGCCGCGCCGCGCGTTCGGCGAAGGGGTGGTGCGACGTCAGTTCGCCGTCGCGGATGATCACCAGTTCGCCGGGCTCGACCGAGCGGACGAATTCGGCCCCGACGACGTCTAGCGCCACCGTCTCCGACGCGAGGATATAGGCGTCGCCCAGCTTGCCGAGAACGAGCGGGCGGATGCCGAGCGGGTCGCGGCATCCGATCATGCCCTCGGCGGTCAGGCAGATCAGCGAATAGGCGCCCTCGACCTGTTTCAGCGCGTCGATGAAGCGGTCGAGCAGGGTGCGGTAGTTGGACGTCGCGACGAGGTGGATGATCACCTCGGTATCGCTGGTCGACTGGAAGATCGAGCCGCGGCGGACGAGAATCTTGCGGAGCGCCGTCGCGTTCGAGATGTTGCCGTTGTGCGCGACCGCGAAGCCGCCGGTCGCGAGGTCGGCGAACAAGGGCTGGACGTTGCGCAGCGCGGTTTCGCCCGTCGTCGAATAGCGGACATGGCCGATCGACGAATTACCGCCAAGCTGGCGCATGATGTCGTCGCGGTCGAAATTGCCCGCGACATGCCCCATCGCCCGGTGGGTGTGGAATTCCTTGCCGTCGAAGGCGGTGATCCCGGCGGCTTCCTGCCCGCGGTGCTGGAGGGCGTGCAGCCCCAGCGCGACCACGGCGGCGGCGCTTTCGGCGCCATGGATACCAAAGACGCCGCACTCCTCGCGGAGCTTGTCGTCATCGAAAGGATGCGTCGTCAGCATGTCGATCCAGGGGCAGGGGGCGGTGACTGCCGCGCATATAGGAGCGGTTGTTCCAAATGTCGCCCCCCAACTTCACACTATTGTCATCGAGCGCCGCCGCCGGTGGGGTGACAGCGGGCCCGGTCCTGCTCTAAAGCGCTGCGCATGGAGCATGATGCCGACGAAACCGACCGCTTCCTGCCGCGCTTCGACGCCGCGGGCCTCGTCACCGCGATCGTCACCGATGCGGAGACCGGCACGCTGCTGATGGTGGCGCATATGAACGCCGATGCGATCCGACTGACGCAGCAGACCGGCGCGGCGCATTTCTGGTCGCGCTCGCGCCGCTCGCTGTGGCGCAAGGGTGAGACGTCGGGCAATGAACTGACACTGGTCGAAATGCGCGTCGATTGCGACCAGGATGCGCTGCTGCTGCGCGTCCGGCCGGCGGGACCAGCGTGCCACACCGGGCGCCGCTCGTGCTTCTATCGCCGGGTCGAGAGCGATGGATCGCTGACGTTCCTCGACGACGATGCCTGATCGCCGCGCTCTCTGGCTGATCCTGCCGCTGTTGCTTGCCGGCTGCGACCGGGGGGCACCCGATCGCGCGGGCGGCGAAATCGACGTGGGTAATCCGCTCGAGATCGCAGCGCGCGAGCGCGGGGTCGTTCGGCCCGACACGGCGACACCCACCGGCGTGTTCGAGCGGAGCCATGAGTTGGGGCGCGACGCGATGTGCGCGGTGCCCGATGGAGCGGGGCGCTGGCGCTTCGCGGTCACGGCGGCCTTCGGCCCGGGCCTGCGCTGCACCGCGCGCGGAACGATGACGAACGAAAGTGGCGGTTGGCGCATGCGTTTTGCCGGGGTCGAGGGTTGCGACATGCTGGTGCGCGAGGAAGAGGACGAGCTTCGCTTGCCCGGAAAACTGACGTCGCAATGCGACAGCCTGTGCCCCGCGCGCGCGTCGCTCGCCGGGCTCGATCTGCCGCGCGCGAGTTGGTCCGAAGAGGATGCGAAACGCTTGCGTATCAGCGACGGGCGCGGCAATATCATCGGGCTTTGTGGTGATTGATGGCGCCGGTGCTCCGTCGCTCGGCCAGCCTTGACGTTCACGTCAACGGAAACTATCCTCACCGCATGACCGAAGAATACGGCCACGCCCATATCGATACGCCCGATCACCTCGGTCGCGACCAGTTCAGCATCACCGATCTGTCGACCGAATTCGGTGTCACCGCGCGCGCGCTGCGCTTTTACGAGGACGAAGGGCTGATCAGCCCGTCGCGCCGCGGTTTGTCGCGCATCTATTCGAAGCGCGACCGCGCGCGGCTCGCCTGGATATTGCGCGCGAAGCGCACCGGTTTCAGCCTGGCCGACATTCGCGAGATGATCGACCTCTACGACGTCGGCGACGGGCGCAAGACCCAGCGCCAGGTGACGATCGAAAAGTGCGAGCAGCGGATTGCGCTGTTGCAGCGCCAGCGCGACGACATTGATAGTGCCGTCGACGAACTGACACGGTTCATCGATACGGTCAAAAAGGTCGAGGCAGGCCGAAAAGTGCGCTGAGCTTCGGCTCCTGGCCTCCCCGGGCGAGATATTTGCTAACCCGTGATTTTCAGAAAGACGAGTCATGCCCGTTTACCGCGCCCCCGTTCAAGATACGCTGTTCCTGCTCAACGATGTGCTCGGCATCGATCGCTATGCGGCCCTGCCGGGCTTCGCCAACGCGTCGCCCGACATGGTCGAGGCGGTGCTGACCGAAGCGGCCAAATTCTGCGAGGAAGTGCTGTTCCCGATCAACTATTCGGGCGACCAGCAGGGCTGCACCCGCCACGACGACGGATCGGTGACGACGCCCGACGGGTTCAAAGAGGCGTATAAGGCCTATTGCGAGGCCGGCTGGACGCTGCTGACCCAGCCCGAGGAATTCGGCGGGCAGGGCTTGCCGCACGTCGTCGGCTTTCCGGTCGAGGAATATCGCATGGCCGCGAACCAGGCCTTCGCCATGTATCCGGGGCTGACGCAGGCCGCGGTCGCCGCGATCCTCGTCAAGGGGTCGGATGAGCAGAAGGCGACCTATGCGCCGCGGATGATCTCGGGCGAATGGGGCGGGACGATGAACCTGACCGAGCCGCACTGTGGCACCGATCTCGGCCTGATCCGCACCCGCGCGGTGCCGAACGGCGACGGCAGCCACGCGATCACCGGCACCAAGATCTTCATCTCGTCGGGCGAGCACGACCTGACCGACAACATCATCCACCTCGTCCTCGCGAAGACCCCCGACGCGCCCGACAGCGTCAAGGGCATCTCGCTGTTCATCGTGCCAAAGTTCCTCGTGAACGAAGACGGGTCGCTCGGCGAGCGCAACTCGCTGTCGTGCGGCTCGATCGAGCACAAGATGGGCATCCACGCCAACGCGACCTGCGTGATGAATTACGACGGCGCGAAAGGCTGGATGGTCGGCGAGGAGAATAAGGGCCTCGCCGCGATGTTCGTGATGATGAACGCCGCGCGCCTCGGCGTCGGCATCCAGGGGCTGGGACAAGCCGACATCGCCTTCCAGAACGCGGTGCAATATGCGCAGGACCGCCGTCAGGGCCGCGCGCTCACCGGCCCCGCCGACCCGCAGGAAAAGGCCGACCCGCTGTTCGTCCATCCCGACGTGCGCCGGATGCTGATGGACGGCAAGGCGGTGGTCGAGGGGCTGCGCGCGCTCTGCCTGTGGGGCGCGCTGCAGGTCGATCTCGCCCATGCCGCCGAAAGCGAGGAGGAGCGCCAGCAGGCCGACGACCTCGTCAGCCTGCTCACCCCCGTCATCAAGGGCTATGGCACCGACAAGGGGTTCGAGGTCGCGGTGAACGCGCAGCAGGTGTTCGGCGGTCACGGCTACATCGAGGAACAGGGCATGAGCCAATATGTCCGCGATGCCCGTATCACCATGATCTACGAAGGCGCGAACGGGGTGCAGGCGATGGACCTCGTCGGGCGCAAGCTGGCGCAGAACGGCGGCCGCGCGATCCAGGCTCTCTTCGCGATCGTCGACGCCGAATGCGCCGCCGCGAAGGACAAGCCCGCTTTCGCCGATTTCGCGGGACGCCTCGAAAAGGCGAACGGCGAGCTTAAGGCCGCGACGATGTGGTTCATGGCGAACGGCATGGCCAACCCGAACAATGTCGGCGCGGGCGCGCATCATTATATGCACATCACCGGCATCGTCGCGCTCGGCCTGATGTGGCTCCGCATGGCGGAAGCCGCGCAGAAGGCGCTCGACGAAGGGCGCGGTAACAAGGATTTCCTCGCGGCGAAGATCGTCACCGCGCGCCACTTCGGCGAACGCTTCATCCCCGATGCCGGCGCGCTGCGCCGCAAGATCGAGGCGGGCAGCGAGGCGATGATGGCGCTGACCCCGGAGCAATTCTTCGCCGCCTGACGAAAAGCGCTTGCAACCATCGCCGCCATGATGCGTGCTGGCGGCGATGGGGAATGATCTCGCACCGATCGTCGTCGAGGGCCGCAACTGCTGGCGGATCGAGCGCGCCGACAAGGTGCGGATGATCGTCGATGCCGCCGATTATTATGCGCTACTCGAACGGCTGATGGCCGATGCCAGGGAACGTATTCTGCTCATCGGCTGGGATTTCGATCCGCGCATCGCGCTGAAGCCCGACAGCCAAGGGAAGGGCGAACCGCTCGGCGTCTATCTGCTCCGCCTCGCGAAGATTTGCCCCGATCGCGACATCGACATCCTGCGCTGGAATTTCGGCGGGCTCAAACAGTTCGCGATGCCGCGCATCGTCTCGATGGTGCTGCGCTGGAAGCTGACGCGCTCGATCAGTTTTCGCCTCGACAGCGCGCACCCGGTCGGGTGCAGTCACCATCAGAAGGTCGCGGTGTTCGACGATCATCTGGCGGTCTGCGGCGGCATCGACGTCGGCGCGCGCCGCTGGGACACGCGCGAGCACGAGGACGGCGACCCGCATCGCACCGCGCCCGACGGCAAGCCCTATATGCCATGGCACGACAGCACGATGGTCCTTGCGGGGCCGGTCGGCAACGCGCTCGCCGACCTCGGCAACGAACGCTGGCAGCGCGCGACGAAAAAGCCGCTGCGTGAATTGAACGGCAAGGGCGAGAATTGGCCGGACGATCTCGATCCGGACTTCGAGGACGTCGACGTCGCCATTTCGCGCACCCGCGCCGAATATGACGGCCATCCCGAAATCCGCGAGATCGAGCGCCTCTATCTCGACATGATCGCCGCCGCGAAGCGCTTCGTCTATTTCGAGAATCAATATTTCACCTGCGGCAAGATCGCCGCCGCCATTGCTGAACGGCTGGACGAGGATGATCCGCCCGAATTCGTGATGGTGATGCCCAAGACCGCCGACGGCTGGCTCGAACAGATGGCGATGGACGCGGCGCGCGTGCAGCTCGTCCGCGCGGTCGCGAAGGCGAAGCATGGCGACCGGCTGAAAGTCTATTATCCGCGCACGCAGGACGGCGAGCCCATCTATGTCCACGCCAAGACCGCGATCGTCGACGACCGGATGCTGCGCGTCGGGTCGGCGAACATGAACAACCGCTCGATGGGGCTCGACAGCGAGTGCGACGTGACGATCGACACCGCGCTGCCCGCGAATCACGGCGTCGAGCCCGTCATCCGGCGCCTGCGCGAATCCTTGATTGCCGAGCATCTGGACGTCGACCCCGAAGAGGTCGCGCGCCGTTTCGACGCCACGGGATCGCTGATCGAAACGATCGAGGCGCTGCGCGGCGACGGCCGCTCGCTCGAAATGCTCGACCTCGTCCCGCCGGGGCCGCTCGACGAATTCATCGCCGATAACGAACTGCTTGACCCCACGAGCCCCGATGCGATGTTCGAAGGCATCGCCGAGCGTGGGCTGAAGAAGAGCTGGCACCGCGGCCGCGACTGGATGCGACGGAGACTGCGTCGGTCGTGATTTAGGCTGTGCGCATAATCACTTGCGGGCGCTGCATTCGCTCATATGATGTTCTGCGATGCCGGAGGCCGCTGCCATGCCTGTCGATCCGAAGCGGCCTTCCGCCTTCATCAGCCATCACAGTTCGCAGGTCGCCATCGCGCGGCGTCTCAAGACGCTGTTGGCGGCGCGCGGGATCGACGGCTGGCTCGCGCCCGACGATATTGCAGCGGGCACTGCTTTCGATCAGGCGATCCTGGATCAGATCGCGCGGTCCGATGCGATCGTCCTGCTCTTTTGCGCCCAGTCCGACCAGTCGCGCCATGTGAAGCGCGAATTGATGCTGGGTGAAGACGGCAACAAGACGATTCTTCCGGTGCGGCTGGAGGATGTCCCGGCGCAGGGGCTCGCCTATTGGCTCAAGGATTATCAGTGGATCGACTGGTTCGCGGGTGAGGAGCAGGCGGTCGACCGTATCGTCGCAGCAATATCGGGTAAGCCGACGCCAAGCGCGTTCGCGCCCACCGCAGCGACTCACTCTACCGCACCGCGCCGCCGGACCTTGTGGCTGGGGCTTGCGGGGGCGGTGCTCGTCGCGGCGCTGGCGGGGGGCTTATGGTGGCATTCTCGCGGATTGGATGCCGTGCCGGCGGGCGAGGTCGCCGCCAATCCGATCGAGCCGGGCATCTGGACCGGCAAGCGCGAGATGGTGCAGATATTGTTCCCCGAGCTTCCGCCCGAATATCAGAAACAGATCAAGGACATGGTTGAAACCGACCCCGATCCCGAGGACTGCATAAGCGAGAAAGTCGCTGCAAAGCCCGATGTCGAACTGTTCGACCCCCGACATGAATCGCAATGCACGATCGGGTCGTTCAAGATGAACGGCGGCCGCGTGAGCGGCTATCTCAACTGCAAGATAGCGGGGGATCCGAAGGGCAATCTCCAGATCACGATCCGCGGCACTTATACGCGTACCAGCATGGAGTTCGACAATGTCGTCACCATGCAGACCAGTCAGGGCATGGTGCGCTTTCGCACCCACGAAACGCAGAAATGGCTGCGCGGCCCCGCTTGCAGCGCCTGATCAATCGGCCAGCGACAATATATGCTGCGCCTGCTTGAGGTGCGGCGCATCGACCATCTTGCCGTCGACCTGCAGCACGCCGACCCCCGGATTGGCCGCGAAAGCATCGACGATCGCCTGCGCGCGCGCGACTTCGTCGGCCGAGGGCGTGAAGGCGGCGTTGATCGGCGCAACCTGCGATGGGTGAATCGCCATCATGCCGGTAAAGCCGTCGCGCCGCGCCCGCGCGGCATAGGCAGCGAGTCCCACCTCGTCCTTGATCGCCGGAAAGACGGTATCGATCGCCGCGACTCCCGCGCCATGCGCCGCGAACAGCGTTAGCGCGCGCGCGACCTCATAGGGCGAGGTGTAGCTGCCGTCCTCGTTCCGGCTGGTGGTCGCACCGATCGCCGCGGGCAGGTCCTCGGCACCCCAGGTCAGCCCGACGAGCCGCTCCTTCGCCTCGCGATAGCTGCCGAGCGTGAAGACCGCCGCGGGTGTTTCGGTCGCGATCGGCAGGATCGGCGGCAGCGAGGCATCGCGCGCGGATTCGCTGCGCAGGATCGTGTCGAGCTGCTGGATGCTCGGCGCGCCCTCGGCCTTGGGGAGCATGATCGCGTCGGGCCGCGCGGCGGCGATGGCCGCAACATCGGCCGCGGTCATATGCCCGTCGAGCGGATTGACGCGCACGAGCGTGATCACCTCGCGCTCCCCCGCCAGATAGTCGGCGATCGCCGCGCGCGCGCTTTCCTTGTTCGCGAGCGAAACCGAATCCTCAAGGTCGAGGATGATCGCATCGGCGCCCGACGCGGCCGCCTTGGCGAAGCGTTCGGGGCGGTCGCCGGGGACGAAGAGCAGGGAGCGGAGGCGCATCAGGCGTCCTTCTTCTTGATCAGCGCCGATCGTTCGCACTGGCAGACGACCTCGTCGCGTTGGTTGATGCAGCGGTGCAGGAAGGTGACGATACCCGCATTCGGCCGCGATTTCGATTCCTTGAGGCCGATCACCTCGCTCGTCGCGCGCAGCGTGTCGCCGAGGAACACCGGCTTCGGCATCACGAGCTTGTCGTAGCCGAGGTTGGCGACGAGCGTGCCGAGCGTCGTGTCGCCGACCGACAGCCCGACCATCAGGCTGAAGGTGAAGGTGCCGTTGACGAGAATCTGCCCGAACTCCGACGCCTTCGCCGCCTCGATGTCGAGATGCAGCGGCTGCGGGTTATGCGTCATCGTCGTGAACAGCAGATTGTCGGTCTCGGTCACGGTGCGGCGGATGTCGTGCGTCAACGTGTCGCCGATCCGCCATTCGTCGAAAAACTTGCCAGCCATCCTCAGTCCCTCAAATGCAGTTTCATGCCGACATGGCTCTGTACGAAGCCGAGCCGGGCGTAAAAGCGGTGTGCCGCGGTGCGCGTTGCCGACGATGTAAGCTGGACGAGCTTGCAGGCGCGCGCGCGGCACTGGTCCACCGCCCACAGGATCATCTGCTCGCCCAGCCTCTGTCCGCGGAGGTCGGCGACGATGCGCACCGCCTCGATCAGTCCGCGCCAGCTTCCGATAAAGGAAAGCCCCGGCAAGAAGCTCAGTTGCATCGTCCCGACGATGCGGCCGTCGAGTTCGGCCGCGATCAGCCGCTGGTTCGGGTCGGCGTCGATCGCCTCGAACGCGGCGAGGTAACGCGGGTCCGATGGGTCGGCCTCGCGGCCCGGCGGAATCACATCCTCGGCGAGCATCGCGAGGATCGCGGGAAGGTCGGCCTTCGTCGCGTCGCGGAGGATCAGGCCGCTCATTCGGCCGCCTCGATCTTCGCGAGCAGCGCCTCGACCTGCACCTGCGCGCCCGCGACGGCGTTGAGTTCCGCGACGACGCCATCGAACGGCGCGGTCAGGCTATGTTCCATCTTCATCGCCTCGAGGGTCAGCAGCTTCTGGCCCTTGGTCACCGCGTCGCCCGCGGCGACATCGACGGCGATGATCTTGCCCGGCATCGGCGACAGGATCGCGCCGTCGCCGGCGCTGCCGGTCGCGCCGCCCTGGGCGCGCCATGGCGACAATTGCCAGACCGAGCCCGCTTCGGCGATCAGCATCGATGGCGCGGGCTCGTCGGCGCCGGGGCCGTGGAGCGTCACGTCCACGCGTTTGCCGTCGAGCAGGAAGGGCGCGCTGCGCACATCGGGGGCGTTGAGGCGAAAGCCCGATTGGAGCGAGCGCGGCACCATCGCCATCGCAGCGTTGGTCAGCGCTTGGCTCGATGGCGCCGGCTCGGCGGCCATGCGGTCGCCGTCGCGGCCGATAAGCCCCGTATCGACCGTACCCGCCACGAAATCGGGATGATCGAGCGCGGCAATCAGGAAGGCCGAATTGGTCTTCACCGGCCAGATCGCGCTATCCTCCAGCATCTCCGACAGCATTTCGCGCGCTTCCTCGCGATCCTCGCCATAGGCAATCACCTTGGCGATCATCGGGTCATAGAAAGGCGCAACCTCGGCGCCCTCATAGACGCCGGTGTCGATGCGGCCGAGTTGCTCGGGAAGCTGGAAGAGTTCGAGCGTGCCAATCGACGGCAGGAAACCCTTCGCCGGATCTTCGGCATAGAGGCGCGCCTCCATCGCCCAGCCATTGATCGCGAGTTGATCCTGCGTCAGCGGGATCGGTTCGCCGCTCGCGACGCGAAGCTGCCATTCGACCAGATCGACGCCGGTGATTTCCTCGGTCACCGGATGCTCGACTTGCAATCGCGTGTTCATTTCCATGAACCAGATGCGGTCGGCGCGCAGGCCTTCGCTGGCGTCGGCGATGAACTCGATCGTCCCCGCGCCGACATAGTCGACTGCCTTCGCGGCGCGCACCGCGGCGGCGCAGAGGTCGGCGCGGGTCGCTTCGTCCATGCCGGGGGCAGGGGCTTCCTCGATCACCTTTTGGTGCCGCCGCTGGAGCGAGCAGTCGCGCTCGAACAGGTGAACGACATTGCCGTGCGTGTCGCCGAACACCTGCACCTCGATATGGCGCGGGGTCAGGATATATTTCTCGATCAGCACATGGTCGTTGCCGAAAGACGCCGCCGCTTCGCGCTGGCACGAGGCGAGCGCGTCGGCGAAATCGGCCGCGGCATCGACCTTGCGCATCCCCTTGCCGCCGCCGCCCGCGACCGCCTTGATCAGCACGGGATAGCCGATCTCGGCGGCCTGTTCGGCAAGGAAAGCGGGGTCCTGATTTTCACCCATATAGCCCGGCGTCACCGGCACCCCGGCATCGGCCATCAGCGTCTTGGCCGCGTCCTTGAGCCCCATCGCGGTGATCGACGAAGGCTTCGGACCGACCCACACGAGCCCGGCATCGGTCACGGCCTGCGCGAACCCGGCATTTTCGGAGAGGAAGCCATAACCCGGATGGATCGCTTCGGCCCCGGTCGCCTTCGCGGCGGCGATGATCTTCTCGCCCACCAGATAGGATTCGCGCGCCGGCGACGGCCCGATATGCACAGCCTCGTCGGCCTCGCGCACTTGCAGCGCCTTCGCGTCGGCGTCCGAATAGACCGCGACGGTCCTGATGCCCATTTCGCGCGCGGTGCGGATGATGCGACATGCGATCTCGCCGCGATTGGCGATGAGAAGCGAGGCGATCACAGTCGATCCTCCCCGGCACGGGGAGGGGGACCATCTGCAGGATGGTGGAGGGGCACAGGCGGTTTGCCTTGCCGTTCGCTGATCTTCATCGCCCGTTCCTTGCACACGTCCGTTATCCGCACCATCGCGGCCTCCAAATTGGTCATGATCGCCGTCGCCGGCACACGCAGCGTTGCGACATGCTGCGATTTCAGGAAATTCGATCGGACCGCATCCTGTCGCGCGGCGCGCTCACCGTCATGCGTTCGCCCATCGACCTCGATCGCCAGCCGCACCGCCGGACAATAGAAATCCAGAATATAGATACCTGCCGGGTGTTGACGCCGAAACTTGAAGCCATCCGGCCGCTCCCGCAATACCCGCCAGAGCATCCGTTCGGGCAGGCTCATTTCGCTCCGCAATTTGCGGGCGCGTTTCAGCGTGTCGCGGGGGCCGGTGATCATCGAGGGTGCCCCTCCACCATCCTGCGGATGGTCCCCCTCCCCGTGCCGGGGAGGATCGCTAGACTGCCACCGCGCATCATCACATCCTGAACACGCCGAACCCGCGGTCCTCGACCGGAGCGTTCAGCGTTGCCGCAAAGGCCAGCCCCAGCACGTCGCGCGTCTGCGCGGGGTCGATGATGCCATCGTCCCATAGCCGCGCGGTGGCGTGATAGGGATTGCCTTCGTCTTCATATTTCTGGCGGATCGGCGCCTTGAAGGCTTCGGCCTCTTCGGGCGTCCATTTGTCGGCGTCGCGGTGGACGGTTGCTAGCACCGATGCCGCCTGCTCGCCGCCCATCACGCTGATCCGCGCATTGGGCCAGGTGAAGAGGAAACGCGGCGAATAGGCCCGCCCGCACATGCCGTAGTTGCCCGCGCCGAAGCTGCCGCCGATCAGTACGGTGATCTTCGGCACCGTCGCGGTCGCGACTGCGGTGACCAGCTTCGCGCCATGCTTGGCGATGCCCTCGGCCTCATATTTGCCGCCGACCATGAAGCCGCTGATATTCTGGAGGAAGAGCAGAGGAATGCGCCGCTGCTGCGCCAGTTCGATGAAATGTGCGCCCTTGACCGCGCTCTCGCTGAACAGGACGCCATTGTTTGCGAGGATCGCGACCGGAATGCCCCAGATATGCGCGAAGCCGCAGACGAGCGTGCTGCCGTAGTTCGCCTTGAACTCGTGGAACTCGCTGCCGTCGACGATGCGCGCGATGACTTCATGGACATCGTAAGGCGCACGCACGTCCTGCGGGATGATGCCGTAGAGCTCCTCGGCGGCATATTTGGGCGGGCGCGGGTCTTTCATCGCCACCTCGAAGCCTTGCTCGGCCCCGAAGGTCGAGACGATATCGCGCACGATCGTTAGCGCATGTTCGTCATTCTCGGCGAGGTGATCGACGACGCCCGATTTCTTCGCATGGAGATCGCCGCCGCCCAGATCCTCGGCGCTGATCTCCTCGCCCGTCGCGGCTTTCACCAGCGGCGGGCCGGCGAGGAAGATCGTGCCCTGATTGCGCACGATCACCGTCTCGTCGCTCATCGCGGGCACATAAGCCCCGCCCGCGGTGCAGCTTCCCATCACGCAGGCGATCTGCGGGATGCGCTTCGCCGACATATTCGCCTGGTTGAAGAAGATGCGCCCGAAATGGTCGCGGTCGGGAAAGACCTGATCCTGATGCGGCAGATTGGCGCCGCCGCTGTCGACGAGATAGAGGCAGGGCAAGCGGTTCGCCTCGGCGATCTCCTGTGCGCGAAGATGCTTCTTCACCGTCATCGGATAATAGGTGCCGCCCTTCACCGTCGCGTCGTTGCAGACGATCATCGCCTGCCGCCCCGACACGCGGCCGATGCCGGCGATCATCCCGGCGCCCGGCACCTCGCCTTCATACATATCGCCCGCTGCGAGCTGCCCGATCTCGAGGAAGGGCGAGCCCGGATCGAGCAACCGCTCGACCCGCTCGCGCGGCAGCAGCTTGCCGCGGCTCGTGTGCCGCTCGCGCGATTTTTCATTGCCGCCGAGCGCCGCCGCGGCGACCCGCGCATGGAGTTCGTCGCGCAGGCCGCGATTGTGCGCGGCATTGGCGCGATACGCGTCGCTTTCCGCATCGATCATCGTTCCCAAGACAGGCGCGCTCACGTCTTTCACTCTCCCGCTGAAGTCCGGCGGGATACCCCGCCGCTCGTCGACCCACAAGGACCGCAGGCCGAAAATGGTTGGCATTGAAACCGGATCGTCACAGGCCTATGCCCCTTCGCATCCCCCATAAAAGCAAGGCCGACCCCATGAAAAAGACCGTCTTCGCCATCCTTCTGTCCACCGCCGCGATCGTCGCGGGTCCGGTCGCCTGTTCGAAGGGCGGCGACAAGGCCGACGCCAGCTACACCGTCGGCACCGAACTCGGCATCAGCAAGACCGCGATGGACACCAGCGTGAAGCCCGGCGACGACTTTTACGCCTATGCCAACGGCAATTGGCAAAAGACGACCGCGATCCCGGCGGACCGCTCGTCGACTGGCGCCTTCTACATAGCCTTCCTCGAAACCGAAAAGCGCACCCGCGAGCTGGTCGACGCGATCGTCAAGAGCGGCGGCGATCCCAAGACCGACGACGGCCGCATCGCCGCCTTCTACAACGCCTATATGAACACCAAGGCGATCGACGCCGCGGGGATGAAGCCGGTCGAAGCCGATCTCGCGCGCTTCGCGGCGATCACCGACAAGGCCTCGCTGTCGAAGGTGCTGGGCGAGCAGACCCGCGCCGACGTCGATCCGCTGAACGCGACCGATTTCAACACCGAAAATCTGTTCGGCATCTTCGTGACGCAGGGCCTCGCCACGCCCGGCGAGGTGATCCCCTATGTGCTGCAGGGCGGCCTCGGCCTGCCCGAGCGCGAATATTATCTGTCGGCCGATCCCAAGATGGCGACGATCCGCACGCAGTATCAGGCCTATATCGCCAAGCTGCTGACCGCTGCGGGTCAGAGCGATGCCGAGGCGAAGGCGAAGCGCATCTACGACCTCGAGGTCAAGATCGCGAAGGCGCACGCGAACCGCGAGGACAGCGAGGATTTCGCCAAGTCGGCGGGCGTCTGGGCGAAGGGCGATTTCGCGACGAAGGCGCCGGGTATCGACTGGGACGCTTATTTCGCGGCGGCGGGGCTCGACAAGGCGGCGAAGTTCGGTGCCTATCATGCGCGGGCGATCACCGGCCTGTCGGCGCTCGTGGCATCGGAGCCGCTCGATACGTGGAAGGACTGGCTGGCGTTTCACCAGATCAACAGCCACACCGACGTGCTTCCAACCGCGCTCGATAATGCGCACTTCGCTTTTTACGGCACGACGCTTTCGGGCACACCGGAGCAGCGCAGCCGCGACAAGCGCGCACTCGACGCGCTGAACACCGACCTCGGCGACGCGGTCGGCCGCGTCTATGCCGAGAAATATTTCCCGGCATCGGCGAAGGCCGAGGTCGGCGATATGGTGAAGGGCATCAAGGCGGCGTTCGCCACGCGCGTAAACGCGATCGACTGGATGGCCCCCGAAACCAAGAAGGAAGCGATCAAGAAGGTCGAGACGATCGTCGTCGGCGTCGGCTATCCCGAAACCTGGCGCGATTACGGCAGCTACACCGTCAGCACCGACAATGCCTATGCCAACGAAGTCGCGGGCGAGAAGGCCGAATATGCGCATCAGCTCGCCAAGATCGGCAAGCCGATGGACAAGGCCGAATGGTGGATGACGCCGCAGACGGTTAACGCCGTCAACCTGCCGGTGCAGAACGCGCTGAACTTCCCCGCCGCGATCCTGCAACCGCCCTTCTTCAACGCCGCCGCCGACCCCGCCTATAATTATGGCGCGATCGGCGCCGTCATCGGGCATGAGATCAGCCACAGTTTCGACAACAACGGTGCGGCCTTCGATTCCACCGGGGCGCTGCGTAACTGGTGGACGGCGGCCGATCTCAAGAAGTTCGAGGAAGCCGGCGCCGCGCTCGCCGCGCAGTTCGACACCTACAAGCCGTTCCCCGACCTCGCGGTGAACGGCAAGCTGACGCTGGGCGAGAATATCGCCGACGTCGCGGGCTTGCAGGCCGCTTACGACGCCTATCACGCCTCGCTCGGCGGCAAGGCGGCGCCGGTGATCGACGGCTTCACCGGCGACCAGCGCTTCTTCATCGCCTATGCGCAGACCTGGGCGACCAAGATGCGCGACGAGGCGCTGCGCGCGCGCATCGCGACCGACGGCCATGCGCCGGGCATGTACCGCGCGCTCACCGTCCGCAACCTCGATGCCTGGTACAAGGCGTTCGACGTCAAGGAAGGCGACAAGCTCTACCTCGCGCCCGACAAGCGCGTGCGCGTGTGGGGATAACGCCAAGGCAGGGCGGGGCATCAATCGGCCCCGCCTTCCTTCTTTGCGGGCCTCTTGCGGATCAGGTGACTGTAGACGCCGACCAGGTTGATGCAGAGCAACGCGACATTCTGCCAGCCGATGCCTTCGCTGTCGGGTTGCAGGAAGCCCCAGGCGATCAGCGCGAGGCTGCTTGTCACGAAGATCACGAACGCCCAGCCGTTCCACCGCTCGCCGAGGTTGAGCGAGACGAGCAGCGCCGCAAGCGTCGCCGCGGCGGCGCCATAATATTGCAGGGCATCGAGCAGGGTCTGATTCACGAGAAACCGCCGATCAGCGCGAAAAGCCCTGCCGCGCTCAGCACCGGCCAGGCGATGTGACGGCCTTTCGTATAGGCCGCGTTGAACAGTCCCGTCGCGAGCCACGCCGCCCCGATGGCGGTCAGCAGCCCCTTCGGCGTTCCGGGCCAGCTCACCGCCGCCGCCGAAACGAGCATCAGCACCGATGTCGCGTGCCAGGCGAAGCGGACGATGCGGCGGACGAGCGCGTCGGCGAGCGGGCCTTCGCGGCTCCGCAGCAGTGGCGCGATCAGGCGCCGGTAGCCGAGCGCCGAGTGCACCAGCGCTGCCGCCACCATGCAGGCGGACGACAGCCCGGTCCAGATCACGCGCCGGCGCCGATCAGTTCGCGGCCGATCAGCATCCGGCGAATCTCGTTAGTCCCCGCGCCGATGTCGAGCAGCTTGGCGTCGCGCCAGTAACGCTCGACGGGCCAGTCCCTGGTGTAGCCCGCGCCGCCCAGCGCCTGGATCGCCTCGCCCGCGACCTTCACCGCATTTTCGCTTGCGAGCAGAATGCAGCCCGCGGCGTCGAAGCGCGTCGTCTGCCCCGCATCGCACGCCTTGGCGACGTTATAGACATAGGAGCGCGCCGACTGGAGCATCACATACATATCGGCGATCTTCGCCTGCATGAGCTGGAACGACCCGATCGGCTTGCCGAACTGCTTGCGCTCGCGAACATAAGGAATGACGGTGTCGAGGCACGCCTGCATGATGCCGAGCTGGAGCCCCGCGAGCACGACGCGCTCGTAATCGAGCCCCGACATCAGCACGCCGACGCCGCCGTTCTCCGGTCCCATCACCTGGCTCTCGGGCACTTCGCAGTCGGTGAAGACGAGCTCGGCGGTCGGCGAGCCGCGCATCCCGACCTTGTCGATCTTCTGCCCGATGGCGAAGCCCGGCATGTCCTTCTCGATCAGGAAAGCGGTAATCCCGCGCGACCCGGCTTCGGGCGAGGTCTTGGCATAGACGACGAGCGTGTCGGCACAGGTCGCGTTGGTGATCCAGAACTTCGTGCCGTTGAGGATGAAGCGGTCGCCCTTCTTCTCGGCCTTCAGCTTCATCGACACGACGTCGCTGCCCGCCCCGGCTTCGGACATGGCGAGGCTGCCGACATGCTCGCCGCTGATCAGCTTGGGGAGATATTTCGCCTTCTGCTCGTCATTGCCCCAGCGGCGGATCTGGTTGACGCAGAGGTTCGAGTGGGCACCATAGCTGAGGCCGATCGCACCCGAAGCCCGCGACACCTCCTCGACCGCGATGACATGCTCGAGATAGCCAAGCCCAAGCCCGCCCCATTCCTCTTCGACCGTGATGCCATGCAGACCAAGCGCGCCCATCGCGGGCCACAGTTCGGCGCGCGGGAACCAGTCCTCGGCGTCGGCCCTGGCGGCGAGCGGGGCGATCTGATCCTCGGCGAAGCGGGCGGTGGTCTCGCGGATCATGTCGGCGGTTTCGCCGAGCGCGAAGTCGAAATCGGGGGTGGCGCGCATGAGCATCCCTTCGGTCAGGGGCGGAACATCGTCCCTGTCTGCCCGAAAGCGCGTTCATATGAAAATTGAAACTACGCGCGATTCAGCATAAAGAAAATTTATGATAAAGCGATCGCACATCCGGCAGTTCCTCGCGGTCGTCGATGCGGGCAGCTTCACCCGCGCGGCGCAGCAGATCCGCGTGACCCAGCCGGCGCTCTCGACCGGGATCGCCGATCTCGAACGGCTCGTCGGCGCGACGCTCTTCATCCGCAATCGCCGCCAGATCCGCCTGACCGAGGCGGGCGGGCGCTTCCTGCCGATCGCACGCGACCTCGAACGCGGTTTTCGTGCTGCCGACGGCTTCGGCCGCGCCGAAGAGGGCGACAAGCCGCTGCTGCGGCTCGGGACGATCCGGTCGGTTCCCGGCGAAATTCTGCAGAATATCGCGGCCCTGCTTGCACGCGATTTCGGGCTCGAGATCAGCGAGAACAGCGAGTCCGAACTGCGCGCGGCGATCCACGGCAGGCGTCTCCACATGGCGATCGTCCCGCTGCGTCCCGGCGAGCGAGCGCCCGATGTCGTGCCGCTCTATGAAGAGCCTTTCGTGATGTTCGTCGCCGCCGATCATCCGCTCGCGGGGCGGGATGAGGTCGACCCGGAAGAGCTGGCCTCCGAAACGATGATCGCCCGCCGGTCGTGCGAATTGCTCGACGCGACCAGTCGTTTCTTCACCCGCCGCCGCGTCCGCCCGCGCTTCGCGTTGCGCAGCGACAGCGACGAGCGCTGCCTGCGGATGGTTGCCGCGGGAGTCGGGATCACCACCGCGCCCGTATCGCTGGCGATCGGCGGCGTCGTCCCGTTGAAGGTGACGGGCTATGACTTCCGGCGCGAACTGGGACTGGTCCTCGATCCGGCATGGCGAACCTTGCCCGCGGTTGAGCCGCGATTGAGCCGCGTCCTCGAAACGATCGGCTCGATCGGCACCGAATGGCGGCAGGAAAAAGTCGATGCCGCAGGATGAGCCCGCGATCTCACAAGCCAGACTTGCAGCGCCCAAAGGCCATAATGTTTGCCCATGGGCCGGGCGCGGCGTTACGGCGACCGGCATATCCCGTCCATTTGGACGTAGGGCGAAATGAATAATGCGCTAATCCGTTGCCCGGCGGACATATGAGGAGGCTGGTTGGTGTCGTCTGATTTGCGGGCAGGATCGTCTGGGTTGACCCATCTCGATCGGCTGGAGGCCGAGAGCATATATATCATGCGCGAAGTGATGGCCGACGCCGCCAAGCCCGTCATGCTCTATAGCGTCGGCAAGGACAGCGCGGTGATGCTGCACCTGGCGCGCAAGGCCTTCTATCCCTCGCCGCCGCCGTTTCCGTTGCTGCACGTCGACACGACGTGGAAATTCCGGGCCATGTACGAACTGCGCGACCGCATGGCGCGCGAGAGCGGCATGGAGCTCATCGTCTATCAGAACCCCGAGGCGAAGGAGCGCGGGATCAATCCGTTCGATCACGGCCCCTTGCACACCGACATGTGGAAGACCGAAGGGTTGAAGCAGGCGCTCGACCTTTACGGCTTCGACGTCGCTTTCGGCGGCGCGCGGCGCGATGAAGAGAAGAGTCGGGCGAAAGAGCGTATCTTCTCGTTCCGCACCGCAAGCCACGGCTGGGACCCCAAGAAGCAGCGTCCCGAGCTTTGGAACCTCTACAACGCGAAGAAAGCGAAAGGCGAGAGCATCCGCGTCTTCCCGATCTCGAATTGGACCGAGCTCGATATCTGGCAATATATCGCGCGCGAAAATATCCCGATCGTCCCGCTCTATTTCGCCGCGCCGCGCCCGACCGTGGAGCGCGACGGGCTGTTGCTGATGGTCGACGACGACCGCTTCCCGCTGAAGGAGGGCGAGGTGCCGGTGGAACGTTCGGTGCGCTTCCGCACGCTCGGCTGCTACCCGCTCACCGGCGCGGTCGAGAGCGAGGCGGCGACCTTGTCCGAAGTGATCCAGGAAATGCTGCTGACCACGACCAGCGAGCGCCAGGGCCGCATCATCGACAAGGACGGCGGCGATGCGTCGATGGAGAAAAAGAAGCAGGAGGGGTATTTTTGACCCGCCACGTCAATCTTCAGATTGACGAAGGGTCAACCCCCGCGAAGGCGGGGGCCTCTTTCGGAACCAATGGACGAAGCGGGATTGCGCTGCGAGTCACGCGCCTCGCAGCGCCCTTCGCGGGAATGACGAAGTTAAAGATATGACCGACCCTATCTACGTCACCGATGCCCTCATCGCCGAGGACATCGACGCCTACCTCGCCGGCCATGAGAAAAAGTCGCTGCTCCGCTTCATCACCTGCGGTTCGGTCGACGACGGCAAGTCGACGCTGATCGGGCGGCTGCTCTACGACAGCAAGATGATCTTCGAGGACCAGCTCGCCGCGCTCGAAGCCGACAGCAAGCGCGTCGGCACGCAGGGGCAGGAGATCGATTTCGCGCTTCTCGTCGACGGTCTTGCGGCCGAGCGCGAGCAGGGGATCACGATCGACGTCGCCTATCGCTTCTTCACCACCGAAAAGCGCAAGTTCATCGTCGCCGACACGCCGGGACACGAGCAGTACACGCGCAACATGGTCACCGGCGCCTCGACCGCCGACCTTGCGGTGATCCTGATCGACGCACGCAAGGGCGTACTCACGCAGACCCGGCGGCACAGCTTCCTCGCGCATCTGCTCGGCATCCGGCACATCGTGCTCGCGGTGAACAAGATGGACCTTGTCGGCTATGACAAGGCGGTGTTCGACCGTATCACGCTCGCCTACCGCGCCTTTGCGAGCGAGATCGGCATCACGAACTTTACCGCGATCCCGATTTCTGGCTTCAAGGGCGACAATATCACGGGCCTTTCGGTGAATACGCCCTGGTTCAAGGGGCCGGCGCTGATCGAGCATCTGGAGAGTGTCGAGGTCGGCAGCGCCGCCGACGAGGCGAAGTCGTTCCGGATGCCCGTGCAATGGGTCAATCGCCCGAACCTCGATTTCCGTGGTTTTTCGGGCCAGCTTGCCAGCGGCAAGATCAGGCCTGGCGACGCGGTGCGCATCCTGCCGAGCGGCAAGACGACCACCGTTGACCGCATCGTGACGCTCGACGGCGACCAACAGGACGCGGTCGCGGGCCAGTCGGTGACGCTGACGCTTGCCGACGAGGTCGATTGCTCGCGCGGCGATGTCATCGCGGCAGCGGACAACCCGCCCGAGGCGGCCGATCAGTTCGAGGCGACGCTCGTCTGGATGGCCGATGAAGCGATGATCCCGGGGCGCGCCTATTGGCTCAAGCTTGCGACGCAAAGCGTGTCGGCGACGGTGCAGGCGCCGAAATATGAGATCAACGTCAACACGCTCGATCATCTGGCGGCGAAGACGCTCGATCTGAACGGCATTGGTGTCGTCGAACTGTCGACCGACAAACCGATCGTGTTCGAATCCTATGCTGACAATCATGCGCTCGGCGGCTTCATCCTGATCGACAAGCTGACCAACGCGACCGTCGCGGCGGGGATGCTGCATTTCAGCCTGCGCCGCGCGCAGAATGTTCATTGGCAGGCGACCGACATCGACCGCGACATGCGCGCGAACCTCAAGAACCAGCGCCCCGCGCTGCTCTGGTTCACCGGGCTGTCGGGGTCGGGCAAGTCGACGATCGCCAACCTCGTCGAAAAGAAACTGCACCGGATGAACCGGCACAGCTTCCTGCTCGACGGCGATAATGTCCGGCACGGGCTCAACCGCGACCTGGGGTTCACCGAGGCCGACCGGATCGAGAATATCCGCCGCGTCGGCGAGGTTGCGAAGCTGATGACCGATGCCGGGCTGATCGTCATCACGGCGTTCATCTCGCCGTTCCGCGCCGAGCGTGAGATGGTGCGCGCGATGCTGCCCGAAGGCGAGTTTCTCGAAATCTTCATCGACACGCCGCTGGCCGAGGCCGAACGCCGCGACGTCAAGGGCCTCTACAAGAAGGCGCGCGCCGGACAGCTCAAGAATTTCACCGGGATCGACAGCCCCTATGAGGCACCCGCCACGCCCGAGATCCGCATCGACACGACCGCGATGTCGCCCGAGGCAGCGGCCGATCTGATCATCGATCGCTTGTTGGGGTGAGCATGACCGAGAATGACGAGCAACTCGCCGCCCGCCTCGCGACCGCCGCGGGGGCGATCCTGATGACGCTTCGGACGCGAGGCGATCTTGCGGGCAAGGAACTCGGCAAGGCCGGGGACGCCGAGGCCAACGCGCTCCTGTGCCGCGAACTTCGCGCCGCGCGTCCCGACGATGCGCTGTTGTCCGAAGAAGAGAAGGACAATCCGGCGCGTTGCGACCGGAGCCGCGTGTGGATCGTCGATCCGCTCGACGGTACCCGCGAATATGGCGAGGGGCGCGACGATTGGGCGGTGCATGTCGCGCTGGCCATCGACGGCATCGCGACGGTGGGCGCGGTCGCGCTGCCGGGGCTGGGCATCACGCTGACCTCGGGCCACCCGCTGCCGCTTCGCCCCGCAAACGCGCCGTTCAAAATGCTCGTCAGCCGCACGCGGCCTGCCGCCGAGGCCGTCTTCGTCGCGGAGAGACTGGACGCGGAGCTTGTCGCCATGGGTTCGGCAGGCGCAAAGGCGATGGCGGTGGTGCGCGGCGAGGCCGATATCTACCTCCACACCGGCGGCCAATATGAATGGGACAATTGCGCGCCCATTGCGGTGGCGCAGGCCGCCGGACTGCACGTCAGCCGCGCCGACGGGGCACCGCTTCGTTATAACAGGCCGGATCCGTATCTTCCCGATCTGTTGATCTGCCGAAAGGAATTGGCCGCGGACGTCCTCCGGCTCGCCGCGGAATATTCTCACGCCTGACGGCCAAGCCATTGCCAGCAAGGCCGGCGCGCCCTAATTCGGTTGCATCGAAAAACCGAACCACGGGAGACGCGCGATGACCGACCTGCCTGAAACCAACACCGTCATGGTGACGCTCGTGAAGCCCGAGGGGCAGCTCGAGGCCTATTTCGAGCGCCGCGCGATGCCTGAGCCGAAGCCGCACGAGGTGCTGGTCGAGGTGCTGACGACGCCGATCAACCCATCCGACCTTGGCCTGTTGTTCGGCGGCGCCGACATGACGACCGCGCGCGCGGGGACGCGTGACGGTCTGCCGATGATCACCGCGGACGTGCCGCCCGCGGGGATGCGCGCGATGGGCGGACGGATCGGCGATGCGCTGCCGATCGGCAACGAAGGCTGCGGCACTGTCGTCAAGGCCGGGGACTCGCCCGAGGCGCAGGCGCTGCTCGGCAAGACCGTCGCGCTGCTCGGCGGCGAGATGTATGCCGAATATCGCTGCCTGCCCGTACAGATGGTGATGCCGCTGCCCGAGGGCACCGATCCGGTGGACGGTGCTTCCTGCTTCGTCAATCCGCTCACCAGCCTGGCCTTTACCGAAACGATGCGGATGGAAAATCACAGCGCCATCGTCCACACCGCCGCCGCCTCCAACCTCGGCCAGATGCTCGTCAAGATTTGCGCCAAGGACGGCATTCCGCTCGTCAATATCGTACGCAGCGACGCACAGGTCGAAATATTGAAGGGCATCGGCGCGCAGCATATCGTCAACAGCAGCGATGAGGGTTTCCAGGACAAGCTGGTTGCGGCGATCGTCGAAACCGGCGCGACGCTGGGCTTCGACGCGATCGGCGGCGGCAAGCTGGCGGGCCAGATCCTCTCGGCGATGGAAGTGGCGGCGGTGAAGCGCATGACCACTTACAGCCGCTATGGTTCGGACACGTTCAAGCAGGTCTACATCTATGGAGCGCTCGACGTCGGTCCGACGATCCTCAACCGCAGCTTCGGCCTGACCTGGTCGCTGTCGGGCTTTCTGCTTACCCCCTTCATGGCGAAAGCGGGGATGGAGGTCGTCGGCCGTATGCGCCAGCGCGTCGTCGATGAACTGACGACCACTTTCAAGAGCCATTACAGCCACGAAATCTCGCTGACCGAAGCGCTGAACCTCGACACGGCGCACGCCTATAATGCGAAGCGGACCGGCGAGAAATATCTGATCCGACCGCATGGGTGAAGAGTGCGGGGGCGATTAGGATAGAATAGCGAAGGGTTGCCCCTCGATCGCAAAAGCGGCGCTCCTCGTCTCATAGCCTCGTCATTCCCGCTTTCGCGGGAATGACGAAGGTTGGGAAGGGCCGCAATCCACCCCCGTTTTCGGTCATTCACCGTTGATCCATATCCTCGATATCCGATCCACGGACTCCTGTATCCGGACCGGGCAGGGGACGGATCAGGGCGTCGGCAATTCCACAGCTTCAGGCATGGTCTTGTCGACCGGCGCCGGAACAACGTCGGTCACGCCGGGAAAATCCATCCGAGTCATGACCTGTCCGGCACAGCTGTAGGTTGCGCGATTCTCGATTCTGGCTTCCACCATCCGCGCAGCCGCATCGGGCTGGAAAGCCGCCATCGCGGCCCTGGCATCGTCGAAATTCCGCGCATAGCCCATGCCGCTGTACCTGCCGCCCGCGGCAAGCTGCGCATCGAGGAAAGGCGTCGCGTCGGCCAGATAGGTATATTCGCCCGCCTTGACCTCAAAAGCCGGAGCGCCGAAACAATTGGTCGTATTGGGCAGAACCGTGCCCACGGCATCGGTCTGCAATATATACCAGCCCGGGGTCAGTTTCACGACCTGCAATTCATAGGCCGCCTTCTTGTCCCGGCTGACGAATTCGCTGCCGTAAGTGGTGTGATCCCCTTTTTTCTTCCAGTCGCGCGGTTGGTAGAAAAGGTCGCCATTCTCACGGTCGAAACGACGGATCTGAACGCGGCCGGAGCGCCCCGCGCTTCCGGCGTCGTTGCGGCGGAAGGCAAGGACCAGCCCGCCCTCGTTTTCGGCGAGCGCAAGCGGTACCTTGGGATCGACTTTCTTGCCCAGGAACAGCGAGGGCGGACCCGCCAGCGGGCCGCGCATGTTCAGCCTGTCATCGGCGACAGGGGTGAAGCTGGTCATTTCGGTAACCTCGCCTTCGACCGCTTGTGCGCCGACCATGGTTTCGAAATAATTTTGCCGCTCGGCGTCCGACAAGGCGGCTATCTTCGCGCTCTGTGCCGCGGGAAGCTCGACCAGCCGCCATCCCTTGATCAGCAAACAGTTGCGCCGGTTGGCGCGGCGCATCTGGCCTTCGACGATCGCCGCACCGATGGCCGCGCCGATTCCGCCGCCGATTCCCGCCGCAAGCGGCGAGATGGCGGGATTATATAGCGCGGGATTGTATATCGGCACCGACCCGGCCGGCGTCTGCGATCCCCGTGCGATCAAGCGGCAGGTTTGCCAATCGGCATCATATTCCGCCCGGGTGGCGCCGGGCTTGTTGTAAAAGCGGCTGTCCTTGAGATCGCGCGCCGCGTCTTCGGCGATTTCCTCGGGCGTGTCCGCCCCGCTGTTCGCCGCGCGCGCCGCAACCGGCTGCACCATCAGCGCAGCCGCCGTCAAAGACACTATCGCCTTTTTCATATCTGCTCCCCCTTTGACCCCCGAGCCGAAGCCCAAGGCTTCTGTGCTGGTATCGAAGGGCGCCGTCAATCGACTAAATAGAGCGCGTTTCCATGACGGTAGAAGGGCGCGGAGTGGGCATCCCAGCCGCGATTTTCGACGACGCCTAGCGCTTCATGCACTGACGCGTGTCGTCGCGCTTATATTCGCTGCAGTTCCACAGCGCCTTCTCGAACCCCGCCTTGTCGTCGCGGAGATAGGAGAAGGTCATCGCTGCACGCTGCATGTCGCTCATCGTGTCGCTGTCGGGTTTGAGCGTCGGATTGGTCCAGCCCATGAACTTGCAATAGGGCTTGTCGCCGCAGAGGCGGAGCGCGGTCGTGACGAAACTTTCGGGCGCGGCGCGGCGGTCAAGCGCGACATAGATGGTGTCGCGGCCAGCGGCTTCGCCGGCGCCGGCGACGACCTTCGGCGCGCCGACCGCGGCATTGGCGTCGACCCCCGCGAGTTCGATCGGCGGCGCGCCGACTGCAAGCGCGTGGGCAGGGGAGAGCGCCGCCATTTTGGCGACCCCGCCGTCATTCCCCGACACGGTACCGCGAAACGCGCCCGGCGTTCCCCAATAGCCCGGCCAGCGGAAGAAGAGGTGGGTGTCGACGATCGCGATCTTTTCCAGGCTGTCGCTCCAATAGGGGCGCACCCAGTCGGTGTGATAATGGGTCGCGAGCCCGACCCTGGGGTCGGTCGTTCCCGACAACATGCTGTCCGCATTCGCCTGCGCCCGCGTCCAGGCGGCGTCCGAATAGCGGCGGTTCAGCGCGCCGTCGCAGGTGAAGGTGAATTGGCATCCGGTGGTACGCTCGGACCCCTGAAACACGACGCCGCAGATCGACTTGGGAAAGGCGGGATGCCGCGCCCGATTGATCACCACCTGCCCGACCGCAAGCTGCCCCTTCGAATCGTCGCCCGCCTCATAGAGCATTGCCGCGGCAAGGCAGTCGCGCGCGCGGACGCGGGCGTCGCCGCTTCCGGCATAGAGGAAGGGCCGCGCGGCGACGAACCCCCTGGTGACGAGCGGAATCTCCGCGTTCTGCGCGCGGGCGTCGGCTTCGGTGACCGGCGCGAGTTCCATCGGCTGGACGTCGGGAACGACATCGGCGGGCGGCGCGACCGGGTGCGGCCGCGCGCCATGCCGACCCGCGTTCGTCTGTCCGCTGGCATAAAGCACCGCGACGATCGCCGCGGCGGCGATCAGGACGAACAGCCAGCCGGTCCAGTCTAGACGCGGCGTCGCCGCTGGGCAGTCGCGCCGCAGCGACGTCGCCGATGAATCGCCGGTCAGGCGCATTCGAGGGGTCAGATTTCCGGCAGGAAGTCGGGAACCGAAAGATAGCGCTCGCCGGTGTCGTAGTTGAAGCCGAGGATGCGCGTGCCGGGCGGAAGCTCGGCCAGCTTCTGCTCGATCGCCGCCAGCGTCGCGCCCGACGAGATGCCGACGAGCATGCCTTCCTCGGTCGCGGCGCGCAGCGCCCAACGCTTGGCGTCGGCGGCCTCGACCGTGATCACCCCGTCGAGAAGGTCGGTATGGAGATTGCGCGGGATGAACCCGGCGCCGAGGCCCTGGATCGGATGCGGGCCCGGTTGGCCGCCCGAAATGACCGGCGATTGGGTCGGCTCGACCGCGAACACCTTCAGGTTCGGCCAATGCTGCTTGAGGAACTGCGTCACCCCGGTGATATGGCCGCCGGTGCCGACGCCGGTGATCAGCACGTCGATCGGCGTGTCCTTGAAATCGGCGAGGATTTCCGGCCCCGTGGTGCGGAGGTGGACGTCGACATTCGCTTCATTCTCGAACTGCTGGGGCATCCAGGCGCCGGGGGTCGTCTCGACCAGTTCGATCGCCCGCTCGATCGCGCCCTTCATCCCCTTTTCGCGCGGGGTGAGGTCAAAGGTCGCGCCATAGGCGAGCATCAGGCGCCGGCGTTCGAGCGACATGCTTTCGGGCATGACGAGGATCAGCTTGTACCCCTTGACCGCGGCGGCCATCGCCAGGCCGATGCCGGTGTTTCCCGACGTTGGCTCGACGATGGTGCCGCCGGGCTTCAGGCTGCCGTCGCGCTCGGCCGCCTCGATCATCGCCAGGCCGATGCGATCCTTGATCGAACCGCCGGGATTGCTGCGTTCGGACTTGATCCAGACTTCGGCGTCCGGAAACAGCTTTGCCATGCGGATATGCGGCGTGTTCCCGATGGTATCGAGGATCGAATTGGCTTTCATGATCGGTACGCTCTTTCCTTGAATTCAAACCGCGGGTCGCGGCGGACGCGGTTCGGCCAGTCTCCGGCGCGCAGCCACTGGCTTTCGTCCGCCAGCGCAGGCGTCGGCGCGGGTTGTAACGAGGCGAGCAGATACTGTCCATAAGGCCAGTCCCCGATGCCCGAGTCGGCGTTGATGTGCCCGAACGGTCCGGCGTTGACGAAGCGCGCGTCCCACTGGCGCGCGAGGCGCCAGACATAGGCGGTCTTGGCATAGGGATCATCGTCGCTCGCCACGACGATAATTGGCGTCTGCGACGTGAAGCCGGGGGTGTCGGCGAAGCCGGTGATGCGCTTTTCGTGCCGCAGTCGCCCAAGGTCGGGCGGCGCGACGAGCAGCGCCCCCGCGATACGAGCCCGCGTCGGAGTGCTCGCCGCCGCGAACCAGTGCGCGAAAGCGTGGCAGCCGAGGCTGTGCGCGGCGATCAACACCGGCGCGCTTTCGGCCTCGATCGCCTCGGCGATGCGACGAGTCCAGCTATCGCGATCGGGCTCGGCCCAGCGGCCCAGTTCGACTCGCTCGGCGTTCGCGAACTTGCGTTCCCACAGGCTCTGCCAGTGAGTCGGGCCGCTGTTGTGGAGGCCGGGAATGGTCAGGATTTTATGGTGGATTCGGGTGTCTTGCATGGCGGGTTCTCCATCGATGGGAGGAGGGGGAACCGCGGTGACGGGTACGTCCTGGATAACTCAACAAAATAAATTGACAATAGCTTTGTGGCGAAAGGACAGCGGCGTGCGACGAGCTGACTCCGGACCTGCGAAGCGGTGCGGAAATGCGTCAGTCGCCCATGTCGAACCGCGCCTCGAAGGTCCGGGCACGCCGCAGTTCGGGAAAGAGCCACGCCCAGAGCGCGGTAACGCCGATCGCCGCTGCGCCGCCGACGACGACGGCGCTGATCGGTCCCAGCGCCGCAGCCATCGCGCCCGCGCGCATCTCGCCGAGCTCGTTCGATGCCGAAATCGCGAGGCCCGACGCCGCGCTGACCCGCCCGCGCATATGATCGGGGGTGTTGAGCTGGATCAGCGTGCCGCGCACGAAGACCGAGAACATGTCGGCCGCGCCCATCAGGACGAGCAGTGCCAGCGAGAGCAGCAGATTGGTCGACAGGCCGAAAGCCACCGTTCCGGCGCCGAAGACCGCGACCGCCCACAGCATCTTGACCCCGACATTGCGTTCGATCGGGCGGATCGCAAGGCCGAGCGCGACGACCGCGGCCCCGACCGCCGGCGCGGCGCGCAGGAGCCCGAGTCCTTCGGAGCCGACGTGCAAGATGTCGCGGGCATAGACGGGCAGCATCGCGGTCGCGCCCGACAGGATGACCGCGAACAGGTCGAGCGTGATCGTGCCGAGCAGGAAGCGCTCGCTCCAGACGAATTGCAGACCGTCGACCATCTCGCGCAGCGGATGGCGGCGCACCTCGGCGGGCGGCGGCAGCACGGGCCGCACCCGGCTAATCGTCCAGGCCGAGATGACGAGAAGGATCGCGGCGAAGATATAGACCGACGTTGGATGCGCGGCATAGATCAGGCCGCCCGCCGCGGGGCCGATCACCGACGCCGATTGCCAGGCGATGCTGCTCATCGCGATCGCGCGGGGCAGGATCGCGGGCGGGACGATGTTGGGTGCGATCGCGCTCATCGCCGGCCCCGAAAAGACGCGCGCGACGCCATGCATCGCCGCGAGGCCGAACAGCAGGTTCAGCGTCAGCCCGTCGGTCCAGGTGAACCAGCCGAGGACGACCGCGATTCCGAAATCGATGGCGTTGGAAAAGATCGCGACGCTGCGCCGCTCGAACCGGTCGGCGGCCCAGCCCGCGACGGGGGTCAAGAGCGCGATCGGCACGAACTGGACGAGCCCGAGCAGGCCGAGCTGGAACGACGCTTCCTTGATCGTCATGCCGTAATCGGTGCGCGCGGTGTCGTAGAGCTGGTATCCGATCACGACGACCACCGCGATCGTCGCCATCACCGCGGTGAAGCGCGCGATCCAGTAATAGCGATAGTCGGGGATGCTCAGCGGAGAGGGATCGAGGATCGCCGGGCCCGGCATCTCCGGCTCTTCGCCGTCTGGGGGAAATATCGTTGCCATCGGCCTCACGCCCTAGAGGGGAATTCGGCTCTGTCCAGAGCGCATGGCCATGCCGTTCGTCGATTAACGGGTGTCATTCGTCGGACGCGGTGGCAGAAACCCGCCATCGATTGAGGGAGATGATCGAATGACACGTCAATTTGCCCGCTTCGGCGGTGCCGCCATGGCCGCGGCGCTGCTCGTCCTCACCGCCTGCAACGCATCGGGCGACAAGCCCGCGTCGGGATCGGACGCGAAGAACTGGACCGAGTTTCGCGACAATTTCCTTGCGGGCTATTTCCCGCTCAACCCCAATTTCGCGGTCTATCAGGGCAAGCACGAATTTGATGGTCAGCTTCCCGACTGGTCGGCCGACGGCCTTCAGAAACAGATTGCCTTCCTTGAAAAGACGATCGCCGACGCCAAGGCGTTCGACGGCAAGATGACCGATGCCGAGAAGTTCGAGCGCGACTATCTGGTGCATGTCGCCCAGGGGCAGCTCTTCTTCCTGAAGGACGCCGATTTCCCGCACAAGAACCCGGCCTATTATGTCGGGCAGCTCGACCCCAACGTCTATGTCTCGCGGCCCTATGCCGACGCGCCGACGCGGATGAAGGCGTTTATCGCCTATGCGCAGAAAGTCCCCGCGGCCGCCGAGCAGATCAAGGCGAACATCAAGCTGCCGCTGCCCGCGACCTTCGTCAAATATGGCACCGCGGGCTTCGGCGGTTTCGCCGATTATTATACCGGTGACGCCAAGAAGGCCTTTGCCGAGGTCAAGGATCCCGAGCTTCAGAAGCAGTTCGACGAGGCAGCGGCGAAGGCCGCGGCGGCGATGAAGGATCTCGCCGCCTATATTGGCTCGAAGCCGGGCACCGCCGACGGCTATGCGATCGGGGCCGACAATTTCGCCAAGATGATCCTGACCAACGAAGCGGTCGATACCCCGCTGGATGAGCTGGAGCGCATCGGTCAGGCCGACCTCAAGCGGAACCAGGATGCGCTGAAAGCCGCCTGCGCGACTTACGCCGCCGGGATGACGATCGCCGATTGCATGAAGAAGATGAATTCGGACAAGCCCGCCGATGGTCCTGTCGCCGAGGCCCGGCGCCAGCTTCCGGCGCTCCGCGCGTTCATCGCCGAAAAGGATCTCGTCTCGATCCCCGGCACCGAGCAGGCGCAGGTAGAGGAATCGCCGCCCTACAACCGCCAGAACAGCGCCTATATCGACATTCCGGGGCCGTATGAGAAAGGCCTGCCGTCGGTCTATTACATTTCGCCGCCCGACCCGAGCTGGGACAAGGCGACGCAGGATGCCTTCGTTCCGGGCAAGAAGGATCTGCTCTTCACGTCGGTCCACGAGGTGTGGCCGGGCCACTTCCTGAACTTCCTCCACTCAAACCGCGCGGAAAGCATCTTCGGCAAATTGTTCGTCGGCTATGCCTTTGCCGAGGGCTGGGCGCATTATACCGAGGAGATGATGTGGGACGCGGGACTCGGAGACGGCGACCCCGAAACGCATATCGGCCAGCTTTCGAACGCGCTGCTCCGCGATTGCCGCTTCATCTCGGCGATCGGGCTCCACACCAAGGGGATGACCGTCGCGGACTCGGAAAAGCTGTTCAAGGAGCAATGCTATCAGGACGATGGCAATGCGCGGCAACAGGCGGCGCGCGGCACCTATGATCCGCTCTACCTCAACTACACGATGGGCAAGCTGATGATCCGCAAGCTCCGCGACGACTGGACCAAGGGGGACAGGACGAAGTGGAAAGCGTTCCACGACGAATTCCTCTCCTACGGCGGCCCGCCGATCCCGATGGTGCGCGCCGCGATGATGAAGGAGGACGCGCCGAAGGCGGTCTTCTGAGGCTGGCGAATCGAACGACCCACGGCTAGCCTCTCGTCCAAAGGGGCTAGCCGATGGTCGATGTCTTCATTTCCTATTCGCGCGACAACAAGGCGCGCGTGGCTGAGATTGCCAATGCGGTCGCGGCGGCGGGCTATGACGTGTGGTGGGACGCCGAACTGCCGCCGCATCGCTCCTACGGCGACGTGATCACCGAAAAGATCGGCAGCGCGAAGGCGGCGATCGTCGTCTGGTCGCAGACATCCGCGCAGTCCGAATGGGTGCGTGCCGAGGCTGATGTCGCGCGCAATCAGAAAAAATTGGTGCAGACGTCGATCGACGACGTGATGCCGCCCTTGCCCTTCAATCAGATTCAGTTCGCGGAGCTCGCGGATTGGAACGGCGAGCCCGATCATCGCGGCTGGCGCAAGGTGCTGATGAGCCTGGAAGATCTGTGCGGACGGGAAGCGGCGCCTGTAGCCGCTTCGCAACCCGCACCGCCGAAATCGGCTCCGGTCGACCGGCAGGACCCGCCTCCGGCCCGAAAATCATCCTTTCTGCCACGGGCCCTGCTGGGGCTTGCGGTCGTTGCCGTCGCCTTGCTTGCGTGGAAGCTCCTTCAACCTTCACCGTCGCCCGCGACGGCTGTCGCACCTGCCAAAGTCGCGGCCACGACTGCGAGCAAGGAGACCGATAAGAGCGCGGCGCCGACCATCACCCCGTCCGCAGAAGCTTTCACGCTGGCGGCTGTGATCGACGATCCCGACGGCTTCACCAACATCCGCTCGGGCCAGAGCACCAAGGCGGCGATTATCGGCAAGGTGCTCGAGGGCGAGAAATTCCTGACCTATCAGCAGCCCGGTTCATGGTGGCGGGTGCGCAAGGCAGACGGCACCACCGGCTATATGTTCCGCAAATATATCCGGCTGATCGAGGGGGGAGCGACGCCGCCTACCGATACGAGCAAGGGCGCGATCATCGCCGATTCCTCGAAGCGCGTACTGACCGCGGCCGACGTCGCGGGCCTCACTCCGGAGCAGGCACGGCTGGCGCGGAACGAGATTTTCGCGCGACACGGCCTGCGTTTCAAGGACCCGAGCCTGCAAGCCTATTTCACCTCCTTGCCCTGGTATCGGCCGACCAGCGACAGCGTCGCACTTTCGGCGGTCGAAAAGGCGAATGTCGCACTGCTCCAATCGGCCGAAACCGTCCCGCAATGACAGCATCAGCCGCCGCCGTCGAAGCCGAGGTTGCGCACCGGCTGGGGCAGGGCGATGCGCTGAGCGCGTTCGACTGCGCAGCGGCGGCGCGACGCGACGGGACCGACAGCCCGCGGATGCGCTATCTGATGGTGCGTGCGCTCGCCGCGTCGGGCGACAGCCTCGGCGCGATGCACCTTTATGAGCAACTCGGCCTGGCGGCGACGGGCGACGTCGACAGCCTGGCGCTTGCAGGTCGTATCTGGAAGGATGAGGCCTTCGATCATGACGGCGTCGAGCGCGCCGGTTTCCTGCGCAAGGCCGCTGCCGCTTACGACCATGCGTTTCAGGCGTCGGGCGCGGACTTCCCGGCCATCAACGCAGCCAGCCTTTATGCGATGCTCAGCGAGCGCGAGCGCGCGGCAGCGCTGGCGGGACCGATCGCGGCGAATGGCGCCGCTGACACTTATTGGGATCAGGCGACTCTCGTCGAGGCGCTGCTGCTGCTCGGACGCGGCGAGGAGGCGCTGGTCCATGCCCGCGGCGCCCACGCGCAGGCGGGAACGCGGGCAGGCGATCGCGCCTCGACCTGCCGCCAGATCGCCCGGCTGGTCGCCAGCGGGGCGATCGACGCGGGTCATGGGGCGGATATCGCGGCCTTGCTGCGTCCCGCGCCGGTCGGCGTCTATTGCGGCCGCATGTTCCGCGCCGGCGGGGAGGGCGAGGCCAATGCCGCAAGGGCGATCGCCGAAACGCTGGATAGCCAGCCACTTTCGGCACTGATCGGTCCGCTCGCCTGCGGTGCCGACATTTTGTTTGCCGAAGCCGCGCTCGATCGCGGGATCGACCTGACCATCGTCCTGCCCTTTGCCGAGGGTGATTTCATCGCCCAGTCGGTCCAGTCGGGCGGCGGCGAATGGCTTCCGCGCTATCGCCGCTGCCGCGATGGCGCCGCGATGGTCCATTTCGCCAGCAATGCCGGCTATGTCAGCGACGATTGCCAGTTCATTCTCGGCTCGCACACCGCGATGGGGCTGGCGAAGCTGCGCGCGCGCGAACTCGAAACGGTGGCGATCCAGCTTGCGGTGGTCGATCCGGCGGTTGCCGCGCGCTCGGGCGCGGAGATTGCCGGAACCAACGCCGATATCGCGCTCTGGCGGGGCGGGGGCGGGGAAACGCTGACGATCCCGGTCGGCGGTCTCGATCGCAATCTCGATTTTCCACCCGCGCCGAAACCGCCCGCGGGCACGCAGCGCGGTCTCTACGCGATATTGTTCGCCGATTTCGCGGGCTTCTCGAAGCTCGGCGAAGCCGAGCTCCCGGTCTTCGCGCAGGAGGTGATGGGGGGTATCGGGCGCATCCTCGATCAATTCGGCGACGCCGTGCTGTTCCGCAACACCTGGGGCGATGCGGTCTATGCGGTGATCGACAACCCCGCGGCGGCGGCGCGGATCGCGCTCGCCATGCAGGAAAGACTCGACGTGCTGCCCGCGGGGCTGGGGCTCGAAGGGCATAAGGCGGGGATGCGCACCGGCATTCATTTCGGCCCGATCTATCGCGGCATCGATCCGGTGGTCGGCAACGAGCTCTGGTATGGGACCGAGGTCACGCGCACCGCGCGGATCGAACCGGTGACTTTGGTCGGACAGGTTTACTGCACCCAGCCGCTCGCCGCGATGCTCGCGCTCGAAAATGCGCGCGATTTCGATTGCGATTATGTCGGCAAGGTGGGGCTCGCCAAGGATTATGGCGAACTGGCGCTCTATCGCCTCTCGCGCCGCTCAGGCGGCTGACGGCGCGCGCAGCCGGGCGATGAAGAAGCCGTCGAGACCGCCAGCATCGGCGAGCAGGCCGGGCAGCGTGCGGATGAAACCGCTGTCGTCGGGGACGATCCCGCCGGGCAGTTCGTCCGCCGTCACGGGGTCGATGGACCAATCGCGATGCCAGTCGAGAAAGGTCGCGACCTGATCCTCGCCCTCGGCGCGTTCGAGCGAGCAGGTCGCATAGACCAAAGTGCCGCCCGGTTTGACCCATTGTGCGGCACGCGCAAGCAGTTCGCCCTGCAATTCGGCCATTTCCCGAATCTGGCGCGGCTCGATCCGGTGCAACACGTCGGGATGACGACGAAAAATGCCGGTCGCCGAGCAGGGAGCGTCGAGCAATATCGCGTCGGCGAGCGTTTCTGGCTGCCACTGGCGGATGTCGCCCCGGACGATTTCGGCGGCAAGTCCGGTGCGCGCGAGATTGTCCGAAAGCCGCGTGAGCCGCTTCGCGCTCAAGTCGACGGCAACGACGTTCCAGCCTGCGGCCGCAAGCTGCATCGTCTTGCCGCCCGGCGCGGCACAAAGGTCGAGCAGCGTGCGCCCGCCTCCCGGTCCAAACAGGCGCGCGGGGAGGCTGGCGGCGAGATCCTGCACCCACCACCCGCCGTCGCGATAGCCCGGCATCGCCTCGACCGCCTGGCCGCGCGGCAAGCGGCGGTGCCTTGGCGCAAGCTTCATTGCCTCGCTCCACGCGTCGTCGCCGGGCTCGGAAGCGAAGCTGAGGTCGATCGGCGGCGGCGCGCTCCATGCCGTCGCGGCTGCCGAGACGATCTCCTCACCCCATTGCGCTGCCCAGCGCTCGGCGACCGCTTCGGGCAGCGTGGCGCTTTCGGGCAGGCTCCACGCCTCCTGCTGGGCGCGCGAGAGGAGCGCGTGGACAAGGCGGCGCGGGCCTCCCGCAACGAGCGGAAGCGCGGTCGATACCACCGCATGCGGCGATGTCTTGAGGACGAGCAATTGCGCCAGCGCCAGCCGAAGCACCGCGCGCGATTTCACGTCTTCGGGCAGGGTCTGTTCGGTCGCCCCGTCGATAAGGGCGTCGATGTCGCCCATCCAGCGCAGCGTTTCGGATACGATGGCAATGGCGAAAGCGCGATCGGCGGGAGGCAATCCTTGCGTCGCGGCGTGTGCGGCGACCTCAAGCGGATCGCCGCGGCGCAGGACGGCGTCGAGCAGGCGAAGCGCGGCCCGCCGCGATGCCGTGCCCGGCGGATCGGCTTCGGCCGCGCGGCGGCGTTTTTTTGGATCGGCCATGGCTTTCCATCCCGTTATGGCTGGCGCAGGGCAAGCGAAATCCTGTAGGAAGGCCTGCATGGCCGAGAATGATGAAATGATGATGGGCGCAACGCCCCGCGCGACGCGGCGCCCGGCGCATGTGAAACCACCCGCGGGCTGGACGAACAGCCCCGTGCCCGAACCCAAAGCCCTTCATGAGGATAAGGCGGAAGACCAGCCGGGCGGACGCAACCCCGTGCGCTATGGCGATTGGGAGCTGAAAGGCCTCGCGATCGATTTTTGAGGCCGGCGGCAGCCGGCAAGACCGGCGCCGCAGTGCGGGAGCGGTTGGCCCCGGCACTCGCGGCGACGATCTTCTATTCCATCAGACCGCCGGAACCTGAACCAGTTCCGGCACCCGGCCCGACTTCACCTGCTCGGCGAAGACTTCGCGCATGAGCTGAAGCGAGAAGAGGTGCGCGAAGATCAGCGCGAGGATGCCGTTCTGCATCATCTTGCGAAGCACGTCGCCACGCAGTTCGCGCAGCTTGTTCTCGTCGACCATCTGGAAGCCGCGATAGATATAGGGCTTGTCGCTGCCTTCGGGCTGGATCGCGACTTCGCCGTCCATCAGCAGGTCGGCTTTCTTGAGCTCTTCCATGAAGAAGCCGGTGCGCTGGCCCGCTTCCTCGAAATTCTTGCAAAATTCGAGGATGGCATTGACCTGCTCGGTCGGCTTGCCGTCTGCGAACAGCGCGTCGCCTTCCTCGAACTTGCCGATCGCCGCCGACGTCGGGTCGAAGCATAGCGACAAATCCTCGCTGTCGGGGGTAAGCCGCGCGAGGAGGAAAGGATAGCGGCGGATATAGGCGGGGACATAGACCGGATTGAGCAGCTTGCCGTCGCTGTCGACGAAGGTGTTCACGCCTTCGTTGAGGCCCATCAGCGCCAGCGGCACCGGATTCTCACCCGCCGAAAAGACGATCGGATAGAAACGGCAGGCCGATGTGAACTCGTCCGACGTCAGCGGCACCGCGTGCTGATTGACCAGGAATCCCGCGTTGTCGAGCGGGCGAGCGCGGAAATCAGCGTGATCGACGCTCGAAAGCGGAACGATGTCGTTATAGAAAATCGGCATATTGTTGGCGGGCGCGGTGGCCATGGCGAAACTCCGGATCATGCGCCCCGAGGGTTTCGAGGCAAAATGGCTAATGGCGCGCCTTATTGGCAGGCGCGGCGCGGCGCAAGGGGCGATGGCGCGGAGCGCCGCCCCAATCAGCCGATCAGTTTCCCGGGATTGAACAATCCGGCGGGATCGAGCCCCGACTTGATCGCGCGAAGCGCGGCGAGGCGCGCCGGGCTGTCGAGCTCGGCCAATATATCGCGCTTCATCTGCCCGATGCCGTGCTCGGCCGAAATCGAGCCGCCGAGTTCGACGACATGAGTGTAGACGAGGCGGCTTGCCGTCGCGCCATGCTCGGCCAACCAGGCGGCACCGTCGGTGCCTTCGGGAGGCTGGACGTGATAATGGATGTTGCCGTCGCCCAGATGCCCGAAGGAAACGGTCCGGATGCCCGGAAAGGCGGCCGCGAGCCGGCCCGGGTTGTCGGCAATGAAGCGCGGCATCAGATCGACCGGGACGCTGACATCATGCTGCAGCGCCGGGCCCTCGGCGCGCTCTGCTTCCGATATCGAATCGCGAAGGCGCCAGAAATCCTCGCTTTCCCGGTCGTTTTTTGCCATCGCGACGTCATGGATCAGGCCGGCGTCCAGCGCCCCCACGAGTTCGCGCTCCATCTGTTCCCCAAGCACCGAAGCATCGTCGCCTGCCAGTTCGACCAGCGCATACCAGGGGCTGGGCTGGGCGAGCGGATGACGGGTCTGCGGAATGTGGCGCAGAACCGCCTCCAGGACATGGTGCGGCACGATCTCGAACCCTTCGAGCACGTCGCCCAGTGCTGCGTCGAGGCGGCGGAGCAGCCGCAGCGCATCGTCGGGCGAGGCCAGGCCGATCCATGCGGTCTGGCGCGCTGCGTTGACGGGAACGAGGCGCAGGCTGGCCGCGGTCACGACCCCCAACGTCCCCTCGGCGCCGCAGAGCAGATGTTTGAGGTCATAGCCTCGATTGTCCTTCTTGAGCGGCGCGAGCCCCTCGAAGATGCTGCCGTCGGGCAGGACCGCCTCGATTCCCGCGACGAGCGCGCGCATCGTGCCGTGCCGTAGCACCTGGGTTCCGCCGGCGTTGGTCGAAACGAGCCCGCCGACCGTCGCCGATCCCTTGCCGCCCAGCGTCAGCGGGAAACGCAGCCCCTTGTCGAGCGCGGCATGATGAAGATGTTCGAGGATGACGCCCGCCTCGGCCACGACGATTCCGGCGGTCGTGTCGAGCGCCCGGATATGGTTCATGCGCCGCAGGCTAAGGAGCAATTGCCGCCCGGACGCATCGGGCGTCGCGCCGCCCACCATGCCGCTGTTCCCCCCCTGCGGAACAAGCGCGACTCCTTCGGCGGCGCAGGCGCCAACGACCGCCGCAACCTCGGCGGTGGTCGCTGGCGACAGCATGGCCGCCGCGTGCCCGTGATATTTGCCGCGCCAGTCGGTGAGCCACGGTGCCAGGACATCGGGATCGGTGCTGAAACCCTTTGGTCCCAAAAGATCGGCGAGCCTGGCGAGCAACGCGGGAGAAGGGGAATGCGACATGGCGGACCTCCGGACAATCGACGCCGACCGACCACTTGGGCCTCGACAGCAATTCATTTGATGTTCAATCAGGGGCGTTAAAGGGGGCGATGGACGATAGTTGGCTTTTCGTCCAGCATCGAAGCGGGAGTTGCGGGTGGACATCATCTTCTGTCAGGGCGCCGGAAGGACGGCCGCGCGACCGTGCTGACCATTGCGACCCTGTTGGCGATGATCTGGGGCCCTGCTGCGGATACGCCGATGACTTCGACTCCGCCCGAACCGTTGGTCGCCATTGCGATTCCTTCGCCGGAAGACCAGACGGCGGGCTTTTGGCAGATGGTGATCGAGCAGCGGCTGATCATCCGCGTCCCGGCGCAGCGGTCGCCGCTGAACAATTTCTCTGCCGCCCCCGCTCCCCAGGCACGGACACGGCAACTTCCGGTCGAGTGGAAGGAAAAGAAGGCCCCGAAATGCATCGCGATGCGGAACATCGCGGGAATGCAGGCGACCGAGCATGACAGCATCGATCTGCTCACGCGCCAGCGGCAGCGACTGCGCGCAGAACTGAGCCGCGGATGCCGCGGGCTCGACTTTTACGCCGGCTTTTACATGCAGGGAACCAAGGACGGGCAGCTTTGCGAGGGTCGGGACGAGATTCACGCCCGGACCGGCGCCAAATGCCAGATCAAGAAATTCCGCCTGCTGGTTCCCGTCGCACGCGACGAGGATTAATCGCGGCAATCAACGCCTTTCCTTGACTTTTCGTCCTCACTTCCGCAAGGGCGCCGCAGCGATGGCGCTCGTGGGTCGCCGCGCTGTCACATTTTTTCCGGACAGTTTGCCCTTATGAAATTTGCCGACCTCGGCCTTTCCGATGAACTTTTGCGCGCCGTGACCGAGGCGGGCTATGACGAACCGACGCCGATTCAGGCGGGCGCGATCCCGTCGGTGCTGATGATGCGCGACATGATCGGCATCGCCCAGACGGGGACGGGCAAGACCGCGTCCTTCGTGCTGCCGATGATCGACATATTGGCGCATGGCCGTGCCCGCGCGCGGATGCCGCGCTCGCTGATCCTCGAGCCGACGCGCGAATTGGCGGCGCAAGTCGCGGAAAACTTTGAAAAATACGGCAAGTATCACAAGCTGTCGATGGCGCTGCTGATCGGCGGCGTGCAGATGGGCGACCAGGTCAAGGCGCTCGAAAAGGGCGTCGACGTCCTCATCGCAACCCCGGGCCGCCTGATGGACCTGTTCGAGCGCGGCAAAATTCTGCTCACCGGCTGCAACCTGCTCGTCATCGACGAAGCCGACCGGATGCTCGACATGGGTTTCATTCCCGATATCGAGAATATCTGCACCAAGCTGCCGGCGAATCGACAGACCCTGCTCTTCTCGGCGACGATGCCGCCGCCGATCAAGAAGCTGGCGGATAAATTCCTCTCGAACCCCAAGACGATCGAGGTCGCGCGCCCGGCCAGCCGCAATGAGAATATCGAGCAGTTCGTCGTCAAGACGTCGGAGCGCGGCAAGCGCGACACGCTGCGCGGCCTTATCGAGGCCGAGGACGTCGGTACCGCGATCATCTTCTGCAACCGCAAGACGACGGTGCGCGAACTGGCGAAGTCGCTGCAGCGTTCGGGCTACATGGCCGGCGAAATCCACGGCGACATGGACCAGTCGAGCCGCATCGCCGAACTCGACCGCTTCAAGGCGGGGACGATCAACATATTGGTCGCATCGGACGTTGCCGCGCGCGGGCTGGACGTGAAGGGCGTCAGCCACGTCTTCAATTTCGACGCTCCCTGGCATCCCGACGATTATGTCCACCGCATCGGCCGCACGGGCCGCGCGGGAGCCAAGGGCCGGGCCTTCACGCTGGTCACGCCGTCGGACGACGAAGCGCTCGATAATATCCAGAAGCTGACCGGCTATCAGATTCCGGTTCACGACACCGGCAAGGCGGATGCGCAGGCAGAGCGCGAAAGCGACGAGCAGCGCGAACCGCGACGCGGCGGCCGCGCCGAACGCGGCGGGCGCTCGAACGTCGAGAAAGCGCCCCGTGCACCCAAGCGTGCGGCGGAGAAAAAGCCCGAAGCGCCGAAGAAGGATAGCGGACGCAAACCCGCGCCTGCTTCGCGACACGACGATGATGGCCCCGACGATGGCTGGAATGGCCCGATGCCGGGATTTCTGTCCGTGGGCTTCGGGAATTGAGTTGATCGTCGCCCCCGCGAAGGCGGGGGCCGCTGGCGGGCTGCTTCTGCATTGCTGCGTAAGACGACGGCGGCCCCCGCCTTCGCGGGGGCGACGGCCGGAAATGCCTTACAACCGAACGAGCATCTTGCCGATATTTTCGCCCGAAAACAGGCCGAGGAAGGCATCGGGAGCCGCGTCCAGTCCCTCGCGCACGGTCTCGCGCATCGTGACCGCGCCGCTCGCGATCAGCCCGCCCATATCGGCGTAGAATTCCTCGGCGCAGTCGATGAACTGGTCGGTGTAGATGAAACCTTCCATACGGATGCGCGCCGGGATGGTGCGGATCAGATGCGTCATCTCCTGGGGCTTGCCGTCGTTATAGACGTCGATCATGCCGCAGATCGCGAAGCGCGCGAAATCATTGGCAGTCGCGAAGGCAGCGTCGAGATGCTCGCCGCCGACATTGTCGAAATAGACGTCGATGCCCGGCTTGCCGAGGCGTTCGAGCGCCGCGGCAAGCTGCGGCAGGACCGGCCCGGCCTTGTAATCGACCACCGCATCGGCGCCGAGCTCGTCAACCCAGCGGCCTTTTTCTACGCCGCCCGCCGAGCCGATGACCGTCATCTCGCGCGCCTTGGCGATCTGGACCACGGCCGAGCCGACCGCGCCCGCCGCCGCCGAAACGAAGACCGTGTCGCCAGGCTTCGCCGCCGCGACACGCAGCAGCCCGATCCAGGCTGTTCCACCGGTCAGGCCCATATTGTGCAGAAAGGTCTGGGGCGAAAGGCCCGCCGCCAACGCCTCGGCGGGCAGCTTGTTCGGCATCATGTCGAGCCCGATGACGCCGCCATCGCGCCAGCCCCCCATATGCAGGATCAGGTCGCCGGACGCGAAGCCCTCTATCCGGCTCTCGACGACCTCGCCGATCGCGCCGCCGGTCATCGGCTGATCGAGTTGAAACCCCGCCGCATAGCTTTTCGCGTCATTCATCCGCCCGCGCATATAGGGATCGACCGACAGCCAGAGATTGCGGACGCGGATCTGGTCGGCGTCGAGCGGGCTGTCGGGAAGTTCGCGCAATGCGAAATCGTCGTGCGTCGGCAGTCCCTGCGGACGGCGGATCAAATGCCATGCCTTGCTCATGGTGCCCGTTTCCCCCAAATTTTCCGGTCGCGGCGACAATCGTCAGAAAAGCCGTTGCCACTGTCAACCAGTCTCGCTAAGAGCCGCCCGGTCGCGGGGCCGTAGCTCAGATGGGAGAGCGCTGCAATCGCACTGCAGAGGTCAGGGGTTCGATTCCCCTCGGCTCCACCAGCGACCCAATTCCAACAATGTGGAAGCGTATCGACCGGGGACAGCTTCGCCGCCCCCGGCCTCTGTCGTCAGGTAGCGGACGCCGGCGGTTCGGTCGGACGCCCGCGAAAACGCCGCCACAGATAGACGGCCAGTGCCGCCAGCAGTGCCCAGGGCAGGATCGCCGCACCAAAGACCAGCACAACCGATAGCAGCGTGCCGCCGCTGCCGAGCAACGCGCTCCAGGCGTTGCTGAATGGATTTTCACGCCCGATGCCCGGCAGTCCGCCGTCGCTGACATAGTTGAACGCGACGCTGGTCCACGCGATGCGCGCTTCGCCGTCGCGGCGGCTCTGGCGTTCGTCGCCGAGCTGCCCGCGAAGCTGGGCGACCTGCGCCAACAATTCGGCGCGCTCGCGCTTGTCGAGCCCGCCTGCCTTCAGCCGCTCCTCGATCCGCGCGATTTCGGTTTCGGAGCCCGCGCTGCGTTGTTGCGAGGCGAGGATTTCGGTTCCAACATCCTCGCCCTTCACGCTCGCGTCAGCGAGGACGCCTTCGGCCTTTTCGACGCTGGCAAGAGCGCTCGCGCCGAATTTGCGCGCGATCCCCGGTTCGAGCTTGAACTGCGTCTGCGCCTCGACAAGCTTCTCGTCGTCGAGCTGGTAGCGGACATCGACAATGCGGCAGCGCTGGACACCGAGCGTCTCGCACGCCGCGGCATGCTCCTCCTGAACCTTGGCGATGCGGTCGTCGGCGAGGCGGAAGGTATAGGAATAATCGAAGGCGACACCGGGCGCCGCGTTCAGTGCGACGTCGGGACCGGCGGCGTCGCTGGCGGCGGCTTCGGCGGCTGGGGCATTGGATGTGGAAACGCTTGCATCCTCGGACTGCTTTTCCGAGCAGCCGACCAGGGCGAGCGCCATCGCGCCCGCTAAGAGCCTATTTCGCATGCAGATTCTCCCAAAACGCGACTCGTCGGTCGCAGGAGATGGGATATCATAAGTGATGTAGTTGACAATAAAATTCAGGCTGCGCGCACGAAGCCGTCGAGAACCTTCTTGCTGCCTGCCTGATCGAATTCGACGTCGAGCTTGTTGCCGTCGATGTCGATGATCTCGCCATAGCCGAACTTCTCGTGGAACACGCGCATCCCGATCGCAAGGTCGGAGCGCGGCTTGGCGCCGACCGAGGCGGCGGGGCCGCGCTCGCTGGGCGCGGGGGCGCGCGTGATCGTCGAGGATTGCGCCGTGGCACGCTGCCATGCCGGTCCGCGCGTCATCGTGCGCGCGGGATTGCGGTCCGCGACATGCGCGAAGGGATCGCCCTGCGCCGACCAGTTGGCGCGCCACAGGCTCTGCCCACCGCCGAAGCTGTTTTCGCTCGTCACATGCTCGGGGGGAATTTCCCCGATGAAGCGGCTCGGGATGCTGCTCATCCACTGGCCGTAGATGCGACGGTTCGCGGCGTGATAGATGCTCGCGCGCCGCCGCGCGCGGGTGATCGCGACATAGGCGAGGCGGCGCTCCTCCTCGAGGCTCGCGGTGCCGCCTTCGTCCATCGCGCGCTGCGACGGAAAGACGCCGTCCTCCCACCCCGCGAGAAAGACATGGTCGAATTCGAGGCCCTTGGCGGCGTGAATCGTCATGATCGTCACGGTTTCGGTATCGTTGTTCTGATCGCGATCCATGACGAGGCTGACATGCTCCAGGAACGCCTCCAGCGACTCATATTCCTCCATCGCGCGCACGAGTTCGGAGAGGTTTTCGAGCCGCCCCGCCGCCTCGGCGCTGCGGTCGGCCTGCAGCATCGCGGTATAGCCCGATTCGTCGAGGATGAGCTGGGTCAGCTCGGGATGCGACAGCTCGGCCGCCTTGCCCTGCCAACTGCGCATCTGCGCGACGAAGTTCGCAAGCTGGCGGCGCGCCTGCGGTGTCAGTTCGTCGGTCTCGGTGATCCGCGACGCGGCGTGGAAGAGCGGCGCGCGCTCGTGCCGCGCGAACTGGTGAATGCGCGCGAGCGCCTTATCGCCGAGCCCGCGCTTGGGGACATTGACGATGCGCTCGAACGCGAGATCGTCGGCGGGCGACTGGACGAGGCGCAGATAGGCGAGCGCGTCGCGGATTTCGGCGCGTTCGTAGAAGCGAAAGCCGCCGACGATGCGGTACGGCATGCCGATCGCGATGAAGCGATCTTCAAACTCGCGTGTCTGGAACTGCGCGCGGACGAGGATCGCGGCGCGGTCGAGCGATATCCGCTGGCGCTGCAAATCCTCGAGTTCCTCGCCGATCCGCCGCGCTTCCTCCGGCCCGTCCCACACGCCGACGACGCGCACCTTGTCGCCCGCGTCGAGTTCGGTCCACAGCGTCTTGCCGAGTCGGTCGCTGTTCTGCGCGATCAGCGCCGAGGCGGCGGCCAGAATCTGCGGGGTCGAGCGGTAATTCTGTTCGAGGCGGATCACCGTCGCGCCGGGAAAATCCTTTTCGAAGCGCAGGATATTCGCGACCTCGGCGCCGCGCCACGAATAGATCGACTGGTCGTCGTCGCCGACGCAGCAGATATTCTTCCGGCTTTGCGCAAGCAAGCGGAGCCACAGATATTGGCTGGCGTTGGTGTCCTGATACTCGTCGACAAGGATATATTTGAAGCGGGTCTGATACTGCTCCAGCACGTCGCGGTGCGTCTTGAGAATGACCAGCATGTGGAGCAGCAGGTCGCCGAAATCGCAGGCATTGAGCGTCTTCAGTCGCGCCTGATAGAGCGCATAGAAATGCTGCCCCTTGCCGTCGGCATAGGCTTCGCGGTCCGACGCATCGAGGTCGCCCGGGACCAGCCCGCGGTTCTTCCACTTGTCGATCAGCCCCGCGAGCTGGCGCGCGGGCCAGCGCTTTTCGTCGAGCCCTTCGGCCTGGATGAGCTGTTTCAGGACGCGAAGCTGGTCGTCGGTGTCGAGGATGGTGAAATTGCTTTGCAGCCCGACCAGTTCGGCGTGGCGGCGAAGCATCTTCGCGCAGATGCTGTGAAAGGTGCCGAGCCACGGCATCCCCTCGACCGCGTCGCCGATCATCCGCCCGATGCGCTCGCGCATCTCGCGCGCCGCCTTGTTGGTGAAGGTGACGGCGAGGATTTCGGACGGCCAGGCCCGGCGCGTCGCGATGATATGCGCAAGCCGCGCGGTCAGCGCCGCGGTCTTGCCGGTGCCCGCGCCCGCGAGCATCAGCACCGGCCCTTCGGTCGTCAGCACCGCCTGCCGCTGCGGGTCGTTGAGGCCTTGCAGATAGGGCGGGTCCGAGGGATCGGACGGCGAGGCGGGGAGGCTGTTCACGCGCGAACGATTAGGGAACAGCGGCAGCGCTGTCCAGTGCGCGGCGAAGCGCCGACGGCTCGGCCCGCCCCAATTCGCCCAGCGTCGCGAGTGCCATCGCGCGATAGGCGGGGAGCAGGGCGGGGCAATCGGCGGCGAGCGCGGTAAGATGCCCCGCGACCGTCTCGTCGTCGCCGCGCAGCAGCGGCCCCGACAGCGCCGCGAAGCCGCGCTCCAGACTGTTTTCGAGCGCCGCCCGAACGAGGGGCGCGAGCAGCGCCGCGGGATCGTCGACGCCCGCCGCCGCCAGTGCGTGCGACGCGCCCGCCATCAGCGTCACGAGATGGTTGGAAGCGTGGCAGAGCGCGGCGTGATAGAGCAGGCGGCTCTCCTCGGCGACCTCGACCGCCACACCGCCGAGCAGGCCGACGACTGCCCGCGCGATCTCGCCGGCCTCCGGCGAGGAGCCGGTGACCGCAAACCGTGCCTGCGCCATGCGCACGACCTCGCTCCGGGCGTCGCCGGTAAAGGTCATCGCGGGATGGATCGCCGCGGTCAGCGCACCGGCGCGGTGCAGCGGATCGAGGATCGCGGCGCCGCGGCTCCCGCTGACGTGAAAGACGAAGGCCACCGGCGCTATTCCGGCGAGTTCGGCCACGACGTGGGATAGAGCGTCATCGGAAACCGCGATCGCGATCAGGTCGCAATTGTTGGCGAAGGGAACGGGGTCGTGCACGGCGATGGCCTGCACTCGTCTGGCGGCAACAGAAGCCTTGTCCTGCGACCGCCCCCACAGCAGGACCGGCGCGCCCGAATGCGGCCCAAGCGCGAGCGCGAACGTCTGCGCGACCCGACCCGAGCCGATAATGCCGATCTGCCGAAACATGGTCATAGGTCGCGTGTAGCCTGCATGATCGTGCTTCGCCAACAAATGGCGGTCATCGACGGAAAGCCGTGCGCGCGATGCAGGCGGAGGCGGAAACCCGTGTGACGATCAGCCTCGGCACCGGCTACCCAAAGAAGCTAGCACCTAGGATCGATTCCGAGCATATCTAGGATATGACATTTGGCTTTTCTACGGCCAGCGATTTCCTGAGCTGGGTGGTGGTCGCCCTTTTAGGGATCAAGGTGGTTTCGACGGTCGTGCTTCTCCGGCGTGACAAGGATACATGGTTTAAGTCGCGACGGACGGCTGCGCTTTGGTGGTCGACAAAGGTCACTCCGATATTGGCCGTTCCCTGCATGATCGCCATTGCAGTTCAGCAGAATCGGGTTTCTGACGCATGGGGTTACGGCGCTCTCATGTGTTTTGTTCTGCTGGCCGTGCCCTTTATCGTCTGGCGCAGATTTGTTCGCCGCCCAAATGCAGACTCGACGTAAAATGAACGGAACAGGCGCAAAGCCGACGCACGCTCTGGGTTCCCGCTTTCGCGGGAATGACGAAAGTTGGAAAGGGCGGCTCCCCACCTCGAAGCCGTTACCGCCGCATTCAACCTTGCACAAAATACCCCAACCCGTCCAAAGCGGCCCCCACGAAACGCTGACGAAACAAGGGGAGGGCCGTTGCCCATGGATCTGGCACCATATCGCAAGCACCGCCGCATCCTGACCGCGAGTCTCGTCGGCACCGCGGTCGAGTTCTATGATTTCTATGTCTATGCGACCGCCGCCGCGCTGGTGATCGGGCCGCTCTTCTTTCCTGCCGAATCGGCGTCGGCGCAGCTTATGTTCAGTTTCATGAGCTTCGGGCTGGCCTTTCTCGCGCGGCCCGTCGGCGCGATCGTCTTCGGTCATTATGGCGACCGCATCGGGCGCAAGTCGACCCTCGTCGCCTCGCTGATGCTGATGGGCGCTTCGACGCTGCTGATCGCCTTTCTGCCGACCTATGCGATGGTGGGCTGGGTCGCGCCGCTGCTGCTCTGCATCCTGCGCTTCGGGCAGGGGCTGGGGCTCGGCGGCGAATGGGGCGGCGCGGCGCTGCTCGCGGTCGAGAATGCGCCGCCTGGATGGAAGTCGCGCTTCGGCATGTTCCCGCAATTGGGCGCGCCGGTCGGCTTTATCGCCGCGAACGGGCTGTTCCTGCTGCTCGGGCTGATGCTGAACGACGCCGATTTCGCGAGCTGGGGCTGGCGTATCCCCTTTCTCTTTTCGGCGGTGCTCGTCGGCCTCGGCCTCTGGGTGCGGCTCAAGATCGGCGAGACGCCCGATTTCAAGGAAGCGCTGGAGCAGGACGCGCCCGTCGGCGTCCCGCTCGGCGAATTGCTGCGCCATCATCTGCTCGCAACGCTCGCGGGCACCTTTGCGGTCGTCGCCTGTTTCGCGATCTTCTATCTCTCGACCAGCTTCGCGCTCGCGCACGGCACGGCGACGCTCGGCTATCCCAAGGAGCAATTCCTGCTCGTCCAGCTCGGCGCGATCCTGTTCATGGCGGGCGGCATTATCTTCGCCGGCTATGCGAGCGACGCATCGAGCGCACAGCGCGTGCTGACGTGGGGATGCGGCGCGACGATCCTCGTCGGGCTGCTCTTCGGGCCGTCGCTGGCGTCGGGAAGCTGGCCGATCATCTTTGCCGGGCTCGCGGCGGCGCTGTTCGTGATGGGCCTCGTCTATGGCCCGCTCGGAAGCTGGCTGACAGCGCTGTTCCCGGTGCGCGTGCGCTATACCGGCGCGTCGGTGACCTTCAACGCCGGCGGCATATTGGGCGGCGCGCTCGCGCCGATCATCGCACAGGCGCTGAGCGACTGGCGCGGGACCGACGTCGTCGGGCTTTATCTCGCGCTCGCCGGGGTCGTGAGCTGGATCGGACTGCTGATGGTGCGGAAGACGTCACGCCAGCCGTAGCAGCGTCAGCTTCGCCTTGCCGACCCGGCGCTCGGTATCGATCGCGAACCCCGCAACGTCGACGCTTTCGCGCTCGCCGGTCTCGACCGAAATCCAGCTATCGGGTCCGACCCAGCCCAGCCGGTTGAGCTTGTCGAGCGCGACACTTCCGGCTCCGGTCTCGTAAGGCGCGTCGAACAGCAACAGATCGAAGCTGCGGCGAGCAGGGCCGAGACCAAGGACGGAGCCTGCGCGAACGTCGGCGCGCGCCGACGCGTCAAGTGAAGCGAGATTCTTGCCGAGCGCATCGAGAGCGTCGCGGTCCTGCTCGCCGAACAGGCAGTGTGCGGCGCCGCGCGACAGCGCCTCGATCCCGAGCGCGCCCGAGCCCGCGAACAGATCGGCGACATACAGCCCCTCGAAACTGCCGACGCGGCTGGTGAGCATCGAGAAGAGCGTCTCGCGCGTACGATCCGCCGTAGGGCGCGTCGCGTCATTCTTCGGCGCGATCAGCTTGCGACCGCGCCATTCGCCCGCGATGACCCTCATTTGTCGAGCCGGCGCCGGAACTGGAACAACTCGTCCCGCGGCACGATCTCGACCTGCCCCATGTCGAGCCCTTCGAGGGTGAACTGCCCATAGCGCGTGCGGATCAGGCGGCTGACCTGAAGGCCGAGATGTTCGAGAACGCGGCGAACCTCGCGATTCTTCCCTTCGGTCAGCGTCATCTCGATCCATTGGTTGCGCCCGGTGCGGCGTTCGAGATTGGCGTCGATCTTGCCGTAACGGATGCCGTCGATCTCGATCCCTTCGACCAGATCCTCGAGCTGCGTCTGGCTGATGTCGCCGAAAGCGCGCGCGCGATAGGTGCGCTCGACCCCGCTTGCGGGAAGCTCGAGCTGGCGCTTGAACGCGCCGTCATTGGTGAGGAGTAACAGCCCTTCGGTGTTATAGTCGAGCCGCCCGACCGGCATCAGCCGCGGTAACCCCTTGGGCAGGATGTCATAGATCGTCTTGCGCCCCTTGGGGTCGCGCGCCGCGGTCAGGCAGCCCGCGGGCTTGTGGAAACGATAGAGGCGCGTCGAGACGGGCTTTGCGACGGGGTTGCCATCGACCGTCAGCCCATCAAGTGACGCGAGCAACGGCGCGGGTTGCGCGATCGTTTCACCATTGAGCGCGATACGGCCTTCCTCGATCATCCGCTCGACATCGCGGCGCGATCCGACGCCCGCACGCGCAAGCAGTTTGGCGATCCGCTGCGGCCCGTCCTCGCGTTCGGGCTCGGCCTTGGGGTTGCGCGGCGGCGCGGCGGCGCGTGCGGCGCGGCGGCCGCGCGGGGCATCGGCGGGCGCCGAAGGGGGGGCGCTGCGGGGTGGGCGGCGGCTGTTCATGGGAACGGATGCGGCTTTCTTGTCGTTTTCAGACACAAACTGTGTCTTTGTGATCACGCTCATAGCCCGAAAGTGATCGCTTCGTCGATGGCAAGCCGAAGCGATATTGCAGGGAGGGCGAGAGCGAGTCATGGCGTCGGTAAAGGGAGTCATCATGCTCTTCGCGTCTCGCCCGTCGTGCATCAAGCGTCTGTTGGTCATCGAGGATGACCCGCTGGTGGCGTTCGACAACGAGCGGACGCTGAAGCACGGTGGCTACGACGTCGTCGCGACAGTCGATTCGGGTGAAGCCGCGGTCGCGGTGATCGCCTCGGTCCAGATCGACGCGATCGTCCTCGACCTTGGCCTCGCGGGCGATATGACGGGCCGCGAAGTCGCCCGCCTCGCGCGCGACCGCGGCATCGCGGTGCTGCTGGTGACGGGCCAAATTCCCGCCGATGCCCAAGAGATCGCGGTCGCCTGCCTCGGCAAGCCGCACAGCGCCTCGGCGCTGCTGTCGGCGGTGAAGGCGGTCGAGACGATGACCTGCAAGAAGAAGGCGCCGCGCAAGGTCAGCGGCCTCGTTACCTTCTGGCGCCCCGAAGCGGCGTGACGGGACGGGGCGAATGCCGCCCCCGACCAACCGCCAATTAGTCGCTTCCAATTTACAGCCAACGCTTTAGGCCAATCGAGCACGAAATTCGCGCGAAGGAAAGGGGACGCCGCGATGCAACTGGGGCTCGATTCATTGGTGCTGGTTGCCGTGCTTGCGCTGGTCATCGGCCTGGCATTCGTCATCCCCAGCTTTGCCCCCTATCGCAAGCCGATGCCGATCGTTGCCTTCCTGCTCGGCATTTCGAGCGGGTTCCCGCTGACGCTATTGCTGGGCACGATGACTTTCTGGCTGTCAAAAGTCGGGATCGAGAAATCTACCATCGGCTTCGCAATTGGCCTCACAACCCCCTATACGCTAAAATTCCTCTGGGCGCCGCTCGTCGATCGTCTGCCGCTGCCTTTCCTGACCCGCACCTTCGGCCAACGCCGTGGCTGGCTGTTTTTCATCCAGGCGTTGCTCGTCATCGCGATATGGCAACTTGGAACGAGTAACCCGACAAACGATCATCTTGCGCCCTTCGCCCTCTGGGCCATCGTCGTCGCCTTTCTTTCGGCGACTCAAGACATTGTGATCGATGCCTATCGCATCGAAATATTGAGCGACGCCGAACTGCCGCACGGCACCGCGATGAACCAGTTCGGCTATCGCACCGGCAATTTGATCGCGGGTGTCGGAACGATCGCGCTCGCATCGCCCGAGGGGTTCAATCTCGGTTGGGCGGCCGCTTATGGTTTCACCGGGCTCGCGATCCTTCCGGCGCTACTCGGCGCGCTTTACGCCGGTCCCGGTCGGTTTGATCCGAACCGCGCCCGCGCGGCAGGGCAAAATTTCGGCGACTGGCTGCGGGACACGGTCATCAATCCGTTTCGGGAATTTTTCTCGCGCCACGGCGCGATACTGATTTTGCTGTTCGTGCTCGTTTACAAGGTGGGCGACGCGATGGGGCAGGGCATGCTCAATCCGATGATTGTCGAACTCGGCTTCACCGACACCGAATTCGTGGCGATCAACAAAGGGGTCGGCTTCGTGGCGCTGATCGTCGGCTCAGCCCTGGCGGCGCCGTTCATCGCCTGGTTGGGTATGGGACGCGCGCTGCTCGTGTCAGGCTTGATGATGATGTTCAGCAACGTCCTTTTCGCGGTGCTGGCTTCGGTCGGCCATTCGCCGCTGATGCTGGCGATTGCCGTCGGCACGGAGAATTTCACGAGCGGGATCGGCCTGACCGTCTTTGTCACTTATCTTTCGGGCTTGTCCAGCCTCGCCTATACCGCCACCCAATTCGCATTGCTGTCGTCGTTTGCGGCCGTCGGCCGCACATGGCTCGCAGCTCCTGGCGGCTATATCGCCGAAGGACTGGGATGGGTCGGCTTCTGGCTCTTTACTGTTGCGGCTGCCGTTCCCGGTATGCTGCTGCTCTGGATTCTCTGGAAAAAGGGCTTTGTTGTCCAGACGGTTCGCCAGCCGAGCACCGAGGACGACGGACACGAAGCTATGGGCATTGGCGATGACAAGCCGAAAACGGCGGCAACCTGATCGGCGATGCATTTCCTGATCCTCTCGCTGGCGCTGCAGGTGCTGTGCATCGTCCATGTGTTTCGCACCGGGCGGAACACGGCGTGGATCATGGCCATCGCCTTTCTGCCGATGGTCGGCATTCTGGCCTATTTCATCGTCGAGATTCTTCCCGGTTTGCCCCGCGATCGCCGCGTACGTGAGGCGCGGACGAAGATCGCCGATCGCATGGATCCCGAACGTCGGGTGCGCGATGCGCGCGACGCGGTCGAGTTCAGCGACACCGTCGGTCACCGCCTCGAACTGGGCGATGCGCTGGTGGCGCGCGAGCGCCATGGCGAAGCGCTCGAACAATATCGTATGGCCGAACGCCTGTCGCCGCACGTCGATCGCATGATCGGCATGCGGATCGCCGAATCCGCCTATGAAGCCGGGCATTCCGCCGAAGCGCTCGCCGCGCTTGACGCGCTTCCCAAAACCTTGTCGCAGACCGATCTTGACCGCCGGGCGCTGCTTCGCGCCAAGGTCGCCGAAACCGAAGACCGGGCGCAGGATGCGCTCGCGATATATCGAGAGATCGTCGGCCGCGTGCCGGGCGACGAGGTGCGGTGCCGGATGGCGGCGCTCTTGATCGCCGAAGGCGACCGGCGCGAGGCGCGCGTCGTGTTGCAGGAGGTTGAAAAGCGGATGAAACGCACGCCGCCGGTCACGCTCAAGGCCGAAGCGGCGATGTATGATTGGGTCAAACGAACGCTCGCCGAACTGGGTTAGACCGGCCATTCGCGGTTGCGGTCGAGAACGACGCCCGCAAGATAGAGCGAACCGCAGATCAGCACGTCGGCCAACGCACCATCGCTTGCGATATGGCGCAACGCGGTTTCGATATCGGGGCGCGCGCGCGCATAGGAAACACCCAGTTCACCCTGCACCGTGCGACACAGTTCGCGCGGATCGCGATGCTCGTGTCCCGGAACCGGCACCGCCTGAAACGACGCGATCTTGTCGGCAATCGGTCGCAGAAAGCCTGCCGCATCCTTGTTCGCTAGCAGCCCACAAACGACGTGGAGCGGGGGGCGGTGCGCCAGCGCCTTGGCGAGCGCCGCTCCGGCGTCGGGATTATGGCCGCCGTCGAGCCACAGCGCTGTGCCGGGCCGCAGGATCGCCGTCAGCGGCCCGGCGCCGAGGCGTTGCAACCGCGCGGGCCAATGCGCGTGCGCCATGGCTTCGGCAAAAGCGCGTTCGGAAATGCCGAACGCTGTCTGATGGCGGAGCATCGCGATGGCAAGCGCGGCATTGTCGGCCTGGTGGGCACCTGCCATCGCGGGTAGCGGCAAGTCGAGCACACCGCACTCGTCGCGGTAATGCAGGCCGCCTTCGTCGACCGCCGCGCCCCATGCCTCGCCGCGGTCGAGCAGCACGGCTCCCGCTTTCGCAGCCTGCTTCGCAACCTCGTCGCGCGCGGTCGGCGGATAGGCTTGGGTCACCAGCGGTACCCCGGCCTTCGCAATACCCGCCTTTTCAAAGGCAATGCGGTCCAGCGGCGCGGCGGGGACATTCGCCTCGGGCGCGAGCAGAAAAGCCTCGTGATCGATGCCGAGCGAGGCAATGCCGCAGACTGCGGGGCTCCGGATGATGTTCGTCGCATCGAGCCGTCCGCCGAGTCCGACCTCGACGATGCAGGCATCGGCGGGATTACGCGCGAAAGCGAGGAAGGCGGTGGCGGTCGTGACTTCGAAGAAACTCGCTTGCAACCCTTCGGCGACATCGAGCACTTCGCCGAGGAGTGCGGCGAGCAGGCCGTCGTCGATGAGCTTGCCTGCAATCCGGATACGCTCGTTGAAGCGGACAAGGTGCGGGCTCGAATAGACGTGCGTGGTGAGACCCTCGGCCTCTATCGCGGCGCGCAGGAAGGCGCAGGTCGATCCCTTGCCATTGGTGCCCGCGACGTGGAGTACCGGCGGCAGATGGTTCTGCGGATCGCCGAGCCGCGCGCAAAGTTCGGTGATGCGTTCGAGCCCGAGGATATCGCGCCCCGGCGACAGCGCCGCGAGACGGTCGAGTTGGGCCTGTACGGCGGGGTCGGAGCTATGGGCGTGGTCAGGCATAATGAGGATCGGCTAACCCCAATTTCCGTTCGCCCAGAGCTTGTCGAAGGGCCGTTCTTGATTCTGGCGTTTCAAGAAAAAGGACAGCGCTTCGTCAAGCTCAGCATGAAAGGAAAAAGCGAGCGCTACGGGCTATGCCGCCTTCTCAGGCGCCAGATAGCCGATCAGGCGCCCCAGCGTTTCGGGCAACTGCTTGCGATGCACGACCATGTCGATCATCCCATGCTCGAGCAGATATTCGGCGCGCTGGAAGCCTTCGGGCAATTTTTCGCGGATCGTATTCTCGATCACGCGCTGACCCGCGAAGCCGATCAGCGCCTTGGGCTCGCTGATCTGGACGTCGCCGAGCATCGCATAGCTGGCGGTGACGCCGCCCGTCGTCGGGTCGGTGAGCAGCACCACGTAAGGCAGGCCCGCCCGGCGCAGGCGCTGGAGCGCGACGGTCGCGCGCGGCATCTGCATCAGCGACAGCGTGCCTTCCTGCATCCGCGCGCCGCCTGCGGCGGTGATCGCGATATAGGGGACGCCGCGCTTGATCGCCTGCTCGACCCCGGTGACGAAGGCCTCCCCCACCGCGACGCCCATCGACCCGCCCATGAAGGCGAAATCCTGCACGCCGATCACCGCGCCCTGGCCCGAAATGCGGCCGAACGCATTCTGATAGGCATCGCGGTCGCCGGTCTGCGCGCGCGCCGCCTTGATGCGATCGACATATTTCTTGGTGTCGCGGAACTTCAGCGGGTCCTCGGGCGCCGGCGGCGAGGCGATAAGCTCGTGGACGCCGCCGTCGAAAAGCTGCGCGAAGCGTTCCTTGGCGCCGATGCGGTCATGATGGTCGCAGCGCGGGCAGACGTTGAGATTATCCTCCCACTCCTTGACGAACACCATCTGCTGACACTGGCGGCATTTGTGCCAGAGATTGTCGGCGGTATCGCGCTTGGCGGTGAAGGGCAGGGCGTTGCGGACGCGGTCGAGCCAGCTCATGCGGCGATCTCCTTTGCGCCGTGGATAGCATCGGCGAGGGTGCGGGTGAAGGCTTCGACATAAGGCGCAGCGGCGGGGCCATGCTCGGCGATGATGTCGATGAAGGCCGATCCGACGACGACGCCGTCGGCAACGCGCGCGATGCTTGCGGCCTGTTCGGGCGTGCGGACGCCGAACCCGACCGCGACGGGCAGGTCGGTGGCGGCCTTGAGCCGCGCCACGGCATCCTCGATGCTCGCCTGCGCCGCCTGCTGCAGCCCGGTGATCCCGGCGACCGACACATAATAGAGGAAACCGCCCGCGCCGTTCAGCACGTCGGGCAGGCGCGCCGCATCGGTGGTCGGGGTGGCGAGGCGGATGAGGTCGACTCCGGCGGCCCGCAGACTCGGCCCAAGTTCGGCGTCTTCCTCCGACGGAATATCGACACAGATGATTCCGTCGACGCCCGCCTTCGCGCATTCGGCGGCAAACCAGTCGGCGCCGCGGATCGTCATCGGATTGGCATAGCCCATCAGCACGAGCGGCGTGTCGGGATGGCGCACGCGGAAGGCGGCGGCAATGGCGAAAATGTCGGCGGTGGTTGTGCCCTTGGCAAGGCTGCGCAAATTCGCAGCCTGGATCGCGGGACCATCGGCCATCGGATCGGTGAAGGGCATCCCAAGCTCGATCACGTCGGCTCCGCCCGCGACGAGTGCATCGAGGTTCGCGGCGGTGTCGCCATCGCCCGCGGTGATGAAGGTGACGAGTGCGGGCCCTTTGCGAAATGCTGACGCGAAGCGGGTCATTGAGCCCTCTTCCTTTCAGGGGAGAGAATATCCATGCTGTTTCTTTTCGGAGCCACTTTATAACCTCCTGTTCCCCGCGAAGGCGGGGGTCCATCTCCTGCGCTATCTGTTCCTGCACTGTGCGCTGAATAACGACAGTGCGGGAGATGGCCCCCCGCCTTCGCGGGGGAACACCATAGGTCGGGTTGCCAATTAGAGCTTTACTCCCAGCGCATCGGCGACGGTGAAGATGTCCTTGTCGCCACGCCCCGAGCAATTGACGATGATGATCTTGTCCTTGCCCAGCGTCGGAGCGATGCGTTCGGCGGCGGCGATGGCATGCGCCGACTCCAGCGCCGGAATGATCCCTTCCAGCTTGGTCAGCTTCTGGAAACTCGCGAGAGCTTCTTCGTCGGTAACGGGCTCGTAGCGGACGCGGCCGATCTCGTGCAGCCAGCTATGTTCGGGACCGATGCCCGGATAATCGAGGCCCGCCGAGATGCTGTGCGCCTCCGTGATCTGGCCGTCCTCGTCTTGCAGCAGATAGGTCTTGTTGCCATGGAGAATGCCGGGGCGCCCGCCCGCGAGGCTGGCGGCGTGCTTGCCGTCGAGGCCTTCGCCCGCTGCTTCGACGCCGACGATCTCCACCTCGGGATCGTCGAGGAAGGGGTGGAAGAGGCCGATCGCATTCGATCCGCCGCCGACCGGGGCGATCAGCATGTCGGGGAGGCCGCCTTCGGCTTCGAGAATCTGTTCGCGCGCCTCGTTGCCGATCACCGACTGGAAGTCGCGGACGAGTTCGGGATAAGGATGCGGGCCGGCGACGGTGCCGATGATGTAGAATGTGTCGTGGACGTTCGCGACCCAGTGGCGCAGCGCTTCGTTCATCGCGTCCTTGAGCGTTTTCGCCCCGCTCTCGACCGCTACCACCTCTGCGCCGAGCAGTTTCATGCGGAACACGTTCGGCTGCTGCCGCGCGACATCGACTGCGCCCATGAAGATGGTGCAGGGCAGGCCGAACAACGCCGCGACGGTCGCGGTCGCGACGCCATGCTGGCCCGCGCCGGTTTCGGCGATGATCCTGGTTTTGCCCATCCGCTTCGCGAGCAGAATCTGGCCGATGCAATTGTTGATCTTGTGCGCGCCGGTGTGGTTGAGATCCTCGCGCTTGAGGTAAATCTTCGCGCCGCCGAGCTGCTCGGTCAGCCGCTCGGCGAACCACAACGGGCTCGGGCGGCCGACATAATGTTTCAGCAGATAATCGAACTCAGCCTTGAACGCCGGATCGGCCTGCGCGGCGCGATAATGGCGTTCGAGGTCGAGGATCAGCGGCATCAGCGTTTCGGCGACATAGCGGCCGCCGAACTGGCCGAAATGGCCGCGCGCGTCCGGCTGCGTGCGGAGGCTGTTGGGTGCGTGTGTCATCGTCCCGTCGCTTTAAGGAAAGCCGCCATCTTGTCCACATCCTTGACGCCCGGCGCGCTTTCGACGCCCGAGGAGACATCGACGAGCGGCGCGCCGGTCTCGGCGACCGCCTGCGCGACGTTCGCGGGAGTCAGTCCGCCCGCGACGCCCCAGTCGATCGTGTGACGATGGTTCTTGAGCAGCGACCAGTCGAACCGCGCGCCGGTGCCGCCGGGCAGCGCCGCGGCGGGCGCGTCGAACAATATGCGGTCGGCGGCGCCGTCATATTTGCGGATGCGTTCAAGCGTACCCGCGTCGGCAAGGCCGACCGCCTTCCACACCTCGGCGGGAACCAGCCGCTTGACCGCCGCGAGCCATTCGGGAGTCTCGTTGCCGTGAAACTGGATGATGTCGGGGCGCACCTTGCTCAGCGCTTCGCCGGTGAGCTGCTGCGAGGCATTGACGAGCAGCAGCGCGACCTTGACCTTGCCCTCTGCGCGCTGGCGCAGCTCGGCCGCGGTCTTCAGATCGACGTGACGCGGGCTCGGCTCATAATGGACCAGGCCGATATGCGTCGCGCCGAGGCGGATCGCGGCGTCGAGCGTTTGGGGGGTCGAAAGGCCGCAGATTTTGACGAGTGGGGGCATGAACATTCCGGCGCATTGAAAAGCTGTGCGCTCCCGCGAAGGCGGGAGCCCATCTCCTGTCGGTTCCAGGTTGAGCCGGCCGGTGATGGGTCCCCGCCTTCGCGGGGACACGCGGCCCTGTCAACGCATAGGGTGAGCTTAAAGCGTCGCCTCGATTTCGCGCGCGGCGAGGTCGGGGTCGGTCGACTGGCTGATCGGGCGGCCGACAACGAGGATCGAGGCGCCGTCGGTCATCGCCTGCGCCGGCGTGACGACGCGCTTCTGGTCGCCCAGCTTGCCGTTCGCGGGGCGGACGCCGGGGACGACGAAGAAGCCGCCGGGCCATGCCTTGCGCGCCGCTTTCACTTCCTGCCCCGAGCAGACGATGCCGTCGAGCCCGGATGCGCGCGCGAGTTCCGCGAGGCGAACGACCTGGTCGTGCGGATTGCCGCCGACGCCGATGTCATCCAGGTCGGGCGCGTCGAGGCTGGTCAGCACGGTGACGCCGATGACCTTGGTGGCGGTTCCCGCCGCCGCCTTCGCTTCCTCCATCATCGCGCGGCCGCCCGCGGTGTGGATGGTCAGGATCGCGGGTTCGAGCGGGCGCAACGCCTGAATCGCCTTGGCGACGGTGTTGGGAATGTCGTGCAGCTTGAGGTCGAGAAAGATCGGCAGGCCGAACTTCGCCATCTCGTGCACGCCATGATGGCCGTTGGCGCAGAAGAATTCGAGGCCGAGCTTCAGCCCGCCGACATGATGCCGCACCTTCTGCGCCAGCGTCAGCGCGGCGTCGAGGTGCGGAGTGTCGATGGCGAGATAGATGGGCGATGTCATGGCTTGTCCGTCGGGAAGAGGTCGGTGGGGGCGGGCGGAACGTCGTTCACCGGCGGCGTCGCGGAAGCGGGGACGGGTTCGACCGGACGATTGGCGAGCGCGCGCATGTCGGCAAGCTGCCGCTCGCTGCCGTCGAGGCGGCGCTTCAGCGACCATCGCGTCGTGCGCAGCGCCACCCACATCGGCACCGCGCCGATCAGGAAGGAGGCGAGAATGACGAGCGGCATCTTGGTTTCAGCTTCCCAGCCGGGCCAGATGGTCACCGTCACGACGCGCCAGTTCGCCATCGCGAAGATGACAAGCACGGCGGTCAGCAAGACCCAGATGATCGTCCGCAGGATTCCCACTTGGCTTGCTCCTCCGTTGGGCTTTGGACGACCCTATGCCAGAATGTCGCGGGTTTCCAGCCCTTCGCCGGGATGAGCGGCATCAGCCGAACACCCGGTCGAAGATCGTGTCGACATGCTTCATATGATAGCCGAGGTCGAACAGCGCGGTCAGTTCGTCGGAGGGCAGCTTCGCGGTTACGTCGGCGTCATTCTTGAGCAGGTCGAGCAGCGACAGCTTTCCGTCGCTTTCCCACACCTTCATCGCGTTGCGCTGGACGAGCGCATAGCTGTCCTCGCGGCTCGCGCCCGCCTGTGTCAGCGCGAGCAACACGCGCTGCGAATGGACGAGGCCGCCCATGCGATCGAGATTCTTCTGCATCCGTTCGGGATAGACGAGCAGCTTGTCGACGACGCCGGTCAGCCGCGCGAGCGCGAAATCGAGCGTGATCGTCGCGTCGGGGCCGATGAAGCGCTCGACCGACGAGTGGCTGATGTCGCGTTCGTGCCACAGCGCGACATTTTCCAGCGCCGGGGTGACGGCGCTGCGCACCATGCGCGCGAGCCCGGTCAGATTCTCGGTCAGCACCGGATTGCGCTTGTGCGGCATCGCCGACGAGCCCTTTTGGCCGGGGGAGAAATATTCCTCCGCCTCCAGCACCTCGGTGCGCTGGAGGTGGCGGACCTCGACCGAAAGCCGCTCGATCGACGAAGCGACGACGCCCAGCACCGCAAAGAACATCGCGTGGCGGTCGCGCGGGATGACCTGCGTCGACACCGGCTCGACGGTCAGGCCCAGCTTCGCCGCGACATGCGCTTCGACGCGGGGGTCTATATTGGCGAAGGTGCCGACCGCGCCCGAAATCGCGCAGGTCGCGATCTCGGCGCGTGCGGCCTGGAGGCGGAGCTTGCAGCGGGAAAATTCGGCATAGGCCTCGGCCAGCTTCAATCCGAAAGTGACCGGTTCGGCATGGATGCCGTGGCTGCGGCCGATCGTCGGGGTCAGCTTATGCTCGTAAGCGCGGCGCTTGATCGCTTCGAGCAGTGCGTCGAGGTCGGCGAGCAATATGTCGGCCGCCTGGCTGAGCTGCACCGCAAGGCAGGTGTCGAGCACGTCCGAACTGGTCATGCCCTGGTGCATGAAGCGCGCCTCATCGCCGACATTTTCGGCAACCCAGGTCAGGAAGGCGATGACGTCATGCTTGGTCACCGCCTCGATCGCGTCGATCGCCGCGACGTCGATCGTGGGACCCGTCGCCCACCAGTCCCAGAGCGCCTTCGCGGCCGATTTCGGGACGACGCCCAGTTCGGCGAGTGCGTCGGTCGCGTGCGCCTCGATCTCGAACCAGATGCGGAACCGATTCTCCGGTGACCAGATCGCGGTCATTTCCGGTCGGGCATAACGGGGAACCATCGGATTTCCTTTTCAATTTTGGGGCGACATCGCAGAATCCGTTCGGAAACGCGATGGGGCGCCCCCTAGCAGGGACGGGCGGTTTCGCCAATCGCCCGCCGTCCGCAACTTTCAGCAAATTGGGCGGGTTGCTTTCTTGCCCCTTTGGAAAAGTCGGCAGGTCCGGACCGGTCCCGCCGCAACAGGAGTGAAGTGATGCTTAAATATGTGCTTTTGATCGGTGCCGCCGCTGTCAGCTTCCCCGCCCTTGCGCAGACGGAACCCACCGGCGATCAGCCGGCGCCGACCCAGTCGGAACCCCCGGCGGAACCGACCACGACGACCGATCCCGCCCCGGAACCCGACCAGAAAGCGGATACCGAAAAGGCGCAGCCCGCCCCCGACAGCACGACCACGCCGGCGCAGGATCCGGATTCGGACAAGCAGGATGAGCCTGCTCCCGAACCCGAATCGCCGCCGCAGTAAACAGGAGATTTCATCATGCTGAAGCATATGCTTATCATCGGCGCTGCCGCCGTAAGCATGCCCGCCTTCGCGCAGGAAACCCCGCCTGCCGACCCCGCGGCGCCGCCGCCGACCGAACAGCCGGACCCATCGACGACCGCGCCGACCCCGGCCCCCACGCCCGAAAGCACGCCGCCTGCCGGCGACGCGACGGCGCAGCCCGCCCCCTCGGGAACGGCCGCAACTCCGGCGCAGATCGCGCAGATCGTGAACAGCGAGTTCGCATCCTATGATGCGGACAAGAGCAACGACCTCAACCAGGAAGAGTTCGCGGCCTGGATGAAGAAGCTGCGCACGGCGACCGAACCGTCTATCGATCCCGAATCGGAACAGGTCAAAACCTGGATCGGACAGGCGTGGACGGCAGCCGACGCCGACAAGTCGGGCGCGGTCAGCAAGGAAGAGCTTACCGGCTTCCTGACCCGCGGCGCCTGATAAAGGCCCGTCACGCGGCGCACGATACGGCCGCTGGAGCGATCCGGCGGCCGTATTGCTATGACTGGTTCAACCGGCGGTTGCGGGCTGGACGACGCCGACGACCGACAAGGTGCGCTCGTGCCCGTCGCGGTCGGGCCAGCGGATCGACTGCCCCTGCCGTAACCCGATCAGACCGGCGCCGACGGGGGTGAGGATCGAGACCCGGCCCGCCGCAATGTCGGCCTCATGCGGATAGACGAGCTGGACCGTCCGGGTTTCGCCACTGGCCTCATCGACGAATTCGACTTGGCTCGACATGGTGACGACGTCGCGCGGCATGGTCTTCGCGCTATGGACTGTCGCGCGCACGATCTCATCGCTGAGTAGCGCACTGACCTGGGGCATGCGCTTTTCGACGCTGACGGCCAGGTCCGCCAGGGCATCGGCCTCGGTATCGATCATATGGATGGAGGGCCGCCGGCGCGGTTTGCTTTGGGTCGTCATGGTGCAGGCTTTCCACAAAGGGGGAGGGGTGGGAGCGCCGCGCGCTGCACCACCCGATAAAAATGGAAATTTCGCCCCGGGTCTCGGGGCGCGACGCACCGGAACCCGGGGCTAGATGCCCGCGAGAAGCTGACCCCCGTGAAAACGGAATCGAAGATGGCGGTGCCGATTCTGCATCCGCCGATGATGTCGCACCCGCCCCGGTAAGTAAAGCCGGATCAGATCAGGCCCATCGCGCGCAGGCTGCGATAATCAGACCCGCCGACGATGATATGGTCGTGAAGGACGATGCCGAGCTTTCCGGCTGCTTCGGCGATATCACGGGTGATCGCGATGTCCTGCCGGCTCGGCTCGGCGTTTCCGCTCGGATGATTATGGACGAGGATGATCGCCGCGGCGCCGAGTTCGAGCGCGCGCTTGACTACCTCGCGAACATAGATTGCCGACTGGTCGATCGATCCTTCGCTCGCCACCTCGTCGCGGATCAGCATGTTACGCGAATTGAGGTAGAGGACACGGACCCGCTCGATATCGATCGGCCCCATGTCGGCGCGCAGCCAGTCGAGCAGCGCGTCCCAACTCGACAGCAGCGGCTTGTCGTGCAGCGCGCCCTTCAGCATCCGCAGGCTGGACGCCTGCACGATCTTCAGCGCCGCGACCGCGCTGTCGCCCATGCCATCGACGCGCCGCAGCACATCGGGATCGGCGCTGATCAATTGCGCGAGCGAGCCGAATTCGCGGAGCAGCGCCTTCGCCAGCGGCTTGGTGTCGCGGCGCGGGATCGCAAGCGCGAGCAGATATTCGACCAGCTCATAATCGGCCATGCTTTCGGGCTCGCCGAGCAGCCGCGTCCGCAGCCGCGCGCGATGTCCCGCATGATCTGGCGCCTCCCCCATCGATGTTGGCATAACCAGCTTGTGGGGCGCACTCAACGGCCATAAGGTTTGCTGCCTATGGCAACGTCCTTATTTCCGGAGCCAAATGCGCCAATTCGGCGTTATTTGTCGGAACAGGGTCAGCCCGCCGGGGCGCATGAGGAACGAATATCAGCGTCATGACGTCATCGGCCGCTTTGCCTTTCCCGTCTCGATCCGCACGGCGCGCTTATGGCTGATGCGGATGACAACCCGCCGCCGAGGCCGCACAAGCGAACGATCCTGTTCAAGAAGCGCTGGCTGACCGCGGGCGCGGTCGTCGCGCTTGCGGGCGTGTTGTGGCTCGCGCGCGAGCCGATCGCCGATCGGGTCATCCGCGACCAGCTCGACGATCGCGGCATTCCGGCGCGCTATACGATCGACGCGATCGGTTTCCGGCGCGAGCGCCTGTCGAACCTCGTCATCGGCGACCCGGCGCGGCCCGATCTGACCGCGAAAACGGTCGAGGTCTCGCTCGGCTATGGTCTTTCGGGCCCCTATGTGGCGGGGATTCGCGCCGATGGGGTGCGACTCTACGGTCGGTTCGTCGACGGACAGATATCGCTTGGCTCGCTCGACAAGTTTCGCGATCCGACCGACACGACGCCCTTCGCCTTGCCCGATCTGTTCGCCGAACTCACCGATGCGCGGGCGCGGGTCGAGACACCGTGGGGCAATATTGGCGCGGCGCTCAATGGACGCGGCAACCTCCGCCGCGATTTCACGGGAAAGCTGGCCCTTGTCGCACCCGATCTCGCGGCGGCGGGGTGCGAGGTCGCAGGCACGACCTTCTATGGCGCCGTGCGCGTGCGCGATGTGCGGCCCAGCCTATCGGGGCCTTTGCGCGCGAAAACGCTCCGCTGCGTGGACGGCAGCGTCACGGCGGCATCGCCGCAAATCGCGCTCGACCTGTCGTTGTCGGAGAATCTGCAAAGCTGGAAAGGCAGCGCCGATGCTGCGCTTTCCCGGCTGGCGGCGGGATCGGTAATCGCCGACCGGCTCGGCGTGAAAGCTGGCTTTTCGGGCACCGCCGACCGCACGACCCTCTCGGTCGATGCCGAGATGGCGCGGCTGCGCGGCATCGGCTTTGCCGCGCAAAGCGTGACCCTCGACGCCAAGGGCACGGTCGGACGCGCGGCACCTGCGATCGAAGGCCGCGTCGCTTTCGCCCGTGCGAGCGGCAGCGAAGCGCTGCGGCGCACGATCGCCGACGGCGCGAAAGCCGCCGACGGCACGCCGCTCGGCCCACCAGCGAAGCGCGCCGCGGCGGCGCTCGCCCGGATGCTGGCCGATGTCGGCGGCACCACGCGCTTCGCGCTCGCAGGTGAGGGACAGAGCGCGCGGATCGAACTGATCGCGCCCGAGATCGCCGCCGCCAGCGGCGCGCGCATTGCCGGCGGCTCCGACAGCCGTATCGCCTATATCTTCGGAACACCGACGCCCGCGGTCACGATGCTGGGAAGCTGGGCCTTCGGCGGCGGCGACCTGCCCACGGGATCGCTGTTGCTCGATCGCCGCAGCGACGGCGTGATCAGCGGGCTCGCGCGCTTCGAGCCCTATGGCGCGGAGGGCTCGCGGCTTGCGCTCGCGCCCGTCCGCTTTTCGGGCAATGGCGGCCTGCTGCGCTTTTCGACGCGTGCCGAACTGTCGGGGCCGCTCCCCGGCGGTCGCGTCGAACGGCTGACCGTGCCGCTGAGCGGCGCACTGTCGGGCACCGGCGCACTGGCGCTCGATGGCGGCTGCACCCGTGTCGGCGCCGAGCGCATTGCCATTTCCGGTTTCAGCCTTGGCCGCACCGGCATCGATCTGTGCAGCCGCCCCGGCGCGCCGCTGCTCAGCGCCGGGCCAAACGGATTGCGCGGAGCCATCCGCATTCCTTCGCTCGCGCTCCGCGGGGCAAGCGGTTCGTCGCCCTTCGCCTTCGACGCGCGCGGCGCCGAGGTCGATCTCGCTTCGCTGCGCTGGGCTGTGGCGCTGGCCGACGTCCGGCTCGGCGAGGGCGACAGCGTCACCCTTTTCGCCGCTAATCGGATCACGGGCCGACCCGGAGCGGGCGGCATGACGGGCGACCTCGCCGGCGCCAGCGGCAAGATCGGCGCGGTTCCGCTCAACATGAGCGAAATTGCGGGCCAATGGCGCTATGTGGGCGGCGCACTGACGCTCGATGGCGGCCTGCTGCTGACCGACGCGGCGGCGCCCGCACGCTTCGCGCCTCTGATCAGCAACGACGCGAACCTCCGCTTCGCGAACGGCGTGATCGAAGCGACGGCGGGATTCAGCGAGCGCGAGAAGGGGGTCAAGATACTCGACACGGTGATCCGCCATCGCCTTGCGGACAGCACCGGCGGCGCCGACCTGATCGTCAAGGAAATCCGCTTCGACGATCATTTCCAGCCCTCCATGCTGACCCCGCTGGCGCTCGGCGTCGTCGCCAATGTTCAGGGAACGCTGGTCGGCGACGGTCGGATCGACTGGACGCCCGACGGCGTCACCAGCCGCGGCACTTTCGCGACCGCCGATACCGATCTTGCCGCCGCGTTCGGCCCGGTCACCGGGCTGACCGCGACGCTGAGCTTCGACGATCTGATCGGCCTCCATTCGGCGCCGGGGCAGACAGCGTCGATCAAGGAGATCAACCCCGGCATCCCCGTCGTCGACGGCACGATCGACTATCAGCTCATCGGCGGCAACCGCGTGCGCATCGAGGGCGGGCGCTGGCCCTTTGCGGGCGGCGAGCTGCTGCTGCACCCCGCGACGCTCGATTTCGCCGCCGACCAGCCGCGCCGGCTCAGCTTCGATGTCGTCGGGGTCGATGCCGCCACCTTCCTCCAGCAGTTCGGCTTCGACAATATCAACGCCACCGGCAAGTTCGACGGGACGCTGCCGGTCGAGTTCGACGGGCTGGGCGGCCGCGTCGTCGGCGGCCGCATCGATGCGCGCTCGGGCGGCGGCACGCTCGCCTATATCGGCGAATTGTCGAATCACAATCTCGGTACGATCGCCAATTTTGCCTTTGGTGCGCTACGCAGCCTCAAATATGACGATCTGACGATCATTCTGAACGGGGATCTCGACGGGGAAATGGTGACCGATATCCGCTTCGGCGGCGTGGGGCAGGGCGAGGGCGCAACGCGCAATTTCCTGACCAAACAGATCGCGAAGATCCCGCTGGTGTTCAATATAAAGGTCACCGGGCCCTTCCGCCAGTTGGTGACATCGGCCAAGGGATTTTATGACCCGTCGGTCTGGATCGAGCAGAATTTGTCGAGATTGATAGAAGAGCAGGAGGCGGCGACATCCGGCGCCTCTCCAACCGTTCAGCCCCCAGAAAGCGAGCCCGTGCGATGAAGAGCAGAACAAAGGAAGCAAGGAGGCCGGGTATCGGCGATCGGTGCATGATCATGGCGGGAGCGGCGATGCTGGGCGGCTGCGTCCAGATCGCGACCCCCGACAAGCCGATCGAGATCAACCTGAATATCAACATCAAGCAGGAAATCGTGTACAAGCTGGATGGTGATGCCAAGAAGCTCATTGAGCAGAATAGCGGCATATTCTGACGAGATAGGAATGATAATGGTGAAACAGTGGAAACCGGCGGGATGGGCGATGGCTGCGATTGCGGCGACGACGGCGGTCGGTCTGATCGTGCCCTCGGCGATGGCGCAGCGCGATCCCGCCTATGAGGCCGCGCGCTCGGCCGGACAGATCGGCGAGGAGCCCACCGGCTATCTGGGTTTCGTCTCGACCCCGACCCCGGCGGTGCGTCAGCTCGTCACCGACATCAACATCAAGCGCAAGGCCGCTTACACCAGCGGAGCGCCGCAGGGCAGCACGGTCGAGCAGTTCGCTTTCGTCACCGGCTGCAACCTGATCGCCAAGACGAAGCCGGGCGAGAAATACAAGGCGCCCGACGGCCGCTGGCTGACCCGCGACGCAAGCCCGCCGGTGCGCGATACGCGCTGTCCGTAACGAGATGATCTACAAGGCGGCTTCCGGGCCGCATATGCCGCCGCGCCCCTAAACGCGGCGGCATTTTTGTGCGGGCAGCAGAAGCATTGACTTCGCGGGGCGGCATTCCTAAACGGGCCGCGCCTTAGGGGTCTCCCGAATTTTCGGGCCTTTTTTCGCGGGCGGAATCGGAATATTCCGGTTTTGTTTCAGGAGGATGGCGCAAGATGACGGAGAATGGCAGCGATCCGGAACACACTTCGGAGGATTCGCGCCTGGTCTCGCTCGAACAGCGATTGGACCGGGCCGAAGCCGCAGAAGCGAAGCGGAGCGGGGTCAATCCACCCGAAGCCGACGCCAATTACCGGCTCGGCAATCGGGTATTGGCCGAATTGCTGGGTGGTTTGCTCGGCGGGGCGTTGATCGGATGGCTGATCGACCGTTTCGCCGATACTTCGCCTTGGGGTTTGTTGGGGATGTTGGCCCTCGGGATCATCGTCGCCTTCAGGAACATCTTCCGGATCGCCAATGCGGCCTCGCGCGGCAAGAGTGGTTCGGAATAGGTCAGGTTCAGCCCGGCGGCGCAAGGCGCCGGGACGTATTTTGGAGTGACGCGCGTGTCCGCTGAGGCCGGTAAATTCGACCCGATGCACCAGTTCACCGTCGAACCGATCGCGAAGCTGTTCGCGGTCGACGGACGCGAAGTGTGGCTGACCACCAGCGCAGTCTGGATGGCCGCTGCGGCGATCCTCCTCTGGGTCTTCATGCTCGGCGGCATGAAGCGGCAGCTCGTTCCGGGCCGCTGGCAGATGGCGGTCGAAGGCTTCACGGGCTTCATCTCGTCGATGATGTCGACGAACATCGGATCCGAGGGGCGCAAATATACGCCCTATGTCTTCTCGCTCTTCATGTTCATATTGTTCTGCAACATTCTGGGAATGGTGCCTTTTGCGCTCGGCGGGCTGCATCCGCTGACGGTCACCAGCCACTTCACCATCACCGGCGTGCTTGCGGTTCTCTCCTTTGCGATCGTGCTCGTCGTCGGCTTCTGGCGTCACGGCCTGCATTTCTTCTCGCTCTTCGTCCCGCACGGTACGCCGTGGCCGATGATCCCGTTCATCGCGCCGATCGAGTTCGTGTCGTTCATGGTGCGCCCGTTCAGCCTCGGCCTGCGACTCTTCGTCGCGATGACCGCCGGGCACGTCCTTCTCGAAGTGTTCGCCAACTTCATCGTCCAGAGCTCGGGCGCCGGTGCCGCGATCGGCCTGCCGGTCGGCCTCGCCAGCATGGCGCTGATGATCGGGATCAGCGCGCTCGAACTGCTCGTCGCGGGCATCCAGGCCTATGTTTTCGCCCTGTTGACCTCGCTCTACATCAACGACGCGGTCAATCTTCACTAATCGTTTCAAATCCTATAGTTAGAATAAGGAGTTAATTTCATGGACGCACAAGCAGCGACGCTCATCGGTGCCGGTCTCGCCGCGATTGGCGCCGGCATGGCCGCGATCGGCGTGGGCAATGTCTTCGGCAGCTTCCTGGAGAGCGCGCTGCGCAATCCGGCGGCGGCCGACGGCCAGCAGGGCCGCCTGTTCATCGGCTTCGCCGCCGCCGAACTTCTCGGCCTGCTGTCGTTCCTGATCGCCATCCTTCTCTATCTGAAGGCGGCCTGACACCGGCGCCGCGCCGTCCGGTTCAGCCGGACGCGCGGCGGCTTATGCGATGCGCCGTTCCAGCGGGGATGGCGCACCGGTTTCGTCGTCAATCGGAAGAAATAACATGCCACAGATCAATCAGCTGGCGGAGAACTGGTATCTCGCCTCGCAGCTCTTCTGGCTCGCGCTGATTTTCGGCGCGGTCTTCGTGGTGATCGGTCTCGGCATGTATCCGAAGATCGAGGCCACGGTCGATGCGCGCGACCGCAAGGTCGCCGACGACCTCGCGGCCGCCAAGGCGGCGCATGCGCGGGCGGATGATCTGGAAAGCCAGTATCGCCAGCAGAACGACGCCGCGCGCGCCGGGGCGCAAAAGGCGGTGCAGGACGCAAAGGACAAGGCCGCGCGTGACGCCGAAAAGCGTCTCGCCAAGATCGACGCCGAACTGTCCGAGAAGATGACGGCCGCCGAGGCCGACGTCGCGGCGGCGCGCAAATCGGCGATGGCGGAAATCGAATCGGTCGCGGCCGAAGCCTCCGCCGATCTCGTCGCCAAACTGTCGGGCGTGAAGGTCGCGGCGGCGGATGCCAAGGCGGCGGTGAAGGCGGTGCTCCATGGTTGAACTGATCCTGTCCGAAGCGGCGCACGGCGCCGAGCCCGCGGGCACGCTGTGGTCGTCGCCGAGCTGGTGGGTCGCGCTGGCGATGACGATTTTCTTCGTCGTCCTGATCTGGAAAAAGGCGCCCGCCGCGATCGGCGCGATGCTCGACGGCAAGATCGCCGCGATCGCGAAGCAGCTCAGCGAAGCCGAACAGCTTCGCCTCGACGCCGAATCGCTCAAGGCCGAATATGAAGCCAAGCTCGCCCGCGCGGCGAAGGAGGCCGACGAGCTGCGCACCCGTGCCGAAACCGAAGCCGAAGCGCTCGTCGCCAAGGCCAAGGCCGACGCCACCGCGCTGATCGCGCGCCGCAAGCAGATGGCCGAGGACCGCATCGCTGCGGCCGAAGCGCAGGCGCTGACCGAAGTCCGCACCGCGGCGACCAAGGCGGCGACCGAAGCGGCGGCGAAGCTGATCGCCGACAAGCATGACGCCAAGGCCGACAAGGCGCTGGTCGACAATGCCATCGCGGCGGTCGCCAAAGGCTGAGCCTTCCGACATCGCTGAAACAAGGCGCCCGCGGATATCCGCGGGCGTTTTGCTGTGTGCGGGACGCGATGTCGGCTATCGGCTGATAAGCAACATTCTGCCTCTCCCCCTTCGTCATTCCCGCAAAAGCGGGAACCCAGAGCGTGCGTCGGCTAACCCCACACTGGGTTCCCGCTTTTGCGGGAATGACGAAGGTTGAGAAATACCGTTTCCTGAATAGAGCGGCCGCCCGTCAAAACCGCAGCATCACCCGCCGCGCCAGCGCCGGCGAGATGCTGTGCACGAACTGCAACAGCTTGACCATCCCGGCATTGACCTCGCGCCGGCCGGTGCGGATGCCGTGGACGATTTCCGCCGCGCAATCATGCGCGCTCATCTTCTTGCCGCCACGGCCCGCCGTCATGCTGGTTTCGACCACCGGCGGCAGCGCTTCGATCACCCGGACATTGCTGTCCTTCAGCAGGTGCCGGATCGCCTGCGTATAGCTGCGCAGTCCCGCCTTGGTCGCGCAATAGACCGACCCGCCCGCGCGCGGCGCGATGGCGAGGCCCGAGGTGACGTTGACGATCGCCGCTTCGGGCTGCGCGCGCAGCACCGGCAGCAGCCGCGTGCAGAGCGCGATCGGCGCGTCGAGATTGGTGCGGATGCAGTGCGCGGCGCTGTCGAGCGTCTCGGGCTTGTCGAGCTCATAGTCGCTACCGACCCCGGCATTGTTGATGAGCAGCGCGAGCGGCTTGCCCGCGACGCCGTTCACGACCGCGTCGACGCCCGCCGGGGTCGAAAGATCGCCCGCGATCGTCCCGAAACCCAGCCCTGCCATCGCCCGCAATTTGTCGGCCGAGCGCCCGGTGACGATCACCTCGGCGCCTGCGCCCTGCAATTGCAGCGCGATCTCACGCCCGATCCCGTCGCTGCCGCCGGTGACCAGCGCCAGCTTTCCGCTTATGTCCATAGCGACCCCTCCGATGTTTTCCCGCGCGCACTATGGCGGGGCGCATCGCCTTCGCCTACATGCAAATTCATGGTTCGCCCCAACGCCCCCGACAGATTCAACGAGGAAAAAGCCACCTATGTGGTCCGCGGCGAAGGCGAGGGCGCCGACAAGCCCGACCTCGAGCGCGGCGCCGAGGCGATTCGCAGCGTCGTGCGCAAATTGCCGGTGCGCCCCGGCGTCTATCGGATGCTCGATGCGCGCGGCGAGGTGCTCTATGTCGGCAAGGCGCGCGCGCTCAAGAACCGCGTCACCAATTACACGCAGGTCGCGCGGCTGCCGCAGCGGCTTCAGCGGATGGTCGCGCAGACGCGCGCGATGGAAATCGTCACCACGACGAGCGAGGCCGAGGCGCTGCTGCTTGAGGCACAGCTCATCAAGCGTTACCGTCCGCCATACAATGTCCTGCTGCGCGACGATAAGAGCTTTCCCTTCATCCTGCTCCGCATGGACCATGATTTCCCGCGCGTGCAAAAGCATCGCGGCGCGCGGCGTGCGAAGGGGCGCTATTACGGGCCGTTCGCCAGCGCTGGGTCGGTGCATCGCACGCTCAACGCGCTGCAAAAGACCTTCCTGCTGCGCAGTTGCACCGACAGCTTCTTCGCTAACCGCTCGCGGCCGTGCCTGCTCTATCAGATCCGCCGCTGCTCGGCGCCGTGCGTCGATCGTATCGGCAAGGCGGATTATGCCGCGCTGGTGAGCGACGCGCAGGATTTCCTCGAAGGCCGCTCGACCGCCGTCCAGAAGCGCCTCGGCGACGCGATGACCAAAGCGGCCGAGGCGATGGATTTCGAACAGGCCGCAGTACTCCGCGACCGGCTGAAGGCGCTGACCTTCATCCAGGGCAGCCAGTCGGTCCACGCCGACGGGCTCGGCGATGCGGACGTGTTCGCGCTCGCCGCGAAGGGCGGGCAGCTCTGCATCGCGGGTTTCTTCATCCGTGGCGGGCAGAATTGGGGGCATCGCAGCTTCTTCCCTGCGCACGTCGCCGGCGTGCCCGAGGAGGAGGTGATGGCAAGCTTCCTCATGCAATTCTACGAGGGCGTGCCACCGCCAAAGCTGATCCTCGTTGACCGCGAGCCCGACGAAAGCGCGCTGCTCGCCGAGGCGCTGGGCGAGACGGCGGGACGTAAGGTCGAGATCAGCGTGCCCCAGCGCGGCAACCGCAAGCGCCTGCTCGACCAGGCGGTGCGCAACGCGGGCGAGGAACTCGACCGGCGGCTCGCCGAAAGCAGCAGCCAGGCAAAGCTCGGCCGCGAACTCGCCGATCTGTTCGATCTGGAGGATGCGCCGCAGCGCATCGAAATCTACGACAACAGCCATATCCAGGGCACCAACGCCCTCGGCGCGATGGTGGTCGCGGGCCCCGAAGGCTGGATCAAGGGCGCCTATCGCAAGTTCAACATCAAGCGCGCCGAGACCCAGCCGGGCGACGATTTCGCAATGATGCGCGAGGTGTTCCAGCGCCGTTTCGCGCGCGCGCTGGAAGAAGACCCCGAGCGGACCAAGGGCGAATGGCCCGACCTCGTCCTGATCGACGGCGGCAAGGGGCAGGTGTCGGCGGTTTCGGCGGTGTTCGCCGAACTCGGCATCGACGATCTGCCTTACGTCGGGGTCGCGAAAGGGCCCGACCGCAATGCGGGGCGCGAGACCTTCTATCTGCCCGACGGTCGCGAATTCACCTTGCCGACGAACAATGCGGTGCTCTTCTACATTCAACGGCTGCGCGACGAGGCGCACCGCTTCGCGATCGGCGCGCACCGGCAGAAACGCGCGAAAGCGATGGGAAGCTCGCCCCTCGACGAGGTGCCGGGAATCGGCCCGGCGCGCAAGAAGGCGCTGCTGATGCATTTCGGCACCGCCCGCGCGATCCGCGGCGCGAGCCTGGAGGATTTGAAGAAGGCGCCGGGCGTCAGCGCAGGCGTCGCGCAGGCGGTGCATGATTTCTACAATCCGGGCGGCTAACCGTTCGCCGGAAAAACAGGACAAAAGGGAGAGGACAGATGGATTTCACCGCGATGATGCCGCTGGCCGGAACATTGGGCGTCACCATCCATGAGGGGAGCAAGGATTGTGTCGCGGGCAAGCTCCCGGTGCGCCCTGACATCTGCACCGCGGGCCATATCGTCCACGGTGGCGCGATCATGGCCTTTGCCGACTGTCTCGGTGCGGTTGGCGCCTTTCTGACGCTGCCCGAGGGCGCGAGCGGCACGACGACGATCGAGAGCAAAACCAATTTCCTTGGCGGCGGCCCGGTCGGATCGGTGCTCGTCGGCGAAGCAACCCCGGTCAAGATCGGCAAAAGGCTGTCGGTATGGCAGACGCGCATCCGCACCGAGGAGGGCGCCGACGTCGCGCTGGTGACCCAGACGCAGATGGTGCTTTGGCCGTCCTGACCACCGAGGCGATCGTCTGCGCGGTGCGGGCGCATGGCGAGCATGGCGCGATCCTGCGCGCACTGACGCCGCAGGCGGGGCTCGTCGCGGGCTATGTGCGCGGCGGGCGCTCGCGGCGGCTGCGGCCGATCCTGATGCCGGGCAATGCAATCGCGCTCGAACTGCGCGCGCGCACCGAGGATCAGCTCGGCGGTGCGACGGCCGAACTGCTGACGAGCCGCGCCCCCTTGCTCGCCGAACCGCTGGCGGCGGCGGCGATCGACTGGGTAACCAGCCTGACCGCCGCGACGCTGCCCGAAGGCCAGCCCTATCCCGCGCTGTACGTGGCGCTGGCCGCCGTCCTCGACGCGGTCGAGGTGGCGCCCTCGGCGCGGCAATGGGCCGCGGCGCTGGCGCGCTACGAATTGCTGCTGCTCGCCGAACTGGGTTTCGGGCTGAACCTGGAGGAATGCGTCGCGACGGGGGCGGCGGACGATCTCGCCTTCGTCAGCCCCCGGTCGGGAGGGGCGGTCAGCACGGGCGCGGCCGCGGGCTATGAAGAGCGATTGTTTCGCCTGCCGCCCTTCCTGCGCGGCCACGATAGCAATCCATCAACGGAAGACGTCCTCGACGCGCTGGCGATCACCGGTCACTTTCTCGACCGCGACATCATCGACGGGCGAAACCGCGACTTGCTCACCGTAAGGGAAAGATTGGTCACCCGACTGGGCAGGGCGGTTGCGTGACTCGCGGTCGCTGTCTAGAGCGGCAGCGTCTTTGGGTATCAAGTCCCGTGCTCCCGCGAAGGCGGGAGCCCATCTCCGGTAGGCTCTATATGGAACCGGCAGATGATGGGTCCCCGCCTTCGCGGGGACACGGTGCCTCAGATGCTCCTGCTGCTTTCGAAAGGGCGACATTTTGAACATCCTGCTGCTCGCTGGCGACGGTATCGGTCCTGAGATCATGGCGGAGGCGGAGAAGGTGCTTGCGGCGCTGGCGCTGCCCGTCACGCTCGATCGCGCGCTCGTCGGCGGGGCGGCCTATGAAGCGACCGGCCACCCGCTCCCGCCCGAAACGCTCGCCAAGGCCAGGGCCGCCGATGCCATCCTGTTCGGTGCGGTCGGCGATCCGCGGTTCGACAATGTCGAGCGCCATCTGCGCCCTGAACAGGCGATCCTCGGCCTGCGTTCCGAACTCGGCCTGTTCGCCAACCTGCGCCCTGCCAAGCTGTTCGCGGGGCTGGAGGACAGTTCGGCGCTTCGCCCCGAAGTCGCCTCGGCGATCGACCTGCTGATCGTCCGCGAACTCAACGGCGACGTCTATTTCGGCGAAAAGGGTGCGCGCACCACCGCCAATGGCGAGCGCGAGGGTTATGACGTCATGGCCTATAGCGAAAGCGAAGTGCGGCGCATCGCCCATGTCGCTTTCCGTGCCGCGCAGGGCCGTCAAAAGCGGCTCTGCTCGGTCGACAAGGCCAATGTCCTCGAAACCTCGCAGCTCTGGCGCGACGTGGTGATCGAGGTTGCGGCCGACTATCCCGATGTCGCGCTGTCGCACATGTATGTCGACAATGCCGCGATGCAGCTTGTGCGCAACCCCGGTCAGTTCGATGTCGTCGTCACCGGCAACCTCTTCGGTGACATCCTGTCTGATCAGGCGTCGATGTGCGTCGGCTCGATCGGGCTCCTCGCTTCGGCGTCGCTGAGCGACGGCAAACTGGGCCTTTACGAGCCGATTCACGGCAGCGCGCCCGATATCGCGGGCAAGGGCATCGCCAACCCGCTCGCGATGATCCTGTCGCTCGCGATGCTGCTCCGCCATTCGGGCGGCGACGAAGCGAGCGCGGCGCGGATCGAGGCGGCGGTCGCGAAAGTGCTCGCGGGCGGCGCGCGCGGCGCCGATCTTGGCGGGACGATGAGCACGACGGCGCTCGGCGACGCGGTCGTCGCGGCTTTGAACGACTAGAGCGGACAGGCATATGAAGAAGAAAACGGGTTTCGATCGCGACACGACGCGGGGCTGGCACCCCGCGACGCAGGCGGTGCGCGGCGGCACCTGGCGCAGCGAGCATGGCGAGACGTCCGAAGCGCTCTTCCTGACCTCGGGCTACACCTATGAGAGCGCCGAGGAAGTCGCGGCGCGCTTCTCCGGCGACGAACAGGGCATGACCTATTCGCGCCTCCAGAACCCGACCGTCGCGATGCTCGAAGAGCGGATCGCGCTGCTGGAAGGGGCGGAGGCATGCCGCGTCCAGGCGACCGGCATGGCGGCGATGACGACTGCGCTGCTGTGCCAGCTTTCGGCGGGCGACCATATCGTCGCGGCGAAGGCTGCCTTCGGTTCGTGCCGCTGGCTGGTCGACAGCCTGTGCCCGCGCTTCGGGATCGAGACGACGGTCATCGACGGACGCGACAACGACGCATGGGAAAAGGCCATCAAGCCGAATACCAAGGTCTTTTTCTTCGAAACGCCTGCGAACCCGACGATGGATATCGTCGACATGAAGCATGTCTGCGGCCTCGCCCGCGCGCATGGCATCACCAGCGTCGTCGACAACGCTTTCGCGACCGCGGTGCTTCAGCGCCCGATGGATTTCGGCGCCGACGTCGTCGCTTATTCGGCGACCAAGCTGATGGAAGGGCAGGGCCGCGTGCTTGCCGGGGCCGTCTGCGGCACCGAAAAATTCATCAACGATGTGCTGCTGCCGTTCCAGCGCAACACCGGGCCGAACCTGTCGCCGTTCAATGCCTGGGTGGTGCTCAAGGGGCTCGAAACGCTCGACCTGCGCGCACGGCGGCAATCGGAAAATGCCCTGACGGTCGGCAAGGCGATCGAGGGACGCGTCGCCCGCATCCTCCATCCGGGACTGGCGAGCCACCCGCAGCATAATCTGGCGATGAGCCAGATGGACGATTGCGGCCCGATCTTCTCCTTCGTCCTCGATGGCGGCGCGGCGCAGGCGATGGCGTTCCTCAACGCGCTCGAACTCGTCGACATCAGCAACAATATCGGCGATGCGCGCAGCCTTTGCTGTCACCCATGGACAACGACGCATTACGGGGTCAGCCCCGAGGCGCGGCTCGACATGGGGGTCGAGGAAGGGATGCTCCGCATCAACATCGGGCTCGAGGATCCGCGCGACGTGATCGCCGATCTGGACCAGGCATTGACCAAGGTCGGGCTTTGAGCGACGCTAGGGTGGAGATGATCGACTCTTTCTTCCCTTTTGCGGCGACCACGGGGCCGATCACCGTGCGCGTTTCGGTGAGCTATCTTCCCGAACAATCGCATCCGGCGCTCGGCCGCTGGTTCTGGGCCTATCATGTCCGGGTCGAAAATCACGGCGACGTGGCCGCGCAACTGTTGACGCGCCACTGGCGGATCAGCGACGGCCGCGGCCAGGTGAGCGAAGTTGAGGGGGAGGGTGTCGTCGGCGAGCAGCCGCTGATCGCTCCCGGCGGCGCGTTCGACTATGTCTCGGGCTGCCCGCTCCCGACTCCCGAAGGATCGATGGTCGGCAGCTATACGATGGAAATGGGCGACGGATCGCAGATGCTCGTCGCGATCCCCCAATTCCCGCTTCAGGCGCCCGCGACCGCATCATGAAACGCACCCATCTGCCCCTGAACGCCCTGCGCGTCTTCGATGCCGCTGCCCGGCACCTGAGCTTCACGCGCGCCGCCGACGAACTCGCGGTGACCCCCGCAGCGGTGGGGCAACAGATCCGCGCGCTTGAGGACATGCTCGGCGTCGTTCTCTTCCGCCGCACCCCCAAGGGACTTGAGTTGACCGGCGAGGCCGAGGCCGGGCTCGACGCGCTGCGCCAAGGATTCCTCCAGTTCGAGGAATCGGTTCGCGCGATGCAGGCGGGACAATCGTCGCAGTCGCTGACGATCGCTGCGCCGCGCGACCTGACCGCCAAATGGCTCGCGCCGCGGCTCGCGCGCTACAGCCAGCAGGCCCCTGACGTGCGCTTCACGCTCGTTTCGGCCGATGGCGGGATCGACTTCACCGAAGCGAACCTCGACCTCGCGATCTTCTGGACCGACGGCGCGGGCGAACATGAGGGCGTTCCGCTCGCCGAGCCTGCGATGGTGACCGTCGCCGGACCCGGCGCCGAAAGCGACACGCGGATCGCCTGGCCCGGCTGCCCCGTCGACGACGGCGAACCCGCGCTGCGGCTCGGCGATGCGGGGTTGGCGATCGATGCCGCCGCCAACGGCCTCGGCCTCGCCAACGTCCCGGCAATGCTCGCCGAAGCGGACATCGCGTCGGGCCGCGTCCGTCTGGTGCGCGAGGCTTTTGCGGTCAGCCGCGGCTATTGGCTCGTCGCCCCGACGCCGCAATGGCGGCAGGCGAAGGTCAAGGCGCTGGTCGCCGCGCTGACGGCATAATAGCAACAAGCGGTGTGTCCCCGCGAAGGCGGGGACCCATCTCCCGCCCGTTTCATCTCGCTCCATTCGGAGATGGACCCCCGCCTTCGCGGGGGAACAGGCTACGATGATTATTTCGCCGCCAGCGCCAGCAGGCGCGCCACCAGCCCCGAAAACACCGCCGTATCGACATTGGCGTCAGTGTTGTTCCAACTCGCGGTGACGACGAACCATTTGCCGTCGGCCTTGCGCTGCCCGAGCAGGCTCATCGACAGCACGCCATTTTCCGACCCACCCTTGTAGCCGAGATAGCGCCACGGCTCCGCTGCGACCGGCCCCAGGCCGTTGTTGATCGCCAGCGCCGCCATCACCTGCTCCGACCCGCGTTTCCTGAGGTCGATCATCAGCCGCGCTATATCCTCCGGCGATGAGAACCATTCGAGACTGTCGATGAAGCGCGGTCCGGCTGTGAAGCTGACGCCGTCAACATTGCCGAGGACCAGCTTGTCGGCGTTACCGTCGATCAGCTTGCGCTGCGCTGCATCGTCGGCTGCGACGAATTTCCCGCGCAGATCGGTGAAATTATTGCCCTTGAGCGCGAAAGCCTCGACCGTGGTCAGAAAGGGGATGTTGCGCGACGGATCGCTGTTGCCCGCCGCGCGCATCCGCGCTTCGATCGCATCGCGGCCGAGCAGATGGATCAGCGTGTCGGCGGCACCATTGTCGCTGACCGAGATCATCCAGTTCGCCAGCGTCTGGAGCGTGACCGGGGTATCCTTCGGCCAGTTCGCGGTCGCCGCCGAAGAGAAACTGAGGTGCGACAGCGGCACGACGTCGCTCCAGCGGCGCTTCCCGGCGGCGATCTGTGCCGCCAGTTCGTCGAGCACATAGAGTTTGAAGGTCGATCCGACCGCAAATTGCCGGTCGGCGTGCGTCGCGGCGACCGGGCGGAAGCTATCGTCATCGACCTCGGCGACCAGAAACCCCGTCATGCCGGGGAGCGCCGCGATCTCGTCCGAAACCCTCGCGAAACTGTCGTCGGCGACCGTGAAGCCGGTGATGCGAAGCCCGGTGACCCGCGCGTCGGGCGCTCCCCCCGCATCGAGCAGCACCGTCGCTACGCCCTTTTCGAAGCGCAGTTTCAAAGTGCCCGAATGCCCATCGGCCGAATGCGCGCCTTCGGCGGCGATCGCGCGGCCATATTGCGCGATGATCCCCGCGGTCATCGTCTTGAACTGGGCCTCGGGCACCGCGGCCTGAAAGGAGGGCGCGAAATAGGCGTCGAAGGCCATGTTGCCATTGATGACATCGACGAGCTCTGCCGCGCGGCGATCGAAAGCGCTATCCGTAGCGCTGGCCTCGACAGCCGCCGGTTGCTGGTAGGCAAGCGCGGGCCCGCCCGGCAGGATCGCTGCAGATGCGAGCAGGGTCGCGGTCAGAAAGCGGGGCATCAATTCTCTCCTTTGGAAGGGGCGGCGGCGTCCAGCCGGGCAATCTGGCGGCGCAGCATGGCCGCGCCACGCCGGTTGAGCAACCAGATGCCGAGGAACACCAGGGCATGGACCGCCACCAGCGCCACGAAGCCGAATGGCGAGAGGCTGGGTGCCAGCCCCGCGAGAAAGACGGCCAGACCGGGAATCAACGGCGCCAGATACCAGCGTCCGACCCGCATCAACATATGTTCCTCGGTGACGAGCCGGGCGCGGTAATAGGTGCGGATATCCCCAGCCTCGGCGCCCGGATCGGGCTGTGACGTCCGGCGCGCGAGCTGCCGGCCAGCGACCAGCGCACCTGCGATGATGAGAAGGCTGCCGGTCTTGAGCCAATATCCGGGCAGAAATGCCGCATAGAGCGCGAATATGACGGTGACGAGGCCGACCGCGATGTATTCGCGGCGATTGCGCCGTGCGATGCCGTCGCTCAACGTGCCGGCACGGCGCTTGATCTCGGCAAGCGGCAGCGCCGCGATCCCGGCATCGCCGCTCTGCCACAGCGCGCGCAGGCGCCGGTCGTCGGACGGGTTCATGCACAGCCTCCCTCGCGCGCGAAGCGGCGCGTCAGCATGGATTTGAAGCGGTGGATGCGTGTCGCCGCTATGTCGGCGGTGACGCCGGTGATCGCGGCGATCTCGGCACCGGCGACGCCTTCCAGGTAAAGAAGCAATATCTGGCGGTCGGGCGGATCGAGCCGCTCGACGATCGACAGGACCAGCGCCATTGCCTGTCCGCTTTCGGCGGCATCGAAGGGCGAGGGGGCGGCATCGGCAATCTCGATGTCGTCGAGGCTCGCCCAGCCGGGCGCGTTGCGGCGGCGGTGCGCCAGCATGTGCGATGTCGCGCGATTATGCGCGACGCGCCACACCCAGGTGCTCAGCGCGCAGCGGCCGTCGAAATGGGCGAAGCTCTGCCACAGCGCGACCTGCACATCTTGCTCGAGGTCGCGGCGAAGATCGGGGTCAGCCTCATAGCCGCGCGCCATGCGGGCAAGGGCGGGCCCGAAGCGGTCGATTGCCTCGGCAAAGGCCCGGTCCTGTTCGGCTTCGTCCACGCCATGCTCCGAAATTTCGTGTCGCATAGCCTATTAGTCGGCGGCAACAGGAATTTCTGACGCGGCGTCGCGAAATTATTTATCAGGCATCGATCGCCGCCTCGTCGAGGGTCGCGGCATTGGCCTGGATGAACTGGAAGCGATGCTCGGGATGCTTGCCCATCAGCCGGTCGACCAGATCCTTGACCAGATGCCGCTCCTCATATTCCTGCGGCAGCGTGACGCGCAGCATCGAGCGCGTCGCCGGGTCCATCGTCGTTTCCTTGAGCTGATTCGGGTTCATCTCGCCGAGTCCCTTGAAACGCCCGACCTCGACCTTTTTCCCTTTGAAGACCGTGGCTTCCAACTCGGCGCGATGCGCGTCGTCACGGGCATAAGCCGATGTCGCGCCCGCCGTGAGGCGATAGAGCGGCGGCTGCGCGAGATAGACATGCCCATTGCGCACGATGTCGGGCATCTCCTGAAAGAAGAAAGTCATCAACAGGGTCGCGATATGCGCGCCGTCGACGTCGGCGTCGGTCATGATCACGATCTTGTCATAGCGAAGCCGGTCGGCGTCGCAATCCTTGCGCATCCCGCAGCCGAGCGCGAGCGCGAGGTCGGCGATTTCCTGATTGGCGCGGATCTTGTCGGCGCTGGCGCTCGCGACGTTCAAAATCTTGCCGCGGATCGGCAAGATCGCCTGCGTCTTGCGGTCGCGTGCCTGCTTGGCGCTGCCGCCCGCGCTGTCGCCCTCGACGATAAATAATTCGGTGCCTTCGGGGCCATCATTGGCACAGTCCGTGAGCTTCCCCGGCAGGCGAAGCTTGCGGCCGCTGGTGGCGGTCTTGCGCTTCACCTCGCGCTCGGCCTTGCGCTTCAGTCGCTCGTCCATGCGTTCGAGGATCAACCCGAGCAGCGCGCGGCCGCGGTCCATATTGTCCGACAGATAATGGTCGAAATGGTCGCGCACCGCATTTTCGACGAAGCGCGCGGCCTCGGGGCTCGACAGCCGGTCCTTGGTCTGGCTCTGGAACTGCGGGTCACGGATGAACACCGACAGCATCATCTCGCCGCCGTTGAACACGTCTTCCGCCGTGATCTGCGCCGCCTTCTTCTGGCCGATCAGCTCGCCGAACGCGCGCAATCCCTTGGTCAGCGCGGCGCGCAGCCCCGCTTCGTGGGTGCCGCCGGCGGGGGTCGGAATGGTGTTGCAATACCAGCTATAGCTGCCGTCGGACCAGAGCGGCCAAGCGATCGCCCATTCGGCGCGCCCCTGGTCGCCGGGGAATTCCTGCCGCCCCACGAACGGCTCGGCGGTCGCGCATTCGCGGGTGCCGATCTGTTCCTTCAGATGGTCGGCCAGCCCGCCGGGAAACTGGAACACCGCCTCGGTCGGGGTATCGTCGCCGATCAGTTCGGCGGCGCATTTCCAGCGGATCTCGACGCCCGCGAACAGATAGGCTTTCGATCGCGCCATGCGATAGAGGCGCTGCGGCTTGAAGCGACCATGCTCGCCGAAGATCGCGGGATCGGGAACGAAGGAAACGCTCGTCCCGCGCCGGTTCGGCGTCGGGCCGAGTTCCTCAAGCGGCCCCTGCGGAACGCCTTGCGAAAAACTCTGCTGATACAATGTCTTGGACCGCGCAACTTCGATCACGGTTTCGATCGACAGCGCATTGACGACGCTGACCCCGACGCCGTGCAGACCGCCCGAAGTGGCATAGGCCTTGCCCTCGAACTTGCCCCCCGAATGGAGCATGGTCATGATGACTTCGAGCGCCGACTTGCCGGGAAATTTCGGGTGCGGATCAACGGGCATACCGCGCCCATTGTCGATCACGGTCAGGCGATTGCCGACGTCGAGCTCGATTTCGATCCGCGTCGCATGACCCGCGACCGCCTCGTCCATGCTGTTGTCGATGACCTCGGCGGCCAGGTGGTGAAGCGCCCGCTCGTCGGTGCCGCCAATGTACATGCCGGGGCGGCGGCGCACCGGCTCCAGTCCTTCGAGCACCTCGATCTGCGAGGCGTTGTAGCTGTCGGTCGCGGGCTGGCTGCTGTCGAACAAATCGTGACTCATGACGTGGATATAGGGGGCCGGAAAGGCCGCTGGCAAGCGCGGTTTTCAAGCCGTTACGGCAGGCGGAGGACCGGCTCGGCTCGTCCCGTTTTCGGCACAAGGATGAAACTCCGCTCCCGCCGGCGGGTTGGTCCGCCGACTGCAAAGTCGTTCAAAAAGTGGAGAAAACATATGAAATTCGCAGCTCTCCTCGCTGCTTCGGCAGCATCGTTGCTGGCCTTTCCGGCCATGGCGCAAAACGATCGCGATCCGGCGCAGGACTTCAACGGACCTTATATCTCGATCGGCGGCGGCGCCTCCCTGCAGGGCAGCGACCGGGGCGAAACCTTGGTCTTCGATACCGATGGTGATGGCGTTTACGGCGACACCGTGACCACCGTGGGCGGAACCGACGCGTTCTCGCCGGGCTTCTGCAACGGCCGCGCGACCGGAACCGCCAATATCGATTGTCGCAACGACCGCGACGGCGCGAATTATTTCGGCCGCCTCGGCTATGACAAGCGCATGGGCAATTTCGTCCTCGGCGCGGTGATCGAGGGCGGCCGCAGCGAAGCGCGCGACAGCGTGAGCGGCTTTTCGACGACGCCCGCGAGCTATGAGATCAGCCGTAAGGCCGACTGGCAGGCGAATGCGCGGCTGCGCGCGGGCTATACGCCGGGCGGCGGCGCGCTCTTCTATGTGACGGGCGGCCCCGCTTATGCGCGGCTTAACAACCGGTTCGCGACGACCAACACCGCCAACAGCTTCGCCGACAATGGCAAGACCAACGGCTGGGGCTATGCCGCCGGTGGCGGTGCCGAAATCATGGTCACGAACAAGATCGCCGTCGGTCTGGAATATCTCTACACCGACGTGAAAGACAAGGATTATACGGTGAATGTCGGGCCGGGCACTGCCGATCCGGCGACCAATCCGTTCCTGCTGGACGGTGGCGCGACCGATATCCGGCGCAGCGATCCGCACTTCCGCACGCACGCCGTGCGCGGAACCCTGAGCTACCGCTTCTAACCTCTTGGGAAGCGGGAAAGGGAGGCGTCGGGGCTCGTCCCCGGCGCCTCTTTCCTATTTCGCAGCCGGTGGCGCGGGAAAGATCGCGAAATTGCCGTTGGCGCTGGCGACGAGCCGATCGTCCTGAAACAGGCGCGCGTCGATATTGGCGATGCGCTTGCCCCGATGAAGCACGGTCGCGTCGCAAATTAGCGGGCCTTCGCGTACCCCGACATGATAGTTGAATTTGATCTCCAGCGTCGCGCACCAGAAATCGTCGGGAAGCAGGCTGGTCACCGCACCGCCCATCGCGGTATCCGCGAGCGAATAGGCGACGCCGCCGTGCGCGACGCCTTGCGGATTGAAATGCTGATCGCGCTTGATGTCGATCGTCATCCGGCAACGCCCGTCGCCGCGCTCGACCATTTGCAGACCGAGCGCGCGCGCGAACTGAAAATCCTGCCCGAAAGGTCTCAACGGACGCCCTTAACGAACTCGGGGCCCGCCGAAGGGCGGGGGCGGGGGCGGGCGGCGCGTGCCGCGCGGAAGCTGCGCCTGATAGGCGCGGCCGCAATGCTCGACGCAATAGGGGAAGCCCGGATTCACCGCTTCGCCGCAGAAATGGAAGTCGGGCTCGCCCGGGTGCCCCATCGGCCAGCGGCAGATGCGGTCGTTGAGGTCGAGCAGGCTCGTCTTGTCGGCGATTTCGGGGCTGGGCTTTGCGGGCACCAGCCGACGCGGCGGCGCGGGCGGGATCGGCGCCTGTTGGTCGCCCGGCCCCTGACGGATGAAACCGCCCGGGCCGATCGACACGATCCGCGGCGCATCGGGCTTCGGCGGCGCTTCGGCGGCGTCGGCTTCGGCCGCGGGGCGCGGCTCGACCGCCGGCTTCGGCTCGGCCCGCGGCGGGGTCGCCGGACGCGGGAAAGCGGGCGCCGCCGCGCGCGGGGCGGCGACGGGCGCGGCCGGTTTCGGCGTGGCAGGCTTGGGCGCCTTCACGACCTTTTCGGTCGCCTTCACCGGCGACGGGCGCGATTTCAGGCCCAGGCGGTGGGCCTTGCCGATCACGGCATTACGGCTGACCCCGCCCAGTTCGTCGGCGATCTGGCTGGCGGTCAGGCCCTTCTCCCACATGCTGCGCAGTTGCTCGATGCGCTCATCGGTCCATGACATTCGTTTCGTTCCTTATCATTCCACGCTGCTCGCCAGCCGGCGATCCCGAAGGACCGGCGCCGTCACTGCCCAGCTTGCGGTAAGATCGGGGAGGCGATAGGCGAGAACGCCATGAACGACCAGCCCCAAATTTCGCATCCCGACTCGGCCAATTCCGCCGCGGTCCCGGCTTTCGCCGAACCCGGCGTCCCGCAAATCCGGACGCTCAACGTTCCGGCGATGCAGGCGCTATATGTCAAGGAGGTGCGGCGATTTTTCAAGGTCCAGCTGCAAACTATCTGGGCCCCGGCGGTCACGACCTTGCTGTTTCTCGTCATCTTCACCGTCGCGCTCGGCGGCGCGGGGCGCAAGGTCATCGGCGTTCCCTTCGCCGATTTCGTCGCGCCCGGCCTGATCATGATGGCGATGCTGCAGAACAGTTTCGCCAATTCCAGCTTTTCGCTGCTGGTCGGCAAGATCCAGGGTACGATCGTCGATTATCTGATGCCCCCGCTGGCGGTGGGGGAGCTGATCATCGCGCTGATCGGCGCCGCGATCACCCGCGCGGTGCTCGTCGGTCTGGCGCTGTGGGTCGCGATGCTCCTCTGGCCCGGCGTCCACGTCGATCCCGACCATCTGTGGGCGGTCGCGCTGTTCGGGCTGCTCGGCGCGATGATGCTGAGCTTCCTCGGCCTGATCACCTCGATCTGGGCCGAGAAATTCGATCATGCCGCTGCGGTCACCAATTTCGTCGTGACGCCGCTCGCGCTGCTGTCGGGCACCTTTTACTCGGTCGACCGGCTCGCGCCCTGGTTTCAGGGCGTCGCGCACGCGAATCCCGTCTATTATGCAATCATGGGCTTTCGCTACGGCTTCATCGGCACGGTCGATTCGACGATCGCACATCCGGTGCTGACCGCGACGGTCACGCTGATCGCGGTCAACGCTGCGCTCGGCGCGCTGACCTATCGCCTGCTGACTTCGGGGTGGAAGCTGAAGGCCTGACAAGCCTCCCGCAAAGCCCGATCCCTAGTGACGGTGGATCGGGCGGACGCGGTAACGCCCCTGCACCAGCCCGTCGAACATCGCGTCGACCTGCGGATGGTCGACCGGACCATGCTCGCCGTCGATCACCAGATTCTGCTGGCTGACATAGGCGATATAGGCCGAATCCTCGCTCTCGGCGAGAAGGTGGTAATAGGGTTGTTCCTTGGCCGGTCGGATCGCTTCCGGGATCGCTTCATACCATTCGTCGCTGTTCGCGAAGACCGGATCGACGTCGAAAACGACGCCCCGAAAGTCGAACATGCGGTGCCGCACGATATCGCCCGGCGCGAAGCGCGCGCGTTCGATCAGCGGCGCGGCCGCACGGCGCGGATTCGGGTCGCGGAAATCGGGGGAGGTTTCTGACGTCATATCCTCAATCTATGGCTATTTACGCACGGTTCAAGTCCGTTACACTCCGCCGGGGCCGCAGTAAGCCGAATTCGGGCTGTGATCGCGGTTACAGATGCGCTGGCCGACAGGGCTAGCATGACCTTTCGGCCTTTCGCGTGACCGGATCGGGCACGGGCCGCCTGCATACAGGGAGACGTATTGCCATGACCGACGCACCAAATCCTCTTCCGCCCGCGACATCCGGCCTTTTTCAGCGCGCGAAGGATATCCTCCTCAAGCCGAAGGAGACCTGGCCCGTCATTGCGGCCGAGCCGGCGACGGTTCAATCGATCTACGTCCCCTATGTGCTGCTATTGGCCGCAATCGGTCCGCTCGCCGGGCTCGTCGGCGGGCAGGTCTTCGGAATCACCTTTCTGGGCGTGACCTACCATCCGCCGCTGGCTGGTGCGCTCATCTCGGCGGTGCTGTCCTATGGCCTGACGCTCGCGAGCGTGTTCCTTCTCGCGCTCGTCATCGACGGCCTGGCGCCGAGCTTCGGCGGACAGAAAGACCAGACCCAGGCATTGAAGGTCGCGGCCTATGCCGGAACCGCGGGCTGGGTAGGCGGCATCTTCGGGCTGGTCCCGGCGCTCGCCATCATCGGAATGCTCTTCGCGCTCTATGGCCTCTATCTTCTCTATCTGGGCCTGCCGGTGCTGATGAAAGCGCCGGAGGACAAGGCGCTCGGCTATACGGCGGTTGTGATCGTCGTGGCGATCATCTTGTTCCTGGTTGTCGGCGCGGTCGTCGCGGCCGTGGCCGCCCCTTCGTTCGTCACCATCAGGTGACGACCTGCTTTCGCAGGGCCTCCAGCGCTGTTTTGAAACGCAGCGCTGGGGCAAGCCTGTGTCGCGACATATGCAAGAAAATGGTCACACGATTGAAAATCTTTAGTTGGTTATCACGCGCGGCCCGATGTTAGCATCCCTCGATCGATGAGGAGAGAGGGAGAAGGCCGCGATGCCCAACGATATTGCCTATTCGCGTAAACTGGGTCCGTTGACGCCGCTCGTCGGGGAATGGGAGGGCGATGTCGGGGTCGATCTGTCCTATCACAACAAGGACGACTGGACGACCGAGACCACTTATTTCGAAAAGGCGTCGTTCAAGCCGATCCCGATGCAGGAAAACGGCCAGCAAACGCTGTGGGGCCTGAATTACAGCATGACCGCATGGCGTCACGGCGAAGAGGCGATGGACCCTTTCCACGACGAGATCGGCTTCCTGCTGTGGGACAAGGTTCATGGCGAAGTGATGCGCACGGTGGTGTTCGGACGCGGCATCGCCATCCTCGCGGGCAGCAGCGCCAAGCCCGACGACAAGGTCCTGACCTTCGACGCCGCGCCGGGCCAACCCTGCTACGGCATATTGCAGAACAAATATCTGCTCGAACGCGCCGAAATCCGCGATTTCAAGAGCAATTTCACGATCAACGACGATGGAACGCTCAGCTATACGTCGGACCTGATGCTGAAACTCGCCGCCACCGGCGCGGAGATGCACCACACCGACCGCAACACCTTGCGCCGCGTCAAGCGCTATCATCCGAGCGCCGAGAACGGCTGACCGCAGGCGGAATCCGAACTATCTCGAAAAAGCCCAGGGAAACCTGGGTTTTTTTCAAATGGCCGAGATGTTTGAAAACAGGAAAATGGAGGAGAGTGAGGGATTCGAACCCTCGGTACCGTTGCCGGCACTTCGCATTTCGAGTGCGACGCTTTCGACCACTCAGCCAACTCTCCTCGCTGAGAGGAGAGCCCCCTAGCGACCGCTCGCGCGTCTTGCAAGCCTCTCGTCACATTTTCACCGCGCGCGATCCTTGCCCCGCCGATAAAGGGGGATTGCGGCGCAAAGGCGCTTGGCAGCGTCGGCGCGCGGCTGCTAGCCGATGGAAAAACATCGGGGAGAAACGACGCGTGCCGCTGACCGGAATAAGGGTGCTCGATTTCGGCCGCTATATCGCCGGCCCCTATTGCGCGGCGCTGCTCGCCGATTACGGCGCCGATGTCATCCGCATCGAGGCACCGGGCGGCAACGACGACCGCTTCACCGTGCCGGTCGCCGAGGACGGATCGGGTGCGATGTTCATGCAGATGAACCGTGCCAAGCGCTGCCTGACGCTGAAGCCCGGCAGTCCCGAGGGGCGCGAGATCGTCCGCCGCCTCGTCGAAACCGCCGACGTCGTCGTCGCGAACCTGCCGCACGATGCGCTCGTCAGGCTGGGGCTCGATCACGGCAGCCTGTCGGCGATCAATCCGCGCATCATCCTCGCGACCGCTTCGGCTTTCGGCAGCGAGGGGCCGCTCGCGAAGAATGTCGGGTTCGACGCGGTCGGTCAGGCGATGTCGGGGGCGGTGCATCTCACCGGCACGCCCGATCAGCCGTATCGCGCGCAGGTCAATTATGTCGATTTCGGCACCGCGCTGCACACCGCCTTCGGCGTCCTGATCGCGCTGCGCGAGCGCGAGACGACGGGGAAGGGGCAATGCGTTTCGGGATCGCTGCTCGGCACTGCGCTCGCGATGACCAATGCGCTCACCATCGATCATGCGCTGAACGGGATCGAGCGCCAGCCGATCGGTAATCGCAGCTACAGTTCGGCGCCGACCGACCTGTTCCGCACCCGCGACGGCTGGATCGTCACGCAAATCGTCGGTGGCGGCATCTTCGCGCGCTGGGCGGACCTGGTCGGCCGTCCCGAACTCGTCGAGGATCCGCGCTACGCCAGCGACATATTGCGCGGCGACAATGGCGAAGAGCTCAGCATCATCATGCAGCAGTGGTGCATCGGCCGGACGAGCGCCGAGGCGATCGCCGCGCTTGCCGCCGCGCGCGTTCCCGCCGCGCCGGTCCTGCGCCCCCATGAAGCCTTGGCGCAGCCGCAGGTCGCCGCGATGGGGCTGGTCGAGCCGGTCGCCTATCCGGGCGCGGTGAAGGAGGTGCCGATGATCCGCACCCCGATCCGCCTGTCGGCCAGCGCCAGGTCCGCGCCCACACGTGCGCCGCAGGTCGGCGAGCATAGCGACGCGATCCTCGCCGAACTCGGTTACGACGCCGAAGCGATTTCGGCTTTGCGGGCGCAAAATATTATTTGAGCCGCCGGTGCTGGACGGCGACACCTCGCAGCATTAGATACCGGTCAGTATAGATTTAGCTCAGGAGTTCCCGATGACCGATCAAGCCGAATATGTGCCGCCGAAGATCTGGACCTGGGACAAGGAAAGCGGGGGTCGCTTTGCCAACATCAACCGCCCCGTCGCCGGTCCGACGCACGACAAGGAGCTGCCGATCGGCCAGCATCCGCTGCAACTCTATTCGCTCGGCACGCCCAATGGGGTGAAGGTCACGGTGATGCTCGAGGAACTGCTCGCGGCCGGGCATGGCGGCGCCGAATATGATGCGTGGCTGATCAACATCGGCGAGGGCGACCAGTTTTCGAGCGGTTTCGTCGGCGCCAATCCGAACAGCAAGATCCCCGCGCTTATCGACCGCAGCGGGCCGGCGCCGATCCGCGTCTTCGAATCGGGGGCGATCCTGATCCATCTTGCCGAGAAATTCGGCGCCTTCCTCCCCACCGATCCCGCGCAGCGCGCCGAAACGCTATCGTGGCTGATGTGGCAGATGGGAAGCGCCCCCTTCCTGGGCGGCGGCTTCGGCCATTTCTATGCCTATGCGCCGTTCAAGCAGGAATATCCGATCAACCGATACGCGATGGAAGTGAAGCGCCAGCTCGACGTGCTCGACCGGCAGCTCGCGACAAGCGAATATATCGCGGGGTCCGACTATACGATCGCCGACATGGCGATCTGGCCTTGGTATGGTGCGCTCGCGAAAGGCCTCGTCTATGACGCGGGCGAGTTTCTGCAGGTGCAGGACTATCGTAATGTCCAGCGCTGGACCGACCAGCTCGCGGCGCGTCCCGCGGTGAAGCGCGGACGGATGGTCAACCGGGTGGTGGGCGACCCGGCGAGCCAGCTTCGCGAACGCCACGACGCCTCCGATTTCGACCTCCGCACCCAGGACAAGCTGGAGGCGCAGCAGTCCGCCGAATGACGGATTTTCCACGCGCCGCCTGCCGGGGCCGTTAACGTTCCGGCAGGAGGCACGGAGTTGCGAGCCTCGCACGCCGCGCTCCTTCTGTAAAATCTGCAAAATCGACGCGCAGCCGCTTCGACCCCGCCTTCATCGCCCCGCGCCATGCTGGGCGGATGATGGCTCCCGATCCCTTGCAGCGGTCCGCTCGTTCGCTTCCCGCCCGTCTGGCGCGAAGCGAGCGGGCGGCCGCGATGGTCGAGATGGCGCTCGTGCTGCCGCTCTTCCTCGCGCTCCTCATGGGCATATTGGTCTATGGCCAATATTTCCTGCTCGCGCACAGCGTCCAGCAAGCGGCGAACGACGGCGCCCGCGCCGCGATCGTCGGGCTAGATGCCGCCGACCGCAGCGCGATCGCGACCCGCGCCGTCGACCGCAGCATGCAGGCGATCGCGGGCTTCACCCCCGCCACGCGCAATGTCGCGGTGAGCGAGACCAGCGACGCGGTAACCGTCGCCGTCACCTATAATGTCCCCGCTACCAGCCTCATCCGCTCCTCCTTCGTCCCTTCGCCGGGCAACGTCATCCGCGCCCGCGCGACCTTTGAGCTTCCGGTGGACTGACATGGCGTTCTTCCGCACCCTTCTGAAAGACCGACGCGCCGGCATCAGCATCGCCTCCGCTTTCGCGCTCACGATGCTGATCGGCGCGGCTGCGCTTGCGGTCGATTTCGGCTCCTTCACCCTCGATCGCCGCAAACTGCAAGGGATCGCCGACGCCGCCGCGCTCGCCGCAGCCGGGCGACCCGGCCAGGAACGCGCGGCGGCCGAGCGAATCATCGCCGCCAACTGCAATTGCGCCATCGCTATCGCGTCGCTGACGACCGGCACGTATCAGCCCGATCCTGACGTTCCCGCCGAACAGCGCTTCACGGCAGGGGGCGGCGCGCCGAACGCGGTCCGCATCGTGCTGACCCGCGACCGGCCAATGTTCTTCGGCCGCTTCGTGACCGGCCGCGACGAAACAGTCATTGGCGCTTCGGCCACAGCGGCGCGGCGGGGCTATGCCGCCTTTTCGCTCGGCTCGCGCGTCGCGGCGCTCCACGGCGGAGTGCCGAACGCGTTGCTGTCGGCGCTGACCGGCAGCCAGGTCAATCTGTCGGTAATGGATTACAACGCCCTCGCAAGTGCTGACGTCGATCTGCTCGCTTTCTCCGACGCGCTGCGGACCGAGCTCGGCGCCAATGTGCTGACCTTCGGCCAGACGCTCGACACGCAGGCGACGCTGCCGCAGATACTGTCGGCGCTCGCGGCGGCGAGCGACGGGCAGGCAGCCACGGCGCTTAGCGCGCTCGCGACCAAGGCGGTGCCGAAAACCCTCTTTCCTTCACGCGCGGTCGACCTCGGCCCACGGTCGTCGAGCATCCGCATCGACGAAGCGAATCCGGTCAAGGTCAACGCGCTCAGCCTGCTGCGCTCGATGCTGCTGCTCGCCAATGCGAACCGTCAGGTCGATCTGTCGGTCGCCAGCAATCTGCCCGGCGGATCGGGGGTCGATATTGCCTTGCTCATCGGCGAACCGCCCGCGGACTCGCCCCTGATCGCGATCACCGACACGCAGCAGGTCATCGTACGCACCGCACAGGTGCGGCTGAAGATGGTGACCAAAGTCGCGCTTCCGCTCGCGAGCGTCGAGATTCCGGTCTACGCCGAATTGGGGTCGGCGTCGGCGCGGATCACCGACATCGATTGCTTCGCGGGGGACAGCGACGCGGTGACGCTCGGCATCACGACTTCGCCCGCGAAGCTCGCCATCGGGTCGGTCGCCGACAGCGATTTCCAGAATATGCAGCGCCCGCTCGATCCCACGCCGGTCAAGCTCGTCAAGCTGCCGCTCGCCAACGTCGAGGGGAAGGCCGAACTGGTCCTCTCCGACCTCAACGAAAAGCCCGCACGCTTCACGCGCGACGACATCGACGACGGCACGGTCAAGACCGTCGAAAGCAGCGGCCTTGTCGCGGGTGCGGCCAAGTCGCTCGCCGACCGGATCGACCTCAAGGTCAATGTCCTGGGTCTGGGGCTCGGCCTCAACGCGCTGTCGGGAGTTGTCGGCGAGGCGCTGGGCATCGCGGCGCCGGTGCTCGACGGGGTGCTGGAGGGGTTGACCGAAACGCTCGGCGTCCATGTCGGCGAGGCCGACGCGCGGGTGAATGCGCTACGCTGTGGCCGCGCGAAGCTCGTCTGACCCCATATCGGCGTCGATCCGGATCGGTTTTGCGGCCATCGGGTCCGTTCTCTGCCCATAAGGAGACGAAGGGCTTCGAGGGGAGGCGAGCGTGGCAAGGACCGGAGAAACGCAGCGCGTATCGGCGGCGGATTTCATCCGCGGCTTCGGCAACTGGCGGTTACAGGCGGCGCGGCGGCCGGTGGTCGTCACCCATCACGGCAAGGATGCCCATGTGCTGATCTCGCTCGACGATTATCGCCGTCTCGGCGACGCGGATATGCCCTCGTCGTCGCTGCGGGACTCGCTCGCCGATCTGGTCGAATCGATCCGCGACGCGGTGCTCCTCATCGACCGCGAGCGCCGGATCGCCGCGGTCAATCCAGCGGCATCGGACATGCTCGAAACCGCAGCGGCAGAGCTGATTGGCCGCCCGCTCGCCGACGCCGTGCCCGCGCTCGCCAGCCATCTGCTGCTCGCGCATGTCAACCGGCTGCTCGACCATCGCGAGCGCTTCGCGGGCGACGTGCCAGGATTGCTGCGGCCGCGCCAATGGCTGCGCGTCGAACTAGTGCCGCTCCCGGTCGGTGGCGCGATCCTCCTGCGCGACATCAGCGCCGCTATGGACGAGCAGAGGGTAGGCGATACGCGGCGCGCCTTCGTCGATGCGGCCGAAGCGCATGGCGCCATCGGCCGCGCTTCGATTTCGGTCCGCGAGGCAATCGAGGATGCGAACGGGGCGCTGACCGCGATGGTCGGCGTCGATCCCATCGCGATCCGCCGCGTGCGCTTTTCGGCGATGATCGCGATGGGGGAGCGCGCGGCCTTTCTCGATGCCCTTGAAACCCTGTTCCGCACCGGCGCCCCAGCACGCCTGATCTCCGCATTGGTGACGCGCGAAGGCACGGCGCTGCCGGTCACGCTGGCGATGGCCGAGCGGCGCGGTGCCTACGCCAGCGAAGGCGCGGTGGTGGTGGTGACCAAGGCAGGTTAACTTCAATTGGAATCGTCATTGCGAGCGCAGCGAAGCAATCCAGAGTAGGCGGGAACCGCTCTGGATTGCTTCGCTGCGCTCGCAATGACGAGGGATTCCTTAAAACCAGTTCCCGCGCGTGATCGCCTTGCTTCCGGCCGGAAGCGAATAGCTGTCGCCGTCCTCGCCGATGATCAGCGGCCCGTCGAACTTGCTCTTCGCGCCATCGAGAAACGCTGCATCGAGATAGCGCCCCGGATAGGGCGGCACGATGTGGGTGAGCACCAGCATCTTCACATGTGCGGCCTCGGCGCTTTCGGCGGCCTGTGCCGGGCTGACGTGATAATCGAGGATATCGTGCATGATCTGGGCGGTTTGCGGTCGCCCCGTCGCCTTCAGCCGCGCCGCGAGCATCGTCACCATTTCAGGCTGCAGCGCTTCGTGGATCAGCAGGTCGGCACCCTTGGCGACGCGTTCGACCATCGGCGACTTGGCGGTATCGCCGCTGATCACGACGCTGCGCCCCTTGTAATCGAAGCGATAACCGACCGCGGGCTGGACCGGGCGGTGGTCGACCGGAAAGGCTGTGACCGTCAGCCCGTCGGCTTCATAGACCACCACCGGTCCCGCCGGCACCGCGAATGGCATCGCCGTTGCGCCTGCAGCCTCGGGCGGCGTGATCACCGGGCCGTGATGCGCGGTGCGATAGCCATTGTCGGCGGCATAGGCGGCATCGAAGCCGCCGACCACCGCCTCGACCCCGGTCGGGCCATAGACGGGGAGGGGACTCGTGTTGCCGCTGCCCGTCCAGCGCAGCAGCATCATCGGGCCGAGGCCGTCGATATGGTCCGAATGATAATGGGTCAGGAACAGCGCGCGGCTACTGCCATTGGGCAGGCCCATCAGCGCGATGTTGCGCGCGCCGCCTTCGCCGGCATCGACGACGACCATCGCCTTGCCCGCGATCACCACGGTGCAGGCGCCCGCGCGGTCGCGGTTGGGCAGTGGCGATCCGGTGCCGCACAGCCCGACATGCAAGCCGTCGGGCAGCTTCGCCAGATTGTCACGCCCCGCCTGGCTGTCGAGCCCGCGCTGATAGAGCCAAAGGCCGATCGGCCGCTGGAACAGCAGCGCCGCGCCCGCCGCGACGGCCAGCAGCAGCAAGAGCGCCGTCAGCGCCCGCAAGCTCTTTTTCATCATCCCCTCCCGCGCGATAGTCTTGTCTCTCTGGACAAGACGCAAAGCCCGGCGCAGTCTTTCATAAAGCGTTGCGGCCTGCAACTTACCTTTACGTAAACGTGAGCGCTCCCTATAAGGGCGCCATGACCCAATGGGAGAATCGATAATGGACATGGAGTTCAGCCCCGAAGACCTCGCCTTCCAGAAGGAAGTGCGCGAGTTCATCGCCGAAAATTACCCCGCCGACCTGCGCGGCAAACAGGATGAGGGCGACGAGCTCAGCAAGGAGGACTTCCTCGCCTGGCACAAGATTCTCTACAAGAAGGGCTGGGTCGCGCCCGCCTGGCCGGTCGAATATGGCGGCACCGGCTGGACGCCGACGCAGCGCTTCATCTGGTCGGAGGAGACCGCGCGCGCCGACTGCGTCCGCCTGATGCCCTTCGGCCTCGCGATGGTCGGCCCGGTCATCTACACCTTCGGCACCCCCGAACAGAAAGCGCGCTTCCTGCCGCGTATCCTGTCGGGCGAGGATTGGTGGTGCCAGGGCTATTCGGAACCCGGTTCGGGCTCTGACCTCGCATCGTTGCGCACCGTCGCGGTGCGGGACGGCGACGAATATGTCGTCAACGGGCAAAAGACCTGGACGACGATGGCGCAATATGCCGACTGGGGCTTCTTCCTCGTCCGCACCGACAAGGATGCCAAGCAGCAGGAAGGCATTAGCTTCCTCCTCATCGACATGAAATCGCCCGGCATCACCGTGCGCCCGATCATCACGCTCGGCGGCGAGCATGAAGTGAACGAGGTCTTCCTCGAGGATGTCCGCGTTCCCGTCGACCAGCGCGTCTATGAAGAGAATAAGGGCTGGACCTGCGCCAAATTCCTCCTCGCGCACGAACGCACCGGCATCGCCGGCGTGGCGGCATCGAAGCGCGGGGTCGAAAAGGTGAAGGCGATCGCGCGCACCGAACTCGACGGTGATCAGCCGCTGCTTGCGAACCCCTTCTTCAAGCGCAAGATGGCCGAACTCGAAATCGACCTGACCGCGCTCGAATTCACCGAGTTGCGCAGCCTCGCCGGCGCCAATGCCGGCAAGGGACCGGGGCCAGAATCGAGCCTGCTCAAGATCAAGGGCTCCGAAATCCAGCAGCGCCTGACCGAACTGACGCTCGAAGCGGTCGGCCATTATGGCGCGCCCTATTTCCGCGGTTTCGGGGAGGGCGACAACGAGCATCCGATCGGGCCCGACTATGCCCATCGCGCCGCGCCGACCTATTTCAACGTCCGCAAGACGACGATCTATGGCGGGTCGAACGAGATTCAGCGCAACATCATCGCGAAGATGGTGCTCGGCCTTTGATCGAATAATCGACGTCATTCCGGCGCAGGCCGGAATCTCGACCTCTCGCCATGATGCGGCGGCGAGATCCCGGCCTTCGCCGGGATGACGGTGGAATAGAGGATAAGATAGTGGATTTCACCTACACCGAAACGCAGGACATGATCCGCGACACGCTGTCGCGCTTCCTGGCCGACACCTATGATTTCGAAACGCGCCAGAAGTTCATCAATGGCGATCTGGGCCGCGATCCCGCGATCTGGACCGCGCTCGCGCAGGAACTGGGGATGCTCGGCGCGGCGTTCAGCGAAGAGCAGGGCGGCCTTGGCGGCGGCGCGCTCGAAAATGCGATCATCATGGAGGAACTGGGCAAGGTCATCGCGATCGAGCCCTATCTGCCGACCGTCGTCATCGCGGGCGGCGCGCTCAAGGCCGTCGGCGGCGCGCAGGCCGATGCGATGATCCCCGAAATCATCGCGGGCAACGCGATTGTCGCTTTCGCCTATGCCGAGCCGCAGGGCCGCTACGACCTCGCGAACCTCCGCACCACCGCAAAGAAGGACGGCGCGGGCTATGTGCTGAACGGCCACAAGGGCGTCGTCTATGCCGCGCCGTGGGCGACGCATCTGCTCGTCACCGCGCGCACCGGCGGCGGCCAGCGCGACACGGACGGCGTGTCGCTGTTCCTGATCGACGCCAATCTTCCGGGCATCGTCCGCCGCGACTATCCGACCGTCGACGGCAACCGCGCGTCCGAAATCTATTTCGAGAATGTCGCAGTCCCCGGCGACGCACTGCTCGGCGGCGAGGGAACCAGCCTGCCGCTGATCGAGCAGATCGTCGACGAAGCGACCATCGCGGTCTGCGCCGAGGCGACCGGCGTGATGCAGAAGCTCCACGAAGGCACGCTCGAATATACGCAGCAGCGCAAGCAGTTCGGCGTACCGATCGCGAAGTTCCAGGTGCTCCAGCACCGCATGGTCGACATGTTCATGGAGGTCGAACAGGCGCGCTCGATGACGATCATGGGCACGCTGAAGCTCGACCTGCCCGCGAACGAGCGCATGGCGGCGGTGTCGGCGGCCAAGAGCAAGGTCGCACGCGGCGCCAAGTTCGTCGGCCAGAATGCGATCCAGACCCATGGTGGTATCGGCATCACGCAGGAATTGGCGATCGGCCATTATTTCAAGCGCGCGACGATGATCGAGGGTCAGTTCGGCAGCGCCGACTATCACCTGGATCGCTACGAGCGCATCGCTCTGGCTGACTGACGACGCGGCCTAATAGGCCACGTCCACGGCAATCCGGATCGTCCGGGGGCGGAGCGGGGTGATGTACCCCGCGCCGCCCTCGACGAACGGCGTGCCGAGCGCGAAGCGATTGCCGCGCGCGTCGAACACATTGGTCAGCGTCAGCGACAGGCCGCGATGCTCGGTGCCCAAGCGCAGCGCCAGGCCTGTATCGACATAATCCCCCTGACCCTCGCCGAGCACCGGCCCGATGCCCAGCCGCGACGGCCCGATATAATTCGCCCAGCCGTTGACGCGTAGCTCGGCATCGGCCCCGACGGGCGCGACATAGGTCACCGCCCCTCGCACCGCATGGCTCGCAACATTGGGGATGCGCCCCAGCTTGGCAGGGGCGTCGGCAAAGGCAGCCATCGCCAGTGGCGACAGTTCATCGACCCGGCTGTGGTTATAGACCGCACCGAGATCGAAGGAGAGCGCGGAGACCGGACGGAAGGCAACCGCACCCGAAATGCTCGTGATCCGACCGTTGCCGATATTGGCGGTGGTCGGAAAACCATTGCCGTCGATGAAGTCCGCCTGAATGTCGCGCCAGCGTGTGTGGGACACCGACAGGCTTGCGTCGAACGGCGTCCGTCCCTTTTCGCCGAAGCGAACCCCGCCTTCCCAGGTCCGCACCTGATCGTTGCGGAAGCGGCGCACGAAATCGCCGTCGATGGCAAGGCCACCGGGGCGGAATCCCTCCTGATAGCGGGCATAGAGGCGCAGATTCTCGAATGGCGTCGCGAGCAGCGAGAAAGAGGGAAGGAGGTCGGTTTCGGTGCGGTGCGCGGTCGTCGCGCGTCCGGCCATGGCGATGGCAAGCGGGACGCTATCGGCTTCGCCGCCGAGACGCGCATGGGAAATCCGCCCGCCCGCCGACGCGATCAGATGCGGCAAAAGTTCAAGCGTCGCCTCGGCATAGCCGGTGAATTCGGTGATTTCGTTGGTCACGCCCGGCACCGCAGCGCGGAGCAGCGTGGTGCCATATTGGCGCCGTTGGCGAGTCCGGTTGTCGACGATACTCGCGCCGATCACCCAGCCGAAGCCGTCGACGAAGGGGCGCGATAGTCGCGTTTCGCTGACGAACATGCGGGTGCGGTTATACTGGTCGAGTATCCGTGGCTCTTCGTCCGGCTTTCCGGCGTCGAACCGCTCGAACAGCCGGTGGCTGACGACGGCGTTCGACGACTGGAAATGCAGGCCGTCCCAGTCCTTCTGAATGACAACGGTGCCGAGCCCGTAGCGCGTCCGCGCATTCTGCTCGACCAGCGAACTGCGCGTCAGCGGCGGCGCATCCTTGTCGGCATATTGCGCATCGTCGGACGTGATCGCCTGATAGACACCGCTGAGGTCAATCGTCCAATTGTCGCCCGCCTCGATCCGAGCGGCGGCGCGGCCGCCCCATATATGGGTGCGATTGACGTCATTTTTTCCGAGCAATGGATTATCGATATAGCCGCCGTCGGTCAGCATATAGCCGAGCAGGCGCACCGCGCTGCCGCCATCGCCGACGGGGACGTTGACGATTCCCGCGATGTCGCCGCCGGGGTCGCCGTGCTGGGTTGCCGAAACCCCGGCGATCGCCTGCAACCGGGTTTCGCGCGGATCGGGCGCCTTGGGGACCGAACGGATGATCCCGCCGAGCGATCCCGCGCCATAGAGCGTTCCCTGCGGCCCTTCGAGCACCTCGACGCTGTCGATGTCGTAGAGGCGGAGGTCGGGATCGGGCGCGTTGTAGCTGAGCCGGACATCGCCCAGATATTGCCCGACCGTCGCCTGCGTCGGACCGGTAAAGCTCGAATCGGCGATGCCGCGGATGAACAGCTTGTTGCGGCCCGCCCCCAGATAGGTCGAGGAAATCGTCGCAACGCGCGACAGGATCGAATCGGTTCCACGCTCGCCGCCGAACGCCAGATCGTCGCCATCCAGCCGGGTGGCGACGCCTGCGAAATGCGAATAGGGAAGGTCGGTCTTGCTCGCGGTGACGATGATCGCTTCATCCGCCGACGCAACGACCGGCGCCGGTTCGCGCGCCCGCGGTTGTGGCGCGGCACGCGGCAGGGAGCGCCGCGCGACTTTCGGGGGCGGCGCGCGACGCTCGATCCGCCAACTCGTCGCATTGACCCGCACCGCACGGGCGTCGGTTCCCGCTAACATCTGGCTCAGCGCGTCCTGCACGTCCATGCGCCCGCGCACCGGCCTGACGTCGGCCTGCCACAGCCGCGCATCGGCAACGCTGATGCTGACGCCCGCCTGCCGGCTGAGCTGCGGCAGCGCCGTCGACAGCGCGCCGCCCGGCACGTTGAACGCCCGCTCCTCGGCCGCCGCGACCTGCGCCGGCAGGCCAACGAACGCGAGAACCAGCAGGGACGTTTGCCAGCGCGCCATGGCTAGCGTGTCAGCACCCAGCCATTGCCGCGCCGTTCGGCAACCGTGCCCGATAGTGCGGCCAGATCGGCGACGGTGCGCGCGCGATCCTTGTCGATGATCAGCGCACCGCGGAAGGATTGCCCTTCGGCGCCGGGGGCGACCGCGACCTCGATTCCCGCCGTACGCTTCAAATCCTCGGCAACGGTGGTGAGCGGCGCGTCGTTATAGACGAGCAGCCCGGTGCGCCAGCCGCCGACATTGGCGACATCGACGGGATGCACCTGCGGCGGCTTGGCGTCGGCGTCGCCGGCCTCGATCGCTTGTCCGGCGACGACGCGAACCTTGTCGCGCTGGGGGTTGTAAAGCACCACGCCTTCCGACACCGCGACCGAAGTCCGGCGGTCGCGGCGGACGACGTTGAACGCCGTGCCGAGGTCGACGATGCGCGCAGCCCCCGCCTCGACGAGGAAGGGGTCGCTTTCACGGTGGACGACATGGAACATCGCTTCGCCCGATTCCAGCCGGGCGAAGCGGGGGCGATCCTTGTCGAGTTCGACGACCGAGGCGCCGTTGATCTCGATCCTCGACCCGTCGGCGAGCGTGATCGAGCGGTGCTCGCCCGCCGCCGTCTCGATCCGGTTCGCATCATCGAACAGGCCGAGTTGCGGCAATGCGATCACCGCAACGAGCGCGGCCGCGACCGCACCGCCCAGCCACAGGCGCCGCGCCGGGCGGCGCGGCGTTTCGGGGCGGATCACCACCGAAGGCGCCCGCTCGGACGGCAGGGCATCCAGGTCACGGTCGAGGCTCGCGAGCGCGTCATAGAGGTCGGCATGACCGGGGTCTTCGGCCAGCCAGTCGGCGAAGCCGTCCCAATCGTCGAACGCGGGGTCGCGCTGCCGGATGATCCAGTCGCTTGCGCGGGCCTCGGCGGCGGTTTTCGCATCGTCAAACATCGAACTGCCTCCGGGTCCGGGCGATCGCGGCATAGACCTTGCGCAGATCGGCTTCGACGGTGCTCAGGCTGATGCCGATTTCGGCCGCGATCTCGCGCTGCTGGACGCCGTCGACGCGAAAGCGGCGGAAGATGCGCGCCGGCCGCTCGCCGGTCGCCGCGATCGCCTGTTCGACCAGCACCAGTTGCTCGCGCGAAATCAGCGCCGTTTCGGCAGATGGACCTTCGGCGATCGACGCGTCGCTCCACGCCGCATCGCGCAGTGCGCTTTGCCGCGCCGAGCGATAGCGGTCGAGCATCAGATTGTTCGCCGCGCGCATCACATAAGCAAGCGGTTCGGCAATCGGCCCCATGCCGCGTTCGGTCAGCCGCATCCACAAATCCTGAAACAGATCCTCGGCCGCATCGCCCGCGCCGCGCACCTCCAGAAAGCGCACGATGCGCTCGCGGTTGGCGAGCAACACGCCTTCGATGCCCTGGACGGCGTCGGTTCGATCACTCGCATCGGTCATGGATTGCTTGCCGCGGAATGCCATTGTCTGTCGGCCCGCGCCCAATCGGCGCGTGCTGTTCGGCCCCCTGATACTGCCGCCATATAGCGCGCGGCGTGCGCCATGCAACCGCGTCGGCATGGCCGGGCCGGCATGGCAGGCAAGAGCGGCCTGAAATATCGTCATCTCCTTTTCATCCTTTGAGCCTTAGCAAGGGGGAAGCGGGGGTAGGGAGGGGCTTCCCCCTTGCTGCGGGGCCAGCCAGTGGGGGATTAAAGGCCGACCCGCAGGCTCGCACGGAACGCCCAGCCGATGTGGCTTTGCTGTTCTTCCGCAGACACTTCGCCGGCGACCTGAAAGGCCGAATTGCCGGCGATGCCGCGGAAACGGCCGACCCAGCCGCTCGTGCGATCCTCTGGAACCAGGGTGAAGGGCGTGCCGTCCTTGAACGACGCGACGGTTGCGCCCAGCGAGCCGCCGACGATCTGGCGCCGTCCGCCTTCGAGTTCGAAGCGCGTCCAGCCGTCATATTCGTCGGTGCCGCCGAACTGGAGACCGAGCGCCACCGTTCCCGACACCGCCAGTTCGTCGCTGCTGCGGCCCTGCACGGTCAGGTCGAGCGCATCGCCGCCGCCGGATTCGGCATAGCCGTCTTCCTTGAGCTTGTAATAGTCGACCGCGACGGTGGGGCGGATCGTCAGCCCGCCGAGGCGCGCGTCCTTGGCGACCGAGCCCGACGCCGAATAGAGCGTCGCGTCCCATTTGCCGCGCATCGTCTTCTCGATGTCCTCGGCCCCTGCGTCGGCGCGGAAGAAGCGCGTGCCCTTCAGGCTGATCGGCGCGCCCGAAACGCGCGCGCTCGCCAGCCATCCGTCCGATTGCAGGCGCCAGTGGAGCGACCCTTCGAACTGGCTCGACGACACTTCATTGTCGTTGCTGCTGTTGCCGTCCTTGCCGCTCAGGAACGCGATCGAGCCGCCGAAATTACCGACGTCGCTCTTGATCTCGGCACCCATCGACAGGCCCCAGCCGCTGACATTATAGCCCGCGGTCTGGCCGACGCCCTTTGCGGTGCCCCACACGGCCTGGTTGATCCAGTAGCGCCACTTGCCTTCGTCCTGGAACGGCGCGTTCGGATCCTGCAGGTGCCGCGCCAGCGCGCGCGAGCCCGAGGTGACGGTCTCGAACACCCCGCCTTCATGCTCGGGCAGCATCTGGCGAAGCTGGTTGTGGAACTGGTCGCCGTTGGTGATGCCGAGGAACACGTCCTCGACCTTCTGGTCGGCGGTCACCGCATCGATCACCGCATCGAACGCGCCCGCTTCGGAGCGGTTGAGGCCCAGTTCGGTGCTGCTCTTGCGCGCGACGTTGACGATGAGCTGATTGGCGTTCGAGCTCAGCGTGCCCTTGTAGAGGAAGGGCAGCAGCGTCGATTCGGTGGTCAGATTATCGGCGCCGGTCAGCGTCCCGGCGGTCAGCACGATATGGTTGCCCTCGGCCTCCTCGAGGCTCGACAGCTTGAGCGCGAGTTTCGAGTCCGCGCCGAAACTGGCAGTGCCGTCGACGGTCAGCGCGGTGCCGGTGCTGCCGTCGTCGAGCGTTACCGCCAGGACACCCTTGTTGGTGACCGCAAGCGAAGCGATCGACGCCGCGCCGCTCACGTCGAAGGTGCCGCCATCGACCGACACTGCCAGCCCCTGCGAATTGGCGAGGCTGCCCGAAAAGCGCGACGTGCCGCCGATGGTCAGTGCGTCGCTGCCGCCGCCGAAATCGGCCGTGCCGCTGAACACAGAGGTACCGGCGAGCGTCATCGTGTCGTTGCCGGCGCCGAAGCGCGCATTGCCCGCATAAGTGGCGTCGCCCGACAGGTTCAGGCGATTGTCGCCCCCGCCGAAATAGCTGTTTCCCTTCACCGAACCGTCCGCGATGTCGAACAGGTCGTTGCCGCCGCCGAAGCGGACGTCGCCGACGATGCTCGGCGCAGCGATGCCGCTGGCGACCGCGGTCTGCTTGACCGTCGCGCCATTGCCGTTCGCCGAGAGGTCGATCGCGATGTTGCGATCCGAGGTCGCAAGCGCGCCCGTGGCGCTGATCGTCCCGCTATTCTCGATCGTGTCGACGGTGCCCGACAGATCGACGATCGCGCGCGCGGTGCCGGCATCGCCCGCCGCCTTCGCGCTGATCACGCCGCTGTTGCGGATGAGAGCGACGTCGCCACCCGCCTCGACGAGAATGCCGGTCGAGATGGCGGAGGCTTCCTTGCCGCCCGATGCCTCGACCTTGCCCGCGACGCGGATTTCGGGAGTGGTCGCACCGCTGCCGACGCGGATCGCCGTCGCCGACGCGCCATTCGAGATCGCCGACACGCCGCCATTGATCCCGACGCCACCAGTGATCGTCACGTTCCGGCCCATGCCGCCGAGTTGGATCGCGGCCGCGTCCTTGCCCGCATAGAGGCCGTTGCCGACGACCGTGCCGTCGATGATCAGGCCCAGACCGGTTCCGGTGCCCGCAACCGCGCCGATCGTGATGTCCTGGCTGGCCGAACCGATGCGAAGCGCGGGCGCCGAGCCATAGGACTGGATCGCGCCCGATCCTTCCTTGGCATCCTCGATGCCGTCCTTGTCTTCGTCCTTGTCGTCGGGCTTGGTGTCCTTCGGGGGCACCGCGACGACGATGCCGCCGGTGACATTGCCTTCGATCGACAGCGCCGGACCACCGATCAGCAGGTCGTCGGCGTCGAGCTTCGACGGGTCGGTGGGGGCCGTCGTATAGCGATAGCCGGTCGACGTCAGCGTGCCCTGCACGACGAGCGCGCCGTTGATATTGCCCGCAAGCCGCGCGGCAGTCGCATTCTCGCCGACCGCGGTGATCGTGCCGGCCAGGCGGACATTGCCGGTCACGTCCTGCAAACCGACACCCAGCGCGTTGTCGCCAAGCACCGAAATCTTGCCGTCGTTGGTGAAATTGCCGGTCAGCGGCCCGCCGAGGCGGATGCCCGCCGAATTATTACCCTCGATCGTGATCTCGCCGCTGTTGACGATATTGCCGGTGAAGGCGCCGCCGGTCGCGATGCCGGTGCGGCCGCTGCCCACCGCATAGGGCCCGTCGATGTCGCCGTCCTTGTCGATGTCGGTCGGCGCATAGCTTTCGTCGATGATGATCTTGCCGGTCGCCGAGTTGGTGATCGCACCGCTGACGCCGCCGTTCGCGAAGATGCCGGTCGCGCCGTCCGAATTGGTAATCTGGATCGTGCCGTCGTTGGTCAGCTTGTTGTTGCTGTCGATCGTGACCGCGGTGCCGTTCGCCGGCTTGACCGATCCCGCCGAGGTAATCTTCACATCGTCGGCGGCACCCGATTTGACCGTCGAAGTTCGTACCGGCGTGGTGGTCGCGGTGCTGATGCTGGTTTCGGCATGAGCGGTGGTGGAAAGAACGGCGGCAAGGCAGGTGGAGGCCAGCAAGGTCGTGCGCATGAAATCCCTCTTTTGATGTCGACCGGGTATTCCCGGAACTGACCTCAAGACGGAGGCATTGCGGAGCAGCCTTGAAAGAAATTTGATCGCAAGAAACGGGGCGGAGTGTCGTCGTGCCGCGGATAGGGGCCGATATCCGCCTCGACTGAAAGACGATCATGCCGACCCACGACATCTCCCGCAGTATAGCCGGTCTCGATAGGGAAGCGCTCGCAACCGATCTCGGGGGCAGAGGCTGGCATATTGTTCCCGGCCTGCTGTCAGCGGCCCGATGCGCCGCGCTCAGGGCCGATTATGCGGCGGACACCCTCTATCGCAGCACAGTCTCGATGCAGCGGCACGGGTTCGGCCGCGGCGAATACCGCTATTATCGCTATCCGCTGCCCGATCCCGTCGCGGCCCTGCGCGCGGCCTTCTATCCGCCGCTGGCGGCGCTCGCGAACGACTGGGCGGCGACGCTCGGGCGGACATCAGCCTATCCCGCCGACCATGCTACCTTCCTCGCCCAATGCGCGCTCGCCGGCCAGCCCCGCCCGACGCCGCTGATCCTTCGCTATGGCACCGGCGACTATAATTGCCTGCATCAGGATCTCTATGGCGAACTCCATTTCCCGTTCCAGATCGCGATCCTGCTGTCGATGCCGGGCGCGGATTTCGACGGCGGCGAATTCGTTCTCACCGAACAGCGCCCACGGATGCAGTCGCGCCCGCACGTCGTGCCGCTGGAGCAGGGCGACGCGGTGATCTTCGCGGTCAACGAGGCACCGCGCCAGGGCAGCCGCGGCCCCTATCGCGTCAAGCTGCGCCATGGCGTCAGCGAAATCCGCCGCGGCGAGCGCTTCACGCTGGGCGTGATCTTTCACGATGCGGGGTAAGGAAGGGGGCGACGCCCAGATTACATTCGTCGATGACGAGTTGAATGGCCGGTTGCGACCGGAAGCGGACCTATCTTCTCCCCTCCCTGCAAGGGAGGGGGCGGGGGTGGGTGGCCGCCGAAGGCGGCGCTCTTCCGCGTTGCTCGCTACGCTCGCTACCCACCCCTAACCCCTCCCTTTCAGGGAGGGGAATATCCGCTTCCCACCCCAAAATCGCCGCTTGCGATAAAGTCGCGCATGAAAAGGAAGGTGGCGGACAGGGTGGTTTTATTAAGTCAAACCTATGTATTTGAAATAATTTTTCAAATTACATCCGCTAAATTTCGGACCCACACGGTTCCTCCGCGCATCTGAATTCATGATTCAGTCCGTGCAACTCTTCTGCCATTGTTCGCTGCGATTGTCTAACATTTTCTTATTTACTCCATCCAACGCCGAGCTGGCTGCAAGCTATTTCAGACGAGAACAATTCAGGCTGAATAGGGTAAGCTATGCCATTAACGCGATGATATACACAATGCGCACGATCAGCCGGGACCAGCCGATGGCGGTGGGTGTAGGCCCAATCGAGAACTGCGCCGATCCGCTGACGGACGCGGCGCGCCGTCTCAGGCTTCGCTAGCCAGATTTCCGCGAGCAGGTCGCGGATCATTGGGCCGGTGATCTGATCGACCTTAAATTTTCCGATGTGCGGGAAGGCGTAAAGCTCCATCGTTCGCATCCATTGCGCGTGATGCTTGCCGTTGCGCCATGTCTTCGAATGTATCTCGTAGGTCGTGACGGCGGCGTCCTTGAAGGTCGGCACCGCTTGCCGCTTGCGCCGCTCAATTTGCGGGTCAACGCCCGCCTCGATCTGGCTGCGAATTTCCAGCGTCATTTCGCGCGCCTGCGCCAGACTGACTTTCTGGCAGCTGCCTAGGCCGAAGTCGCGGCGCACGCCGTCGCTCTGGACCCGGCACACCCAGCTACTGGTGCCTCCCGGCCGTTCGAGGCGCATCAGGCCGTCGCCGAGACTCACGCGCCGCTGTTTTTCCTTGGACTTCGAGAGCCCATTCGAAGTGCTTTTCATCCCTCTGATCATAAAATTTGTTCCCACATTGGCAAAAATGTCGGCCTGGACCATGTGGGACGCACAGGGATACGAATCGCCCCTCAAACCCGCAGCTAAGCTGGGGTTTCGGAGACGGTTCGGGAAAGAGTGGGATTGAAACCTGGCGGACAGGGTGGGATTCGAACCCACGGTGAGCTTGCACCCACGGCGGTTTTCAAGACCGCTGCCTTAAACCACTCGGCCACCTGTCCACTGCCGCCGACATAGCGCGCGGCGCCCCCGCGGCAAGCAAAAGATCGACGGCTCGGTTCGCCGCGCGAATGACTCGACCTGTCTCGCGGCGGATGGCGAAGCCGCGTGCATCTGGTTCAATCCGATTCTATGGGGTGGGACATGATGCACGCTAGAGGTTTCAGAATCGGTCGTCTTTCCAGCCTGCTGGGCTTCACCCTCTCGGCCTGGTCGATGGTGATGTCGGGCCCGCTCTACGCACAGAGCGACGCGGGATTTGACGCCTATGTCCAGTCGTTGTGGCCGAAAGCTCAGGCGCGCGGGGTTTCGCGCGCGACCTTCGACCGAGTGACGTCAGGATTGCGCTATAATCCCCGCGTCATCGCGCTCGACCGCGACAATCTCGGCGCGCCGCCGAATCCGAACACGCCGATTCCGGCCTTCGCACCCTATAAGGCGAAGCATGTCGACGCGGCGCGGATCAACGGCGGGCGGCGCGTCCACGACCGGCTGCTGCCCCTGCTGTCGCGCATCGAGCAGCGCACCGGGGTGCCGACGAGCATCATGATCGCGATCTTCGGTCACGAAACCGCCTATGGCGCGGTGACCGGCAATTTCGACCTGCCCGAGGCGCTGGCGACGCTCGCCTATGAAGGGCGGCGGCGCACCTTGTTCGAGCCCGAATTTATCGCGACGCTCGAAATGGTGCAAAAGGGCGTGCCGCGCGAGGTGCTCAAGGGAAGCTGGGCCGGCGCCTTCGGCTATCCGCAATTCCTCCCCTCGGTCTATCTGCAAGTGGCCGAGGACGGCGATGGCGACGGCGTCGCGCGCATCTGGTCGAGCGAGGCCGACGCGATCGAATCGATCGGCGCCTATCTGCGCCGCGCCGGCTGGCGGGCGGGGCAGCCATGGGGCGTCGCGGTGCAGGTGCCCGCGGGCTATAACCGCGCCGCGATGGCGAGCCGCCTGCAGCCGACGCGCTGCCCGCGCGTCTTCGCGCGCTACAGCCGCTGGCGCTCGATGGCCGAATGGCGCGCCGACGGTTTTCAGACGCTCAGCGGCCGCTGGCCCGACGGGCAGGTGCAGGCGACCTTGCTCGAACCCGACGGCCCGGGAAAAACCGCTTATTTGCTGACTGGCAACTATCGTGCGATATTGGACTATAATTGTTCCAACTTTTACGCACTGTCTGTGGGGTTGCTGGCGGATGAAATCGATCGTTAGGGAGGGGGCCCTGATCGCAGGGGCGGCGTTGCTGCTTGCGGGATGCGGGGCAATGGATGGCAAGCGCGAGGGCGGGCCGGCCGCGGGCCCGACGCCCGCGCCGCTGGTCGAACGGGTCAGCGACACGCCTGTCAAGCTTGGCGATCCCTACACCATCGCCGGAGTCACTTACACGCCCGTCGACATCCCCGATTACGACGATGTCGGCTATGCGAGCTGGTATGGCGACGAACTCGCCGGAAAGCCGACCGCCAATGGCGAGACTTTCAATCCCGACGGCATCACCGCCGCGCACAAGACGCTGCCGATGCCGAGCTATGTCGAGGTGACCGCGCTCGATACCGGGCGCACGATCCTCGTCCGCGTCAACGATCGCGGACCGATGGTGGGCGACCGGCTGATCGACCTGTCGCGCGGCGCCGCCGAACAGCTCGGCATCACCGGCGGCAACGCCGCGGTGCGGGTGCGCCGAACGAACCCGCCGCAGGCCGAACGCGCGCAGCTTCGTGCGGGCCGCGCGGTTCCCGAACGGATCGTGACGCCCGACTCGCTGCTCGCGGTGTTGCGCAAGAAGCTCAAGGACCAGCCCGCGCCTAAGCCGACGCCTGTCGCGGCACAGCCCGCGCCGCCGGTGGCATCGGGCAAGGTCAAGCCCGGCGACGACCGTCTTGCGGTGCAGCCTTCCAAACCGGCCCTCAAGCCCGTTCCTGCCAAGCCCACCGCCGCCGCGGGTTCCTATCAGGTCCAGGTCGGCGCCTTCAGCACCGAAGCCCGCGCCGCCGCCGCCGCCAAGTCGGTTGGCGGGACCGTCGCAAAGGCGGGCAAATTTTGGCGGGTCCGCGTGGGGCCGTTCGCCAGCGACGCCGAAGCGCGCACCGCGCTCGACAAGGCCAGGGACAAGGGCTTCCGCGACGCGGCGGTCGTTCGCGATCGTTGACAGCGGCGATGCGAAGGCCGTTTTTCATCGCCAGGGCCGCAATCGGCAGTGGCGCGGCGCTGGCGCTTATCGCGGCCTTTCCGGCGGCTTCGGCAGGCGATGCGCATTCGAAATCGGCGCCCGCCAGCCGCCCGCTCTATATGACGCAGGCGCCGATCGTGATGCTCAAGGATCTCGATTCGGGCGCGATCCTCTTTTCGCGCGGCGCCGAAAAGCGCTTCCCGCCCGCCTCGATGGCGAAGGTGATGACCGCCTATATCGTGCTCGACCTGATCGAAAAGGGCGAGCTACCGCGTGATCGGATCATCACCGTCAGCCAGGCGACGTGGAAGAAATGGAACGGCAGCAACGGCGGCTCGACGATGTTCCTGCGCTCGGGCGAGAAAATCTCGGTCGATGAACTGCTCAAGGGGCTGATCACCGTATCGGCGAACGACGCCGCCGCCGCACTGGCGGTGGGGATCGACGGCAGCGAAGAGGCTTTCGTCAAGCGAATGAACGCGATGGCATCGAAACTTGGCATGACGTCGAGTCATTTCGGCACCCCGAACGGCTGGCCCGACGGCGGCGTGACCAAGGTCAGCGCCGCCGACCTGATCCTGCTCGCCGACCGCCTGATCCGCGAGCATCCGCGCGACTATGCGCGCTATTTTTCGCTGCCGAAACTCCAGCACGGCAAGAGCCCTGACGGCAAGCCGATCGTCCAGCCGAACACCAATCCGATTCTCGGCCGCGTCGAGGGGGTCGATGGGCTCAAGACCGGCCATACTGTCGAAGCGGGCTATTGCTTCCTCGGCTCGGCGAAGCGCGGCGGGCGGCGGTTGATCATGGTCGTCGCCGGCATGTCGAGCGACAAGGCGCGCCGCGACGAAGCCGCGCGGCTGATGAGCTGGGGCTTCGAGCAATGGGAAGGGCGCGAACTCGTGCCCGCGGGCGCGAAGATCGGCCGCATCGACGTGGGGCAGGGGCGTGCGCCCGCCGTCGTCGCCGAAGCGGCGATGCCGGTGCGGATGACCGTTCCGCGCGGCCATGCCGGCGGCTATAGCGCAGTGATGCGCAGTCATTCCCCCGTTCAGGCCCCCGTCGCGCGCGGGGCGCGGATCGCCGACCTGGTCGTGACCCCCGATGGCCTGCCGCCGCAGGTCACGCCGCTGCTCGCCGCGAACGATGTCGGCGCGGGCGGTTTCGGGGCAAGGCTGCGCACCGGATTCTACCGGCTGACCGGCTGGTGAGCGGCCGCTTCATCACCCTCGAGGGCGGCGAAGGGGTCGGCAAGTCGACCCAGATCCGCGCGCTGTCCGCCGCGCTCGCCGCGCGCGGGGTCGAGGTTGTCGCAACCCGCGAACCCGGCGGCAGCGCTGGCGCCGAGGCCATTCGCGCGCTGCTGATGGAGGGCAGCGACGACCGCTGGGATGCGCGAAGCGAGGCTTTGCTCTTCGCCGCGGCGCGCGCCGACCATGTCGCGCGCACGATCCGCCCCGCGCTGGAGCGCGGCGCGTGGGTGCTCTGCGACCGCTTCGTCGACAGCTCGCGCGCCTATCAGGGCGGCGGCGGCGGCATCACCGACGGCGATCTGCTGGCGCTCCACGGCTTCGGCTCGCTCGGGCTGCTCCCCGATCGCACCTTCCTGCTGACCGTCAGCGCGCGCGAGGCCGACCGGCGGCTCGCGGTGCGCGATGCCGCGGGCGCCGACCGCATGGGCAGCAAGCCCGCCGACTATCAGGCCCGCCTCGCCGCGCGCTTTGCCGAAATGGCGGCGGCCGAACCCGACCGCTGGCGCGTGATCGACGCCGACGCGCCCGCCGAGGCGGTGACCGCCGCGATCATCGCCGAACTGGAGCCTTGGCTGTGACGCTGATCGGTCATAGCGAAGCCGAAAAGGCGTTTCTGGAGGCGTGGCAGGGCGGCCGGCTGCACCATGCCTGGCTGCTCGCCGGGCCGCAGGGGATGGGGAAGGGGGCCTTCGCCGCGCGCGTCGCACGCTTCCTCGCCACCCACGGCCGGGCAGGCGCAGGGCAGGCGATCACTCTCGACGATCCGGGTGACACCGCCGCGAGCAAGCTCGTCGAGGCGGGCAACCATCCTGAAATCATTCCGCTCGCACGCCAGCCGAAGGACAAGGGCAAGGAGCTCGCACGCAACATCACGATCGACCAGGTGCGCGGTGTCATCCGCCGGCTGCACCTGTCGCTGTCGCTCGGCGACTGGCGCGTGATCATCGTCGATGCGGTCGACGACCTCGAAACCGACGGCGCCAATGCGCTACTCAAGACGCTCGAAGAGCCGCCCGCGCAGACGCTGTTCCTGCTCGTCAGCCACTCGCCGGGGCGCCTGCTGCCGACGATCCGGTCGCGCTGTCGAATCCTGCGTTTTCAACCGGTTGAGCATGACGTCATGACATCGTGGCTGCACGATCTGCGCCCGATGATCGACATGGCCGAACTGCGCGCGATCGTATCCGCGTCGGGCGGCGTGCCGGGCAAGGCCCTCGCGCTGATCGACAGCGACGTCGCCGCGGTGGAAGCGAAGCTGCTCGCGATCGCGAACGGCGGCGATCCCGGCAACCGCCTGCGCGAGGCGCTCGCGCGCGAGGTTGGCGGGACGAGCAATCGCGCGCGGCTCGAGCTGGTGATCGATATCGTTCCCGGCCTGCTCGCGCGGCTGGCGCACGAGCGTCCGATCGCCGAGATCGCGCCAGTGCTCGCGCAATGGGACCGCGTGCAGCGCACCGTGCGCGACGCGGTTCGTGGATCCTATGACGGCGCGATGGTCGGTTTCGAGATCGGCAACTGCCTTGCCGAACTCGCACCGCGCGAGCGCGCGCGATAACCCTGCCCCTGGAGAGGGGGAGGGCGAAGGCCGCCCTTCCCCTCGCGCCCCGCACCCGCTAAGGCGCGCGCATGTCCGAGCCTTTTTATATCACCACCGCCATCAGCTATCCCAACGGCCGTCCGCACATCGGCCATGCCTATGAGGCCATTGCCACCGACGTCATGGCGCGGTTCCAGCGCGCACGCGGTCGCGACGTGCGCCTCGTCACCGGGACCGACGAGCATGGGCTGAAGATGTTCCAGACCGCGCGCAATCAAGGCCGTGAAACGATCGATCTTGCCGATGAAATGTCGGGATATTTCCGTGAGATGTATGCCAAGCTGAATATCAGCTATGACAATTTCATGCGCACCTCCGACCCTGCGCATCATCGCGCGTCGCAGGCGATCTGGCAGGCGATGGAAGCAAATGGCGACCTTTACCTCGACCGCTACGAGGGCTGGTATTCGGTTCGCGACGAAGCTTTCTACGACGAAGACGAACTCACCGACGGGGAGGGGGGCGTCCGCCTGTCGCCGCAGGGCACCCCCGTCGAATGGACGGTCGAGGAAAGCTGGTTCTTCCGCCTGTCGAACTATCAGGACAAGCTGCTCACCCTCTATGCCGAACAGCCCGATTTCATCCGCCCCGAAAGCCGCCGCAACGAGGTGCTGCGCTTCGTGGAGGGCGGGCTCAAGGATCTCAGCGTCTCGCGCACCAGCTTCGACTGGGGCGTACCGGTGCCGGGCTCGCCCGGGCATGTCATGTATGTCTGGGTCGACGCGCTGACCACCTATCTCTCGGGGCTCGGCTACCCCGATACCGACGGAGATTTCGGCAAATTCTGGCCCGCGAATATCCATATGATCGGCAAGGATATCGTTCGTTTTCATACGGTTTACTGGCCGGCCTTCCTGATGAGCGCCAAATTGCCGCTGCCCCAACAGGTGTTCGGCCACGGCTTCCTGCTCAACCGCGGCGAAAAGATGTCGAAATCGCTCGGCAACGTCGTCGATCCGATGGAGCTGGCCGAGCGTTTCGGGGTCGATGCACTACGCTATTATCTGCTCCGCGAAGTCAGTTTCGGACAGGACGGCAGCTATTCGGCCGAAGCGATCGTGCGCACCGCCAATGCCGACCTCGCGAACAGCTTCGGCAATCTCGCGCAGCGCAGTTTGTCGATGATTTTCAAGAATCTGGATGGAGTAATTTCCACCGATTACACGCCATCGCAGGAGGATGCCGACCTGCTCGCCGACCTGCTCGCGATGGCCGAAGAGCGCCTGCCGCGCGAATTCGAGCAGCTCGCTTTCTCGATCGGGATCGAGGACTGGATCCGCGCCGTCTTCGCCTGCAACCAATATGTCGATGCACAGGCGCCCTGGGCGCTGCGCAAGAGTGATCCCGAACGGATGCGCGCGGTGCTGATGACCTTGTTCCAGGCGGTGCGGACGCTCGCGATCGCGATCCGCCCGGTGGTGCCCGATTCCGCCGACAAATTGCTCGACCAGATGGGCATCGCCGCCGACGCGCGCGATTTCGCGGCGCTCGCCGACCGGGACTGGTTCGCGAAACTCGCCGCGAGCGGTTTCACGCTGGGCCAGCCCGTTCCCATCTTTCCCCGCCTCGAACTGCCCGAGGGGGAAGGGGAGGCCTGATGCTCGTCGATTCGCACTGTCACCTCAACTACAAGGGCCTTGCCGAGCAGCAGGGCGAGGTGCTGGCGCGGGCTCGCGAAAGAGGCGTCACGGCGATGCTCAACATCGCGACGCGCGAAAGCGAATGGGACGATGTGCTTGCAGCGGCCGAGGCCAACGCCGACGTCTGGGCCAGCGTCGGCATCCATCCGCACGACGCCGATCATCATCCCGACGTCGATACCGCGAAGCTGGTCCGCCGCGCCGCGCACCCGCGCGTCATCGGGATCGGTGAGACCGGGCTCGACTATTATTACGACAAGAGCGATCGCGCGCGGCAGCAGGACAGTTTCCGCCGCCATATTCATGCGTCGCAGGAAACCGGCCTGCCGATCATCGTCCACACGCGCGAGGCCGAAGCCGACACGCTCGCGCTGCTTGGCGAGGAGATGGGAAGGGCGGTCTTCCCCGGCGTGATCCATTGCTTCACCGCCAGCGATGATTTCGCGCGCCGCGCGCTCGATCTCGGCCTCTATATCTCGATCTCGGGGATCGTGACCTTCAAGAATGCCGCCGACCTGCAGGCGACCGCGCGGTGGCTGCCGCAGGAGCGGCTGCTGATCGAAACCGACTCCCCCTTCCTCGCCCCCATCCCGCACCGCGGAAAGACCGGCGAGCCGGCCTTTGTCGCCGACACACTCGCCTATCTCGCCGACCTGCGCGGGGAGGAGGTCGACACGCTGGCGGCGGCGACGAGCACCAATTTCTACAAGCTTTTCAACAAGGCGGTACCATGACGTCACAAGGCGTCGAGTCTCCAAAATCCGTTCGCCCTGAGCTTGTCGAAGGGCCGTTCTTTCTTTTGACGCGGCAAGAAGAAGGGCGGTGCTTCGACAAGCTCAGCACGAACGGCTTGGTGCTGAAATCATGAAGGTCCGCATCCTTGGTTGCGGGACCTCATCGGGTGTGCCGCGGATCGGCAACGACTGGGGCGCGTGCGATCCCGACAATATACGCAACCTGCGCAGCCGCGCCTCGATCATGATCTCACTCGGTGGCTTTCGCATCATCGTCGACACCAGTCCCGACATGCGGCTGCAACTGCTCGACGCCGGCGTGGGCGAGGTCGATGCCGTCATCTGGACCCACGAGCACGCCGATCACACCCACGGCCTCGACGATCTGCGCCAGATCATGCACCTCCGCCGGTCGGCGGTTCCCGCTTATGCACGCGCGCATGTGCTCGACATATTGAAGTGGCGTTTCACTTACGCCTTTGCGGGCAACGCCGGCTATCCGGCGTCGGTCGATCCGATCGATCTTGAGGATCATCAGTCGATCGGGCCGATCGAGGTGTCGGCGCTCGAAATGCCGCACGGCCCGATAAAGGCGACCGGGCTGATCTTCAGCGATGGTGCGCACAAGATCGCCTATGCGACTGATTTTTCGAAATTCACCGACGAGATGGTCGATTTCTTCCAAGGCGTCGATCTGTTCGTGATCGACTCGCTCCGCCGCTATCCGCATCCGACGCATCCGCATCTGGCGATGACGCTCGAAGGGCTCGCCAAGGTCGGTCATCCGCGCGCGATCATCACGCACATGGACAATACGATGGACTATGACGATCTGGCGGCCGAATTGCCGCCGGGCGTCGAGCCGGGCTATGACGGGCTGGAGGTGCAATTATGAGCGGCAACAGCGCGGTCGACCTGATCTGGTTCGCCGGAGCCTTCGCGCTGGTGCTGAGCGCGCTCGTCACACGCCGCATCAAATTCTCCGACAGCATCAAGATGGCGCTCGCGTGGATCGCGATCTTCGGGCTGATCTTTCTGGCAGTCTGGACGTTCCAGACGGTGCGTGGGGGATGAAGCATCGGGCTCGCTCCCTCTCCATCTCCATATTTATTTAACATAATATATATTATCGGATAATAAGATGACCGGAACCAAGCCCCCCTCGGCTGTGCCCCCCATCGATCGCCTGCTTGGCGTCATGGCCCGGCTTCGCGACCCCGACGGTGGCTGCGAATGGGATCTGGCACAGGATTTCGCGACGATCGCGCCCTATACGATCGAGGAAGCCTATGAGGTTGCCGACGCGATTGCCGGCGGCGATCCCGCGGAGATTTGCGACGAACTCGGCGACCTGCTGCTCCAGGTCGTCTTTCACAGCCAGATCGCGACCGACCGCGGCCTGTTCGGCTTCGACGACGTCGCGACCGCGATCAGCGACAAGATGGAACGCCGCCATCCGCACATCTTCGGTGACACGAGGACCGACGATGTCCGCATCCAGTGGGAAGCGATCAAGGCGGCCGAGCGCGCTGCCGACGGTTCCGGAAGCGCGCTCGACGGCGTCGCGCTGTCGCTGCCGGCGCTGCTCCGCGCGCAAAAGCTGCAGGGCCGCGCCGCGCGCGTCGGCTTCGACTGGCCCGACGCCGACGGCCCGCGCGCCAAGATCGCAGAGGAACTGGACGAAGTCGCGGCGGCACCCGACGATGAAGCGCGCGCCGAAGAAATCGGCGACCTGCTCTTCGCGGTGGTCAATTACGCGCGCCATCTTGGCGTCGACGCCGAAGGGGCGCTGCGCGCCGCGAACGACAAATTCGCTCGCCGCTTCCATGGCGTCGAGGAGCGTGCGGGGCCGGATATCGCCACGCTGCCGCTCGATACGCTCGAAGCGCATTGGCAGGCGGTCAAGGCGTCGGAGCGGGCTCCATAAACGACACCCATTAAACAGATGTTCCCCCGCGAAGGCGGGGGTCCATCTCCTGCCGGCGCGAGTTTGAACCGGCAGGAGATGGGTCCCCGCCTTCGCGGGGACACGCCCATAAACGCTAAATCGATCCATCCCCCTGCGGCCAAAGCCGCTCGAACCGCGCGCGATCGGCGGGGTCGAGCCGTACCGTCAGCACATGCCCCTCACCTTCGGCAACATCGGACAGCACTTCGCCGCGTGCGTGGAGCCATGCCATCGCCTCGCCCTGGTCGAAGCGCAGGAAAATCTGCTCGACGCGGTGGCGCGCGGTCAATTGTGACGCCATGAGCGTCCGCGCCGCCTCGACGCCCTCTCCCGTCATAGCCGATATGACCGCGACGTCGGGCCGCCGCGCCGCCATCTCGTCGATACGCTCCCGCGCATCGACGTCGGCGGTGTCGATCTTGTTCCAGATTTCGATCTGGGGAACGGCGTCGTCCTCCCCTTCCCCATCTTGCGATCCGTTGACGCCCAGCGAATCGAGGATCGCGCGGACGTCGTCATATTGGGCTTCGCTATCGGGATGCGCGATGTCGCGGACGTGCACGATCAGGTCGGCGGTCGTGACTTCCTCCAGCGTCGCGCGGAAGGCGGCGACAAGCTCGGTCGGCAGGTCGGAGACGAAGCCGACGGTGTCCGACAGGATTGCCTTGTCGATCCCCGGCAGCCGGATTTCGCGCATCGTCGGATCGAGCGTCGCGAACAGCATGTCTTCCGCCATGACGTCACTTCCCGTCAGGCGATTGAAAAAAGTCGATTTTCCGGCATTGGTATAGCCGACGAGCGCGATCACCGGCCAGGGCGCGCGCTGGCGCTTCGACCGTTGGAGCTGGCGCGTGCGGCGGGCATCGTCGAGCTGGCGGCGGATGCGCGCCATCCGGCCCCGGATCATCCGGCGGTCGGCCTCGATCTGCGTTTCGCCCGGCCCGCCGAGAAAGCCGAAGCCGCCGCGCTGACGCTCAAGGTGGGTCCAGCTTCGCACCAGCCGCCCCGCCTGATAATCGAGATGCGCGAGTTCGACCTGCAACCGCCCCTCGGCCGTCGCCGCGCGCTCACCGAAGATTTCGAGAATTAATCCCGTCCGATCAATGACTTTCGTCCCGAACTCGGTCTCCAGATTGCGCTGCTGGATCGCGGTAAGTGCCGCATCGACAATGACGAGCTGCGCGACACGTTCGACAACATCGGGCTTGATCGCCTCGATCTGCCCCACCCCGATCAGCGTTGCCGCGCGCGTTTGCCGTAGCCGCAGCGTATGAACCGCCACGACGTCAAGGCCGATCGCCAGCGCGAGCCCCTTGGCTTCCTCGGCGCGCGCATCGAGGTCGCGCGACAGTCGCTGGCCGTGCCATTCGGGCACGACCAGCAGCGCGGCGGCGCCGCGGGTGACGTCTCCGTCGCTATCGCTCATCGGATCGATCAGGCGTCGCCGTCTTCGTCGCCATTATCGGAGAGGTTGATCGGCCCGTTCGGCTGAACGGTCGAAATCGCATGTTTGTAGACGAGCTGCACCTGCCGCTCGCGTTCGAGCAACATGCAGAACAGGTCAAAGGCGACGATATCGCCCTGGAGCATCACGCCGTTGACGAGAAACATCGTCACCGATTCATCCGACCGCCGCACTGCGTTCAGAAACACGTCCTGCAGCGCCTTGCCCTTGCTCGCCGGCGCATCGCGAATGTCACTGCCCAACGACGCGAGGTCGAAATCATGCGACGGCATTACCGTCGAGATCGCGTGTTTGTAGACAAGCTGCGATTGGCCATCGCGGCGCAACAGCAGCGAGAAGTTGTCGAACCAAGTGATGATGCCCTGCAATTTGACGCCCTTGACCAGGAACATCGTCACCGGCGTCTTGGTCCGGCGCAGGGCATTAAGGAAAAGATCCTGGAGATTCTGATTCTTGTCGGACATATTTGCCTCCTTGGTTTTGGCGGTGAAACCGCGGGTAAAGCACCGCCTTGCGGCGCGGCGACCGTCTTCGCATCCGCAATATGCGGCAAAGCTCCGCACAGGTCTAGCGGAAAGCCGTCAGCCTTCGCCGTCGTGATTGTCCGTCAGTCCGAGCAGCTTGAGCTTCCGATGCAGCGCCGAACGCTCCATGCCGATGAAGGTTGCGGTGCGCGAGATATTGCCCGAAAAACGGTTGATCTGAATACGCAGATACTCGCGCTCGAAATTCTCCCGCGCTTCCTTGAGCGGGATCGCGGTAATCGACTCGCTGTTCGGCAATATGTCGGCGCCGCCGCGGACCAGTTCCGCCGGCAGCATGTCGGCGTCGATGCGGCCCAGCCGGTCGCTTGGCGCGAGGATCATCACGCGCTCGATCACGTTGCGCAGTTCGCGGACGTTGCCCGGCCAGTCGTGCGCCTGAAGCGCCGCCATCGCCTCGCCGCTGATCTCGGGCGGCGGAACGCGGCGGTCGGCGGCGTAACGGCGAACGAAATGATCGCACAGGCTGGCGATGTCGTCGCGCCGCTCGCGCAGCGGCGGGATATGCACCGGCACGACATTGAGCCGGTAATAGAGGTCTTCGCGGAACCGGCTTTCGGCGATTTCGACCGTCAGATCGCGTGCCGAGCCCGAAATGATGCGGACGTCGACGCGGATCATCGTCCGCCCACCGACGCGCGTGAAGCTCTGGTCGGTCAGGACGCGAAGAATCTTGCCCTGCGTCGTCAGCGGCATGTCGGCGACCTCGTCGAGGAACAGGGTTCCGCCATGCGCCTGTTCGAGCAGGCCGACGCGGATCGATCCATCCTCGGCCTCCGAACCGAAGAGTTCGATCTCGACCGTTTCGGGGTCCATCCGTGCCGAGGAAATCACGCGGAAGGGCGCGCTATGTCGCCCGCTCCAGCCGTGGAGAACGCGCGCGGCGACTTCCTTCCCGACGCCCGGCGCCCCGGTGATGAGGACGCGGCTACCCGTTCCGGCGACACGCTTCAGCGTCGCGCGGACATTGTTGATCGCGGCGCTGGTGCCGGTCAGTTCGTCCGACGGCCCCGCTTTCTCGCGGAGTTGCTCATATTCGAACTTGAGCCGCTCACTCTCGGTCGCGCGCGCGACGAGGTGGAGCAGTCGCTCGGCCTCGAACGGCTTTTCGATAAAGTCGAACGCGCCGCGGCGGATTGCCGCGACGGCGGTGTCGAGGCCGCCGTGGCCCGAAATGACGATGATCGGCAAGGTCGGATCGAAAGCTTTTATCGCCTCGACCAGCCCTAGCCCGTCGAGCCGCGATCCCTGGAGCCAGACGTCGATCAGCGCGAGCGAGGGCCGCCGCTGGCGGATCGCATCGAGCGCGGCATCGCTGTCCGACGCCGTGCGCGCCTCATAGCCTTCGTCCTCCATGACGCCGGCCACCAGCTCGCAAATGTCGCGCTCATCGTCAACGATCAGGATATCAAGCGCCATATTCTTCTCTGTCCTGCCGGTTCCGGACCCGTCCGGGAACCGATTCACCCTGCCCTGTTACCAATTCCTCCCCCTTGCTCGCCAACGACCGCAACCGCCCCGGATGCAGGGTCAGCGTCACGCATGTGCCCTGTCCCGCCGGATTGTCGCAGAATTCGAGTTCGCCATAATGCTGCTCGACGATCTTCTTGACGATCGCGAGTCCCAGCCCGGTGCCGCCCTGCCGCGTCGTCATATAGGGTTCGGCGATCGTATCGCGGGCCTGCGGCAGCCCGACCCCGTCGTCGCTGACCCGGATGACGATGGCGTCGCCCGCGCCCGCCGCGAGTTCGGCGCTGATGTGGCCGATCGGCGATGATGCTATATTATCCGATTTTTCTTCAATCGCTTCGACCGCATTTTTAACGATGTTCGTGAGTGCCTGCGACAACAGGCGACGGTCGCAGACGAGCGGTTCGATCTCGTCGGGCGTCTTCACGCTAAAGGCGATCTCCGGCTTTGCCACCTCGAACAGGAAGACCGCCTGGCGCAGGATGTCACGGACATCCTCGACCCCGAAGGTCGGCTTGGGCATGCGTGCGAAGCTGGAAAATTCGTCGACCATGCGCCGCATATCGTGCACCTGGCGGACGATCGTGTCGGTCAGACGGCGGAAGGTCGGCGCATCGCCCTCGACCTTTTCGCCGAAGCGGCGCTGAAGCCGCTCGGCGGCAAGCTGGATCGGGGTCAGCGGATTCTTGATCTCGTGCGCGATTCGCCGTGCGACGTCGGACCAGGCGGCGCGGCGCTGATCGAGCAATTGCTGCGTGATATCCTCGAAACTCAGCACGAAGCCATCGCCTTGCGCCACTGCCTTCGCCGCCAAGGTTGCAGGCTCGGCATCACGGCGCACAAGCTGGACGACGCCTTCGCGCTCGCCGCTGGTCAGCAGACCCGCGAGTTCGGGGGCGACGTCGGCCAGCGGCCGGCCGGTAAGGTCGGCCGCACTCTGCCCGATCAACCGCTCGGCCGCGGCGTTGACGAGCAGGATATGATGGCCGGCATCGACCGAAACGACCGCCGACGATACTCCGCTCAGCACTGCTTCGATAAAGCTCCGCCGCGCTTCGAGCTGGGCGTTGGCGGTCACAAGCGCACCCGTCTGCCCCTCCAACTGTTCGGTCATGCGATTGAACGCGCTCGTGAGCACCGCAATCTCATCCTCGCGCGCCGGGGGAGTAACCCGTACCGACAAATCGCCGCCAGCAGCGGTCCGCGTCGCGCCGATCAAGGTGCCAAGCGGCCGGACGATACGGTCCGCGACAACGATGGCGGCAATCACCGCCAAGGCGAGGAGCAACAGCGAACCGAGATAGAGCGCGCCGTTGAACTGCAATTGCAGCTTTTGCGATCGATCAAACAGGTCGTTATAGTCGGCCAGCACGGTCCGCGCCCTGCCGAATTGCAAAAGACCCAATGCGCCGGTGTTGCGCGCGACATAGAGATAAAGCCGTTTGTCGCCCTTGATCTTGGTCGCGGCCTCGATGCGGCGGTCGGTCTGATGGATGATGATCGGCTTTCCGTCGTCGAGAGCCTTGATATCTTGGGGAGAAATACGCTCCGATGCATCCCTTTCATCGGGTTCTATCATGGCTTCCGTAATATACTCGCCGGAGTCACCCATTCTTATGATGGCCGACTCGTTCAATCCCCTGAACAACACCTGCTGCACATAGAAAAACTTGAAATCGGAATCGTTGAATGAAGCATATTTAATGGCCTTGCTGATGTCAGTGGCCATCACCAAGGCGTTTTGCTCAACTTGCTTCTGATTCTCCTGATAATAGCCCTGCGCCAGGTTAGCGGCGTTTTCGAACATGCCGCGCGATCGGTCTGAGAACCAGAAATCGACGCCGAACTGGAACAGCAGCGAGGCGAAGATCACGACCAGCAGCGTCGGCGTTGCCGCGAGCAAGGAAAAGAGTGCCACCAGCCTGACATGCAGGCGGCCATTGCCCCCTGCCATCGAACGCATCGCACGGGCGCGCGCAATCCGGCTGCCGACGAGCACGATCAGCGCCATCGCCGGCACGAGGTTCACGACCATGATTGCCGCGACGAGCGCGGGCGTCAGCAGCCTTTCGCTCTGCGCGTCGCCGGTGACGAAGATATAGGTGGCGATCGCGACGCTGATGATGATCGCCAGCGTGTAATATTCGGGCGCCGCAAAGTGCCAGCCCCGCGAATCCGCGGTCGGATCGTTAGAATCGCTTTCGACGCTGAGGGAAGCGGCAGGCTCCATTGTTGCCTTGCTACGACAATCCTGTTGCATAGAAAACACACAAAGTGCGGACGCGCGCCGATATGTGTGCTTTTTGCCGTCGGTGCGAGGCGTCAGGGACGCGCGGGGTCGATGTCGAGCTGCCCCAGCCGCTTGCGCAGCGTGTTGCGGTTGATCCCCAGCCGGCGCGCCGCCTCGAGCTGGTTGCCGCGCACTTCGCGCAGTGTCCGGCGCAGCAGCGCGGTTTCGACGATCGCTTCGAGCGCACCATGGATCGCGCCGTCCTGATCCGATGCGGACAGCGCCTCGCGCGCCCAATCGTCGACCGCGCGCGCGATCAGGTCAGCCGGGGCGGCAATCGCCGCGCTCTCGCCATGGTCGCGCAGCACCGCCTCGACATCGCGCGCGCCGACCGATGTATCGCGCGACAGCACCGCGAGGCGCTGAACGACGTTCCCAAGCTCGCGGACGTTGCCCGGCCAGTCGTGGCGTTCGAGAAGCTGCATCGCCGCAGGCGCGAATTGCCGGTCGGGAAGCCCGGCATGCCGCCCCGCATCGACGAAATGGCGCACGAGCGCGGCAATGTCGCTGCGCCGGTCGCGCAGCGGCGGCAGCGTGACCGGAATGACGTTGAGGCGATAGAACAGATCTTCGCGAAAGCGCCCGTCGGCGACGAGCGTGCGCATGTCGCGGTGCGTCGCCGCGACGACGCGCACATCGGCACGTAGCGCCTGGCTGCCGCCGACGGTCGAATATTCGTTGCTTTGCAGCACGCGCAGCAGCCGCGTCTGCGCCTCCAGCGGCATGTCGCCGATCTCGTCGAGGAACAGGGTGCCGCCCGCCGCCTGCTCGAAGCGGCCCGCATTGCGGCTGGTCGCCCCGGTGAAGGCGCCCTTTTCGTGGCCGAACAACTCGGCCTCGATCAGTTCGCGCGGGATCGCGGCCATATTGATCGCGACGAACGGCCCGGCGCGGCGGAGCCCGGTCGCATGGATCGCGCGCGCGACGACCTCCTTGCCGGTGCCCGATTCGCCCAGGATCAGCACCGCGAGATCGTTGGTCGCGAGCCGCGCGATGGTGCGGTAGACCGCCTGCATCGCCGGCGCGCGGCCGACCAGCCCGTGGCTGTCGGCCTGCCCCGGATCGGCCTTGACCGCGGGCTGGCTGCTCCGTTCGAGCGCAGCGCGGACGCTCGCGGTCAGTTCCTCGAGGTCGAACGGCTTGGGCAGATAGTCATAGCTGCCGATCCCCGTCGCGCGCACCGCGGTGTCGAGGGTGTTCTGCGCCGACAGCACGATCACCGGCGTGTCGGGATCGACGCCCGCGCCGGGCAGCGAGTCGATGCCGTCGCCGTCGGGCAGCACGACGTCGGTGATGATCAGGTCGACGCGATGGTCCGCCAGCCAGGCATTGCGCTCGCCGATGCTCGAAACCGAGGCGAAGGTGCCGCATTCGGCGTCGAGCGTCTCGCGGATGATCAGCGCGATCGCCGGATCGTCCTCGACGAGCAGGATGGTCTTGCCGCTGCTCATGCGCCCCGCCCCTGTTTCGATACGGCAGGCAGGTGAACGCGGAAGCGCGTCCAGTCGCCGTCGCGGAGATGCTGCGCCGTTCCGCCCATGTCGCGCGCCAGCTTGGCAACCAGCGCGAGGCCCAGCCCCCTGCCCTCGCGCTTCGTGGTGACGAAGGGATCGAACAGGTCGCCGCGAATATCGGCGGGAACACCGGAACCATTGTCGCTGACGCTGACCTCGATCGGCAGCGCGATGCGGCCGCGCCCGTCGCCATTGTCGATCGACAGGCCGTGGCGATAGGCGGTCGCGATCCGCACGATGCCGTCGTCGCGCCCCGCCAACACCTCGCAGCCGTTGGTGATCAGATTGAGCAGAATCTGGACCAGCGCATCATGATTGCCGTGCACCAGCGGCAGCGACGGGTCGAAATCCTCGACGAAGCCGATGCCCGGAAACTGGCGCGCGCGCGCGGTCTCCATCGCCTGATGGATCGGCTGATAGAGGTTGACCGGGCCGCAGGCGATCGGCTGCCCGCGCGAGAAATGCTCCATCTGATCGATCAGCGTCGTGATCCGGTCGACCTCGGCGCAGATAAGGGTCGTGAAACGCTCGCCGCTGGCATCGGCCTTGCGTGCGAGCAATTGCGCCGCGCCCTTGATCCCCGCGAGCGGATTCTTGATCTCGTGCGCGAGCATCGAGGCGGCGGCGCCCGCGGCGCGCCCCGAACGGCCGATCGCGCCGCCCATCAGGTCGGCCTCGCGCTGCGACGGCACGAGCGTCAGGATGCGATGACCGCTGCGGCCATAGGGCACGAGCTGCATGTCGACGAAGACCGACCGGCGCCCGCCGAGCGTGATTTCGGCGCGGTGCGCGAAAAGCGCGGGAGCGGCGGGATCGTTCATCCGCTGGCGAAAGCTGCGGTCCATGCCGATCACATCGTCGATGACGCGCCCGACCATCGCCGCGCGCCCGATATTGCAAAGCTGTTCCGCCGCGGCGTTGACGAACAGGATCACCCCGCCCCTGTCGATCAGAAGCGTGGCGACGGGATGCGACTGAATGATCTCGTCATGGTCGAACATCGGAATGCTCGACGTCAGCGCGCTCACGCGGCCGCCTTGCTCAGATAGGGTCCGTAGAATTGCTCGAGCGCGTCGAGCACACCGCGGCTGTCGGGGATCTGATTGACCTTGTTGCGGAACTCGGCCGAGCCCGGCAGGCCCTTGACGTACCAGCCCAGATGCTTGCGCGCCATATTGACCCCGGTCATCTCGCCATAATGATCGAGCATTGCACGGTAATGCGTTGTGATGATGTCATATTGTTCGTCGACGCCGGGGTCGGGACGCTCACTCTCCCCGCGCAGCGCCGCCATCACCTGCCCGAGCAGCCAGGGTCGGCCATAGGCGCCGCGGCCGATCATCACCCCGTCGGCGCCGCTCTGCGCGATGGCGGCGCGGGCATCATCGGCCGAGCAGATGTCGCCGTTGACGATGACCGGGATCGACACGGCGTCCTTGACCGTGCGGACGAAAGCCCAGTCGGCGGTGCCGCGATACATCTGGTTGCGCGTGCGACCGTGCACGGTGACCAGCTTCGCGCCCAGATCCTCGGCAATATGCGCGAGTTCGGGCGCGTTCAGGCTGTCGACGTCCCAGCCCATGCGCATCTTGACGGTCACCGGCACCGACACCGCTTTCACGCAGGATTCAATCAGCGCAGCGGCGAGCTTCAGGTCGCGCATCAGCGCCGATCCCGCGTCGCCATTGGTGACCTTGCGCACCGGGCAGCCCATGTTGATGTCGATGATCGCCGCGCCGCGATCCTCGTTGAGCTTGGCCGCTTCGCCCATTTCATACGGGGTGCAGCCGACGAGCTGCATCGACACCGGTTCCTCGACCGGATGCCACGCCGCCTTCTGGAGTGACTGGCGCGTTTCGCGGATCGCCGCCTGGCTCGCGATCATCTCGGTGACGTTGAGCCCCGAGCCGTAGCGGCGCACCAGGGTGCGGAACGGCATGTCGGAGACGCCCGTCATCGGCGCGAGGATCACGGGATCCGCGATGGTGATGGGACCGATCTGAATGGGCCGGAGCGGCGCCATGGCGGGGAGCTTTCGTCGAAATTGCCTAAATTTTGAGCACGCCCCTACACGCTAAGCGGCTTTCCCGCAAGTCGCGGCTGCGCTAACCGGCGCGCGACATGGCCGAGTCCTTGCCCCCACTTTCCCCGCGCATCGGGGTCATATTGCTCGCCGGCGGCCGGGGAAGCCGCGCCGGTTTCGCCCGGCCGAAGCAGCTCGAAGCGCTCGGCGGCAAGCCGGTGCTGCGCTGGAGCCTCGACGCCTTCGCCGCGCATCCCGCGATTTCTGCCGGTGTGCTGGTGGCAAATGATGACGTCATGGCGGCGATTGGTGCGCTGCCCGAAGGCTGGATTTCCGCCGATCCCGGCGCCGAACGCCAGCAATCGGTGACTAATGCGCTCGCCGCGCTCGCCGACTGGAATGAGGATGCGATCGTTCTCGTTCATGACGCGGCTCGGCCCGGAGTCGACGCCGATGTCATCGACCGGCTGATCGCGGCCCTGCACAAAAGCGATGCCGCAATCCCCACGCTGCCGGTTCCCGACACGCTGGTCGAGCAGGCGGCTGGCGAAGCTGGCGATGCCGTCGATCGCGCCGTCCTCGCGCGCGTCCAGACGCCGCAGGCGTTCCGGCTCGGCATCTTGCGCCAAGCCCATGCCGCCGCGGCGGGTGAGACCACCACCGACGATGCACAGCTCGTCCGCCACCTCGACATCCCCGTCGCGGTGGTCGCAGGCGATGCGCGACTCCACAAACTGACATATGCCGAGGATATGGCGATCCTTTCCGGGCTCTTGGGGGCAGCGACGATGATGCGAACCGCGGTCGGCATGGGCTATGACGTTCATCGCCTCGTGACGGGCAAGCCGTTGTGGATCGGTGGGATCGAAATCGCGCATAGTCATGGGCTTGAGGGGCATAGCGACGCCGACGTCGCACTCCATGCGATCACCGACGCGATCCTCGGCGCGCTCGCCGACGGCGATATCGGCGACCATTTCCCGCCGAGCGACCCGCAATGGCGCGGGGCCGCCTCGCACCGCTTCCTCGCTTTCGCCGCCGCGCGCGTCGCCGCGCGCGCGGGGCGCATCGATCATGTCGACCTGACGATCATCGCCGAAGCGCCCAAAATCGGCCCGCACCGCCCTGCGATCCGCGCCCGCATCGCCGAAATCCTTGCGATTCCGCTGGAGCGCGTTAGTGTAAAGGCCACAACGACCGAGCGGCTGGGCTTCACCGGCCGCCGCGAAGGGATCGCCGCACAGGCGGTCGCCACCCTGTCACTTCCGGAGAATTGAACCTTGTCGTCGATCGTCGAAACGCGCCAGACCGCGCGTGAAGAGGCCGCCATGTCGGCCCTTGCCGCCAACCGCGCCGCCGCGCGCAAGGTCGCCGTCGCCGAAAGCTGCACCGGCGGCATGGTGTCGGCGGCGCTGACCGACATAGCGGGCAGTTCCGACGTGTTCAGCGCCGGCTTCATCACCTATTCGGGCGATGCGAAGAAGCGCCAGCTCGATGTCAGTGGCGAAATATTGGAAACCTTCGGCGAGGTCTCGCTTGCGACTGCCTGGGCGATGGCAGCAGGGGTGCTGGCGAACAGTGACGCCGATGTCGCAGTTGCGATCACCGGCATTGCCGGGCCCGGCGGGGGATCGGAGAAGAAGCCGGTCGGCCAGGTCGTCTTCGCGCGCGCGCTGCGCGGTCAGGATCCCGACGATTATTTTACCCAGCGGGTACAGTTCGACTCGAAAGATCGCGCCGCCATCCGCCACGCCGCGACCCTGTTCGCGCTCGACCTGCTTCAGCCCGGCCGGGACTCGCTGCGGCCGTCGGAGGATATCGCCCTCCCCGCAGCTTGAGCGGCGGGCCTGAAGACAGGCCGGGGTTGCACTCCCGCCCGCCGGAGGCCAAGGCGCCCGAATGCGGACAAAGCCTATCCTGTCGCGCTTGACCCGCCTGTGGCTGCTGCGCCTGAACCGCCGCGCCCGCAGCGAGGTCGTCGATATCCGTCGCCGTGTCGCGATGGTCAGCGGCGCCGTGCTGCTCGGTATCGTCGCCCTTGGCTTTGCCGCGGCCGGCGACCGGGTTCAGCCGATGATATTCGCTCTCGCCGCACGGCTATGGTGGCTGCCCGTCCTGGTCACCCCCACGGCTTTCGCCCTGATCGTCTGGACCGCCAACCGCTATTTTCCCGAATCGCGCGGATCGGGCATTCCGCAGATCATCGCGGCGGCGCGGCACCCCGAACAGGCCGCGAAAAGCAAATTGGTGTCGCTGCGCACAGCCTGCGCAAAGCTCGGCCTGACGCTCGCCACCCTGGCCGCGGGCGGCTCGGTCGGGCGCGAGGGACCTACGGTGCAGGTCAGCGCCGCCATCATGGTGGCCATGCATCGCCTGCTGAAGGTCCGCATGACCGCCGGCGTCTTCATCGCTGGCGGTGCCGCGGGGGTTGCCGCCGCCTTCAATACGCCGCTGGCGGGCATCGCCTTCGCAATCGAGGAACTGGCCGCGGCCTATGAACAACGCGTCGCGGTTCTGACGATGGGCGCCGTGATGATCGCGGGCCTCGTCAGCCTCTCGGTCGCGGGCGATTATGTCTATCTCGGGGTGATGCGGGATACGCTTCCGGTCACCGACGCGCTGCTGATCGCACCGATCGCCGGGATCGGCGGCGGGCTTGCCGGCGGGCTGTTTGCGAAAATCATTCTTGCCGCGAGCGATCGCACCGCCGGCTGGGCGCGCCGCGCAGCCAGGCGGCCGGTAGTTTTTGCCGCGGTCTGCGGGCTCGTCGTCGCACTGGTCGGGATCACCACCGACGGCGCGACCTGGGGCACCGGTTATGACGTCACCAAATTCCTGGTCGAGGGCAATCAGGGCAAGCTCTGGTTCTTTCCTGCGAAGTTCACGGCCGCGCTCGCTTCGACACTCAGCGGCGCTCCGGGCGGCATCTTCGCGCCGTCCCTCGCGGTCGGCGCGGGATTCGGAAATCTTCTAACGCCCGCTTTTCCCAACAGCCCGGCGGGCGCCGTCGTCATGATGGGAATGGTCGCCTATTTCGTCGGCGTCGTGCGAGCGCCCCTGACGGCCGTCATCATCCTGATCGAGGCGACGGCGGCGCGGGGCGTTATCGTGCCACTGTTCATGACCGCGCTGATCGCCGACTGGACGAGCGCGCAAATCTGTCCGACCCGCCTCTATCACGGCCTGTCGCGGCAAATGCTGCCCGCCAAAAATCCGCGCGCCGATGGCGATCCTCAGGGAATCGCGTAGGTCACATTCGCCTGTCCGACCGGCTTGTCGGCATCGTCGGTCCAGATGCGCACGTCCATCACCGCCAGCCGCTTGCCGAGGCGCAGCATATGCGCGTCGGCGAATACCGGCCCCGGACGGCACGGACGCAGAAACTGATAATTGAGCGCGCTCGTCACCGCCATCGCGACCGGGCCGATATGCGCGAGGACGAGCGCATAGGCCGCCATGTCGGCAAAGCCCATCTGCGTCGGGCCGGAAATCAGTCCGCCGGGACGCAGCGCCTGCTCATTGGGGTCGATCCGCGCGCGGATATGCCCCGGCGCCGCCGAGACGACATGGCCGCGCGAGCCCGGCTTCGCATGGGGGAAGGCGTCCGCCATGAAGGCGTTGAGCGCGTCCGCGTCCATGCGGACCGCGCTCGAAGAGATGGGCGCCTCCCCTGCCATGCCGGTCAGCGCGTCAGCTTCTTGTAGGTCGTCGCGTGCGGACGCGTCGCCTCGTCGCCGAGGCGACGGATCTTGTCTTCCTCATAGGCCTCGAAATTGCCCTCGAACCATTCGACATGGCTGTCGCCCTCAAAGGCGAGGATGTGCGTCGCGAGGCGATCGAGGAAGAAGCGGTCGTGGCTGATGACCACCGCGCAGCCCGCGAAATTCTCCAGCGCTTCTTCCAGCGCCGCGAGCGTTTCGGTGTCGAGGTCGTTGGTCGGTTCGTCGAGCAACAGCACGTTGCCGCCGGCCTTCAGCATCTTCGCCATATGGACGCGGTTGCGCTCGCCGCCCGAAAGCTGGCCGACCTTCTTCTGCTGATCGGTGCCCTTGAAGTTGAAGGCGCCGACATAGGCGCGCGTCTGCATCTCGTGCTTGCCGATCGACATCATGTCGTGACCGCCCGAGATTTCCTCCCAGACATTCTTGTTCGGATCGAGCGCGTCGCGGCTCTGGTCGACATAGCCGAGGCGAACGGTATCGCCGATCGCGACGCTGCCGTTATCAGGCTGTTCCTGTCCGGTGATCAGCTTGAACAAAGTCGATTTGCCCGCGCCGTTCGGCCCGATGACGCCGACGATGCCGCCGGGCGGCAGGGTGAAGGACAGGTCCTCGAACAGCAATTTGTCGCCATAGGCCTTCGAGATGCCCGTCACCTCGATCACCTTGCCGCCGAGGCGCTCGGGCACCTGGATGACGATCTGCGCCTTGCCGGGGGTCCGGTTTTCCTGCGCCTCGACAAGCTGGTCGAAGCTCTTGATACGCGCCTTCGACTTGGCCTGACGCGCTTTGGGCGACTGCCGGATCCATTCGAGCTCGTCGCGGATCGCCTTCTGGCGCCCCTGATCCTCGCGCGCCTCCTGTTCGAGTCGCTTGCCCTTCTTGTCGAGGTAGGTCGAATAATTGCCCTCGTAGACGAAGTAGCGGCCGCGATCGAGTTCGAGGATCCAGTTCACGACATTGTCGAGGAAATAGCGATCGTGGGTGACGAGGATGACGTTGCCCGGATAGTCGACCAGATGCTTTTCCAGCCATGCGACGCTTTCCGCGTCCAAATGGTTGGTCGGTTCGTCGAGCAGCAGGATCGACGGCTTTTCGAGCAGCAAACGGGTCAGCGCGATACGGCGCTTTTCGCCGCCCGACAGATTTTCGACGCTCCAGTCGCCGGGCGGGCAGCGGAGCGCCTCCATCGCGATTTCGAGCTGGTTGTCGAGCGTCCAGCCGTCGACCGCGTCGATCTTTTCCTGCAGCGTGCCCATTTCCTCCATCAGCGCGTCGAAATCGGCATCGGCGGGCGGATCGGCCATCAGCGCGCTGATCTCGTTGAAGCGGTCCATCATGTCGGCGACCGGGCGCACCCCATCCATGACATTTTCCTTGACCGTCTTGTTCGGATCGAGCTGCGGCTCCTGCGCCAGATAGCCGACGGTGATGCCCTCGCCCGGCCACGCTTCGCCGGTGAAATCCTTGTCAATGCCGGCCATGATCTTCATCAGCGTCGATTTGCCGGTGCCGTTCGGGCCGACGATGCCGATCTTGGCATCGGGATAGAATTGCAGGCTCAGATTGTTGAGCGTCGGCTTTTGCGCGCCGGGATAGGTCTTGGTCAGACCCTTCATCACGAAACTATATTGGGCGGCCATCGATATGCTCCGAACAGAGGCTGGGCCGCGCGCTCGCGGCCGGAAGAGTTGGGCGCCGGTTAGCGAAAGGGCGCGGGGTTGGCAATCATTGGGGCAATCGAGGCTTGCGAGGGGCGGAGGCGGCCCGCTAGGACTGCGTCATGACAGGCTCATCCACCCCCGCCCGCCTTGTCGGGATCGCCGCCCTGCTTCTCGCAACCGCCGCCAGCGCCGCACCGAGCGCAGTCGACCTCGCGCAAAGCGGCGACGACCCGGCCTGGTCGATTACCGAGGATCTGACCACCGAAATCGGCCCGCGGCCCGCTGGCAGCGATCGTGAAGCCGCGGCGCGGCGCTGGGCCGTCGACCGGCTGAAGGCGATGGGCTTCGCCAATGTCCGCGAGGAAGCCTATCAAATGCCGGTATGGCAGCGCGGCGCGGAGGAGGCCTGGCTCACCGCGCCCTTCCTGCCGCAGAAGCTGACCGTCGTCGGGCTCGGCAACAGCGGCGCGACCGGGCCGAAGGGGATCGAGGCGGAGGTCGCCTATTTCGACGGCTATGACGCCCTCGTCGCCGCGCCCGACACGGCGGTGAAGGGCAAGATCGTCTTCGTCGACAATCAGATGAAGGCGGCGCAGGACGGCAGCGGTTACGGCTATTTCGGGCGCGGGCGTTTCATGGGGCCGAGCGTGGCGGCGAAGAAGGGGGCGCTCGCCATCGTCATCCGTTCGATCGGCACCGACAGCCATCGCATCGCGCACGCGGGCGTGACCAATTTCGACGACGGCGTGACCCCGATCCCCGCCGCCGCCATTTCCGGCCCCGACGCCGACCAGCTCGTCCGCCAATGGCAGCGCCGCCCGGGCGCGCTGCGCCTGAAGCTGCTGCTGACGCCGCGCCGGCTGGAGCAGCAGGCATCGGGCAACGTCATCGCCGAGGTGCCGGGAAGCGATCCCGCCGCGAGTCCGGTGATCGCCGCCTGCCACCTCGATAGCTGGGACCAGGGCACCGGCGCGATCGACGATGCGGCAGGCTGCGGGATCATCGCCGCTGCGGCGAAGCACGTCATGGCCGCGGGCCAGCCGCGCCGCACGATCCGCATCCTCTGGGCGGGCGCCGAAGAAGTCGGCGGGTTCGGCGGCAAGGCCTATTTCGATGCGCATGGCAAGGAACGCCACGCCGCCGCGCTCGAATCCGATTTCGGCGCCGACCGCGTCTGGCGCGTCGATTTCAAGCTGCCCGACAGCGCGAAACCGCTGACCGAGCGGATCGCGGCGGCGCTCGCGCCGCTCGGCATCACGCCCGGCAGGACTCCCGCCAGCGGCGGCACCGACATCGGCGCGCTCACCGCCGCCGGCACGCCGATCGTCGACCTGCAGCAGGACGGCACCCGCTATTTCGACATCCATCACACGCCCGACGACACGCTCGACAAGGTCGATCCGGCGCAATTGCGACAAAATGTCGTCGCCTGGACCGCGACTTTGGCGATTCTCGCGAACAGCAGCGATTCCGAGCTTCCCTGATTGTTTCGGGGAAATGACAGTTTTCTGCGCGCACGGGACATCTCAATTATTTTTGTTGACGATTCACGCGGAAAGGCTAAATCCCGCCGCTCGCGGGACGGGAAAGTTTCCCCAGCGCGGAAAGGCATTTTAGGGAGCCCACACATCATGAAGAAGTTTGCTGCTATCGCCGTTGCCGCCAGCATGTTCGCCCTCGCCGCTTGCGGTGAGAAGGCTGCTGACGAAGCTGCCACCACCGAAGCTCCGGCTGCGGACGCGGTTGCTGAAGAAGGCGCCGACGCCGCTGCTGCTGGCGCCGATGCCGCCGCTGCTGGTGCCGACGCTGCCGCTGCTGGCGCCGACGCTGCTGCCGCTCCGGCCGCTGCCGACGCCGCTGCTGCTCCGGCTGCTGCCGCTGCTCCGGCCGCTGACGCCAAGGCTGCTGCTCCGGCTGAAGAAAAGAAGTAAGTCGCAGCCCTTCGGGGCAATGACTGAAACGAACAAGGGCGGTCTTCCTTCGGGAAGGCCGCCTTTTTCGTTGCCCAAAGCCTATTTGCCCCAGCTTATTTGATCTGGGCCTGGATGCTGATCGTGAAGCTGGTCGGAACGCCGGTCGACCCCGCCATCGTGCCGCGCGGCCGCAGGCAGACATATTTCACCGCCGGATCATAGGACGCGACCGGCGTATAGGTGCAGGCGGCGAAGCTTGCAGGGCGGGTCGCCGAACTGGAATAGCGAATATCGGTCGCGCTGCTGAAGGTCAGCCCGCTCGTCGGCGATCCCTGCGTGAAAAGCGGATTCGCCGCCGTCCCCACCGAAATCTGAAGCGGCAGCGTATCGACGATGAACATGCTGTTGTTGTCGACCGACGCCGGCCCGCTGTTGCGGACTTCCAGCGTGTAACGCACGATGCCGCCCGGGATCGCCTTGGGATCGATCGCCCCGTTGACGGGATCGGAGACGAGCGCCGACGTCTTGGCAATGTCGAGCGTCGCGTTCGATGCCCGTTTCGTGTTGGTGATCGTGCAGTTGATGACGTCGCCCATCTGCGGCGTCACGCTGCCGCCGACGACGGTCGGCAGCACGGTCGATGAGGAGGCGCCGTTGGCGCAGCTCAGAACCGCCGAATATTGGCCGAGGCTGGTCGTTCCCGCTGGCGCCTCATCAAAGCTGTAGGCGGTTCCCGCGGCGACCTGCGTCTGCGCGGTCGACGCATTGCCGACGCTTGCTCCGGTGCCGGTCGTGGTCATCGTCGCGGTGACCGTCGCCCCTTGCGCAATGGTCATCACGAACTGGTCGCCCGCGAACTGGCGCCCCGACGCCGCCAGCGCCTTGGTCAGGCGGAGATGCGGATAGGGCGTCTCGGTAAAGCTGCACTGGACGGCATCGCCAAAGCGCAGCGTGCCGAAATCATAGGAGGTGGTGACGACGCCGTTCGGCATGACGGTCGGCGAGCCCGATGCGGCGTTGCTGCACGTCAGCGTCGAGCGATATTGGCCGAGCGCGCTGCTGCTACCCGCTGCCATCGCCTGGTTCAGCGTCAGCGGGATCGCCGCGGTGCTCGACAGGGCGGCGGCGGTGAAGGGCCCCAGCCCTGCCCCGCTCGACGTGCCCGACGCCAGCACCGTGCCGCTGCCGGTGATCGAAAAGGCGAACTGGTCGGCCGCGTTAATCCGCGTTCCCGAAATCTGGGTGTTGAGCCGGATCGAGGCGAAGCGCACCGCGAACATCGCCCCCTGGAGCCCGCCACCGACCATCGTGGTCGTCACCTGCGTCGGTGAGGTCGACCCCATGATATAGGCGCCCACCGTCCCCGCAGCGCCGCTTTCGGTGAAGCTGCTCGTCCCGACCCCCGAGACCGAAGGATAGGTCGATCCGCTGATCGGCCCCGCGCGGTCGAGTTCCTGCCAGCCGCCGCCGTTGGTCTGAAAGCGCAGCGATTCATTCTCGTTGCTCGACTCGCCGTCGGCGGCGACGAACATGAAATTGCTGATCGTTCCCGACGCCGGCGGGGTCAGCGCGATGTTCGAGATCGTCACCGTCGTCGTGCCCGCCGCGGTCTGATAGAGGATCGGACGTCCCGCGATGCCGAGAAAGGCCGTGTTACCGACCGCCGCCCCGGTCCACGACGGTGCCGCCGCAGATGTCGCCGCCGAACCCGAAACCTTCAGCCGAAAACTCATCACCGTGCCGTCGGGCAAGGTGTAGGAAAAAGCCTGTCCGTTCGTGCCCCGCGCGGTCGTGTCGTTGTAGCTGCCGAGATCGAGCCAGCAATAGGTCTGCCAGTCGGCGGGCCCGGTCGATCCCTGCGACGTCGCATAATAGCAATTGGCCGCAAGCGCGGGGCTCGCGGCGCACAGCGACGCGAGCCCCGCGCATAGCGCCGCAATCCATTTCCCCGGACGGATGCCCACCATCTTCAAATGCCTTGGTCCCATTTGCGAGGGACCGCCATAAAGACAAATGTTTATCAGCGCGTTAAGGGTGATTGACGCGCGTTCAGGACGCGCAGCCCGTGCAATCACGGGGCCTTTTGGGGAAGCTGGTCGGGGAGACAGGATTCGAACCTGCGACATCCTGCTCCCAAAGCAGGCGCGCTACCGGGCTGCGCTACTCCCCGACCGTGCGGGCGCCTTAGACAGGCTGAGGCCCCAAGTCTATCCCGCAGACGTCGCGATCAGCCGCGCATAGAAATCGATCATCTTCTTGAAGCTGTCGATCGCCATATGCTCGTTGGTGCCGTGGATCATGGCGGATTCCTTGAGCGAGACGCGCAGCGGCATGAAGCGATAGACGTCCTCCGACACCGGCTCCATGCTGCGGCTGTCGGTGCCCGCCACGACCAGCATCGGCGTCAGCACCGCGTCGGGCGCTTCCGCGCGCGCGGCGGCGGCGATCCATTTCCAGCCCTGCGAACTTGTTGACGACACGCGCGAGGGCTCGCGCGGCGGCTTGACCCAGGCGAGATCGACCTTCGCGTCACCAACCGCCGCCTTCGCGCGCGCCATGACGTCGGCCGAACTGTTCCAGGGCGCGATGCGATAGTTGATCAGCGCGTTCGCCGATTGCGGCAGGACATTCTCCTTGGGGCTGCCCTCCAGCATCGTCGGCGCGATGGTGGTGTGGAAGGCGGCGGCGGTCGAGGGCGTGTCGGCGATCCCGCCCTTGAGCAGCCGCCCGAACAGCCATTGGTTGGCGACCGCCATCTTGGTCGTCCCGCCCTTCTTCGCCGCGAGCGCTTCGATCATCTGTTCGCCGGGGCCGCGAATTTCCAGCGGGAACGGCTTGTCGGCGATGGCGAGCACCGCCTTGGCGAGCGTCGTCACCCCCGTCTCGGCCGGCGGCATCGAGCTGTGACCGCCGGGCGCGTTCGCGGTAACCTTCAGGGTCGCATAGCCCTTTTCGGAAATGCCGATCATGATCGCGGGGCCGTCGATCACGGGCGTATCGGCGAGAATGAGGCCGCCCTCGTCGAGCGTGTAGATCGCCTTCACGCCCTCGGCCTTGAGCTTCGCCGCCGCCGCGACCGCGCCCGACCCGCCGGCTTCCTCGTCATGGCCCGAAATCAGATAGATGCCGCGCTTGGGCTTGAAGCCCGATTTCGCGAGCGCGTCGACCGCCTCGAATAAACCGATCAGCGAGCCCTTGTCGTCGACGGTGCCGCGGCCCCACACCGCATTGTCGGCGATCGTCCCCGCAAAGGGCGGATATTTCCAGTCCTTCTCGGTCCCCGGCGTGACCGGTACGACGTCCTGATGCGCCATCAGGATGATCGGCGCGAGCGAGGCGTCGCTGCCCGGCCAATAATAGACGAGCGTCTTGTTCGGCAGGATCGTGCGCGTCATCGCGCCGTGCGCGGCGGGATAGGTCGAGGCGAGCCAGGCGTGCAGCCGGTCCCATTCGGCGAGCTGATTGTCGGCCGGGTCCTGGTTCGACACGGTGGGAATCTGCGCGGCCTCGCTGAGGTGGCGAACGGCGGCGTCGAGGTCATAGGATGGAGCGGCGGCGATCCGGACATCGCTTCCGTCGGCGACGTTCGCGGGGGCAAAGCTTGCGGTGCGCACTGCAACCGTCGCCGCGGCAACGGCGACGAGCGCGACTCCGCCCAAAATGATGATCCCACGTTTACGCATATGACTCTCCCCTTCTCGGATTTTCAGAAGACCGCGAATGGTTCCGGTTTGCAACCCAATTAGGGCCCATACTCAATTACAGCGGAAAAAAGCGCGATCGTCCGCTAAACGGACATTGGAAATTACCGAATCCGACTGGGGTGAAAATGATCTGCCATCGCTGGAAAACGCTCTTCATCCACATCCCGAAAACCGGGGGACAGAGCATCGAGCAGGTTTTTCTCGACAAGATGGGCCTCGATTGGGACTCCCGTGGTCCGTTGTTGCTGACGACTAACCATGATCCTGAGGCCGGCCCGCCCTTTCTCGCCCATCTCACGGCCGGGGAATATCTTTCGAAGGGCCATTTGGCGCCGATCGATTTCAACGATTATTTCCGATTCACCGTCGTGCGAAACCCGTGGGACCGCGCGGTGTCCGAATATAAATACAGATATGCGCGCGAGATGGATTTCCGGGACTTCATCCTCACGGCCTATCCCGCCCCCGAAGGCAGCAACGAGGAGCGGCACCTCATGCCGCAATGGTCCTTCGTGCACGACGAGAACGGACAAAGCCTGGTCGATCACATCATCCGGTTCGAGGAGTGCAGCCGGCAATTCGCCGAGATATCGACGCGGATTTTCGGCGAGCCTATCGCCCTGCCGCATGTCAACCAATCGCCCGACCGCCGCCACTACCGGGAATTTTACGACGCGGAAACGCGCGAGGTAATCGCCGGCCGATATCGCTCCGATATTGCTTGGCTTGGCTACGAATTCTGACGCGCCTCGTCCCGCCCCTTCAGGCAAGGACCACCGTGCCACGCATATCCCGCCGCAGCCCGCTGTCGGCGTAGGGGAGCACGCGATGCATCGTCCAGCGATTGTCCCACGCGATCAGGTCGCCCGCGGCCCAGCGGTGCCGGAACAGGAATTCGGGGCGCGTCGCGAAATCGGCCAGCTGCCGAAACAGCGCCTGGCTTTCGTCGCGGCCCCAATCGATGACTCGCTCCATATAGGGCGGGCTCAACCGTAACGATCTGCGCCCGTCGGCGAGCGTCTGGACCAACGCGTGCCGCGCCCGCGGAAGATGCGGCCGCTCGTCGGCCGACACCGGCGGCACATCTGCGGTAAGGATCATATGCTCGAAACTATACTCGACCGACAATGTCTCTATTCTGCTCTGCAAATCGCGCGGAAGCGCGTCAAAGGCCGCGACCAGGTCGGCGAATTCGGTGTCGCCACCGCCCGTTTCGATCGCTTCGGCGCGCAGCAGGACGGCCCGGATGTCGCGCTCGCGATAGACGCCGTCGGCGTGCCACAGCCAGTTGAGACGCAAGAGGCGCGCTTTGTCGCTGTCCGATCGCAGCAAGGTGCCGTCCTCATCGAAATTGGCTGACCGGAAAGTCTTCTTCGTGCCGAACGTCTGAATTTCCCCGAAAATCCCGGCCAGCGCGACATGCATGGCATCGTCGGCCAATAGCCCCGGAAAGATCAGAACGCCGAACCGGCTGAGCGCATCATCCAGTCGTTCGCGGGCGCTCTCCTCCAACAGGCTGGCCGGATCGTCGGCCTGCACCAGCGCGCCGAACCCTTGCGGCCGGGGAACGACCTCGAACGGCATCAGACGATCTTGGCGAAGGCGGGATGGCGAAAGGGCGTTCCTTCGGGCTTGCCGGCAAGGATGCGGATCGGGTCGTCGCAAGCCTCGTCCGCCGCCAGCCGATCGACCTCGGCAATCCCCTGATCGGGGCGCGGGCAGCAGGTCACATCGTCGCCGAACACCCGCAAGGATATCGTGCGCCGCCGCGCACCGGCAGCGGTCGGCGCTCCGCCATGCAGGATCGCCGGGTGGAACAGCAATATGTCGCCCGGCTCCACCGCCCACCGGACGATGGGAAAAGCGCCCCGGTCCGCCTCGATCTCGGGCAGCGGCGGCCAGATGCCATCCTCGAACATGGCGGCATGCTCGTCCTCCGCGTCGAAAGCGGTCGGATTATAGAGCGGCCCCCGATGCGACCCGCGAACGAATTCAAGTGAAGCGCCCTCCGCAACCGGATCGAGGCTGACCCATGCCGTCGCCATATGATGCCCCGCCATCGGCATATAGGCCAGATCCTGATGCCACGGCGTGCGCCGCCTTGTGCCGCCTTCCTTGCGCCAGACCTGTTCGTAGAGCAGCCACAGATCCTTTGTCCCGAGCACGTCGGCGATCAGCGACGCCAGGCCCGATTCCATAATGAAAGCGCGATAATGCGAAAGAGCTTCGGGGTTTGCATGATCCTGAAAGAACGAGCCTTCGACGCCCGCGAGCACCTCTCCGGCATAGGGGCCGGGATTGGCGATGCTCCAGTCGAACAGGCGTTCCGCTGCCTCATATTGCGCGCGCGACAGGGCTGCAGGAATGCGAACGACGCCATCGGTCTCAAAGGCCACGCGGGCGTGCTTCAGTTCATCTGCCGTCATCGGTGCCTCCGCGCCTTCCCCTACCCCATCGGTCCGCGGCATCCCGAAGCAGTCCGCCATCCAACAGGGTTCGCTTTTCGTCCTGCACCGCAAGCGCCAGCGCCGCAGCCGGGCCCATGAAGCCGACCCACAGGTCGGGCGTCACGATCGACGGGTCATCGGATATCCAGACGTCACGACCGCCCTTCCCGATCCGCATGAAATCCAGATTGGCGGCGAGGCGGCCGACCTTGTCCGCAGCGAGCGTCCGGTGCCGCTCCATGGCCGAAACCATTTGCCAAAGCTCCAATTGCCCCGCCAGACCATGGCAATAGGTTGGCGTGGCGATCGCCGGAAGCTCGGCCAGCGACGCGACGGCCCAATCGATCTCCTCGGCCAGCCCGCAATCCGCGCCGGGGCCCGCAAGCACGGACCACAGGAAACCGGCCGTTCCATGGCACCAATTGCCCGGCGCGTGGCGCTGGTCGCTGTCCAGACGCATCCGCATGCCCTGCTCATTTGCTGTACTCATCTCGCGCCGCGCAAGCCCCTTCAACGTGGCGACCGAGAGGGCGGCGGCGTCCGGGTCACCGGTGCGCCTCGCCCAATAGCCAAGCGCCGCAGCGATGCCGGCACTCCCATGCGCGCAACCGAGAAAGTCGGCGCCAGCGCTATCCCCGACGCGCCAGACCGACAAACCCTCGACCATGGTTCTGCAATCTTCCAGCTTCCGTATCGCAACCCTGCCGAGATCGAGCGGCCAGTCATCCTCGATCAGTTCGGACATAGCGGCGGCAGCGAACAAGGTACCGGCGCTTCCCGAGAAGAGGTCGATTTCGCGGTCGTCCGCGGCGGCGGCGGTGAGGCGGGTGCGGGCGGCCGCCAGATATTTATCCGTGCCGAGCGCTCGTCCCGCGACTGCAAGCGCCAAAGCGACGCCGGCATTGCCGGTAAAAAGGCCGGCTGCCTGACCGTCCGCGGGTCTCGAGGCAAGCCAGTCCGCCGTTCCGGCGATGTCGTCCCGGCAATCGAGATCGACCGTGCCGCAGGCCACCAACAGGCCGATCAAAATCCCCGCAGCTCCGATATTGATCGCCTCGCATTCGAAATGGCGCTGGAAATGCGCGTTGCGCCAGTAACGCATGCCGCCATCTTCGATCCGGAATTTCGCTGTCGCCTCGACCGCGGCCTTGATGGCGAGGTGAAGGCGCGGGCCATCGAGCGACGCGCTATTCAGCGCCTTTCTCCTTTCATCGGACGACGCGCCCTCGTCGTTCAGTGCGGTGAGGAGGTCGACACAGGCCTCGGCCGATGGCCGCTCCAGCGGGTCGGCGGCCGTCATCCGGCCCACTACATCGGCGGCTTCCCTTGCTCCTTCGCGGCGGAGAAGGTCAGCAAGGATACCGGGCTGCGCGGCGAGCAGTCCCGGCGGAAAGCCGGTCACGGCATGAAAGAGGCTGACGCCGAGGGCATAAATATCCTGGGCGGGATGCGCGGGCGCGCCATTTGTAGCCTCGGGTGGCATATAAGCGTGGGTGCCGCGCCCCGAAAGGCGCGAGTCGACGCGCTCGGCAAGCTCGAAATCGATCAAGGTGACGGCGCCATCGCGGGCGATTGCATTCTCCAGCTTTACATCGCCGTGAACCCAGCCGCGGCAGTGTACCTCGGCCAAGGCCTTCGCCATCGACGGCATTGCTTGCATCCGCACCGACTGTCGCAGGTCCGCAAGGAGGTCGCCCGCCACGTCCTCCATAGCCAGGCTCGGCATTTCGCCACCGTAGCAGGCGATCGCGCGCGGCGCGCAACCTTGCACCCCGGCGATTTCATTAAGCGCCTGAAATTCGCGTGCGATATGCTCTTCGGCGCCGCCATCGTCGGGGTAGCGCGTCGCGCCGGGCAGACGCTGGCGAACCACCAGCGTCGCCCCGCTGTCACGGTCGGCCGCGAACAGCAACCGCCCATGAGCAGTTTGCTTGATTTCGCCAAGAACGACCAAATTCAGGTCGCCGATCGCCATGGGTTTGCCCGCAACCTCATCCCAGACGGCGACCGCGAAGCCGGGAAGCGGCGGTTCGATCCCGGCCGGCGGCTTTCCCCCGATGATCCGTTCGTCCGCGACGAAATGGCCGCCGGGCAATCGCACGGCGGCATGGATGATCCCGCGGCTGTCGACGATCCGGTTCCGCGCATCGAACGCACCGAACCGAAAGGCCACGGCCGAGCCGGGCCGAACATGCAAACTCGTGCGGATCGCCGGCGCGGCGCTCGCTGGCCACAGTCGGTCGACGGCAAGTATCGCCTCGCGTGCGAATGCGTCATCGGCAGGATAAAGAGTCGCGATCTTCCCGACCTGTTCGGCCCCGCCCTCCCCGGCATTGATCGCGGCGATCGCATCGAGCGAGACCGGAAGCTTGAAGGGGACGCGCAGCTCCGCCAGCAGCGGTGCCAGCGTGCGGGCAAAGGTCGCCGCTTCGCCGACCGCAACGGCGACATGCACCTTCCATCCCTGCGCGACATCCGTGGCCGCCGAGGGTGCGTGAAACTGCCAGCAACAATTTCCGTCCCGCCATCGGCGCACGGACCAGTCATCACCGAGCTGTTCGCTTAAAAAGGAAAGCGCTTCTTCATAATCATGAAGAAGCGCCGTCCGCCCCGACATTATCGGAGACCTGGAGTGGGATCAGTGCCGCGTTGCCTGACACGTATGCCAAGGGCAGCGATGCCCGGCGTGAAGATCATTATCCGCGCTCACCGTCGCGGCAGCAGATACAGCTTTGAAATCGATATCGCCGCCAGCGAGCATCCGTTCTTTCACGATTTCGAACTCGCGGCGCATCACGTTCAAATTGGCCTGCATGGTACATTCCTCCAATTAGGGCGCGACCCGAAATCGAAAGATTTCGGTTGGATAATGTCAACTTAGGTTACAGGATGTCAAGCTCGATATCGTTTTACGCTTCGGCCGGAGAAGAAATTTGTCGGACATATTGGCGTCTTTGCCTTTCATGGACGCCGATTTCAAAAGCCGCAGCATCGATGCGGTCAGCCAGCTCGCAGCCGTCGCCAACGCCCCCTTGTTAAAATTTGCGCTTCCGTTTGGCGGCGAGGCTTGGCTGGTGACGGGTCATGCCCTTTCAAGCAGCCTTCTGGCCGATCATCGGCTTTCCAAAAAATCGCCGCTTCAGGGTCGATCCGCTCCCGAAACGCATCCTCTATACCGCCACCTGCTCGTAGCCGATCCGCCCGAGCATACGCGGCTTCGACGCCAACTCCGGCACGCCCTGGCATATTGGACGAGCGCCAGGATCGAGACTCTGACGCGCGAAATCATCGCTCGCCGTCTGGCGATCCTCGACCGCGACGAGACGCACTTCGATCTTGTGACCCGCGTCGCCATGCCCGTGGCTTTGGAGATCGCCTGCACGATCGTCGGCATTCCGCTCGTCGACATGGCAAAGATACACGCATGGAACGACAGGCTGACGCGGTCGGATTTGGACGGCGAGAACCAGGCGAACGAGATTGCGGACGAAATCGAAACCTATCTTGCGGGCCTCGCTGAGGAGGACACGGACCATGCCGGCGATGGCGCCTTGGCAACGCTTGGCAGAGCGGCATCGCGCGGCGATCTCGACAATCGCGAAGCGATGGCCCTTGCCTATCTCCTTCTCTCGGCCGGTTACGAGACAACGGGGCATCTGCTGTCGTCCGCAGTCTGGTTGCTCGCCGCCGGCCGCGAAACCTGGCGGTCCATTGCAGAAGATGACGATGCCGCCGTGCGCGCCATCGAGGAATGCCTGCGGCTCAACCCGTCGCTTGAACTCGCAACACCGCGATATGCGCGTGAGAACTTCGAGATAGCCGGCATCACCGTTCGCGAGGGCGATCTGATTTTCATCGCCCTTGGCGCGGCGAATCGCGATCCGTCCGTCTTTATGGCGGGCTCGCTTCTCGATTGCTCCCGTTCCGGGCTGGCCCGGCATCTGTCATTCGGCCGCGGGCCCCATATCTGCCCGGGCGCGGGCATTGCACGCGTTGCCTCGCGAACCATTCTGCAGGAATTGGCGCGTCGCTTTCCTGATCTGACGCTTTCCACCGATCATGAACTCGAATGGATTCCGGGCCTGGTGATGCGCGGTTTGCGCTCGCTACCCATTTTCGTCGGCGGCGAATAGCAAGCCCTGCCGTGCCGCATCGCAACCATGAGGGGAGGTTATGGTGGGCCCGGCAGGACTCGAACCCGCAACCTAGCCGTTATGAGCGGCCAGCTCTAACCATTGAGCTACAGGCCCCCCTTCACACCCGGCGGGGGATGTGCGGGCGATAGCGGAGCATGACGGCGATTGGCAAGCGGCTTGGGTCAGCCGGCCGGCGCTTTCCGCTCAGCCATCGCCAGGATCGCCGCGGCGTCGGTCGCCTCCACCCGGCGCAGCGCAAGATGGTCCAGCACATTGTCCCACCAGCGATAAAAAAGATCGAGATCGGCATCGCTTCGGACATAAGGGGTGTTTCCGGGCTGCAGCGACGGCGAATGGAAAGAGAAATTGAGCACCGGAAGCCCCCGGTCCAATGCGATATCGATCGCGCGGCACGCGCGCTCCGCGGGAATGCCCTCGGGTGTCAGCGCGATCCGTTCGACCAGTCCGAGCCGCGCCAACGCCGCCCGCATACGCGTGCCGTTACGCGTGAGGCGATGATAGAGGCTCTTTCCCTTCAGCCCCATAAAACCGCCGAACACCGTCGTCACCGGCACCTCGAGCACCGCGCCGTGCGTCGTCGGCACCCACCAGGGCTTGAGCGGAGCGGCGCGATAATCCGGACCGTGCCCGCTGCGGTAATCGAACCCCGCACGCACCGACGTGTCGCACCGGAAGCCGAGCTCGGCGAGCATCGTGGCGGTTTCGGATCCCAGGCCGTAACGCCCGGCCCGATAAACCGTGGGCGCCACCCCGAACCGATCGCGGATCGCGTCGCGCAGCGCTGCCATCTTGGCACGCTGCAAAGCGGGCGGCAGATTGCCGGTATAACTGTTGCGCTCGTTCACCGGCTCGTCGTGCGGGGGCGTCACCCAGGGATGAAGCTGCGCGCCGATCTCGCATTGCCCCCGTGCCTGGGCGTCGCCCAATATGGCGACAGCGCGGTCATCCGCGACGATCGGCCAGTCGACCAGATAGATGGGCTTCACCCCCGCCCGTTCGAAATAACTCTGGCATTCGGCGAGCGCAGGGACCGAATCGAGCCGGTATCCGGTGCGCGCGAACGGCGCCGACCAATCGAAATCCTCCTCGGTGTCGCAGGTCACCCAGAAACGCGGTCGCTCGCCGTCTTCGAGACCGACAAGTCCCGCAGCCGCCGGATATGCGTGGAAACTGCCCGCAGGCTGCACCTTTTTCCCTTCCGCCCCCAGCCCGCTCGCGCGGGCTATTCGCCCTGCTGGACGCCTAGCTCGGTGCTTGGGTTGGCCGAGGGCAGATGCAAGGTCAAGGCGTTATGCCCAATATCGAGTCGTCCTCCCGCCCCGCGTGCCAGGCTGTCGACCAGGCGCAACGAAAAGCCGAGGCTCAGAATCGCCGCGCCGGGGGCTTCGCCTTCGGGACTGAAACCGGGATCGAGCAGGTCGGCGGCGGTCGCGAAACGGATCGCGAGCGGGCGGACGATGCGCAGTTGCAGCGTATCGTCCTGCGCGGCTTCGGTCACGAGCTGCCCGACAAGCACCGAGCCGGGTTCCGAAATATCGACAAGCGCCGTCAACAGCCGGCCGATCATGCGCCGCGAATTGGCATCGCCGACCTGTGCGACGAACGGTCCGCCGACCCGCGAAATGCTGAGGCCGACCTGCTGATCGGCCAGGATCGCACCCAAATCCATCTCGACCTGCGTCATCACGGCGCCAAGGTCGGCCGTCTCGCCGGGCGGCAGCGCCACTTGCGGTCCGGTGGCGCGAGTCGCGGTGTCGAGATCTTCGATGATCGCCTGGATCGCGGCCGCGTCGGCGACGATCGCTTCCGCCATAGCGCGATAGGAGGCGCTGACTGGCCCGAACATCTGGCCCGAGATGATCTGGGCAAACCCCGAAATCGCGTTGAGCGGGCTGCGCAGCTCGTGAATCAACTGGCGGATCGAATCGCCCGACTCCTCGGCGGCCGGACGTCCATAAGGCATTTCGCTCGGCTGTGGACGGCGCGCGCTGCCGCGATAGCCGCGGAACTGCCCGGTTGCCGAATCGAACCAGGGCACGGCCGAAAAGCGCCACTCACCGGCGTCGGCCGCCGCACCTTCGAGAACCATGCGGGCATTGACGATTTCCGCGCGCTGGCGAAAGGCGCCCGCAGCCGCGCCATCGGCTCCCGGCTCCCCGCCGAGGGCGGATTCGGCGATCGACAGGCCGATCGCCGCGCCGCGCGTGATGCCGTCGACCCAGCGAATCAGCCCGTCCGGCCCCGCCTCGAACAGGAAGCCGGTGCTGGCCTTTCGCGCCGCGGGTTGCGCGCGCGCCGACTGGAAACGGTCGATGCGGCGGACAAGCTCGCTGATCTGGCTCGGCGCGCCGTCCGCTGCCGTCAGCGACTCATCGACCTGCGGTTCGGCGGCAACCGAAACCGCGGCCGGTTGCGGTAGCGCGACAGACCCCGCACCCAGGCTTTCGAGCGCACGCCGCACAGAATCGGACAGGTCGTCGCGCCCGGCGAGGATCGAACGCGCGGTCGCAGCCGTGGCGGGAAGCAGCGCGAGCCAGTCCGCTTCCGCCAGCCGCGCGCGCCGAAGCATCGCCGCCGACACGGCGGGCACGTCATTGGCATAGAAGGCGACGAGCGGCGCGAAGCGACCGTGGCGCGCGATCGCCGCGGCACAATCGCGGCGTATCTTTTCGGGCACCTGCGGCCGCAATATGGCGAGCGCATGAAGGGCGCGCCGGACATCGTCATCGGACAGTTGATTACCGCGCTGCGCCAGAATATCGGAGATTTGGCGCCACGCCGCGATGCGCGAACGCGGATCGCCCGGCGCCTGGCGCAAGATGGTCGCGATCATCGAGTCAGCAGTCACGCGAAGCCGGTCCCACACCTTGTTCGTTGGTTAGCGTATGCTTAGCGGCTAGCGTGAATCACCTGGTCATGAAAGTGCCTTAACCATCCACGTCACATTGTGGGACAATTGCAATCGGCTGAAATATTATTATGGTCATCGCAGTTTTGGAAAGCGGATGTTTCAATGATGGCCACCCAGAAATTCGATCAGATCGACTTGCAGATACTCGCCGAGCTGCAGAAAAACGGGCGGATGACCAATGTCGAGCTGGCGCAGATGGTCGGGCTGACGGCGCCGCCCTGCCTGCGCCGGGTGCGCGCGCTCGAGGAGTCGGGCGTCATCCGCTCCTATCACGCCGACCTCGATGCAGCGAAACTCGGCTATGGTATCACGGTCTTCGCGATGGTGAGCCTGCGCAGCCAAGCCGAGTCCGACCTCAAATCCTTTGAAGACTATGTCGGACAGCTCCCCGAAGTGCGCGAATGCTATATGCTGAACGGCGAGATCGACTTCCTGCTCAAGGTCGTCGCGCGCGATCTGCAGAGCTTCCAGTCCTTCCTGACCGCGCATCTGACATCGGCCCCCAACGTCACGAGCGTGAAGACCTCCCTCACGATCCGCACCGCCAAGCAGCTTTCAGGTATTCCCGTCGAAACCTGACAACAATTCGCCTCGACAAAAAAGGCGCCTCCCACCGGGAAGGCGCCCTTTCTTTGCAAACGGTGCGATCAGTTGGCGGGGGCTGGCGCCGCCGCGGGTGCGGCCGGTGCCGCCTTAGCCTGGACATGGACGGTCCACAGCTTGGCGAGGCGGGCCCGGTTACCCTGCACCTTCGCGAAGCTCGCGACCGCCGCATCCGACTGACCGGCCAGTGCCTGCGCGACGCCGAGGCGATATTGCGCGACCGGATCGGCCGATGCGATCGCTTCATAGATCGGAATCGCCTTCGCGACTTCGCCGATGCTGACAAGCGCGTCGGCGGTGCTGCGCGCGACCTTGGGATTGGAGGTCAATCCCGGCTTGCCGGCGTCGGCGATCAGGCCCGACCGGTCGGCGTTCGCACGTTCGGTCTGCGAGGCGAGAAGCGGGCCGAAGCGCGCATCGCTCTTCGGGAAGATGTTCTTGGCAGCCCCTTCGTTGATCACCGAGACGACCTCTCCCGGGAAGCCGGCGTCGGTGGCGAGCGCGGTATATTCCAGATATTCGCCGCGGTCGGTCATCGCGCCCGTGGCGCGCATCAGGCGCAGGATGTCGAGGTTGAGATCCTTGTCGCCCCCGACCTGCTGCAACAGGATATAAAGCGTGTTGCGCCAAATCTCCGGCTGCGGATAGTCGCGCACCCGCAACGTCAAAATGTCGAGCAGATCGTCGGTCCGCTTCGCGGCCTGAAGCGCCTTGGCCGGACGGACATAGAGATCTTCGGACGCGGGTCGACCGGCAGCATGCGCCGCTTCGATACCGGCCTTTGCGATGGCAATTCCCTGGTCGACCTGCCCGGCGTTCAGATAGCTGTCCATCAGCAGAACGGGCAGCGACTCTTCGGCCGATCCTGCGGCCTTGGCGGCTTCGAAACGCTGGATCGCCTTCGGATAATTCTTCTTCACATAAGCGAAGCGGCCCGAATAGAAATTATAGAGACCCGCATCGGACGCCGGGACAAAGCCCGAATCGAGCGCCATGTCGAGGCCCTGCTCCTGCAACGCCTCATCCTTGTTCAGAATGCCGAGTTGCAGCGTGTAGAAACCGAGGAAATATTTGTCGTCGTTGCTGCTCGCGACGCTTTGCCCCTCGGTCACAGCCGCCTGGAGCGCGGCCGCATCCTTCTTTTTGGCGGCGTCTTCCATTTTCTTGCCGACGGGGCCGAACGCCTTGCTCGGGCTGAGCGACGGTCCCTTCGCCGCCTCTTCCTTCTTCGGCTTTTCCTTCGCCGCCGCAGGGGCGACCATCGCCATCATCGAGCAGCCGAGAATAGCCGCCATCGCCGTTGCGGACATCGGGCGGAAACGGGTGAACATCAAAATCTCTCCTCAGAAACGGCCGACTTGCCTTGAGGCAAGCGGGGGCCAGCCGCAGTTCAGAACGCGGCTAGACCCGTAGCGTTGCCAAGGCAAGACGGCCGGGATCGATATTTCCATTGGCGGCGGGCGGCTGAACGAAGATTGAACCCGCGAACCGGGGCCGGCAGACGCGGTCAGGCGATGCTTTCGATTGCCATGTTGATGTCGCGCAAAACCGCGGGATTCCCGGGCACGCCGTCCATCGCCGCTTCGGCAAGCTGGATCAACGGGATGATGCCAAAGGTCGCGGCCAGGCTTTTCAACCGTTCGGCGGCGACATGCCAGTTCGCGTCGCAACGCGATCGGCGCATCAGGTCGGCAAGCTCGCGCGCGCCCGTGGCAAAGCTAAGGCGCAGTTCGCGCGCCGCAACCGGATCGTCGCCGACCGCCGCGCTGATATACCTGTCGAGGGGGCCGCTATCGAACGACATTCCACAGCCTTGGCATATCGTGGTTAAGTTTCCGTTCCATGGCCGGCATTTGATGCTAAGATGGCGGGATGACGGGGGAAAAGAAGATCGTCGGATTGTGGCGGGATGCCGCGGCAAAGCCGGAATCGAACGGTGCGGACGAAGCTGCCCCGGCAGATGTCGCGGCGCCCGAATCCGCGCCCCAGCCCGAAGCCGCCGAGCCGGTGGAGCGGGATTGGCTCGATATGTCGGCACTCGCCGAAACCGAAGATACTGACATGTCCGGCGAAGCCGAAGCCTCTTCGGCAATCCGCGACCGCATTGCCCCCGTTCTGCTGATTCTCCTGGCTCTGGGCTGGACGACCTTCGCACTCGCCGCCGCGACCGGCGGTTTCGCCCGCGCGCCCGCACTGGCCGACTCGCCCGCGCTTGTGGCGACGATCGCGATGCCGCTGACCCTGCTCGCGGTGCTGTGGATGGCGCTGCTACGCTCGGGCCGCTCCGAACAGGCGCGGTTCGCGCGCGCAGCCGGGGCGCTTCGCAAGGAAAATGACGCGCTCAACGAGTCAATGCGCGCGCTGGCCGCACATCTCGCCGACGCGCAGCGGCAACTCGCCGAGCAGGCGCGCAGCGTACAACAGCTCGGGCTCGATACGGTGACCCGGCTTGGCGAAAGCAGCGACAAGCTCGCGACCAATGCGTCGGTCATCGCCAATGCGCACGACCAACTCGCGCGGTCGGGCGATGTCGCGATGCAGCGGATGGACGGGCTGCTCGCCGGGCTGCCGCGAATCGACGATGTCGCGCAGCGGCTCGCGGTCAATTTCCGCGAGGCGGGACTGGTCGCGCACCAGCAGGGCGCCAACCTCGAAGCGAAGCTCGCCGCGCTGTCGGAAGAGGCCGCCAAGGCAGCGGAAACGGGCGGAGCCTCGGCTGCGAGTCTGCACGAAGCGATCGGCGCGTTGCAACAGCAGGCAAAGGATACCGAAGCCGGACTGATCGAGGCATCCGCCCACATGACCGAAGCGCATGACATCGCCTTCGCCCGCATGACGCAGGCGGCAGCGAGTGCACGCGACGATCTCAAGGCGACGGTCGCGGCGGTGACCGCGCAGATGGACGGGAGTTGGCATCAGTTCCGTGAGGGCGTCGACAGCGCCGCGGCCCAGCTCGACGCACGCCTCGCCGCCGCACGCGATGCCGGCGACGTGATCGGCGCGCAATTGACGGCGCATGGCGAAGCGAGTGAAGCGCTTGCCGCGCGAATCAAGACGCATGTCGCCGACGTCGGTCAGCAGCTCGAGCTTCTCGACGTCAGCGTTTCGGCGAGCACGGGCGTGATCGGCCGGGCGATCGACGACACCAAGGGCCAGCTCGCTGCCTTCATGGCGGAGGTGCAGACCGGCAACGGTTCGACGCACCAGCTCATCACCCAGGCCGAATCGCTGCTCCTCGCGCTCGACGCGGTCACGCGCGAGCTCGACGAGACGCTGCCGCACGCGCTCGACCGCATGGCTTCGCACGGCAAGACGACGCAGACTGCGCTGGCTGAGATCAAGCCCATGCTCGAAGCCTCCGAACTGGTCGCGCAGTCGGCGCTGTCACACGTCAGCGCAGTCAAATCGACGCTGCAGGCGAACGAAGAGAAGATGGCGACGCATGCCGAAAGCCAGCAGGCGCTCGCCGACCGCGTCAATGCATCGCTCGCCGAGGCCGACGCCGCGCTCGCGCGGCTGCGCAGCGGCGCCGACGATTTCGCCGAACAGGGCGGCGCGCGGATGATCGCGACGCTGGGCGAGGTGCGCACGACCGCCGATGCGGCGGCCGAGGAAGCGCGCCGGACGCTGGAAAATCTCGTCGCCGGCGCGCGCGAGGCGATGCAGTCGACCGCGACCGAAGCGATCGACGCCGCCTTCAAGTCGGAGATCATGGCGCAGCTCACTGCGATCGAGGACGCCTCGCAGCGCGCGGTCGAAGCTGCGAACGGCGCCGCCGACCGGCTGATGCGCCAGCTCATCACGATCATGGACACCAGCGCCAGCGTCGAACAGCGCGCGATCGAGGCCGAACAGGCGATCGCCGCATCCGACCGCGATTCGCTCGCGAAGCAGGTCGGAGTGCTGACCGAAGCGCTGAAATCGACCGCGATCGACATGACCAAGATCCTGTCGAGCGAAGTCAGCGACACCGCGTGGGACGCCTATCTGAAGGGCGACCGCGGCGTTTTCTCGCGCCGCGCGGTCAAGCTGGTCGAGAATAGTGAGGCGAAGGAAATCCTGCGCCTCTATCAGAATGACGATGGCTTCCATGCGTCGGTGAACCAGTTCATCCACGATTTCGAGGCAATGCTGCGCCTGCTGATCGGCGCACGCGACGGTTCGGCGATCAGCGTCACCCTGCTGTCGTCGGACATCGGCAAGCTCTATGTCGCGCTCGCGCAGGCGATAGACCGGCTGCGGAACTGATCTGATTTTAGCGATGGCGGCTTTCGACCGGTTGCGGCCGCCCGGCATCTCCTAACTTTGTCATCCCCGCGAAAGCGGGGACCCAGAGCGTGCGTCGGCTAACCCCACACTGGGTTCCCGCTTTCGCGGGAATGACGAAGGTTGGAAGGGGACTGATCCCCACCCCAAGTTGCTCGTTCTTCTGAAGAAGGCCGCCCGGATCAGGCCCGCCCGCTCAGCACGTCGGGATCGGCCCAGCCCTGCACATAGCCGATATAGAAGATGACGAAGCCGATCGTCGCGATGATCGTCATTTGCAACAGGATGCGCCCCGGGCGGAAGCGCGCGGGGGCGCCCGGTTCCTGCCCTTTGACCAGCGGCACCGCATCGTCTTCCGCGCGGCGGCCGTGGAAGGGCAGCACGAAGAAGGCGCTGAACGCCCAGAAGAGCGTGTAGATCGCGAGGGCCGAGGTCCATTTCATCGCTCAGATATCCACGATCAGCACGTCGGTGATCGGCTTCTTGCCGGTCCAGTCGGTAGCGACGCGGCGAACGCCGAGGCGGATTGCTTCCTTCAGCGCATCGCGGTCGCGCGCCTTCCCGTTCGTCGCCTGCTCGGCCGCCTCGTTCAGTTCCTCGATGAACGTCTCACGGTCGTCCTCGACCGGCACCCCGCGATAATGGATCGCGCTCTCGACGAACTTGCCGTCCGAGAGCGCCACCGCGACTGAAATCTGGCCGTTCAGCGCTAGCTTGCGCCGCTCGTTGATCGTCTCGCCATCGGCGGGGAGAATGACGTCGCCGTCGAGGAGCAATCGCCCCGACCGTACCCGCTCGACGATCCGCGCCGGGCCGGGCGCGAGGCGGACGAGATCGCCGTTTTCCTGCACCAGCGCGTCGGGCACGCCCCTTTCGAGCGCGAAGCGCGCCTGCTCGTGCATATGGCGGATTTCGCCATGCACCGGCACGATCAGCTTCGGCCGCAGCCAACCATAGAGCGCGGCGAGCTCGGGCTGGCCCGGATGGCCGCTGACGTGAATATGCGCCTGCTTTTCGGTGACGGTCAGCACGTCCTTCGCGGCGAGCTGGTTCATGATCCGCCCGATCGCGACCTCGTTCCCCGGAATCTGCTTCGAGGAAAAAACGACGGTGTCGCCGGCCTCGAGCTTGATCTGGTGGACGTCGCCCGCCATGCGCGCGAGCGCGGCGCGCGGTTCGCCCTGCCCGCCGGTCGCTATGACCATCAGCTTGTCGCGCGGCAGTCGCATCGCCTCGTCGAAATCGACCGTGGGCGGAAAATCCTTGAGATATCCCACCGACCGCGCAACGCCGAGGATGCGGTCGAGCGAGCGCCCGGCGACGCACAGGGTGCGCCCCGTTGCCTTCGCGACCGCGCCGAGCGTCGCGAGCCGCGCCGCGTTCGAGGCAAAGGTGGTCACGACCACCCTGCCCTTCGCTGCGCCGACCGCTTCGAGCAGCCCGTCACGGACGCTGCCCTCGCTACCCGACGCCTGCGCGTTGAAAGCGTTGGTCGAATCGCAGACGAGGAAATCGACGCCTTCGTCGCCGACCGCGGTCAGCGCCGCGGCGCTCGAAGGGGTGCCGAGGATCGGATCGTCGTCGAGCTTCCAGTCGCCGGTATGGAAGACGCGGCCATAGGGGGTATCGATCACCGCCGCGCTCATTTCGAGGATCGAGTGCGCGAGCGGCATCAGGCGGATGCCGAAGGGGCCAAGCTGGAATTGACCGTCGATATCGACCCGCCGGACCTCGACCTCCTTCTCCAGCCCCTCTTCAGCAAGCTTGTGCGCGATCAGCCCCGCGGTGAAATGATTGGCGTAGAGCGGCACGCCCAGCTCCGCCGCCAGATACGGAATCGCGCCGATATGATCCTCGTGCCCGTGAGTCAGCACGATACCGAGCAAGTCCTTCTTGCGGTCCTCGATGAATTCGAGATCGGGCATGACGATGTCGATGCCCGGATAGTCATAGCTGCCGAAGGTCACGCCGAGGTCGAGCATGATCCACTTGCCGTCGCAGCCGTAAAGATTGGCGTTCATGCCGATCTCGCCCGACCCGCCGAGCGCGAGAAAGAGCAGTTCCTTGCCGGGAGTCGTCATGCGCCCGTGTTCCTTTGATTATAGAGGTGCATCAGTCCATTCAGCGTCAGATCGGGCTCGATGCGGTCGAACAGGTGCGCCTGTTCCTGAAACAGCGTGGCGAGACCGCCCGTCGCGATCACGGTCAAGGGCTTGCCGATTTCGGCTTTCATGCGCGCGATCAGCCCCTCCATCATCGCGACATAACCCCAATAGACGCCGATCAGCATCTGGCTTTCGGTGGTGCGGCCGATGACGCTGGAGGTCGGCGGGGCTTCGATCGCGATGCGCGGCAGCTTCGCCGCCGCGGCGACGAGCGCTTCGAGCGACAGATTGACCCCCGGCGCGATGATCCCGCCGAGATAGGCGCCGTCGGGCCCGATATGATCGAGCGTCGTCGCGGTGCCGAAGCTGATGACGAGCTTGTCCCTGCCGGGCTCGACCGCCTGCGCCGAGATGGCGTTGACGGCGCGGTCGGCGCCGACCGACTGCGGCTCGTCGACCTTGAGTGCGATACCCCAGCTTACCGGCTCGCGCCCGGCAACCAGGGCATCGACACCGAAATACCGAACCGCGAGCAGTTGCAGATTGTGGAGCGCGCGCGGCACGACAGTCGAGACGATCACCGCATCGACGTCGGCGCGTTCATATCCCTCGATCCGCATGAGCTGATCGAGCCACACCGCATATTCGTCGCAGGTGCGCCGGTCGTCGGTCGCGATGCGCCAGCGCGCGAGGAGCTCGTCGCCCTTGAACAGCGCGAATTTGGCGTTGGTGTTGCCGACATCGACTGCGAGCAGCATTCTCAGTTCCCCTCCACGGGCCGGCGCAGTTCGATATCGCCCGCGTGAATCAGCATGACCTCGCCATCGGCGCGGCGCAAGCGCAGCGCGCCATCGGGAGCGAGACCGTCGAAGCTCCCGTCGATGCCCTGCTCCGACACGCGGAGCGGCGTCCCGACCGGATGGCCGAGCGGCAGCCAGGCGCGGACGATGCTCTCGACGCCCTCCTGCCGCCAGGCCCAGAGCGCATCGGTCAAGGCGACCGCCAGCGCCTCGGCAAAGCGGTCGCGGTCGATCGCGATGCCGCTGTCGGCGAAGCAGAAGGTCTTGCGGTCGGGTAGCCGGGGTGCCGACGCCAGATTGACCCCGATGCCGATGACCACGCTGTCGCCGCTGCGTTCGAGCAATATGCCCGAGCATTTGGCGCCATCGACGAGCAGGTCGTTCGGCCATTTGAGTTCGAGCAGGACCGACGGCGCGAAGATCTTCACGACCTTCGCCAGCGCGACCGCGACGACGAGCGCGAGCGTCGCCGGCGACGGATCGCTCGCGGTCAGCCGCACGACGGTCGAGCCCATGAAATTGCCGAGCCCGTCGCCCCACGGACGCCCGAGCCGCCCGCGCCCGGCCGTCTGCCGGTCCGCGACGAGCCAGTGCCCCTCGCCGACATGCTCGCCGCCTGCCAGCCGCGCCAGCAGGTCGGCGTTGGTCGAACCGGTCTGCTGGGTCCGCTCGATCAGCGGGATCAGAACAGCACCGCCGCGGCGCTGGCGGAAAGCGCCGCCAGCACGCCGATGAAGAGATAGCCGATGACCGACAGCCACAATGCGCTCGCGGTGATCACCGCATCCTCGACGACTGTGCCGGTGCCCTTCGGGAATTCGGTCTCCGACTTTTCGTCGAAGTACATCGTCTTGATGATCGCGATATAATAGAAGGCGCCGATCACCGAGGCGACGATGCCAGCGACCGCCAGCGGCACGAGGTTCGCGTTCACCGCGGCCTCGAACACCAGATACTTCGGCCAGAAACCGAAGAGCGGCGGAATGCCCGCAAGGCTGAACAGGAACACCGCCATCGCCGCGGCGAGGCCGGGACGGCGCTGCGAATAGCCCGCGAGCGCCGGGATGCTCTCGATCTGGTGGCCTTGATCGTCGCGGAGCTGCATCACGACCAGGAAGCTGCCGATCGTCGTCACGACATAAACGAGCAGATAGGTGAGGACGCCCTCGACCCCCTGCTGCGTTCCCGCAGCAAGGCCAATCAGCATATAGCCGACGTTGTTGATCGACGAGTAAGCAAGCAGGCGCTTGATATTCTTCTGCCCGATCGCGCCGACCGCACCGAGGATGATCGAAGCGAGCGCGAGGAAGATCATGATCTGCTGCCACGCGCCGACCGCCGGGCCCATCGCGCCAATCACGACGCGCGTCATCAGTGCCATCGCCGCCACCTTCGGCGCAGTGGCGAAGAAGGTCGTTACCGGCGTGGGCGCGCCTTCATAGACGTCCGGGGTCCACATGTGGAACGGCACCGCGCTGATCTTGAACGCGAGCCCGGCGATCACGAAGACGATCCCGAAGATGATGCCGATGTTCGATCCGCCACCGACCGCATTGGCGATGCCGGCAAAATCGGTCGTCCCGGTGAAGCCATAGAGCAGCGAGATGCCATAGAGCAGGATGCCCGAGGCGAGCGCGCCGAGAACAAAATATTTGAGGCCCGCTTCGCTCGACCGCTCGTCGTTTCGCATGAAGCTGGCCAGTACATAAGAGGCCAGGCTGTTGAGCTCGAGTCCGACATAGAGCGTCATCAGATCGCGCGACGAGGCCATGATTCCCATGCCGAGTGCAGCGAACAGAATCAGCGCCGGATATTCGGCGCGCATCCCGTCCTTGAAGAAGCGCGGCGCGATCAGCACGCAGACGAAGCTTGCGGCATAGAGGAGCAGCTTGGCGAAGCCGCCAAAGCCATCGACCGACAAGGTTCCCGAAAACACCGTCGTTTCGACACCGACCAGCGAAAGGACCGCAGCCGCAGCCGCAGCGAGCGTCAACATCGCCGCAAGTTGATAGGTGCCGACACTGCGATCGCCCAGGAAGGCGCCAAGCATCAGGGTGATCAGCCCGCCGATCGTCAGGATCAGCTCGGGCCAGACGAGAGCGAGATCGGCGGTCATTGGACGCCTCCCGCATGATGCGCTTCGCCCTTGGCGTCTCCATGCGCCGGAGCAGCGGCCTTCGGCTTGCCTGCCGTGACGTGCGCGTCGCCTGCGGGCTTTGCCGGGGCGAGCCGCGCGACCACCGTGGTCACGTCGTCTCGCATCGGCGCGAGGAAGCTTTCGGGATAGACGCCCATCCACAGCGCGACCGCGGCCAGCGGCGCGAAGATCGCCCATTCGCGGGGATTGATATCGGCCATGGCCTTCACATCGTCCTTGGTGAGGTCGCCGAACACGACGCGGCGATAGAGATAGAGCATGTAAGCAGCGCCGAGGATGATGCCCGTCGTGCAGACGAGCGCGACCCAGCTCGACGCTTCATAGATGCCGGCGAGGCTCAGGAATTCGCCGACGAAGCCGCTCGTTCCCGGCAGGCCGATCGATGCCATGGTGAACAGCATGAAGAAGAACGCATAAGCGGGCATGTTGACTGCAAGCCCGCCATAGCGGCTGATCTCGCGCGTATGCAGCCGGTCATAGATCACGCCGACGCAGAAGAAGAGCGCGGCCGACACGACGCCGTGGCTGAGCATGACGATCAGCGCACCCTCGATCCCCTGCTGGTTGAACGCGAAGAGGCCCGCAGTAACGATCGCCATATGCGCGACCGACGAATAAGCGATCAGCTTCTTCATGTCGCTCTGCACCAGCGCGACAAGGCTGGTGTAGACGACCGCAACCATCGACAGACCGAAAACCAGCCACATGAGCTGCGCCGAGGCATCGGGGAACATCGGCATCATGAAACGGATGAAGCCGTACGAACCCATCTTGAGCAGCACGCCCGCCAGGATCATCGAGCCTGCGGTCGGCGCTTGCACGTGCGCGTCGGGAAGCCAGGTGTGGACCGGCCACATCGGCATCTTGACCGCAAGGCTGGCGAAGAAGGCAAGCCACAGCCACGTCTGCATTTCCGGTGGGAAATTATAGACGAGCAGCGTCGGAATGTCGGTCGTCCCCGCCTCGCGGATCATCGCGATCATCGCGATCAGCATCAACACCGAGCCGAGCAGCGTGTAGAGGAAGAATTTGAACGCCGCATAGATGCGATTTTGCCCGCCCCAGATACCGATGATGAAATACATCGGGATCAGGCCGGCCTCGAAGAAGATGTAGAAGAGTAGCAGATCCTGCGCCATGAAGACGCCCAGCATGACGACTTCCATGACGAGGAACATCGCCATGTAGAGGCCGACGCGCTTCGTCACCGACTCCCAGCTCGCGAGGATGCAGAGCGGCATCAGGAAGACGCTGAGCAGGATCAGCATCAGCGCCATGCCGTCGATGCCGAGCGCATAGTTGAAGCGGCCGAAGAGCGGCGCGGATTCGACGAACTGCCACTGGGCGCCGCCGATGTCGAAATTCGCCCACATGACGATGCCGAGCGCAAAGTCGATCAGCGTCGCCACGAGCGCGATCATCCGCGCGCTGCGGTCGTTCGCGAAGACGCAGAGGATGGCGGCGATCGCGGGGACCGCCAGCATCAGCGACAGGATGGGAAAGCCGCTCACAGGAACTTCACCATGGCCCAGCTGGCGAGGCCGACGAGACCGAGCAGCATCACGAACGCATATCCATAAACATAACCCGATTGCAGCCGGACCGCGAGTCGGGTCCCCCCTTGCACGAGCGCCGCGACGCCATCGGGACCGAAGCGGTCGATGGTGCCTTCATCCCCGCGCTTCCAGAAGAAGCGGCCGATCGCGAAGGCGGGCTTCACGAACAGGACGTTGTAGAGCTCGTCGAAATACCATTTATTGTACAGGAACTGGTGCAGCAGCCTGAACTGCGCCACGAACTTCGCCGGCAGGCTGGTGTCGCGGATGTAATTGTTCCACGCAATCACCAGACCGATCGCCATCGCGGTGAACGGCATCCACTTGATCCAGGTCGGCACCAGGTGCGCCGCGTGCATCAGATGCTCGTCGAAGAAGAGGCTGCCCTTCCAGAAGGCGAGCCCGCCCTCGGGATCGATGAACTGGTAGTGGAAGACGAAGCCCGCGAACACCGCGCCGAGCGACAAGACGCCGAGCGGGATCAGCATCGAGAGCGGGCTTTCGTGCGGGTGATAGCCCGCGGTGCCATCGCCGTGCGTATCATGGTGATGCGCATGGGCATGATCGTCATGGCCGTGCCCGTGATCGCCGTGCACCGCGTGCTGGATATGCTCGCTCTGGTCCCAGCGCGGCTTGCCATGAAAGGTCAGGAAGACGAGGCGCCACGAATAGAAGCTGGTGAGCAGCGCCGCGAAGGTGCCGACCCAGAAAGCGACCTGACCGCCACCGCCCGCGGCATAGGCCGCCTCGAGGATGCCGTCCTTCGAATAGAAACCCGCAAAACCCGCGACGCCCGCGATGCCGACGCCGGTGATCGCCAGCGTCCCCGCCATCATCGCCCAGTAAGTGAGCGGGATATGCTTACGCAGCGCACCGTAATAGCGCATGTCCTGCTCGTGGTGCATCGCATGGATCACCGAGCCCGCGCCAAGGAACAGCAGCGCCTTGAAGAAAGCGTGCGTGAACAGGTGGAACATCGCCGCGCCATAGGCGCCGACGCCCGCCGCGAAGAACATGTAGCCGAGCTGCGAACAGGTCGAATAGGCGATGACGCGCTTGATGTCCCATTGGGTCGTGCCGACCGTCGCGGCGAAGAAACAGGTGGCGGCACCGACGAAGGTCACGACGCCCGCCGCGACCGGCGCGGCCTCGAACATCGGCGACAGGCGGCAGACCATGAACACGCCCGCGGTGACCATCGTCGCGGCGTGGATCAGCGCCGACACCGGGGTCGGGCCCTCCATCGCATCGGGAAGCCAGGTGTGCAGCCCGAGCTGTGCCGACTTGCCCATCGCGCCGATGAACAGCAGCAGGCAGAGCACGGTCATCGTGTCGAAGCGGTGGCCGAGGAAGCCGATCGTCGACCCCGCCATGCCCGGCGCGGCGGCCAGAATCTCGGGGATCGAGACGGTGCCGAACACCAGGAAGGTGCCGAAAATGCCGAGCATGAAGCCGAGGTCGCCGACGCGGTTGACGACGAACGCCTTGATCGCGGCGGCATTGGCGCTCGGCTTCTTGTACCAGAAACCGATGAGCAGATAGGATGCGAGGCCGACGCCCTCCCAGCCGAAGAACATCTGGACCAGATTGTTCGCGGTCACGAGCATCAGCATCGCGAAGGTGAAGAGCGAGAGATAGGCGAAGAAGCGCGGCTGATCCGGGTCCTCGCTCATATAGCCCCAGCTATAGAGGTGGACGAGCGCCGACACCGTCGTGATCACGACGAGCATCACCGCCGTCAGCGTGTCGACGCGCAGCTCCCAGTTGAACTGGAGCGCGCCCGACGACACCCAGTGGAGCACCGGCGTCACGCCCGCTTCGCCCGTTCCCGCGACGAACGACAGGAAGATCGGCCAGCTCAGCGCGCAGCTCAGAAACAGCGCGCCCGTGGTGATGATCTTCGACGGAACATTGCCGATGACGCGCTGACCGAGGCCAGCGACAATCGCCGCGAGCAGCGGCAGGAAAACGATCGCCTGAATCACCGGCTTACCCCTTCATCCGGTTGGCATCGTCGACGGCAATGGTGCCGCGGCCGCGGAAATAAATGACGAGAATGGCAAGGCCGATCGCCGCTTCGCCCGCGGCCACCGTCAGCACGAACATCGCGAACACCTGTCCGACGAGATCGCCGAGCGCGGCGCTGAACGCGACGAGGTTGATGTTCACCGCGAGCAGGATCAGCTCGATCGCCATCAGGATGACGATGATATTCTTGCGGTTGATGAAGATGCCGAGCACGCCGAGCGTGAACAGCACCGCCGAAACGGCGAGATAATGGCCGACCGAAATCACAATTCCATCCCCTGCCCGACGCCCGGATCGACGAGGCGCGTCGCGTCCTGCGGACGGCGCCGGTTCTGCGCCGAGATATTCTGGCTGCGCACGCCCCCGCGTTGCCGATGCGTCAGCGCGATCGCGCCGATCATCGCGACGAGCAGGACGATGCCCGCCGCCTCGAACAGGAAGATGTAGCGCGTGTAGAGCAACTCGCCGATCTGCTGGATATTGCTGGTGTCGGCCGTCGCCGGCGCCGCGCGCGCGGCCAGGTCGACCCCGCCCGCCTGCCACGCCCCGACCGCGAAGACGAGTTCGGCGGCGAGGATGATCGCGACGAGTGCGCCGAGCGGCAGATAGCGGACGAAACCGGCGCGCAGCTCGGCGAAATCGATGTCGAGCATCATCACCACGAACAGGAACAGCACCGCGACCGCGCCGACATAGACGATGACGAGCAGCATCGCGATGAACTCCGCCCCCGCGAGCAGCATCAGCCCCGCCGCGTTGAAGAAGGCGAGGATCAGCCACATGACGCTGTGGACCGGGTTGCGCGCGAAGATGACCATCGCCGCGGAGGCGATGGTGATGGCCGCGAAAAGGTAAAAGGCGATGAGCTGGATCATGCTTCGATCCTCCCCAGCATGGGGAGGGGGACCATGCGAAGCATGGTGGAGGGGCACAAGCCCGCATCCACCGCGTTCGACACCGTATGCCCCTCCACCACCCTTCGGGTGGTCCCCCTCCCCGTTCCGGGGAGGATATTCATGGCTGAATCGATCATCCGCGCGCCCTTATCGATAGGGCGCGTCGGCGGCAAGATTCGCCGCGATCGCGCGCTCCCATTTGTCGCCGTTGGCGAGCAGCTTCGCCTTGTCATAGAGCAGCTCCTCGCGCGTTTCGGTCGCGAATTCGAAGTTCGGCCCCTCGACGATCGCATCGACCGGGCAGGCTTCCTGACAAAAGCCGCAATAGATGCATTTCGTCATGTCGATGTCATATCGCGTCGTGCGGCGCGACCCGTCGTCGCGCGGCTCGGCCTCGATCGTGATCGCCTGCGCCGGGCACACCGCTTCGCACAGCTTGCACGCGATGCAGCGCTCCTCGCCGTTCGGATAGCGACGCAGCGCATGTTCACCGCGAAAACGCGGCGACAGCGGGTTCTTCTCGAACGGATAGTTGATCGTCGCCTTCGGCTTGAAGAAATATTTGAGCGTCAGCCAATGGGCCTGCACAAACTCCCACAGGGTGAAGGTTCTGATGAGATGGGCGATGGTCATTGCACGCTCTCCTGCGGAGCTCTCTCAGCTTCCTTCACTCGGCATGTACCCTTCGAGGTCTCGGTGAAGGTATGTGATCCATCATCTTGGACATCCACCCAACCAATGCGAATTCTGTATGCGAGCAAATCATCGGACAGACGAGCAATCATGAATCTACTTTTGGATTCCTGCTTCAGACCGATAACCCATTCAGGCTCGGCATTTGGTTCACCGACAAATGACATCTTCGGTTGGGGGGCAACTCGCGTTGCCAAACTCGTTGCCAACTCGTCGGGGATCGGTGCGTTGATCATAGCCACAGAGTCCTGCGGCGCTGGGGCGCCATCGGGCGCAGCCGTAAGCCCGCACGATAGGATAGAGGCAGCAATCAGTAGGCTCATGCCCCATACCTCGTCAGCATCAGATAACCGGAGATCAGGAAGATCCAGAACAGCGAGATCGGCAGAAAGACCTTCCAGCCCAGCCGCATGAGTTGGTCGTAGCGATAGCGCGGGACGGTCGCCTTCACCCAGCTGAAGGCGAAGAAGAAGAAGAGTATCTTCGCGAACAACCAGATGATGCCGGGGACGGCATAGAGCGGCGCCCAGTCGATCGGCGGCAGCCATCCGCCCCAGAAGAGCACCGCGTTGAGCGTGCACATCAACAGCACGTTGGCATATTCGCCGAGCCAGAAGAGCGCGAAGCTCATCGACGAATATTCGGTCTGATAGCCCGCGACGAGCTCGCTTTCGGCCTCGGTCAGGTCGAACGGCGTGCGCGCGGTCTCGGCCAGCGACGAGATGAAGAACAGCACCGCGAGCGGGAAGAGCAGCAGGTTGAAGCCGAAGGCGTTGACCAGCCCAAGCCCATGCCCCTGCTGCGCCTTGACGATCTCATTGAGGTTGAAGCTGTCGGCGAACAGCACGACGCCGATCAGGATGAAGCCGATCGAGACTTCATAGCTGATCATCTGCGCCGAGGCGCGCATCGCGGAAAAGAAGGGATATTTCGAGTTCGACGACCAACCCGATAGGATGACGCCGTAGACGCCGAGCGAACTGATCGCGAGGATGTAGAGCAGCCCGACATTGATGTCGGCGAGCACCGCGCCCGAATTGAACGGGATCACCGCCCACGCCATCAGCGCCACCGTGAAGGTGATGATCGGTGCGATCAGGAACAGGCCGCGGTTCGCGCTCGACGGGATGATCGTTTCCTGCAGGAACACCTTCAGCCCGTCGGCGAAGCTCTGGAGCAGGCCGAAAGGCCCGACGACGTTCGGCCCGCGCCGCAGCGCCATCGCCGCCCAGATCTTGCGGTCGGCATAGATGATCATCGCGACCGCGAGCATCAGCGGCAGCGCGATCAGCAGGATGCCGCAGATCGTCGCGACGCCCCACGCCCATTCGTAGGACATGCCGAGAGATTGGAAAAACTCGGTCATTCCGCCGCCTCCGCATAATCACCGCCGTGGAGCAATTCGTCCGAACAGCGCTGCATCGTCGGCGACGCGCGGCAGATGGCGTTGGTAAGATAGAAATCCTTGATCGGCGACGGGATCGCGCGCGCCTCGGGCTTTGCAGGCAGCTTCGGAACCGACCAGCCATAGTCGGCGAGGCCTTCCACGCCCAGCGCCGGAACCGCCGCGATCATCGCGGCGCGGCACTCGGCAAAGCTGTCGAAGCCGACCGACACGCCCAGCGCATCGGCAAGCGCGCGGAAGATGCTCCAGTCCTCGCGCGCGTCGCCCGGCGCGAACACCGCCTTCTCGCTACGCTGGACGCGTCCTTCGGTGTTGACCGTGGTGAAATCCTTCTCGGTCCATGCTGCGGCGGGCAGAATGATATCGGCCGCGTGCGCGCCCTTGTCGCCATGGTGGCCGACATAGACCTTCAGCGTTCCTGTGAACGCCGCGAAATCGACCTCGTCGGCGCCGAGGAAGAAAGCGAGCTTCGGCTTCGCCGCAATCACGTCCTTGATCCCGCCCGGCTGCGAATAGCCGAGCATCAGCGCGCCCATGCGCGCGGCCGAGAAATGGACGACGTTGAAGCCGTTCCAGCCGTCCTTGATCGCGTTCACGCTCTTCGCGAGCGCTAGCGCCGCGCCATGCACGCCCGGCACCGACAGCGCGCCGCCGCCAAAGATCAGCATCGGCCGCTCGGCGCCCTTGAGCGCGTCGAGCGCCGCCTTGGGCAGCTTCGCGACCAGCGAGGCATCGTCGCCGAGCCATTCGACCTTGTAGGTCAGGTCGATCTTGGGCCCGATTCCGAACACCTTGGCGCCCTTCTTCCACGCTGCCTTGCGGACGCGCGTGTTGATCAGCGGCGCTTCCCAGCGCAGGTTGGTGCCGACGAGCAGGATCACGTCGGCATTCTCGGCCTCGGCGATCCCGGTGTTGAAATTGACCGCCGACAAGCTGGTAACGTCATAGTCGAGCCCGGTCTGGCGTCCCTCGAACAAATTGCCGCCGAGCGCAGTGACCAGCGCCTTCGCGGCGAACATCGTCTCGCAATCGGCCATGTCACCCGCGATTGCCGCGACCGACGCCCCTGCGTTGGCGGCCTTGATCGCGGCGAAAGCCTCGGCCCACGTCGCTTCGACAAGCTGGCCGCCCTTGCGGATGTACGGCCGGTCGAGACGGCGGCGGATCAGGCCATCGACATGGTGGCGCGTCTTGTCGCTCGCCCATTCTTCATTCACATCGTCGTTGACGCGCGGCAGCACGCGCAGCACCTGCCGCCCGCGGCTGTCGATGCGGACGTTGGTGCCGACCGCGTCGCTCATGTCGATGCCGAGCGTCTTGGTGAGCTCCCACGGCCGCGCCTCGAACGCATAGGGTTTCGACGTCAGCGCGCCGACGGGGCAGAGATCGACGACATTGCCCGAAAGCTCGCTGTTCACCGCGCGCTCCAGATACGACGTGATCTGCATATTCTCGCCGCGATAGATCGCGCCTATATCCTCGACCCCGGCGACTTCTTCGGCAAAACGGACGCAGCGCGTGCACTGGATGCAGCGCGTCATCACCGTCTTGACGATCGGCCCCATGTATTTTTCGGTCACCGCGCGCTTGTTCTCGTCGTAGCGCGAGGCACCGCGGCCGTAAGCGACCGACTGGTCCTGCAGATCGCATTCGCCGCCCTGGTCGCAGATCGGGCAGTCGAGCGGGTGGTTGATGAGCAGGAACTCCATCACGCCTTCGCGGGCCTTCTTGACCATCGGGCTATCGGTCTTGATGATCTGGCCCTCGGCGGCGGGCAGCGCACACGAGGCCTGCGGCTTCGGCGGACCGGGCGCGACCTCGACGAGGCACATGCGGCAATTGCCGGCAATCGACAGCCGCTCATGATAGCAGAAGCGCGGGATTTCCTTCCCCGCCAACTCGCACGCCTGCAGGACGGTCGCGCCCTGCGGAACGTCGATCTCTACGCCATCTACGGTAAGTTTGGGCATGCCCTACCTTCTCAATTCGACTGTGCCGGCACCGGGCCGGCGTTCCGGACGAACCGGTTCCATAGACCATCCGCGGCGAAGGCGCGGACATTCGCCGTGTTGAGCGAAAGCATCTGTCCCCGCATCAAACAGGCTCCCAGAGCCGGCGCCAGCGAGCGTGCCGCCTGCTTCTCTTCGTCGCTGCCCGGCACCGTCCGCAGCAGCACGTCCGCGCCCGCGGTATCGCGGAATGCCAGGCAATCGGCGAACCGGCCCAGCGCGCGCGCAGGGACTGAACCCTCGGTGATATAGCGGCGGTCGATCACTTCAGTCGCGTCCTCGGGCAGCGCCGGCGCCGCCTTGAAGCGCGCGAGATAGGCCTCTTCGAGCATCATCGAGCGAAATGCCGTGTTCGACATGCTAAGCTGACGATGCTCGGACGCAGCCGAGTTCAACTCGCCACAGAAATTATCTCTGCTGATCTGCTGCCAGAAGCGGTCCTGCGTCGTGTCCGCGGCATAATATTCGATGCCCTCGGGATCGCTGTTCTCGAGCAGCTTGTCGACGCGGTCGGGAATGCGACCATAGACGCAGCGCGCGAAATTCTTGCGCTCCAGCCCCGCCTCGCGCGGATTGACCTCGACCGGCTTCTTCAGAAAGCGCGTACCGACCTGCGCCTCGGGCTGCATGCCGTCGCCGGACGGCTTGGCATGCGCCGCGAAGGGCGCCGCGCAAAGCAGCAGCACGGCGGAAATTGCAGCGCCGCCCCTACAGGCCCGGCTGCTTTTCGGATGGAAAGGATGAAAGATCATATCAATCCTCCTCAACGTCCTTGCGCCGCCAACAGACGAAAACTGGCGGTTGCAATGATGGCGCGGAGACCGGCGACGCCCGTGTCCAATCGCGCATCCTGGCTGCAGAGCCCGATGACAGGTTCCAATTTCGCGGCCGAATCGGCTTCGGCGTCCGATCCCGGATCGGTAGCGAACAGGTTCGCGACGTCATCGGGCGATGAACGCGCAACGCACATCGCCACCTTATCGGATGCCGAGAAGGTCGAAGCCTCCTTGCCGGAAGCCGCTTTCGCAAGACGCACGTTGAGCGGCGCGCCGTTTCCGCGCATCAACGCCTCGGCCAACGCCGCAGCGAACGGAAGATTGCTTCCTCGCAGTCTTTCACCGCGCGTGCCGACTTGCTTGGCGCATTCCTCATTTGCCCGGACAAGATTTCGCAGACCATTGCCATAAGATGTCGCACGGAAATCCTGGGTCAGAATATCGGTGACCTTCTCCGGGCTTTTCGCCGCCACACAGGCGGCATAGCGCGCCAACGTCTGCCGCGCGACCGGATCGGCGGCTGGCCCGCTATCGGATGCCGCCGCCAACAAGGCGATTGCGATCACCATCACTCCGCGGCCTCCAGCGCCCCGCCATTCTCGGCGATACGGCGTTCCAGCTCAGGTCGGAAATGGCGGATCAGACCCTGGATCGGCCACGCCGCCGCGTCGCCGAGCGCGCAGATGGTGTGGCCTTCGACCTGCTTGGTCACGTCGAACAAGGTATCGATCTCACTGATGTCGGCGTCGCCGGTGCGCAGCCGTTCCATCACGCGCCACATCCAGCCGGTGCCTTCGCGGCACGGGGTGCACTGGCCGCAGCTTTCATGCTTGTAGAAATAGCTGATCCGGCTGATCGCCTGAACGACGTCGGTCGACTTGTCCATGACGATCGCAGCGGCGGTGCCGAGGCCCGAGCCGAGCGCCTTCAGCCCGTCGAAATCCATCGGCGCGTCCATGATCTCGGCCGCCGGAACGAGCGGCACCGACGAACCGCCGGGGATCACCGCGAGCAGATTGTCCCAGCCGCCGCGAATGCCGCCGCAATGTTTCTCGATGAGATCGCGGAACGGAATCCCCATCTCTTCCTCGACGACGCACGGGCGCTCGACATGGCCCGAGATCTGAAAAAGCTTGGTGCCCTTGTTGTTCTCGCGCCCGAAGCTGGAGAACCACGACGCGCCGCGGCGCAGGATCGTCGGGACGACCGCGATGCTTTCGACATTGTTGACCGTCGTCGGACAGCCATAGAGGCCCGCCCCCGCCGGGAACGGGGGTTTCAGGCGCGGCTGGCCCTTTTTGCCCTCGAGGCTTTCGATCATCGCGGTTTCTTCGCCGCAGATATAGGCGCCGGCGCCGCGGTGGACGAAAACGTCGAAATCATAGCCCGACTTGGCCGCATTCTTGCCGAGCAGGCCGGCGTCATAGGCCTCCTGCACCGCCGCGAACAAAGTCTCGGCTTCACGGATGAACTCACCGCGAATGTAGATGTACGCCGCGCGCGCGCGCATCGCATAGCCCGCGATCAGCGCGCCCTCGATCAGCTTGTGCGGATCGTGGCGGATGATCTCGCGGTCCTTGCACGATCCCGGCTCGGATTCGTCGGCGTTGATGACGAGGAAGCTCGGGCGGTCGGCGCGCGGTTCCTTCGGCATGAAGCTCCACTTGAGCCCGGTCGGAAAGCCCGCGCCGCCGCGGCCGCGCAGGCCCGACGCCTTGACCTCTTCGATGATCGCGTCCTGCCCGCGACTCATCAAATCCTTGGTCTTGTCCCAATCGCCGCGCGCCTGCGCGGCCTTGAGGTTCCACGGCTGGAACCCGTAAAGGTTGGTGAAGATGCGGTCTTTGTCAGCGAGCATGGCTGGCCTCACTCACCCTTCTCTTTGCTGCCCTGACGTGCAGCAAAGACGGCGATAAAAACGACGGCGACGCCCATGAAGGCGGAACCCAATGCGATCCAGACCGCCATTACCAGTCCTTCCGATAGTCATGGTTGGCTTTGACCATGTCCTTCAGCGTCGTCGGGCCGCCCTCGGGCTCGCTCGTGTGGCGCTTGGGGTTCTGGGTGCCCGCCTTCGGCTGTTTGCCCGCGGCGAGATCGTCGAGCAGGCGGACCGTGCTGTCGTAATCGAGGTCTTCGTAATTATCGTCGTTGATCTGGACCATCGGCGCGTTGGTGCAGGTGCCCATGCACTCGACCTCGGTCAGCGTGAACAGGCCGTCGGGGGTGGTCTTGCCCTTCACCATGCCGCGGTTCTTGCACGCGGCCATCACATCATCCGACCCGCGCAGCAGGCACGGCGTCGTCCCGCACACCTGCACATGATAGCGGCCGACCGGCGCGAGATTGTACATGGTGTAGAAGGTCGCAACTTCATACGCGCGGATGAACGGCATATCGAGCTGCGCCGCGACGAACTCGATCACCGGCACGGGCAGCCATCCCTGCGTCTGCGTCTCGGCGCCGACCTGGCGCTGCGCGAGGTCGAGCAGCGGCATAACCGCCGAGCGCTGGCGCCCCGCAGGGTAGCGCGCGATGACGGTCTTCGCCTTCTCGGCATTTTCCTTCGTCCACGCAAAAGCGCCCCAGCGCGCGCGGACTTCGGCTTCGTCGGGGATGTTGGGTGCGTCAGCCATTTCTTACTTCCCGGCCTTTGCCGTCGCGCGTTCCAAAGAAAACATCGAGACAGATGCTGGCCAACAAAAGAGGCCAAAGAAATGCCTCAACGGCGTTCAAATTCAACACGCCGAAGAAATGCTCTGCCGCAAGAGAAGCCAATAAGGCCGCAGCAAAGGTCACGCAGGCGGCGCGGGTCCAGAAGATCACCGGTCGCACTCCCCGAAAACGACGTCGATCGCGCCGATGATCGCGGTGGTGTCGGCGAGCATGTGGCCTTTCGCCATCATGTCCATCGCCTGCAGGTGCGAAAACGCCGTCGGGCGGATCTTGCAGCGGTACGGCTTGTTGGTGCCGTCGCTGACCAGATAGACGCCGAATTCGCCCTTGGGGCTTTCGGTCGCCACATAGACTTCGCCCGCGGGGACGTGGAAGCCCTCGGTATAGAGCTTGAAGTGATGGATCAGCGATTCCATCGACTGCTTCATCTCACCGCGCTTGGGCGGGACGACCTTGCGGTCGAGGCTGGCGATCGGACCGCCGGGCATGTCGCGCAGGCACTGCTTGATGATGCGTGCCGACTGATAGACTTCCTGCACGCGGACCATGAAGCGGTCGTAGCAGTCGCCGCGCGTGCCGACCGGAATGTCGAACTCGACCTTGGCGTAGGCGTCATAGGGCTGCGACTTGCGGATGTCCCAGGGGATGCCGCTGCCGCGGATCATCGGGCCGGAGAAGCCCCAGGCCAGCGCGTCTTCCTTGCTGACGGTCGCGATGTCGACGTTGCGCTGCTTGAAGATGCGGTTGTCGATGACGAGGCTCATCGCGTCGCCGAACAGCTTCGGCAGCCGCGTCTCGCACCATTCGCCGATATCGACGAGCAGTTTCTCGGGAACGTCCTGATGCACGCCGCCGGGTCGGAACCAGGCCGAGTGCATCCGCGCGCCGCTCGCGCGCTCAAAGAAGTTCAGGCAATCCTCGCGCAGCTCGAACACCCACAGGTTCGGGGTCATCGCGCCAACGTCCATGACGTGCGACCCAATGTTGAGCATGTGATTGCAGATGCGCGTCAGCTCGGCGAACAGGGTGCGCAGATACTGCGCGCGGGCGGGCACTTCGAGATCGAGCAATTTCTCGATCGCGAGGACATAGCTGTGTTCCATTCCCAGCGGCGAGCAATAATCAAGCCGGTCGAAATAGGGCAAAGCCTGCAGATAGGTCTTATACTCGATCAGCTTTTCGGTGCCGCGGTGGAGCAAACCGACGTGCGGATCGACGCGCTCGATGATCTCGCCGTCGAGTTCCATCACCATGCGCAGCACGCCGTGCGCCGCGGGGTGTTGCGGGCCAAAGTTGATCGTGTAGTTGGTGACGACCTGATCGCCCGCGGTGTCGGCGGTGTCGACCGGATAGCCCTCGAACATGTCGCTGCCGTGGTGTTTGACGTGGGGGGAGTCGGTCACAGCGAACCTCCGAAATCAGAACCCGTCCCCCCCGCGAAGGCGGGGGTCCAGCTGCGGACAGCCAAGGGAAAAAGCTGGATCCCCGCCTTCGCGGGGATGACGAAGAGAGACGAAGTCACTTGCCCTCCCCCTTCGGCTTGCGCGGTGCGCGTGGCTTGGCCGGAGCCTTCGCGGGTGCCTTTTCGGCTTTTTTCGTCGCGGGCGTCTTGGCCTTTGCCGCTGCCGTCGTCTTCGCGCCGTCGCGGCTCGGCTTGGCGGCCTTCAGATTGGTGTTGGCGCCCGCGCCCGTCTGCGCGGTCTTTTCGGTCGTCTTGGGGGTCGGCGGCGGCGCCTTCTTCGCGGCCTCGTCGTCGGCCTTCTTGACCTGCTGCGCGGTCATCGGGGTCGGCGCGCCCTTGCCCGGCGCTTCGCCGGTCCCGCCAGCCTTTTCATCGCCCGGCAGCACATAGTCGGCGCCTTCCCACGGGCTGAGGAAGTCGAAGCTGCGGAAATCCTGCGCCAGCTTCACCGGCTCATAGACGACGCGCTTATCCTCTTCGCTGTACCGCAGCTCGATATAGCCGGTCAGCGGGAAATCCTTGCGCTGCGGATGGCCCTGAAAGCCATAATCGGTCAGGATGCGGCGCAGGTCCGGGTTGCCCGCGAACAGCACGCCATACATGTCGAACACTTCGCGCTCGAGCCAGCCGGCGACCGGCCAGACGGGCACGATGCTCGGCACCGGGGTCGCCTCATCGGTGCAGACGCGGACACGCAGGCGGTGATTCTTCGTCACACTGAGCAGGTGATAGACGACTTCGAAGCGCTCGGCGCGGCCGGGATAGTCGACCCCGGCAATCTCCATGAGCTGCTGATAGCCCAGATTGTCGCGAAGGCTGATCATCACGCCCGCGATGGCGTCGCGGCGCACGGTGACGCTATCCTCGCCGACGGCGAAGACATGGTCGATCAGGTCGTCGCCGAGCAGCTTCTTGAGCGCGGCGCCGATGCCCTCGCGGGGCGCGATCAGGGGAGCGGGACTGGCCATCAGCGTTCGATCGTCCCGGTGCGGCGAATCTTCCGCTGCAACTGCATCACGCCATAGAGCAGGGCTTCCGCGGTCGGCGGGCAGCCGGGAACATAGATGTCGACGGGCACGATGCGGTCGCAGCCGCGCACCACCGAATAGCTGTAGTGATAATAGCCGCCGCCGTTGGCGCAGCTTCCCATCGAGATCACATATTTGGGGTTCGACATCTGGTCGTAGACGCGGCGGAGCGCCGGAGCCATCTTGTTGCAGAGCGTCCCCGCGACGATCATCACGTCCGACTGGCGCGGGCTGGCGCGCGGCGCGACGCCGAAACGCTCCATGTCATAGCGCGGCATGTTGACGTGGATCATCTCGACCGCGCAGCAGGCGAGCCCGAAGGTCATCCACCACAGCGAGCCGGTGCGCGCCCAGTTGAACAGATCCTCGGTCGAGGTGACGAGAAAGCCCTTGTCGCCAACCTCGCTGTTGAGGTCGTCGAAAAAACCCGCGTCGGGGCTCGTCCCCGGCGCCACCGGCAAGACTCCGGGGTTGGTGCCCGGGGCGACCGGCGTCTGGCCGGGCATGATGATGCTGGAAGTGCTCATTCCCAATCCAACGCGCCTTTTTTCCACGCGTACACAAGGCCGATCGCGAGTTCGGCAAGGAAGACCATCATCGTCGCCCAGCCCGCCCAGCCGATTTCCTTGAGGCTGACGGCCCAGGGAAAGAGGAAGGCGGCTTCGAGGTCGAAGATGATGAAGAGGATGGCGACAAGATAGAAGCGCACGTCGAACTGGCTGCGCGCGTCCTCGAACGCGGGGAAGCCGCATTCATATTCGGTCAGCTTCGCCGGGTCGGGCTTGTGCGTGCCGGTCAGGCGCGCGACGCCCATCGGCAGGAAGACGAACGCCGAGGACAGGCCAACGGCGATGACCAGAAAGATCAGAATCGGCAGATATTGCGTCAGATCGACCATGGGAGCTCGCAGTCTATTCAGGTGTTTGCCACCGTTATCGCGGGGCGCTTTAGGCCAGTGCGCCGCGCCCCGCAAGCGCCGCGGGCAGGATTTTCGTTACCATTGTGACCAAAGACATAAGGAAGGCTGGCCCGATCACCTAATGCTGTGTTACGCCGCCTGCGTGGGTCGGCGTTTCGGGTAATTATAACCCACTTTTCAATCAGGGAGCTGACATGCGATCATTTTCTTTCGGGACCACGCTGGCGATGGGCGCCGCCATCGCGCTTTCCGCGACGCCGGCGCACGCCGAACTGGTCAATGCGAAAAATCCGGCCACGATCAAGGCGATCGTCGAGTCGCAAGGATGGCCCGCCACGCTGGTCAGCAAGGCCGACGCGGACCCCTATATCGAAAGCAGCCGCAACGGGCTCAAGTTCCTCATCATCTTCATGAACTGCGAAGACCATAAGAATTGCAAGACGCTGCAATATTACATGGGCTTCAGCGACGCCAAGGATGTGTCGCTTGAGCGGTTCAACCAGTGGAACAAGGAAAAGCGCTTCGCGCGCGGCTACAGGGATGACGAAGGCGACCCGGTCCTGGAGATGGACGTCGACGTCGATTTCGCCGGCATCCCGCGCGAGAATCTGGGCGAGACCTTCAACACCTGGGCTTCGCTGATGGACAGCTACCGCGAGTTTATTTTCGACAAGTAAAACGCCTTCCTCGTTCGTCACCCCGGACTTGATCCGGGGTGACGATCAGGAGTGATGAGGCAGGTTCAAGCGTTGCGCAGCGCGCCCGCGACCAGTTTCTGCAGCTTGCTATGCACCGCGCCGCTGCCCGCGATATATTCGCTGCGCTCGATCGCACGGTCGCCGCCACGGAAGTCGCTGACGAAACCGCCCGCTTCGCGCACCAGCAATATGCCGGCGGCGACGTCCCAGATGTTGAGGTCGCTTTCCCAGAAACCGTCGAAACGCCCCGCCGCAACCCAGGCGAGGTCGAGGCTCGCAGCACCGAAGCGGCGGATTCCGGCAACCTCGGGCGCGACCGCGCCGAAGATGCGGCTCCACTGCGCCATGTCGCCATGCCCCATGAACGGGATGCCGGTCGCGATCAGGCATTCGTTGAGATGGCGGCGCGACGCGACACGCAGGCGCCGGTCGTGCAGCCATGCGCCGCGGCCTCGCTCGGCCCAATAGCTTTCGTCAGTCACCGGCTGATAGATCAGCGCTGCGGTGACGTCGCCCCAGCCGCCGCCGAGCTTCGGTTCCTGCACCGCGATCGAGATCGCGAATTGCGGAATCGCGTGGAGGAAGTTCGAGGTGCCGTCGAGCGGGTCGATGATGAAGCGCGGTTTGCCCGGCTCGCCCTCGATCTCGCCGGCTTCTTCCATCAGGAAGCCCCAGCCCGGACGCGCGTGAGTCAGCTCGTCGTAAAGCGTGCGCTCGGCGGCCTGATCAGCCTTCGACACGAAGTCGGCGGGTCCCTTCTGCGAGACCTGAAGATGCTCGATCTCGCCGAAGTCGCGGCGCAGCTTGGTGCCGGCCTTGCGCGCGGCGCGTTCCATGACGGTGATGATGCCGGATACGGCCATTTGCTTTCCTCCAACACGTCATCCCAGCGAAAGCTGGGATCGCTGTCGGCAACGTAAAACGCTAGCGGCCCCAGCTTTCGCCGAGGCGACGAAAATCAATCCGCGCGGCGGACATATTCGCGGTCATAGACATTGACCACGATGCGGGTGCCGCTGGTGATGTGCGGCGGCACCATCACGCGCACTCCATTGTCGAGGATCGCGGGCTTGTACGACGACGAGGCCGTCTGCCCCTTCACCACCGCGTCGGCCTCGACGATCGTCGCTTCGATCTGCTCGGGCAGTTCGACCGAAATCGGGCGTTCTTCCCACAGTTCGAGCACGACTTCCATGCCGTCCTGCAGGAACTCATGCGCGTCACCGACGACCTCCTTCGAGATGTTGATCTGCTCGAACGTGTCCTTGTCCATGAAGACGAGATCGTCGCCTTCGGCATAAAGATACTGGAAATCCTTGGTGTCGAGACGGATCTTCTCGACCGTGTCGGCGCTGCGGAAGCGGTTGTTGAGCTTGCGCCCGTCGATGAGGTTCTTGGCTTCGACCTGCATATAGGCGCCGCCCTTGCCCGGCTGGGTGTGCTGGATCTTGGTGACCTTCCAGATGCCGCCTTCATATTCGATAATATTGCCGGGACGGATTTCAACGCCGGTGATTTTCATCGCGCACACTCGCTTCAACAAGGATGGAAAGAGCCGCCGGCGCGCGTAGCCGCACACCGGTTCAGGAGCGCGCCCTTAGCGGCGGACGCGGCGGAGGGCAAGCGGTGCTTATTCGGCGGGCGTCGCGTCGATCCGCCGACGCGTCCGCGCATAAGCGAACCAGCCGAGCGCCGCGAGCAGGCCGAGGCCGATGAATTCGGACGCCGTCCCGAACCCGTCGCCGACGATCGCGAGGCGGTCCGCGTCGCCAACCGCGGCCACCGTGCCCGCGAACACCAGCCCGTAAAGGCTGTCGCCGACCACCAGCCCGGTCGCCAGCAGAACGCCCATCCGCCGCCCGAATTCGGGGCGGCTCGTCTTGTCCGACATGCGGTTCCAGAAATGGCCGATCACCGTGCCGATGATTGTCGGCAAGGTCACCGACATCGGCAGATACATGCCCATCGCAACGGCGAGCGGCGGCAGCCGCGTCCTGCCCGCCCGGCCCAGCCCTTCGTCGAGGAGGATCGCACCGACACCGATCACGGCGCCCAAGCCAACCAGATCCCAACGCAGCGTTCCACCGAGCACGCCTTGCGCGATCGATGCGATCAGCGACGCCTGCGGCGCCGCGAGGGCATTCGGTCCGGCCCCGGGGGCACCGGCGAAACCGAATGCGGTGTTGAGCAGATCGAGCACCGGCGGGATGATGAACGACCCCGCCAGCACCCCCAGGATCAACGCGACCTGCTGCTTCCACGGTGTCGATCCGACCAACTGGCCGGTCTTCAGGTCCTGGAGATTGTCGTTGGCAACGATGCCGATCCCGAACACGAAAGCGGTCACGAACAGCGCAAAGGCGATCAGCGGCGCGCGATCCCCCGCCGCCACGTCACCGCCAAACACCGCAGCAACCAGCACCGCGGCGATCAGGATGGACAGGATGCCAATCCCCGACACCGGGCTGTTCGAGGTTCCGACCAGCCCCGCCATATATCCCGTGACCACCGCGGTCGCGACGCCGACCACCAGAATGAACAGCAAGGCGAGCAACAGGGCCGAGCCAGTATGCCCCGCCAGCGGGCCGCCCTGCACGAAATTCCACAGCAAAAGTCCGATAGGGATGAACAGCGCCAGGCTGACTCCGCCGACGATTTTCCCCGGCATGTCGCGCTCGGTCAGGTCGAGCACCCGCCCGGCCTGGCGCGCCCGCGCCGCTTCCGCGATTCCCTTGAGGCCGGCGATGATGCTGCCGCTGATCCGAATCAGCGCCCAGATCGCTGCGACCGCAATCGCGCCGGCACCGACGAAACGCACCTCCTGGCTGAACACCGCGCCGACGATATCGTCGGCCGCGCCAAGCTTTCCGGCGCTGAGCCACGGAAGCAACACAAACCAGGAAATCGCCGCGCCGATCGCCATCGCGATCCCCGTCGCCAGCCCGATCAGATGCCCGACGCCGATCAGCCCCAGCGACATGGTGCCCGCGACGCCGCTCACTCCGGCGCCGAGCTTGAAGTTCTTGGCGACCTCGCCCGCCGCTACCTTGAGCGCTGTCATCACGCCATAGAAGGCGGCGACCAGCGCGCCGAGAATGATCGTCGAAAGGCCGAGCCGATTCTCGCGCGCGCCTTCGTCCCCCGCCATGCCGACACGCAGAATCTCGGCGCCCGCAACGCCCTCCGGATAGGGAAGGTCCGAATTGATCACCAGCGCGCGGCGCAGCGGCACCGACAGCATCACCCCCAGCACCCCGCCCGCCGCGCAGGTCAGCATCGTCGTCCAATAGGGAAAATTCGTCCACCAGCCGACGATGACCAGGCCGGGAAGGATGAAGATCATCGTTGCCACGGCGCCCGCCGCGCTTCCGATCGTCTGGACGATGTTGTTTTCGACCATGTTTGATCCGCCGAGCGTTCGCAGCACCGCCATCGAGATCACCGCCGCGGGAATCGCGGTCGAAAAGGTCAAGCCGACGCGCAACCCGAAATAGACGTTCGCCGCCGTGAACAGAAACGTCAGCAATCCGCCGAGTATGATCGCGCGCAGCGTCAGTTCGCGCATCGCCGCGCTGCCGTGGTTCCCGTTGGTCATCATGGTCTCCCTCGCCGCAACCTGTCGCGGGCGGCGCGCTTCGAGGCAAGCGAAAAGGCGACGAACCGAAGCGGATTTGACGCATCGATCCAATATATCCGCCAGCCCGCGATTCATAAGGCGCGCATGACGAGCATCGATCTTCCCGACCGGGCCCCGCCCCGCACGCCGCCAAAGCCGGCCCGGCGCCCCACGCCCTGCGCCGGCCTGTTCGGATGGCGCAAAGGCGACAATGACAAGTCCGGTAAGGTGTCCGAACGCGGGCATCCGCTGGCCTAATTCCCTCTCCTTACCCGCGCACTCCCTCTCGTCACCCCCGCGCAGGCGGGGGGCCAGCTTTCTTGACCGTTTGGTTCTGCGCAAACGATGGTGAAGAAAAGAAAATAGCTTGGCCCCCGCCTTCGCAGGGGCGACGGGGGAGTTTCACGGATTTCGCACTTGGCGAAGCCGCCGTTTTCCCGTCAGCAGCGGATAGGGATTGATCGGCTCGCCATCCTGCCAGCCGCTTCCCGGCACGGTGGCAAGCATCTGGAAATGCAGGTGCGGAAAGGACGGGTCGGCATTACCGCTTGCCCCGACCGTGCCGATCACCTGCCCGCGCTTGACCGCCTGCCCCTCGGCATGGCCGCGGCGATAGCCCTGCAGATGCGCATAATAGAGGATCAGCCGTCCGTCCGCCGAGCGCTGATAGATGGTGAGTCCACCGCGTTTCGACGCGAACAGCTTTTCGATCCGCCCGTCCATCGCCGCAAGCACGGGTGTGCCGAGCGGCGCCTGAATGTCGATCGCATGGTGAATGCGTCCTCCAGCGCGGTCTTTGTCCCAGCTATCGACGAGATTCGACGCGCGCATCCCCTCGACCGGGATGATGATGTCGGGTTCGGGCGCAGCTCCGATCGTGGCGAAAGCGGCCACGGCGCAGAAAAGCCTGAGCCCGGTCCCCGTCACCCCGCCATCAGCTTATCGAACATCCGTACCGCTGCCGCCGGGCCCTCGGGATGCGCCCAAACGCCGCCCGAAACCGCGAGGAAATCCGCGCCGGCCTCAACCAGCGCCTTGGCATTGTCGACGGTGATCCCGCCGATCGCGACGCAGGGCAGTTCGAACAATCCCTGCCACCATGTTAAAATTTCAGGGTCGGCCTGATGCTCGACCGCCTTGGTCGTCGTCGGAAAAAAGGCGCCGAACGCGACATAGTCCGCCCCTGCCTCGCCCGCTTCCATCGCAAGATGGCGGCTGTCGTGGCAGGTCACGCCGATCTGCGCGCCCGGCCCGAGCAGGCGCCGCGCCTCCTGCGGATCGCCGTCGCCCTGCCCCAGATGGACGCCATCGGCGCCGAGCCGCTTCGCGAGCGCCATATCGTCGTTGACGATGAAGGCGGTATCGTGCGCGGCGCAAATCGCCTGCAACGGCTCGGCGAGCCGCGCCGCCTCGTGCTGGCTCACATCCTTGACGCGGAACTGGAACGCCGCGACCGGCGCGGCGGACAGCGCTTCCTCGAGTTTCGCGGGAAAACCGCCGCCGACGTCGAGCGGCGAGATCAGGTAAAGCTGGCAGGCTGGCGTGGTCATGGCGGGTTCATAGCGATGCGGCGATTATCCCGCAAATGCAGAACATGCCGCGCCTTGCCCTGCCCGCCCTCACCGCCGCTCTCATGCTGTCGGCCTGCGCCACGACCCGCGAGCAGGCGCCGTTGCCCGACGGCAGCAACGTCGCGCTAGGCCAGCGCGCGTATGTCGACGGCCCGATCGTCCAGCCGGTGAAGCTGCTGGAGGACAGCCGCTGCCCGATGAACGCACGCTGCATCTGGGCGGGCCGCGTGCGGCTGCAAATGGTCTGGATTCGCGGCAATGGCGAGAGGCAGCCGTTTGAGGTAACCCTCGGCGAACCCGCCCGCCTCGCCGACGGCACGATCACGCTCGAATCGGCGCGCCCGGCAAAACGCACCGGCGATGCGATCAGGCCGGAGGATTATCGCTTCTCGTTCCGCTTCATGGGTGGATTGTAGTCAGACTACCGCTCCGTCGTCGCCTTTAACGGTTATTCCGTCGCTCGGCGACCACTCCGCCTTTTCCGGGGCCGAAGGGGCCGGCGCGAGGACAGCCAATATTGCCTCTTTAGCGTGCAGAACCATTCCACCGACAAAGAGATAACCGCCAACTGCGATCAGGTTGGACTTATCATTGAGCAAGCCGATATTCAGCGTATCGCTATAGGTCGGCGCCCCGCTTTGGAAAAAGCCGATCGCCATAAGAACCGCTCCAATAACCGCCAGTATGATCCCCATCATGCCCCCCCAAAATCGAACGCAGTACCACGATATCGTGCGCCCAGCCGGGAGAAACGTCAACGCACCCGCGCCAGCACGAATCCGTCCCAGCCCTTCGCCCCCACCGTCTGGATCGCGGTCGCGTCGAGCCGCGGATCGGCGCTCAGCCGGTCGAACAATGTGCGCGTGCCCGCAATCCGCTCGTCGCCGCTATTCGCGTCGAGCACGCCGCCTTCGCGCACGACATTGTCGACGATGATCGTCGTGCCGCTGCGCCCGAGCCGGATCGCCTCGTCCACATAAAGGGCGTTGTTCTGCTTGTCGGCGTCGATGAAGACAAAATCGAACGGCGCGCCCATCGCCATCGCGGCCAGGCTGTCGGCGGCCGGGCCGACACGGATGTCGACCTTGTCGGCGACGCCCGCCCGTTCGAGATTCGCGCGCGCCACCGCCGCATGATGCGCCTCGAGTTCGAGCGTTACCAGCGCGCCACCTTGAGGCAGCGCCCGCGCGAGCCAGATCGTCGAATAGCCGCCGAGCGTCCCGACTTCGAGGATGTAATTCGCGCCCACGGTCTGCGCGAGCAGGAACAGCATCTTGCCCTGCGCCGCCGACACATCGATCGGCGGCAAGCCCTGTGCCGCATTATTGGCAAGCGCGGCGGCAAGCGCATCGTCGTCGCCGAGCAGTTTCCCGGCGATATAATCGTCGACGGCTTGCCAGCCAGCAGCCATTACGCGACCGAGGCCGCGTGAATCTCGTCGATCGCGCCGCCGAGCGAGGCGTTGAACTCGTCGTCGCTCATCTGGTGGCGGAGATCTTCGAGCAAGGCGCGGCTGAAGCTCGCGATGATACCCGGGTTCTTCGCCAGTTCGGCGCAGGCTTCGGGCCGCGCGAAGCCGCCCGACAGTGCGACGACGCGCAGCACCTTCGGATGATCGACGAGCGGCTGGAACAGGCCCGATTCGGTCGGGAGCGACAGCTTGAGCATCACCGGCGCGCCGTCCCACGCGTCGAGTTCGGCCAGCATTTCCTGAAGCAGCAGGCGGTCGGCGGCATCGCGCTCGGCGCTCTTGATGTTCACTTCGGGTTCGATGATCGGAACCAGACCGTGCGCGGCGATGCGCTTCGCCTCGGCGAACTGCTGCCGCGCGATCGCCTTGATCCCCGCCGGATTGGCGAGGTTGACGACGCTGCGCATCTTGGTGCCGAACACGCCCTTGGCGACCGCGCGGTCGCACAGCGCGTCGAGGTCGGGCATCGGCTTCATGAGCTGGACGCCGTCGGCCTCGGCTTCGAGCCCCTTGTCGACCTTCAGAAAGGGAACGACGCCGCGTTCCCAGAGCAGCGCCGGAACCGGCTTGCCGCCTGCCTCGCCGTCCATTGTGCGCTCGAACAGGATCGCGCCGATCACCTTTTCACCGTTGAAGCAGGGCGCGGTGACGATGCGGCTGCGCATCGCGTGGATCAGGCCGAACATCTCCTCGTCGTTCGCATAGGCGTCTTCCTCGATGCCATAACCCTTCAATGCCTTCGGCGTCGAACCGCCGCTCTGATCGAGCGCGGCGATGAACCCCTGTCCCGATTTGATCTGGTCGAGCATGGCGGCATTGGCGGTGGTCATAACATCTCCGGTTGGTTGCATACGTATGTTGCGGCGCGCATAGCCCCCCGGCGAGCGGGAAGCAAATACGCGGAAAAATCAGGCCTTGAGCGCGTCCACGCCTGGCAGTGGCTTGCCTTCCATCCATTCGAGGAAAGCGCCGCCCGCCGTCGAGACGAAAGTGAAATCGCCGGCGACCCCGGCGTGGTTGAGCGCCGCGACGGTATCGCCGCCGCCCGCGACCGAAATCAGCGAGCCTTCGCGGGTCAGCGCTGCGGCGGTCTTCGCCAGCGCGACCGTCGCAGTGTCGAAGGGCGGCGTCTCGAATGCGCCGAGCGGGCCGTTCCACACCAAAGTCCGGCAATTCTTGAGCACGTCGGCAAGCGCCTCGACCGCGGCAGGGCCGACGTCGAGGATCATCTCGTCGGCCGCGACCTCATGCACGTTGACGGTGCGCGTCGGCGGATTGGGCGCGAACTCTTTCGCGACCACGACGTCATAGGGCAAATGGATCGTGCAGCCCGCGGCATCGGCGGCGTCGAAGATCGCGTTGGCGGTATCGACGAGGTCATGCTCGCACAGCGACTTGCCGACGTCGACCCCGCGCGCGGCGAGGAAGGTGTTCGCCATACCGCCGCCGATGATCAGATGATCGACCTTGCCGACGAGATTGCGCAGCACGTCGATCTTGCTCGACACCTTCGCGCCGCCGACCACCGCGGCGACCGGATGCACCGGATTGCCGAGCGCGGCGTCGAGCGCGTTAAGCTCGGCTTCCATCGCGCGGCCCGCATAAGCCGGAAGCCGGTGCGCGATGCCTTCGGTCGAGCCGTGCGCGCGGTGCGCGGCAGAGAAGGCGTCGTCGACATAAAGGTCGCCGACCTCGGCGAGCGCATCGGCGAAGGCAGGATCGTTCTTTTCCTCACCCGCGTGAAAGCGCGTATTTTCGAGCACCGCGACATCGCCCGGCGCGAGCACCGCGACTCCCGCCTTCGCGCCTTCGCCGATGCAGTCGGGGATAAACATCACCGAATGGCCGAGCACGTCGGCGACCCCGTCGATGACGAGGCTCAGCGACTGGGTCGGGTTCTTCGCGCCCTTCGGCCGTCCGAAATGCGCGAGCAGCAGCACGATCGCGCCCTTGTCCGACAATTCGCGGATCGTCGGCATCGCCGCGCGAATCCGCGTATCGTCAGCGACCGCGCCGTCGGACATCGGGACATTGAGGTCGACGCGGACCAGCACACGTTTGCCAGTGACGTCGCCGATGTCGTCGAGAGTCTTGAAGCTGCTCATCCTAACTCCGATCGAATGTGCCCCTGCGAAGGAAGGGGCCCATCTCCTATGCTCTCCTTGCCCGCCATCGGCCGTTCGCGAATCGATATGGCCGATGATGGGCCCCTGCCTTCGCAGGGGCGCAGGCGGGTTAAAGGAACTTCGCGATCACGCCCGCAGTGTCGATCATGCGGTTCGAGAAGCCCCATTCATTGTCGTACCAGCTGAGCACGCGCACCAGCTTGCCGTCGATCACCGCCGTTTCGAGGCTGTCGATGGTCGAGCTCGCCGCATTATGGTTGAAGTCGATCGAGACCAGCGGTTCCTCGGTATAGCCGAGCACGCCCTTCAGCGGGCCTTCGGCGGCCGCCTTGAGCACCGCGTTCACCTCTTCCGCAGTCGTGTCACGCGACGGCGTGAAGGTCAGATCCACCACCGAGACGTTCGGGGTCGGGACGCGGATCGACGACCCGTCGAGCTTGCCCTTCAGTTCGGGCAGGACGAGGCCGACGGCTACGGCCGCGCCGGTCGAGGTCGGGATCATCGACATCGCGGCGGCGCGGGCGCGACGCGGGTCGCTATGGATCTGGTCGAGAATCTTCTGGTCGTTGGTATAGGCGTGGATCGTGGTCATCAGCCCGCGCTCGATACCGATCGCCTCGTGCAGCACCTTGGCGAAGGGCGCGAGGCAGTTGGTGGTGCAGGACGCGTTCGAGATGATCAGATGATCGGCGGTGATCTGGTCGTCGTTGACGCCATAGACGACGGTCAGGTCGACTTCCTTGGCGGGAGCCGAGATCAGCACGCGCTTGGCACCGGCGTCGAGATGCTTCTGGCCGCCGGCCTTGTTGGTGAAGAAGCCCGTGCATTCCATCACGATGTCGATGCCGTTCGCGGCGTGCGGCAGCGCGGCGGGATCGCGCTCGGCGGTCACCTGGATGCGCTTGCCATTGATGATCAGATCGTTGCCATCGACCTCGACGCTGCCATTGAACGCACCATGCACCGAGTCATGGCGAAGCAGACGGGCATTCGCCTTTGCATCGCCAAGATCGTTGATCGACACCAGTTCAAGGTCATGGTCGGTACGCTCCAATATGGCGCGCGCCACATTGCGGCCGATGCGTCCGAAACCGTTGATTGCGACTTTCACTGCCATGTCGGGGAGTCCTTTCTGCGGAGGAGGCGGTCGGTGCTTAGTGGCCGAGGCGCGCCAGAATCTGGGGGACGATGGCATCGACGGTCAGGCCGAAATGCCGATAGAGATCGTCGATCGGCGCCGACGCGCCGAAGCTGTCGATGCCGAAGCGGAGGCCGTCGCGGCCGGTGTAGCGTTCCCAGCCGAAGGTCGTGCCCGCCTCGATCGAGACGATCAGCGCATCGGCGGGCAGAATGTCGGCCTGATAGCCGGCGTCCTGTTCGTCGAACAACTCGGTCGAGACCATCGAAACGACATCGGCGCCCTGCCCCGCCGCCTCCAGCTTGTCGGCGACTTCCATCGCGAGCGACACTTCGGAACCCGTCGCGACGAGCACCACCTTGCGCGCCGCCGCAGCATCACGCAGGCGGTAACCGCCTTTCGCGCAAAGATTTTCTGTGACGTCATGACGCAGCGGCGGCAGATTCTGGCGGGTCAACGCGAGCAGCGACGGGCGGCTGTCCTGCGCCAGCGCGATCGCCCAGCATTCGGCGGTCTCGACCGCGTCGGCGGGGCGCATGACGAGCAGGTTCGGCATCGCGCGCAACGATTGCAGATGCTCGATCGGCTGGTGCGTCGGGCCATCCTCGCCGAGGCCGATGCTGTCGTGAGTCATCACATAAACAACGCGCTGCCGCTGAAGCGCCGACAGGCGGATCGCGGCGCGGCAATAGTCGGCGAAGACGAGGAAGGTGCCGCCATAGGGAGCGACGCCGCCGTGCAGCGCCATGCCGTTCATCGCCGCGGCCATGCCGAACTCGCGAATGCCGTAATAGACATAGCGGCCCGAATAATCGCTTTTCGTCAACGGCTTGGTCGACGATGTTTTCGTATTGTTGGAACCCGTCAAATCGGCGCTGCCGCCGACCAGCGCGGCGATGTCGGCGGTGAGCGCGCCCAGCGTATTTTCCGACGCCTTGCGCGTCGCCCCCTTCGGCGGCTCAGCGACGAGACCGTCGAGATAGGCTTTGAACGCCGCGCCCGGAACCAGATTACCGCTCAGGCGATCTTCGAAATCCTTTTTCTTTTCGTTGTTTGCGAGACGATCATTCCATTCGGCGTGAAGCTTTTCGCCCTTCTCCCCGAACGCTTTCCACGCATCGGCGATATCGGCGGGAATGACGAACGGCTCGGCGGTCCAGCCGAGCGTCGCGCGCGCCGCGGCGACCTCGTCGGCGCCGAGCGGCGAGCCGTGGGTCGCGGAAGTGCCCTGCTTGTTCGGCGCGCCGAAACCGATCAGCGTCTTGCACGCGATCAGCGACGGGCGGCCGGCGGCAAGCGCACCGTCGATCGCGCGGCGGATATCAGCGGGGTCGTGACCGTCGCAGCTATCGACGTGCCAGCCAGTCGCGGCATAGCGCGCCCGCACATCCTCGCTCGTCGACAGGTCGGTCGATCCGTCGATGGTGATCTTGTTGTCGTCCCACAGCACGATCAGGCGGCCGAGTTGCAAATGCCCGGCGAGGCCGATGGCTTCGTGGTTGATGCCCTCCATCAGGCAACCATCGCCGGCGATCACCCACGTGCGGTGATCGACCAGATCGTCGCCGTAGATCGCATTGAGGTGCCGCTCGGCGATCGCCATGCCCACGGCGGTCGCAACCCCCTGCCCGAGCGGCCCGGTCGTCGTCTCGATGCCCGGAAGCTCGAAATTTTCGGGATGCCCCGCGCACGGGCTGCTGAGCTGGCGGAAATTGCGGATATCGTCCATGGTCGGCCGCGCGTAGCCGGCAAGGTGCAGCGTTGCATAAGCGAGCATCGAACCATGGCCCGCCGACAAGACGAATCGGTCGCGATCGGCCCATTTCGGATCGGAAGGATCGAATTTCAGATAATCCGAATAAAGCACGGTCGCGACGTCGGCCATGCCCATGGGCATCCCTGGATGGCCGCTGTTCGCGGCCTGGACGGCGTCCATCGCAAGCGCGCGGATGGCGTTGGCGAGCTGGCGTTCGGGCAGTGTCATTGGTCCCCCGGAAAAGGATGTGAAGATGGCCGGATTCGGTGGGGACAGCCCTTCGCGATGGCGGGCGCAGGAGTCAACCGCCGCGGCACAAAATAGCAGCTATTTCGGCGCGGAGAGGCGATTGCACCCCATGTCCGGCGCTGCTAACCCATGGACATGGAACTCGACCTTGACGAATCCAGCCTGGCCATCGGCCGCATCGAACGGGCGCTGAGCCGGATCGAGACGGTGCTGACCGAACGGGCGAATCGCCCCGCACCCGCATCCGCTCCGCCTCAATCCGCGCCCAGCGACCAGTCGGCGCTGAAGGCCGAGGTCGTGGCGGTGATCGGCGAGCTCGATCGACTGATCGCGGAGGCGAAAAATGGCTGACGTCAAGCTCAGCATCGCCGGACGCGCCTACGACGTCCATTGCGCCGACGGACAGGAACCGCAGCTTCTGAACCTGGCGACCGTGGTCGACGAAAAGGTGCGCGCGATGCCGGGCGGCACCGAAGTACGCCAATTGCTCTTCGCGGCGCTGATGCTCGCCGACGAAGCGCAGGAGGCCAGGGGCAAGGCCGCCAAGGCCGAGCCGCAATCCGATTCGCTCCGCGCTGCGGTGGCGCTCGCCGAAAGCCGCGAGGCGCAGGCCCGCGACGAGCTGAAAACCGCGCGCGCCGAACTCGATGCGCTCAAAAAAGCGCCGCCCGCGTCCGCGACGAGCGTCAGGCCGTCGCACGACCGCGCGCTGCTCCAGATCGCCGACCGGATCGAGGCGTTGGCGACGCGGATCGAGCAAATGCCCTAAATCCCTTGAGACCGCGCGGCAGCCGCCCTACATAGGGGGCGGCGGGCACTGCCCGGTACGAGCTTTTGCGAAAATCCCTGAGGCGATACATCATCCTAGGGGGCTGTCCCTGCCCGGACCCTGGTCCGACGTATATGGTCCCCACCTGACGTTACTGGCGTCAGAGGATCTTCCAGCAAACGACCCACGGTGGTCCCGCCACTCGCCATCTGGTTCCCCGCCATTTACGTTCAGAGGAGCGGAAACGACATGCTTTCCGACGACCTCGCCCAGCAGAAGCAAAAGCTCCGCGAGAAGCTGCGCTTCCGCCGCCGGCATTTCGCCGCCAATCTGGACGCCATGGCGCGGCTGGCGGCGTTCCGCGCCCTTCCCGCCCCCCTTGCCGATCTTGTGGCGGCGTCCAGCCCTGTCGCCGCTTATGTCGCTTCGGGTTCCGAACCCGACATATTGCCGATGTTGACAGAGGAAACATTGACACTTCCCCACCACGAGGGACGCATCGAAACGATGGATTTCCGACGTTGGAAGCCCGGCGACCCGCTCACCAAAGGCCCATGGGGAACGCCGCAGCCCGCCGACGAGGCCGAATTTCTGCTTCCCGGCCTGATCCTCTGCCCCCTCGTCGGCTTCGACCGACACGGGGGACGCCTCGGCCAGGGTGGCGGGCATTATGACCGCTTTTTTGCGGCCCGTCCCGATATTGTGCGGATCGGAATCGCCTGGTCGGTGCAGGAAGTTGACACTGTTCCTATCGAGCCGACCGACGCGAAACTCGACGCCATTCTGACCGAACAGGAATATATCGTGACCGGAGACCGACTGTGAGCCAGCTACCCGCCGACCCGCCGCCGAGCTGGCGCAAGCCCGCGGGCATTTTCCTGATATTGGCGCTGATCGCGCTGTGGGCGACGCTGGTCGTCGCGCTGTCGCCGTGGGTCGGAACCTGGCCGATCCTGATCCAGGCGGCCTTCTATCTTGTCGCGGGGATCGTCTGGGTGCTGCCGCTTAAGCCGCTGCTGCGCTGGATGGAACTGGGGCGGTGGCGCGGCTGAAGCGCCGCGCCGACCCCGTCATATTCCGGTTCTGGAAGGCTCCCAAGCTGCGGTGACCATTTCGCCCGAAAGGGCAGGAAATGGCGCGAGTGACGGGGCTCGAACCCGCGACCTCCGGCGTGACAGGCCGGCACTCTAACCAACTGAGCTACACCCGCGTGTGCTTGGGAGCAGCGCCAATATGCGCCGCGCTTCGGCCTGTCAACCGTCGCTATCGCCCTTTGTGCGATTTAATCGATCGCGCATCTCGTCGGTCGTCGTCAGCGTGCCGCGCTCGAACAGAAAACCCGCAAGATCCGGGGTTCCAGTCGAATGAAGGACGGTCTGCAGGATCAGCAGAAGCGGCACCGCGAGCAGCGCGCCCGGCGTCCCCCACACCCATCCCCAAAAGCTCAGCGACACGAGAATCAGCAGCGGATTGATCGTCAGCCGCCGCCCCAGCACCAGCGGCGTGACGAGATTCGCCTCGACCAGATGCACGCCGATGAAGATCAGCGCGGGCAACAGCGCGAAACCCACTGCGTCGAAGGTCATCAACCCGCCGAGCCCCAGCAGCACTGCGGCGACGATCGGCCCCAGATAGGGCACGAAATTGCACAGGGACACGATCCCGCCCCACATGAAGGGTGACGGCATGCCGAGCGCCCAGAGCAGCAGCGAGACGATGAGCCCCAGAATCGCGTTGATCATCGTGATCGTCGCCAGATAGTCGGCAGTCGCGTCGACGACATTCTGGATCACGCGTGCGGTCTGCATCGCGCCGTCGAAGCTGCCGCGACGGCGGATCGTCCCGCGCCGGAGCCGCGTCCAGCCGGCAAGGAAGAAGAAGATGACGAGCACGGCGAAGAAGAGCTGGATCGCCGCCGCCGGCGCCGCCGAGATGAAATAATCGACGACCGACGACGGCGCCTGCGCCGCGACCGCCTGCGCCGTCGCCTCGGTCCCGCTTGCCACCGACATCAAGGTTCGATCCACAAAGCGCTGAAAGCTAGCATAAAAATCTATAAGCGGGGCAAGATTGCTCTGGATACGCGGGATCGATTCGGGAATCCGCGCAAACCAGCCGGTCGCGGGCACGACGATGATCGCCAGCGCCGCGTTGACGAGCATCAAGAACGCCGCGAGCGACAGGAAGGCCGCGAGGCCCGACGGCACGCCGCGCCGCTCGAGCCATTCGAGCAGCGGCACCAGCGCGATCGAGATGACGATCGCCGCGGTCAGCGGGAGGAAGAATTCCGCCCCCGCCTGCAATGCAAAGGGCAAAGCAAGGCAGAAGGCCGCGCCCACGATCAACGCCAATGCCGCAAGCAGGCGGTCGCGGCGAAAATCGTCGATTTCGATCTGGTGCAGGGGACCGGAGCGCGCCGGTCGCGTGTCCCTCTTCCCCCTGTCCTCGGCCACGACGTCTATCTCCCGCTCAACCGCTTCTTCCTACGCGAGCTTTGTTCGCCGCGCCAGCCACGCCGGATTCGCCGGCCTGCTTGCCGCTTTGTCCCGATACGGGTCAAAATCCCATTTTCTATCGGTATTTTAACCAGAAATTTTTCTTTTTCCGCGATGGCGAATTCCAAGGACCAGCTTTGGAGTCAAAATCATGGTGAAAGCGCCTGTGGGGGGCGCGAAGCATCATTCGCTTCTTCTTCCCTCCTGTTCAGCCATCGCGCTCGTTGCGATATGCGTCATGCCAACCGCGGCCCACGCCACGGGAACGCTCGCCGGCACGACGATCAGCAATACCGCGAGCGCCAGCTTCGATAACGGCGGCGGCACGCAGACGATCGATTCGAACCGCGTCGACCTGAAAGTCGATGAGTTGCTCGACGTCACCGTCGCCGGCAACGCTACCGACGTGCCGACGGCGCCCGGGGCGACGAACCAGGTTCTGACCTATCGCGTCACCAACACCGGCAACGGCCCTGAAGCCTTCGCGCTCAGCACGATCGCCAACGTCGGCGGCGACAATTACGATCCCGTCGTCACGCAGATCTTCATCGACGCCAACGGCAACGGCACCTGGGATCCGACCGACACCCTCTATGTGGCGGGGTCGGAATCGCCGCTTCAGCCCGACACCGCGATGACCGTGTTCGTGCTCGCGACGACGCCGGCGTCCGCCGCCGACGGCAATCGCGGGATCGTCACACTTGTCGCTGCGGCGAAGACCGGCACCGGCGCGCCCGGCACCAGCTTCGCGGGCAAGGGCGAAGGTGGCGGCGATGCGATCGTAGGTTCGACCGGCGCCGACGGACAGGACAATGGCGCCTATAAGGTGTCGGCGGCGACCGTGACGCTCGTCAAATCGGCCGTGGTCGTCGATCCGTTCGGCGGCAGCGAACCCGTTCCGGGCGCCACCATCACCTATACGATCACCGCGACCATCGCCGGATCGGGCTCGGTGAACAGCCTTGCGATCACCGACAATGTGCCTGCGGACACCGCCTATGTCGTCAATTCGATCGCGCTCGGCGCCACCGCGCTGACCGACGCGACCGATGCCGATGCGGGCGATTACGACGGCACGCGAATCCGCGTTCAACTCGGTACCGTCGCGGGCGGCCAGACCCGCGCTGTTAGCTTCAAGACCAAGATCAAATGATGGAGATGCGTATGCGTATCGCGCTTATTCTTCTGTCGGCCGCCCTTGCGCCTGCTCCGGCGCTTGCCGCAAACCAGGTCGCCCTCGACAACAGCGTATTCGTCGAACGGGTGACCACCGACGCCAGCGGCAAGCAGCGGGTGCTGCTCGAGGAACCGAAGATCGTCGTTCCCGGCGACCGGCTCGTCTTCGTGCTCAACTATCGCAACGCCGGTGCCCAGGCCGCCGACCGCTTCGTGGTCACCAATCCGATGCCGTCGGCGGTCCGCTTCGCCGATGCGGGCGACACCCGGCCGATCGTCTCGGTCGATGGCGGCCAGACCTGGGGCACGCTCGACGCGCTGACCGTTCCGCTCGCCGACGGCAGCCGCCGCCCGGCGCAGCCCGCCGATGTCACGCACATCCGCTGGGCGTTCCAGAAGCCGATCCCGGCCGGAGGCGCGGGGAAGCTCATGTTCAGGGGAATCGTCAAATAACGACGTGATCAAAACCGCTTAACGGTTGCCGGCGGTGGGGAATTTGGCAGCCAATCAAGCCTGGGGATTCAGCTATGACCAGCAAGCTGACTTACTGGGGCACCATCGGTGTGGCAGCGGCGTCCGTCGCTGCCGCCGGCCCGGCCTATGCGGCCGGGACGACCGCGGGAACCTCGATCACCAATACCGCCACCGTCGACTATAAGGTCGGCGGCGTTTCGCAAGGTCAGGAGAGCGCGTCGAACAGTTTCACCGTCGACCGCAAGATCAACCTGCTCGTCGAAGAGGTGGGGAACGTCACGACCAATGTCGTGCCGGGACAGAGCAATGCCGTCACGACCTTCCAGCTCACCAACAGCTCGAACGAAGTGCTCGACTTCGCGCTGGCGGCGACGCAGATCAACGGCGGCACCGCCTCGCACGGCGGCACCGACACGTTCGATGCGACCAATATCCGTATCTATCGCGACAATACGGCGAGCGGCGTAGTCGGTGACTGGGACGCGGGCGACACGCTCGTCACCTATATCGACGAACTCGCGGTCGACACGCCGATCCGCCTGTTCGTCGTCGCCGACATTCCGGTGGGGCTCGCCAACAATGCCGTTGCCGGGGTGACGCTGCGCGCCACGGCGCGCGAAGGCGGCACGGCGGGCACACAGGGTCTGGCGATCGCCCAGACGACCGGCGCGAACACCGCGGGCAAGGATACCGTCTTTGCCGACATCGCAGGGGTTGCGGGCGATACGGCGCGCGACGGCTCGCACAGCGACAACGACGACTATACCGTCCAGACGGCGACGCTCGCGGTCACCAAGACCAGCCGCGTCATCTCGGATCCGTTCAACAATACGAGCAATCCGAAATTGATTCCGGGTGCCGTCGTCGAATATTGCATCGCGGTCGCCAACAGCGGCAGCGCCGACGCGACGTCGGTGGTCATCAACGACCCGGTTCCGGGCCAGTTGACCTTCGTCACCAGCTCGATCCTGCTGAACGGCACGGTCACCGGCAGTACCTGCAACGCCAACGGCGTCGCGGGCGGCAGCTATACGAACCCGAACGTGTCGGGGACGATCGCGACCGTCGCGGCAGGCGACACGCGCACGCTTGTCTTCCGCGCGACGGTCAACTGACCGGACGGAATGACGGGACAGCGGGAATAGGCGAATCGCCTGCCTCCCGCTGCCCTTTCGGGACCAGCGATGCCATTCCGCCAAGCCTATATGTCCTTCGTGGCCGCTTTGGCCGCGGCAGCCTTGCTGCCTGCGGGGCCCGCGCACGCGCAGGTGATTTCCAACACCGCGTCGGCCGAATGGACCGATGGCGGCCAGCCCGGCCAGATTATGTCGAACCGCGTCGACGTTACCGTCCGCGCCCGTCCGCCCGAACAGCCGGTGATCAAGACCTATCGCCTCGTCGGGAGCGGCGGCGACAAGACCGCGCCGCTCGTTCCGACCCGCTGCGCCGCCGCCAATCCGGGCGCGCGCGCCGCCGCCGGCAGCCTGATCCAGCTCGCCGGCGCCTATGCCGGCCTTTCGACCGCCCCGGCCTCGCTCCAGAGCAGCGATGCGTTTCGCGCCGGCGAAGTGCTGGTGGTCGGCGTCGCGCTCGCCTCGGCGAACGTCGATCCGAACGCGATCGACACACTGCCGGTGGTGCTCGATCTCGCAAACGGCGACAGCGAGCGCATCACCCTCACCGAAACCGCCGCGAACAGCGGCGAATTCGCGGGCTTCATCAACACGATCGGCGTTCCGCCGGCCGTCGTTGCGGGCGATTGCCGCCTGTCGGTCGATCCGGGGTCGCCGATCCAGCTTCGCGTCACCGACCAGGCCAACGCCAGCCTCGTCGCGACGGCGACGATCGATTTCCTCGTCGATCCGTTCGGCATGGTGTTCGACAGCGGCGACGGCTCGGCGGTTCCGGGCAGCCGCGTGACGCTGATCGACACCGCAACCGGCCAGCCCGCGCAGGTGTTCGGTGACGACGGCACCTCGGCCTATCCCGCGACGATCGTCACCGGGCAGGATGTCGCTGACGCGAGCGGGCGGGTCTACAGCTTTCCCGCCGGCGACTATCGCTTTCCCTTCGTCGCACCCGGCTCCTATCGCCTGATCGTCGAGCCGCCCGCGCCCTATAGCGCGCCGTCGAAATCGAGCGCCGCCGATCTCGCGGGCCTACGCCGCCCCGACGACGGCCAGCCCTTCACCATCACCGACGCCAGCTACAGCCGCGTCTTCACGCTCGACAGCCCGGCGCCGGTGCGCGTCGACATTCCGGTCGACCAGCCCGGCCTGCCGCTCGTCCTGCGCAAGACCACCTCGACCCAGACCGCGGTTCCGGGCGACGTCGTGCAATATCGTATCGAAGTCGCGAACCGCGACGCCCGCCGCTCGACCGGTGTGGTGACGGTCAGGGACACGCTGCCCGCCGGGATGCGCCTGCGCGCCGACACGGTGCGCGTGAACGGCGCGCGCGTCGATGCCGCCGTCAACGCCAACGGCCGCGATTTCACCGTCGCCCTGCCCCCGATCGCGCCCGCGGGCAGCGTGCTGCTCACCTATGTCGCCGAAGTCACGGTGTCGGCGCAGCCCGGCAGCGCGCTCAACCGCGCCTCGGCCGCCGACAATCGGGGAACCGAGAGCAATGTCGCCGAGGCGACGATCGCGATCAAGCGCGACCAGCTCGGCGACCGGATGACGATCATCGGCCGCATCACCGACGGCGGCTGCGCCGTGAACCCCGGCAAGGCGCCCGGCATCGCGGGCGTTCGCGTGATGCTGCAGGACGGCAGCTACACCGTCACCGACGAGGGCGGCCGTTATCATTTCGAAGGCGTCCGCCCCGGCCTGCATGTCGTCCAGATCGATCCCTCGACGCTGCCGCTCGACCGCGAGGCTGTGGACTGCGCACGCTCGACCGCGAGCGCGGGCAGCGCGATCTCGCGCTTCGTCGAGGGGCGCGGCGGCTCGCTGAAGCGCGCCGACTTCCGCGCCGCTGCCGCCGCGCCGCGCACCGTGCCGGACAGCGTGAAATTCAAGGCGCCCAAGCCGATGAGCGACCCCGACGCCGCCGGCGCGCACCGCGACTGGCTCGCGGGCCAGGCTCCGGGCATCGGCTGGCTCTTCCCCGACATCGACCATAATCCGCGCACCAAGGCGATCCGTGCCGCGATCAAGCACGCGCCGGGCCAGAAGGTGTCGCTGACGATCAACGGCAAGCCCGTCGATGCGCTGACCTTTGAGGGGGTGAGCAAGTCGGCCGACGGCCTGATCGCGGTCAGCCTGTGGCGCGGAATCGAGATTCGCGAGGGCGACAACCGCCTCGCCGCGACGGTGACCGACGCCAGTGGCGCGGTCGTCGAGACGCTCGAACGCAGCGTCCATTATGCGATCACCCCGATGCGCGCGACGCTGATCCGCGAAAAATCGGTGCTGGTCGCCGACGGCGTCACGCGCCCGGTGATCGCGGTGCGCCTGACCGACCGCGACGGCAAGCCGATCCGGTCGGGCCTGACCGGCGATTTCAGCGTCCCCGCGCCCTATTATCCCGCCGTCGAGGCCGACGCGCAGCAGGCGCGCCAGCTTTCGGGCCTCGAACGCGCGCAGCCGGTGTGGCGCATCGATGGCGACGACGGCATCGCCTATATCGAGCTTGAACCGACCACCGCGTCGGGCACGCTGACGATGGATTTCGCCTTCCGCGACGACAAGGTCGAGCGCAAGCAGACGATCGAGACCTGGCTCGATCCGGGCGATCGACCGTGGACCGTCGTCGGCTTCGCAACTGGCACGATCGGCTACAACACGCTCGACGACCGCATGGAGCCCGTTGCCGAGACGCTCGACGATCTCAACGCCGACGCGCGCCTTGCGCTCTATGCCAAGGGGCGCATCCAGGGCAAATGGCTGATGACGCTGGCCTATGACAGCGACAAGGATCAGGACGACTCGCGCTTCGGCGGCGTGATCGACCCGCGCGCCTATTACACCATCTACGCCGACCGGGGCGAAACGCGCTACGACGCCGCGTCGGTGCGCAAGCTCTATCTGCGCCTCGAACGCCCGCAATTCTATGCGATGTTCGGCGATATCGAGACCGGAATTTCGGAACCGCAGCTCGCCCGCTATCAGCGCGCACTGAACGGCAGCAAGGCCGAATATCGCGGCCGCAACCTCGCCGCGACCGCCTTTGCCGCCGACACCCTCTATCGCTTCCGCCGCGACGAAATTCAGGGCAACGGCCTGACCGGCCCCTATCCGCTTGGCGCGCGCGACATATTGCCGAACAGCGAGCGCATCGTCATCGAGACGCGCGACCGGCTGCACAGCGAGCGGATCGTGAACAGCGTCACGATGACGCGCAACATCGATTACGACATCGACTATCTCGCGGGCACGCTGCGTTTCCGCGCGCCGGTGCTCAGCCGTTCGTCGGCGCTCGACCCGCAATTTATCGTCGCCGAATATGAAGTCGATGGCGTTGGCGAGCGCGTGTTGAATGCGGGGGGTCGCGTCAGCTATCGATCGACCGACGAAAAACTGCGCGTCGGCGCAACGATGATCCATGACGAAGACAACAGCACCAAAACGAACCTCGGCGGCGTCGACGCACGCTATCGCCCGAACGCCGATACCGAAGTACGCGCCGAATATGCGGTGAGCGACGCCAAGGCGAAGAACGGCGGCGCGGCGGCGGTGGGAACCGCCAAGGCGTGGCTGATCGAAGCCGAGCATCACAGCCGCAGCATGGACGTCCTCGCCTATGTCCGCGAGCGCGAAGCGGGTTTCGGCACCGGTCAATTGAACAGCGGTGAGGACGGCACGCGCAAATTCGGCTTCGATGCCCGCGTCAAGGCCAGCCGCAGCCTGTCGCTGACGGGCAGCGCGTGGCAGGAGGATTATCTGAACGTCGATGCGCGCCGCCGCGCCGCCAAGGCGCTGGTCGAATATGACAATGGCACCACCGTGATGCGCGCGGGCCTGACCCATGCCGACGATCGCCTCACCGACGGGTCGCGCAATACGTCCGACATCGTCCAGCTCGGTGCGACGCAGCGATTGTTCGACAAGAAACTCGAGCTCGACGCACAGACCGAATTCGCGCTCGGCGGCGACGACGCCAGCGTCGATTTCCCGACTCGTCACCGCATCGGTGCGCGCTACGCGGTGACACGCGACGTCAATCTGGTCGGCAGCTATGAGATCGCCGACGGCGACACGGTCAAGGCACGCACCGCCCGCCTCGGCTTCGACCTCGCGCCTTGGGCCGGGGCGCGGCTGCTCGCGACCGCGAACCAGCAGGACATCGGCGAATATGGCCCGCGCAGCTTTGCCGCCTATGGTCTGTCGCAATCGCTGAAACTCGACGAACGCTGGTCGATCGATCTGTCGGTCGACGGCAACCGTACCCTCGGCGGCATTCGCGCCAGGGACGTGCTCAACGCCGCGCAGCCGGTCGCCTCGGGCGGCTTCCTCGGCGACAACGGCACGCTGACCGAGGATTTCCTCGCAGTCAGCGCGGGCGCGACCTATCGCACCCCGCGCTGGACGTTGACCGGTCGCGCCGAATATCGCGACGGCGAACTCGCCGACCGCACGGGCCTGACGCTCGGTGCGCTGCGCCAGCTCGGCGAAGGCCAGGCGCTCGGCGCGCTCTTCACCTATGCGAAGGCGAGCGGCAGCGGGACCACGCCCACGACCGAAGTCATCAGCTTCGAGGCGAGTTGGGCGCACCGTCCCGCCGATTCGCAGCTTTCGTGGCTCAACAAGAGCGAATTTCGCTCGGACAAGGTGCGCGGCGCGGTCGCGGGTCAGGCCGGGCCGATCGGCGGCGCCGCGCTGACCATCGACGGCGACGCGACCAGCCGCCGCCTGCTCAACAGCCTGTCGGTGAACTGGACCCCGCTCAAGACTCATGGCGGCGAGTGGACCGAACGCGCCGAGATCGGCTTCTTCTGGGGTACCCGCTACAGCTTCGACCGCTTCGGCGAAGACGACGTAAAGGGCTGGTCGAACCTGCTCGGCGCCGATTTCCGCTTCAACCTCGGCGAGCATGTCGATGTCGGCGCTTCGGGTACCGCGCGGATCGGCACCGGCGGCGACACCATCGCCTGGGCCGCGGGGCCGACGGTGACGCTAGCGCCGATGAAGAACGCCAACGTCACTTTGGGCTATAATTTCGCGGGCTTCCACGACCGCGATTTCGAGGACGCGCGCTTCTCGCGCTCGGGCGCTTATGTGACGTTCCGGCTGAAGTTCGACCAAACGAGCTTTGCTGGATTGGGGCTTTAGTGCTCGTCATTGCGAGGAGCCGAAGGCGACGCGGCAATCCAGAGCCGGCGTGAACCGCCCTGGATTGCTTCGCTTCGCTCGCAATGACGAGGTTTATCAATCCGCGAACAGCAGGACCGGCGTCTCGATCAGCTTCTTCAGCGCCTGAACATAGCTCGCGGCGTCCCAGCCGTCGACGACGCGGTGGTCGCAACTGATCGACAGGTTCATCAGCTTCGCGCGGCGAATGTCGTCGCCGTCAAAGACGGGACGCTCGACGATCTTGTTCGGCCCGATGATCGCGACCTCCGGCCGGTTGATCACCGGCGTCGTCGCGATGCCGCCGAGCGGACCCAGTGAGGTAACCGTCAGCGTGCCGCCGGTCAGTTCCTCGACCTTCGCCTTGCCGGCGCGCGCGGCCTCCGCGAGACGCGTGATTTCGCTTGCAAGCTGCCAGACATTCTTGTCCTGCGCGTCGCGGATCACCGGGACCATCAGCCCCGCGTCGGTCTGCGTCGCCATGCCGAGATGCACGGCGCCATAGCGCGTCACCACGCCGCCTTCGTCGTCATAGCGCGCGTTGATCATCGGAAACTGCGGGATGGTGCGGCAGATCGCGACGATCAGGAAAGGCAGCATCGTCAGCTTGGGGCGCTGGCCGCGATTGGCGTTGAGGTCGGCGCGCATCTCTTCGAGCGCGGTGACGTCCATTTCCTCGACATAGGTGAAATGGGGGATCGCGCGCTTCGACGCCGCCATATTCTCGGCGATCTTGCGCCGCATTCCGATGACCTTGACCGGCTCATCCGCGCGCGCGCGGCTCGCGCCGGGAGCATGATAGCCCTGCCCGGCGCCGTAGCGCAGGAAAGCGTCGAGGTCGGCATGGCGAATGCGGTCGCCCTCGGCCTGAACCTGCGACAGGTCGACGCCGAGATCGCGCGCACGAGCGCGGACGGCGGGGGAAGCGAGAACGGCCTTATCTCCCCTCCCGCTTGCGGGAGGGGTCGGGGGAGGGCTTGTTTCGGCGGTGACCGGCGGGGCGGGTTCGACACGCCCTCCCCTAGCCCCTTCCGCACGCGGGAGGGGAGCTTCTTCCGCCACCGATACCTCTTCTGCCCCCGGCGTTTCCACGACGACCTCTTCCTCGACCGCTTCCGCGGCGGGTACTTCCGCGACCTCGCCCTCGGTCTCGATCACCGCGAGCGTCGATCCGATCGCGACCATGTCGCCGACCTCGCCCGCCAGTTCGACAACGATCCCCGTTACCGGCGATTCCATTTCGACGGTCGCCTTGTCGGTCATCATGTCGGCAAGCTGCGCGTCTTCTTCGATGCGGTCGCCTACACGCACGTGCCACGCGACGATTTCGGCCTCGGCAATGCCTTCGCCGATGTCGGGCAGACGGAATGAATAGCGGGCCATGGCGTCAGTCCTTCAAGATCTTGGTCAGCGCGGTCGCAATGCGGACCGGGCCGGGGAAATAGGCCCATTCGAGGCTGTGCGGATAGGGCGTGTCGAAGCCGGTCACGCGCTCGACCGGCGCCTCCAGATGATAGAAGCAGCGTTCCTGCACCAGCGCCGCCAGTTCGGCGCCGAAGCCCGAGGTGCGCGTCGCTTCGTGGATGATCAGGCAGCGCCCGGTCTTCTTCACCGACGCCTCGATCGCCTCGACATCGAGCGGCAGCAGCGTGCGCAGGTCGAGGATTTCGGCGTCGACGCCCATCTCCTCGATGATCGTCTTCGCGACATGCACCATCGTGCCATAAGCGAGCACGGTCACCGCCTCGCCTTCGCGCACCGTCGCCGCCTTGCCGAGGTCGATGCGGTAATAGCCCTCGGGCACCGCGCTCGCATCATGCTTCGACCAGGGCTCGACCGGGCGGTCGTAATAGCCGCTGAACGGGCCGTTATAGATGCGCTTGGGCTCGAGGAAGACGACGGGGTCGTTGTCCTCGATCGCCGCGATCAGCAGGCCCTTGGCATCATAAGGGTTCGACGGGATCACCGTCTTGACGCCGCAGATATGCGTCATGATGCTCTCGGGCGACTGGCTGTGCGTCTGGCCGCCGAAGATGCCGCCGCCGAACGGCGTGCGTACGGTCATCGGGCAGATGAAGTCATTCGCCGAGCGGTAGCGCAGCCGTGCCGCCTCCGAAACGAGTTGGTCGAGCCCCGGATAGATATAGTCGGCGAACTGGATTTCGGGAACCGGGCGCAGGCCATAGGCGCCCATGCCGACCGCGACGCCGATGATGCCGCATTCGTTGATCGGCGTGTCGAACACCCGCGTCTTGCCATGCTTTTTCTGAAGGCCCGCGGTGGCGCGGAACACGCCGCCGAAAAAGCCGACATCCTCGCCCATCACGACGGTGGCGGGATCGCGTTCGAGCATGATGTCCATGGCGCTGTTGATCGCCTCGATCATGTTCATGGTCTTAGTCTCGGCCATTATTCGGGCTTCCAGTTGGGGCCGAACTTGGCCTCCTGCTCGGCGAGCATCTGGGCGCATTGCTCCTTGAGGTGCCACGGCATCTCCTCGAACACGTCCTGAAACATCGTCTCGAACGGCTGGTGCATACCGTGACCCAAAATGCCGAGCTTTTCTGCCTGCTTCTGGGTCGTCTTCACCAGATCGTCGAGTTCCTTCGCCTGCGCCGCATGGCGCTCTGCATCCCATTCGCCGAGCAGTTCGAGATGCTGCGCCAGCCGCGCGATCGGATCGCCGAACGGCCAGACCGTCGCCTCGTCGGCGGGGCGATAAGCGCTCGGGTCGTCCGACGTGCTGTGTCCCTCGCTGCGATAGGTGAAATGCTCGATCAGCGTCGGGCCGTTATTCGTCCGCGCGCGGTCCGCGGCCCACTGAGTCGCCGCATAGACCGCGAGCGGATCGTTGCCGTCGACGCGCAGCCCGGCGATGCCATAGCCGACCGCGCGCGCCGCGAAGGTCGTGCGCTCGCCGCCCGCAAAACCCGAGAAGCTGGAAATCGCCCACTGGTTATTGACGACGTTGAAGATGACCGGCGCATTATAGACGGTCGCAAAGGTCAACGCCGAATGAAAGTCGCCCTCGGCCGACGATCCTTCGCCGCACCATGTGGTCGCGATGCGGTTGTCGCCCTTCGACGCCGAGGCCATCGCCCAACCCACCGCCTGCGGATACTGCGTCGCGAGATTGCCCGACACGCTGAAGAAGCCATGCTCGGGCGCCGAATACATGATCGGAAGCTGCCGGCCGAGCAGGTGATCGCCGCGGTTCGAGTAAATCTGGTTCATCATCTGGATCAGCGGATAATCGCGCGTGATCAGAACGCCCTGCTGGCGATAGCTGGGAAACACCATGTCGGTGCGGTCGATCGCCATCGTCGAGGCGACCGAGGTCGCCTCCTCGCCGGTGCATTTCATGTAGAAGCTGGTCTTGCCCTGCCGCTGCGCGCGGAACATGCGATCGTCGAAGGCGCGGACGAGCATCATCGTGCGCAGCATCGTGCGCAGCCGGTCGGGCGACAGCTTCGGGTCCCACGGTCCCTTGGCCGCACCGTCGAAATCGAGCACGCGGACGAGGCCATAGCAAAGCTCGCGCATCGCATCGGGCTTGGTCGCTTCGCCGGGACGCGGAGTCGCGTCGACCGCGGGAATCGCGATATCGCCGAAATCGGGGGTGTCGCCGGGGCGATAGCGCGGCTCGGGAATATGGAGCGACAGCGGCGGCAGATTGCTCGCCGAACGCCCCGGTTTCGCCTTCGGCGATTCGGGCATATCTTCTTCCCTTCGGGGCGCGAATCAGCGCCTAGTTATATTTCGTGCTGGCGACATATTATTTCAGTCGCCATGGAAATGCAACGCCGGTGGTCAGACTGCGACGGGCGCGGAAATATGGGATTGCGGCGCATAGGCTTCGACCGCAAAATCATCGAACCGGTAGTCGAAAATGCTCGAAGGACGGCGGAGGATGCGCAGCTTCGGCGCACCCTCGGGAACCCGCCGCAACTGCTCCTCGACCAGTTCGGCATGGTTGAGATAAAGGTGCACGTCGCCGCCGGTCCACACGACCTCGTGCGCGTGAAGATCGCATTGCTGCGCGATCATCCGCGTCAACAGCGCCGCCTCGAAGATGTTGAAGGCAAAGCCGAGCCCGAGATCGCACGAGCGCTGAAAGAGCAGGCACGACAGCCCGCCGTCGCTGCGGACGTGGAATTGATAGGTCATGTGGCACGGCGGCAACGCCATCCGGTCCAAATCGGCGACGTTCCAGCCGGTGAAGATATGGCGGCGCGAGCCCGGATTGGTCTTGAGCGACTCGATCAACGCCGCGATCTGGTTATGCCCCTCTGCGGCGCGGCGGAAGAGTCCCTCGCCTGCCGCTTCGTAGCGCGGCCAGTTCACCCATTGATGACCGTAGACGGGACCGAGATCGCCCCACCGTGCCGCGAAATCCGCGTCGGCGACGATCCGCGCCTCGAAATCGGCCGCGCTGATCGCCTCGCCGGTCGTGCGGCGATAGCTATCGAGCGGCCAGTCGGTCCAGATCTTCACCCCCTGCGCCACCAGCGCGCGGATATTGGTGTCGCCGGTCAGGAACCAGAGCAGTTCGCGCAGCGCAGTCTTCCAATAGACGCGTTTCGTCGTCAGCAGCGGGATCGCGTCGTCCTTCAGCGAGAATCGCATCGTCTCGCCGAACAGCGAGCGCGTGCCGACTCCGGTGCGGTCGACGCGCTCGTCGCCCTCGGTCCAGATGCGCCGCATCAGGTCGAGATATTGCAGCTCATAATGGATGGAATCGGACAAAAGACGCTCCTCGCTGTCGCTCTCTTTGCTAGGCCCCGTGCCGCGGCTCGACAAGGGGGTCGGCGGTGCGGGGCGGCAATCCTCCGATACGGCTCAATCGCCGCTTGGGCGACCGTGGCGCCCGTCGCACAAGCGCGGGATGATCCTGCGCGAACCCATCGACAAGCGACCGCATGTTGCGGGAGCCGCCGGCTTCGTGCCCCGCGACGCCGAAGATGCGATCGCGCGCCATCTGCTGCGGCCGATGCTATTCGCCGATCGCGAAATCGCGCTGCTCGCGGGCTTCGACGCCTATGGCCGGCTTGCCGGACTCGAAAGCGTCGCGGGCGATACGAGCGGGCGCTGCGTCATCACGCCTGCCTGCTGGAACCGCCTGCTCGGCCGGCGCGTCGCCACCGTGCTGATGGCACACAACCACCCGTCCGGAATCGCGCGGCCCAGCGAGGCCGACCTGCGCTGTACGCAGGAGGCCGGGCAGTTCCTGCGGTTGATCGGCATCGACCTGTCGGATCATCTGATCTTCGTCGAGAACGGACATTTCAGCTTTCGCAGCGCCGGGCTGATCTAGGCCCCTGCATCGGATGGCCGTTAACCGCCGGAAGCTGCCCTATCCCCTCTTCGTCACCCCGGACTTGATCCGGGGTCTCGCTTCTTCGAGGTCGCTGAGCGGGACCCCGGATCAAGTCCGGGGTGACGAGGGCTGGGAACGACCGTTCCCCGCCCCAAAGCCGCCACTCCAACATGCATCAATAGGCCCGATGCCATCGCCAGCACACAATCATCGCACTCATGCCGATTGGCGCTTGATGTTCGCAAATTGCGCGTCTAGAGGACCGCCCTGCCTTCGCGCCGGTCCGCCGGTGCAAAGATCGGTCGGGGAGTAGCTCAGCCTGGTAGAGCACTGTCTTCGGGAGGCAGGGGCCGGAGGTTCGAATCCTCTCTCCCCGACCAGCTTATTTCCGCAATCGATATGAGACCGCAACGCAGCCGCGCCTGTGCGCGAAAATCGGCACTCTGCCGGATCGGTTTCTTTTGTAATCAACGGCTCTTGTAAGTCGGCGCGACAATGCATAGATTGTCGTTACGCCACCGTGGTTTTCCCCCTTTCCATCGTGGCGAGTGCCCCGTCGCAAGACGCGGGTGCGTCCTCCCTGGACCCTGGCCACCTCGTACTTCGGTACGAGGTGGTTTTTTATTCAGCGGCCAGCGGCAGGACATCGGCCCCAATCCGCCCTGCCCTTTCGACGAGCCCGGAAAACCAGTTGCGAAGCGCTGCCACGCGTTCGGGGTCGGGGGTGCGGTCGGCCTGAAGATAGAGGCTGCGGTCGATCTCGATCTGCACCGCCTGAATCGCATCCGCCGGCTTGCCGTGCGTCCGAACGATATGTCCGCCGGCATAAGGCTGGTTGCGCGAGACGGGAACGCCGAGGCCCTCGGCTTCATCAACGATCAACTCGATCAAAGCCTCATCCGCGGTTCCGCCGAAACGATCGCCGATGACAATCCCCGCGCCGTGCCCCGGCTGCCCACGCGGGATCGGCGGCATACTGTGCAGGTCGATCAGGATCGCTCCGCCGAACCGCCTTTGGGCAACCGCCAGTTCGGCGGCAAGCGCGCGATGGAACGGCCGGTGCAGCGCGTCGAGCCGCCAGTCGAGTTGCGGCCCATCGATCGGGCGCTTCCACAGCGATCCGCAATCGGCAAGGCGCGTCGGCACGACCCCGAGTCCGGCGCGCTCCTTGCGCCCCGGCGCCGAAAAGCGGGGGCGAAGCGGCGGCGCGACTTCGCCCGGCGCCATCTGCCCTTCGCCGCGATTGCAGTCGGCGACGGCCCGCGCCCACATCGCTTGCACCAACGTCGCACCCGCCTTTACCGCATCGGCGGCGATCAGGTCGCACCAGCCATCTTCGAGGCGTTCGAGCACCGATCGATCGACCCGCGCCGCGGCCAGTATCTCGGGCGGATAAATACGCCCCGCGTGCGAGACCGACACGACGACCGGACCGGGTTCTGCCGGCCGGTCGACGGCGATGGCGGCAGGGAGCGAAGCTAAGGGCATCGGCGAAGCGTGCCAAAAATCGACAGAGGAATCCAGTACGACCGGAATTTGTTAAAGGTCTCGCGCTATCAGGGGGACGAGCTAAACAGGGGGAACGCGGACCAGACTCGCGCGCCGCCGGACCAGGGAACAGATTGCCAGATGATTCGCATATTGCTCGCCGAAGATGATGATGTGATGCGCGAATATCTGGCGCGCGCGCTGACCGGCGCCGGCTATCACGTCACCGCCGTCGATCGCGGCACCGCGGCGGTGCCCTATATCGATTCGGGCACCTTCGACCTGCTGCTCTCGGACATCGTCATGCCCGAGATGGACGGGATCGAACTCGCGCAGCATACCGCCAAGGCGGCGCCGCATACGCAGGTGATGTTCATCACCGGCTTCGCCGCCGTGTCGCTTCGCGCCGAGAAAAATGTGCCGCAGGCGAAGCTGCTGTCGAAGCCCTTCCACCTCAAGGATCTGGTGCGCGAGGTCGATAATCTCTTCGGCCGCGTCGATCGGTCGAGCCAGCCCTAACGAAAGGCTTGCCAAGCGGCGCGGAGGCCTTTAGGGGGCGCGTCACCCCAAGGGATGGGCGTGTAGCTCAGTGGTAGAGCACTGTGTTGACATCGCAGGGGTCGCAAGTTCAATCCTTGCCACGCCCACCATTCAAAACGCCGCCACCCGCACGGGCTGGCGGCGTTTTTGGTTCAGGCCATCCCTTTCGCCAGGTCGCCGCGCGATGCGTCGCCGATCTGGCTGCCGCCGTCGCAGTCGAGGATCGTCCCGGTGATGTAGCTCGCGGCGGGCGAGCAGAGGAAGACCGCCGATTCGGCGACCTCGGCGACCTTGCCCCAGCGCTTCATCGCAATCCGGTCGTAATGGGCTTGGCGGGTTTCGGCATCGGGCGCGAGCCGCTTCATCCCCTCGGTATCGGCGATCGGCCCCGGCGAAATGCCGTTGACACGCACCTCCGGCCCCCATTCGAGCGCGAGGACGCGGATGAGCTGGTTGATCCCGGCCTTCGCGGCGCAGGCATGGGCCTGCAACGCGGAGGCGTTGATCGCCTGCCCCGCGGTGATCGCGATCAGCGAGGCGCCAGGGCGATTCAGCAGGTCGTGACAGCCACGGAACACGTTGAAGGTGCCGTTAAGGTCGATGTCGACCACGGTGCGAAAGGCGTTCGACGACATGCCGAGCACCGGCGCGAGGAAATTGCCCGCCGCGCCCGAAATGACGATGTCCAGCGGACCCAGCCTGTCGGCCACCGTCTCCATCACCCCGCGAATCGCCGCATAGTCGCGTACGTCGCCCGACAGGCCGATCGCGCCGGAACCGATCTCCTCGGCAGCCCGCGCCGCCTTGTCGGGATCGCGACCCGCGACCGCCACTTTCGCGCCGAGTTCGGCGAAACGCTTGGCGATGCCGAGGTTGATCCCGCTCGTGCCGCCGGCAACGAACGCGGTCTTGCCCGCCAACAGATTGTCCCGAAAGGTCGACATGCTCCAGTTTCTCCCAGTTGCGGCGATGGGGCTTGACGGATCGAGACCAGTCGCCTTTTGAAACCCAACCAGACAACAAGGAAGCGCCGATGGCAAGTGGTCCCACCTCGAACAGTTTCGTCTCGCAGCGTTTGAAACTGCACTATGTCGATTGGGGTAACGAAGAGGCGCCGCCCTTGCTCCTTGTCCACGGCGGCCGCGACCATTGCCGCAACTGGGACTGGGTGGCCGAGAAACTGCGCGACCGCTGGCACGTCATCGCGCCCGACCTGCGCGGCCATGGCGACAGCGCCTGGGCGCCCGACGGCAATTACGAGATGGGCGCTTTCGTCTACGATCTCGCGCAGCTCGTCCATCAGCTCGACCTCGCGCCGGTGACGATCGTCGCCCATTCGATGGGCGGCAATATCGCGCTGCGCTACACCGGCCTCTATCCCGAAAATGTCCGCAAGCTGGTCGCGATCGAGGGACTCGGCCCGTCGCCGAAGGTGCTCGCCGAACGCGCCGCGACCCCGTTCGCCGAACGGTTTCGCAAATGGATCGACGACAAAAGGCAGGCGGCGGGGCGCACGCCGCGCCGCTATGCGACGCTCGACGATGCGCTGGCGCGGATGATGGCCGAAAATGCCTATCTGACCCCCGAACAGGCGCGCCACCTCACCATCCACGGCATCAGCCGCAACGAGGACGGGACGTGGAGCTGGAAGTTCGACAATTATCTGAACGTCTGGCCGGTGGTCGACCTGCCGCAGGCCGATATCGAATCGCTCTGGTCGGCGATCGTCTGCCCGACATTGCTCCTCTATGGCGCCGATAGCTGGGCCTCGAATCCCGAAAAGGACGGGCGCATCGCGCATTTCCGGAGCGCGGAAGTGATCGAGTTCGAAAATGCCGGCCACTGGCTCCATCACGACCAGTTCGAGCGGTTCATGTCCACGCTAGACGATTTCCTCTAAACTGGCGGCGAAGGCGCGCGGCGGTCGCGCGCTCGGGATGCGCCATGGTCTATACGGGGCAGCTTTCGGGCCGGCAGCACACCGCAGCGAGCGGCGCGACGCTGCTTGCGGTGATGGTGGCGGGTTTCCTTCTCGTCAACGGCCTCGACCTTCGCATCGTCCGCAAGGCGAGCGAAACGATCGCCGCCATCGCCCTCCCTGCCCCGCCGCCCCCACACGAGGAGGCGCAGTCCGCGCCCGTCGATAACGACACGGCGAGCGGCAAGGCCTCGGCCGCGAACAAGCACGCCAGGGCGGCGCCCGTCGCCGCGCCCAAACCCAAACTGCCGCCGATCACGCCCCCGCCGGTTCCTGCGGCGCCGACCCCCGGCACCGGCAGCGATGCCTCGGCGGGCGCGACGCCCCTCCCCGGCCCCGGATCGGGCGCGGGTGGCAGCGGCAATGGAACCGGCGCGGGCGGATCTGGCAGCGGCACCGGCGGCGGATCGAAGGCGGTGTGGCGCAGCGGCACGATCCGCGACAGCGACTACCCAAGGGAGGCCGCGCGCGCGAAGGTCGGCGGCGAGGTCGAGGTGCGCTTCACAATCCAGTCGACGGGGCGCGTCACCGGCTGCCGCGTCACCCGATCGAGCGGCGACGCCTCGCTCGACCGGGTGACGTGCCGGCTGATCGAGGACCGCTTCCGCTTCAGGCCCGCGACCAACAATGCGGGCGATCCGATTGCCAGTTCCTATGGTTGGCGACAAAGCTGGTGGCTGGAGAAACGGCGCTAATTTCTCCCGCCCGCAGAGCGAATCATCCCCTTTGGATTGTCACGCATTGCCGGTGCGCGATTGACGCAAAGGGATTCAGGTCATAGCCTCCGCCAAACAAAAATGACTGGGTCTCTATTCTCGTAACTCCGCGGCGGGGAGCACGTGCATGGAGAATGATGCGACCACTTTCCGGTTTTCGCTTGCCGGGATACCGCGGCCTCAACGTCGGGACGTGGTGCGGGAGGTCGCCGGGCGCGCCATAGCGAACCTCGACCTCACGCCCAAGACCGACGATCCGCAGATGGAGGTCGAAACCCGGTTCTTGCCGGGGTTGACCGTCACCGATGCCTGGGTCTCGCCGCATTTCGCATCGAGTTACGACCTCTCGCGCGGCGACGATGATTTCACGCTGCTGTGGAGCAGTTCGCCTGCCAAGGGAGGGGTATTGCAACTCGGCAGCGAGTTGCCCGCCGATGGGTCGGCCGCTCTCCTTTCCTGCGCCGACCGGATGGATTTCGAAACGCATGAAGCCTTTCCGCATGTGTCGATGAAACTGCAACGTTCGCTCCTATGCCCATTGCTGCCCGACGCCGAAGCCGCGCTCATGCGGCGCATACCACCAGACAATCCGGCGATGCGGCTGCTGAAATCCTATCTCGGCAGTTATCGCGCGCTGCACGATGCCGGCCCCTCGGCCCAGTTCGCACACCGCGCCGCCATCCACATGGCCGATCTGGTGGCGCTGGCGGTCGGAACCGACCGGGGCGCGACGGAACTTGCCGCGGGGCGGGGACTGCGGGCCGCACGGCTGGACGCCATAAAGCGCTGGACACTCACCCACCTCATTTCTCCCGAACTCGGCATCCGATCGGTCGCCAACGCCGCGGGTTTGAGTGTGCGGGTGGTTCAGTTGCTTTTCGAGGCGGACGGTGTGACCTTCACCGCCTTCGTCCTGCGCGAAAGACTGGCGCTGGCGCATCGCCATCTGTCCATGCCGCATCTTGCGAAACGGACGATCGCGGAAATCGCCTATGGCTGCGGGTTCGGGGATCTCAGCTATTTTACGAACAGCTTTCGCAGGGCCTATGGCGAAACCCCCTCGGACGTCCGGCACAGAGCCCTTTCCCGCCCCCATTGACGGGTTTCGTTTCTGCACAAATTGCCGTTTCGCTGTGGCCCAAGACGGCCTTTCGAAGGCCGTTGCAAGATAACCGCATCACAGAGCTTGCCAAACAGGGGAGGAAGTTCGTCCGATGCCGCGACCTTTATTCATGTCATTTGCGCTTGCCGCCGCCGCAACGCTCGCTGCCTGTTCGGGGGCCGAAAAGGACGGCGATCAGGGCAAGGAAACGCAAAATGCCGCCGACGCATCGCTTCCGCCTGCCTTGTCAGGAGAAGCGGGCTTTGCCCTGGCCGCCGACTGTTCGGCCAAGCTGAAATCGGTTTCCAATCTTTACAGCACTCTCGCCGCGCAAAGCAGCGGAACCGATGCCGAAGACCTGGCGAAACGCGCGTCGCAACGCGACACCGCCGCGACCGCCTTCGCGCAGATTGCCGAACGCGCGGCGGGCACGATCGGCAAGACCCCGGAACAGGCCGCGCAGGCCATCCGCGATGCCGACGCTGCGGTGCATGCCGAGTTCGAGAAGCGCCCGTTCGAGGATTTCGCCACCTGGGTCACCAACGAGGTCGACACCAAGTGCCGCGAAGCCCTGTCCGGCAAGAGTTGACCCGGCCATGGCCGTGCTGGCGACGGCGCTGAAGACGATCGCCGTGCTGACGTGCAGCCTGTTGCTGGCGGCCATCGTCGGCACCATCGGCAGCGTCTTTCTCGAAGTCCTTCTGCCGCGTTTCTTCAGCGCGCTGCTGCCCTATGCGATATGGCTGGTCGTCGGCATCTATTGCGGACTGCTCAGCTTCGGCGGCGCCGGAGCCTGGGCATCGGGCCATGCCAGCCCGTGGGCATGGCGCGGTCAGGCCAGCCAGGCCGAAGGGGACTGGATCACGCTGCCCGGCGCGAAACGGGTCGGCACGACGGTCGCCGTCGTCGCCATTCTAGAGCTCGTGCCGCTCGGCGTATTATTCCACCTCATCAGCCACGACGGCCATTCGCTGACCTTCTTCGTTTCGGCGCTGATCGGAACGATCCTCGGCCGCTGGTCGCTGATGCCCGGCGACAGCGCGCCCCTATCCGGCAATCCGATACGATAAGGAGTTTCCCATGACTGCGACCATTCGCCCCGGCGAGAGCATCATCGACACCTGGACGCTCTTCTATCTTCCGCCCGGGGGCGGCAAATATAACGGCAAGTTGACCGTCACCAACCAGCGGCTCCTTTATGATGCCAAGCTCGACGCCAGCCTCATCGGCACGCTCGGCAATTACGCCGCCGATGGCGAACTGGCGATCGAGAAGACCGACATCCGGGCCGTCGATGTCCAGCGCAAATTGTTCAGCAAGCGGGCGACCGTGACGCTCGCCGACGGCAGCCAGCATGTCTTCGACTATGGCGCGATGAACATCGACAAATGCGTCGCCGCGATCGAAGCTCGATGATCGCAAAGACCAGCCTCCCGATGTTGCGCACCGCTTTCGGGCCCGCGCTCGCAGCCGCGCTGACCCTGTCCCCCGGCGCGGCGGCGCAACAGGCCGAAACCTATGGGGACTGGATGGTCCAGGGGCCGGCGGACGGCGCGATCACCGCCAGCACCGCCACCCCGGCCGGATCGCTGTTCGGCATGGTGTGCGACCGCTTGAAATGCGACGCCTTCTTCAATCCGAAAATCGCGTGCGACGACGGGCACGACTATCCGGCCCTGATCGGTTCGCCGACGGCGACCTTCGCCGTCAGGATGCACTGCGCGACGGTCGGTGCCTTCCGCGCCTTCATTCTTCCCCTTGACGGTGGATTGGCGGAAGCGATGGCGGAGGATGGCGAGCTTGGCATCGCCTTTCCGCTCGGCTCGGGTCAATTCGGCGAAGCCCGCTTCTCGCTGACCGGTGCGGCACAGGCGGCAGCGCGAGCGCGCGAACGCGTGGGGTTGTCGCGCAAGCCCGCCGCATAGTCGGCGGCGCCCCGGCTCTATCGCGGCGTCCGCATCATTCGGATCATATGGCCGAGGCCGACGACCAGCGCGACAACGACCTGCATGAGATAGAAGGTCAGCCAGACCAGCCAGACCGCGAACAACAGCAGCCCATACCAGCCGGCTGACTGGATATCGAAGATGCCATAGATCGCCAGCATCCCGATGCTGACGGCCAGCAAGCCCAGATTGAGAAGGCAGCCGATCCGTCCGCGCCGCGCATCGCGCGCCTTCAGGTCCGCGATCGCTGCCGGGGTGAAATGATCGAGCACGCGCTGCATCGCGGCGCGGGCGGGTGGCGGAACAGGGACGATCAGTCCGATCTCCTCGACCGTATAGGCGCCGAGCGAACGGGACGAGCCCTCGAAAGCGGAAACGAACGCCAGATGGTCGGCGCCGGACCGCGCGGCGTCCCGCCCCAACGCCCCCGGCGCTACCGCGGTCAGACTGGATGACCGGCCGCCGCGCAAGGCGAAATATCGTGCGCCGACCTGAACCCCTTCCTCGCCGATGCGGATATCGATCCCGGTTGCCGGCGCATCGAAGTCGCAGAGCGACAGCGCCATGTTGGAAAGGCCGTCGCCCTTGTCGCGCGCGTCCCGCAAATCGCGCTGGAATCGCGTCCAGATGGGCGCAGTCACCGTCCAGCCGGCGACGAGGCCGGCGCTTCCCGGCTCCGCGAGGCCTCGCATATGTCGCCACGCCCGCCATGCCTTTGCAATATAGGGCGGCGCAATGAAGAGGCTGAGGAAGAATATCGCGGCCGAGAAGGCACCGGGCAGCACGAGCAATGTCTGGGTCGTCGATGAAGGCATCTTCGACGCGGCATCATAGGTTGCGGTCATCCGGTCCCCCAGCACGACGAAGCCCATCGTCAGCAGCAGACCGATCAGCGGCACACTAACCCAGATCAATCCCGTTCGGATCGGATTGCGCATCCCCCACATCAAACACCCACTTCATCGCCGCGATATCTTTTTGCGGCGTCACGCACCGATTGTCTTGGACGGGGACGAAGGGCGATCTTGTCGAAAACGAATATGCGCGGCTGCGCGCCTTGCCTTTCAACGGCTCTCTGCCCCGTCCGATGGACCCGCCCTCGCTCGTCGTCTCGAATAAAGATCTTCCGAATGGATCGTCATCCCGACGAAGGTCGGGATTTCGCCGGTGCGTCAATCCGATAGGGTGAGATCCCGGCTTTCGCCGGGATGACGGGAAATAGGAGCCAGGATTTCGGCCGCACCCGACCATGCTCCCGGCCGACGCTCCGCAAAAACGCCGGGCAAGGAGGAGCCTGACGGCGCCCGCCCTTCGCTTTTGCGACAAAATAGCGACAATATCGCGAATGATTATCAATAAACATTGACTCTGCGAACGACTCTCAATAGCGGCGTCCCCGTCACGATCTTCGAACCGAAAAAGGGGAAATCCATGTCATTCTTGCGTTTGCGCGAAACCATGTCGGCGGCGGCGCCAGCCTATCTGGCGCTGAGCTGTTTCGGTCTCGCCGCATCTCCCGCGACCGCGCAGGACGGCGGACAGGAAGCGAAACAGCCGGTGCTCGGCGGCGTGACGGTCACCGATACCGCCATCGGCGACGAAGGCTATAAGGTCGACAAGCCCTCCTCGCCCAAATTCACCCAGCCGCTGCGCGACACGCCGCAGACGATTCAGGTCATCAGCAAGGAGTTGTTCAACGAACAGGGCGCTACGACGCTGACCGAAGTGCTGCGCAACAGCCCCGGTGTCGGCACCTTCTACGCTGGCGAGAACGGCAATACGACGAGCGGCGATTCGATCCGCATGCGCGGCTTCGATACCTCGAGCAGCATCTTCGTCGATGGCATCCGCGATCTGGGATCGGTCTCGCGCGACATCTTCAACACCGAGGCGGTCGAGGTCGAAAAGGGCCCGGCGGGCACCGACAACGGCCGCACCTCGCCGACTGGCGCGATCAATCTGGTCAGCAAGCGCGCCACGCTCGAAAGCGCGCTGTCGGGCACGCTGTCGGTCGGCGTCGACGGGCAGAAGCGGATCACCGCCGATGTCAACCAGACGCTCGGCGGCCTCAGCAACAGCGCGCTCCGGCTCAACATGCTGTGGCAGGACAGCGACGTTCCGGGCCGCGACCATGTCAATAACCAGCGGCTCGGCCTCGCCGCCTCGCTCGGCCTCGGCCTCGACACCGCGACCCGCGCCTATCTGAACCTGCTCTATGTCGATCAGGACAATATCCCCGACGGCTATGTCCCGACGATCGCCCTTCCCGGCTGGGAGCCCCAGGCCGGGTTGGAATCGCTGGTCGGCCACCCCGTCGATTCGAAGAATTTCTATGGCACGCGCAAAGATCATGACGATGTGAAGGCGCAGATGGCGACGCTGATCATCGAGCATGATTTTTCGGACAATGTCCGGCTGTCGAACGTCGCGCGCGTCGGCCAGACCGAGCAGGATTATCTGCTGACCGCCTTCATGTCGACGGGCGCCAACATCGTCGGCAATCCCGCCAACCCCGACGATCTGTCCGCCTATACGCTGACCCGCGGCAACCCCACGATCCGCGACGCGCGAAACCGCATCCTGACCGATCAGCTCAACCTGCGCGCCGATTTCGCGACCGGAGCGATCGAGCATAATCTGAGCATCGGCGCCGAACTGACCAGCGAGAAGCAGGTCATCTACGGCCACAGCTCGACGGGCACGCTGCCGGTAGCAAACCTCTACAATCCCGACTGGAACGACACGAGCGACTATACCCATTCGCGCAACGGAACCGCCGGACGGGGCAAGACGAACACGCTGGCCTTCTATGCCTTCGACACTGCCAAATTCTTCGACGGTCTCCTGTTGATCACCGGCGGCATCCGCCTCGATCATTTCAAGACGACCTATGTCAACACCGCCATCTGCAACAACGGCACCGGCCGCGGCGCCGTGCCGTGCGGGACCGCCCCGGTCGGTTCGATCGTCACCACCGCCGATCTGAAAGCCAAGGACACGCTGTTCAACTGGAAGCTGGGCGCGGTGCTCAAGCCGGTCGAGCCGCTGAGCCTCTATGTGAACTATGCGCTGTCGCAGCAGCCCCCGGGCGGTGAGAACTTCACGCTGGCGACCGGCAACAGCGCCAGCAACCCCGACTTTGAGCCGCAAAAGGCGAAGACGATCGAAGCGGGTGTGAAGTGGGACGTGCTTGACGGCGCGCTCGCGGTCAACGCGGCGATCTTCCAGACCAAGGTGCTGAACGAGATCAACGCCACCGACCCGTCCGACATCCAGAGCGGTTCGAAACGGGTGCGCGGCGTCGAACTGTCGGTGGTCGGCAACATCACCGACGCCTGGTCGATCTCCGCCGGCTATGCGCATCAGAAGACCAAGGTCACGAACGGCAGCGGCATCGCGGCGGACGGCAGCGAAGGCCTGACCTATTCGCCCGACGACAGCTTCTCCTCCTGGACCAGCTATCGCGCGCCCTTCGGCCTCGAGATCGCCGGCGGTGTCCGCTACACCAGCGGGATGCGGCGCGGGACCGACGGCGCGGTGGGCACCCCGCCCCGCACCCAGGGCTATACCGTCGTCGATGCGCTGCTCGGCTATGCGGTCAACGACAACGTCAAACTGCGCCTGAACGCCTATAATCTCTTCGACAAAGATTATGTCGCGGCGATCAACAAGAGCGGCTATCGCTATACTCCGGGGCAGCCGCAGACCTTCCTGTTCAGTGCCGATTTCCGCTTCTAGGGAGCCGGAACGGACCAGGGCCTGGGCGGGGGGCGTGCCTCCCGCCTTCGCCGTTTGAAAAGGATTTGAGCCGGCATGTTGCTGCATATCCCGAATGTCCTGACGCCAGAGGAGGCGGCGGAATTCCGCCGCCGTCTCGATGGCGCCGACTGGACCGACGGACGCGAGACGGTCGGCGCGCAGGGGGCGAAGGTCAAACGCAACGAGCAGGTGCCCGACGCTTCGCCGCTCAAGGCCGAGCTCAGCGCCGCGGTGCTCGCGGCGCTGAAGCGTAGCCCGCTGTTCTTCGCCGCCGCGCTGCCGCGCAAGATATTGCCGCCGCGCTTCAACCGCTATGCCGGCGGCGGCGCCTATGGTTTTCACGTCGATGGCGCGGTGATGAAAATGGCGACGGGCGAGCATCTGCGCTCCGACCTGTCGTGCACCCTCTTCCTCAACGATCCCGCCGATTATGAGGGCGGCCGGCTGATCATCAGCGACACCTATGGCGAACATGCCGTCGCGCTGCCTGCCGGCGACGCGATCCTTTATCCCTCAAGCAGCCTTCACCGTGTCGAGCCGGTGACCCGCGGCGCGCGGCTCGCATCCTTCTTCTGGATACAGAGCATGGTGCGCGACAACGACCTTCGGCGGATGCTGTTCGAGATGGACACCGCCATCCAGAAACTCACGCTCGACGGAGCCGACGACAATGCTGTCCTCCAACTCACCTGCGTCTATCACAATCTCCTCCGGCGCTGGTCCGAAACCTGAGCCCGAGACGGCGATGCGGGCGCGCGCGGCGGTATCGGCTCGAAGCGGCTTTGCGAACGCGGGCTCGATGATGACCGGCCGTTATGGCGAGGATCGGAGGCCCAATCTGCCCGCCGCCGCGCTCGCGGCCCTGCTGACGGCGGGGCTGTTCGCCGTGCTGCTCCACACCGGCTATCACCGCGCGCAGACCGAGGCCGCCAAGCTGGCGGTGGTCAACCTGTCGATCGCACCGCCGCCCCCGCCGCCCGCATCTCCGCCAAAGGAAGTCCCACCGCAGCAAAAGGCGCCGGTCTTCGCCCCGCGCCCGCTGGTTGCGATTCCGACCGATCAGCCGCCGATCCAGACTTCACCCGATCCGGTTCCGGCGCCGCCGGTCCCGGCACCCGCGCCGCCGGCGCCCCCGGCCCCGCCCGCGCCGCCTGCGACGGTGCAGGCGAGCGATCTCGGCACGCGCATGGTATCGGGCGCCCCGCCGCGCTATCCCACCGAAAGCCGGCGGCATCGCGAGCAGGGGACGGTGCTGCTGTCGCTGACGCTCGATGTCGACGGTTCGGTCGCGGCGATTTCGGTCGCGCGCAGCAGCGGCTTCGACCGCCTCGACGAAGCGGCACTCCGCGCGGTGCGCAAATGGCGCTGGGCGCCGACGATGCGCAGCGGTCAGGCGGTGAAGGTCAGGGGACTGGTCGAGATCCCGTTCGTCCTGCGCGGATAGGCCCGCGCCTCAGCCCAGCATCGCGCGCCATTCGCGCGAGACATGTTCGCGATTCCCCGTCACCATCGACGCCGCGAGCCCCTGCGCATCGGCGAGCGCGATCACCTTCTCCGGCCCCAGCACGGTCAGCGCGGTCGCCCAGCCGTCGGCCATCATGCAGCTTCGATGCAGCACCGTCACCGACGACACGGCGCTGACGATCGGCCGCCCGGTCATCGGATCGAAGCTGTGCGAATAATGCCGCCCGTCCGCCACGAAGCCGCGCCGGTAGTTGCCCGAGGTCGCCACGGACAAATCGTGCAGCGCGATGCGCCACGGTGCGATCGACGTCGTCGGCGGCATCTCGACATCGACCCACCACGGCTGGCCGTCGGGCCGTATCCCCTGCCCACGCAATTCGCCCCCCAGTTCGAGCAGAAAATGACGCACGCCCTGCCCGAGCAGCCATTCCGCGGCGAGATCGACGCCATAGCCCTTGGCGATCCCCGACAGGTCGAGCTGTGCGCCTTCGCTGCGCCGGATGCGGCCCTCCTCCAGTTCGATGCGCCGCTCCACGATAGGCTGATCGCGCGGGACGCGATCCACCGGACCCCGGCTCCCGAAGCCCCAGCATTCGGTGATCGCCCCCAGAGCGGGATCGAAGGCGCCATCGCTCGCATCCGCAATCGCCAGCGCCGCCGCGACGACATGCGCGAACTCAGGCGGAATCTCCCGCCAAGCACCCGCGGGCGCCCGGTTGAAGCGCGACAGGTCGGAGTCAGGCTCCCACTGGCTCATCTGCCGGATGACGCGGCCGAACGCCGCTTCCACGCCCGCCGCGAGATCGGACAAGGTGGCGACCGCGTGCAGCGACCAGCTCGTCCCCATCGCTTCGCCCGACAGGGTCTGGATGCCCCCCGCGCCGGTCCGCGCCGCAAAGGCGGCGGGCGTCAACGCGCGAGGGATCAGGATGCGGTCGCCGGGTTGTTCGCTCAGGGCGCCATCACCTCGAGCGTGGTGACATAACCCGCGCGGCGCTGCGGCGCGGCCGATGCCGGCGGCGGGCCGCCCTCGCCACCTTCACCACGCGCGGTCTGCGGGGTGGTGACGTTCATCCAGTACATACCGGGTTCGGGCCAGGTCACCGCGACCTTGCCCTCGGCATCGGTCTTGAGGTCGATCTGGCCGAGCTGGTCGCGATAGCGGATACCGCCGGGGATCACCGTGACCGGCAGGTCCGCGGCGGGCTTGCCGTCGAGCAGGAACTGGAACGTCGCCGCCTCGCCCGCGAACAGGTCGTTGGGATGCGTCACCGGCACCATCTCGATCCCCTTGCCGGCCGGCTTGAACACCGTCGTCGTCGGCTCGCCGACCGTCACGAAAATCTCGTTGCGGTTGTTCGCTTCAGCGGTCTGCACATTGGTCGCCCCCGCCGGCAGCCGCTCGGCAAGGTTGGCAGCAGTGGTGCCGCGCGGCAAGCGCTCGGTCTTGCCGTTCAGTTCATAGCTGCCCATCAACGAATCCGACACCGACGCGATACGATAGGTGCCCTTCTGCGTCAGATGGACGTCGAAGGTGCTGCGATAGCGCCCCGTCGCCTGGTTCTCGATCGCCACCTCGCTGCCGTCGGGCGCCCAGGCATGGACGGCATCGAGCCGCAGCGGCTGATGCTCGAAATAGAAAAGGTCGTTCGACACCGCGGCATCGACCGTCACCCACACGTCATCGCCCGACAGCACCGTCGACGACGGCATCATCCACTGGCGATGCGCGCTCGCCGGAACCGCGGCCATCGCCGCCAGCGCGACCGTCGCCGCGAAACCCCAAATCTGCTTCTTCATTGCCCTGCCCTTTCGTTGGATCAGCGGAAGGCGACCGTGACGGCGCCGAGTTCGGTCTTGCCCGCGGCGCGCCCGCCCGGGCCGGCCTTGGCAGGCCAGGTGAAGGGGATGCGGAGCAGTTCGCGTCCGCCGACCTCGCGCGCGGCCTCGATCACCAGCACATAATTGCCGGGCGCCGTGGCGCCGAGCTGGGCGCGGCTGAACGAGATTTTCTGCGCGCCCGGCGCGCGCGTCGCGCCGGTGATACCGTTCGCGGGAAATGTCATCGTCCGGCCCGAGGCGCGCCACCATTGGCGCACGTCACGCAGCCATTTGGTGCCCTCGTTGTTCTTCATGTCATAATCGTACCAGACCGCGACCGTTTTCGCCGGAGCGCCCGCTTTCTCGACCCAGATCGCGACGTAAGGACGATGATATTCGGCGACCTTAAGCTGCGGGATGGTGATGGTGACGTCCATCGTCGCGGGCGCCGCGGCCAGGACCGGGGCGGTCAGCACGGCGCTCAGCGAGCCGCCGATCAGAAGCGTGCGCGAAGGGGACTGCATGAAGACTCTCCTTAGTGGATGAAGATGATCGCGATGGCCGCGGGAAGGATCAGGCCGGCGCCGACGAGCGGCCAGGTGCTCTTGCGCTTCGCCGAATGCAGCCAGAGCAGGAACAGGCCGGTGATCGCGAAGATCAGGCAGGCGAAGGCGAAAACATCGATGAACAGGCTCCACTCGCCGCCCGAATTGCGGCCCTTGTGGAGATCGTTGAGATAGGAAATCCAGCCGCGGTCGGTGACCTCGCTCGATACCGCGCCGCTCGCGCGGTCGATCGCAACCCAGGCATCGCCGCCGGGCCGCGGCGCGGGCAGATAGACTTCGTCGGCGGACCATTCGGCCTCGCCGTTCGCCTTGACCGGGAAATGATCCTCGACCCAGGCCGCGACGGGCCGCGGCAGGACGCCCTTGCCCCCGGCCGGATCGGCGCCGAGCTGGCCCAGCACCGCCTGCGGCATCTGCGCCGTCTTTTCGACGACAACGGGCGCCCCCTCGATGTCGGCGGCATGATTGAGCGTGAAGCCGGTGATCGCGAACAGCAGCAGGCCGATCAGGCTGATCGCCGAGCTCATCCAGTGCCACATATGCAACTGCTTCAGCCAGAAGGCTTTGCGGCTCTTCTTGACCGGCGGGCGCGGGGATGTGCGCGAGGATGGGGGTGCGTGCATGGGGACTTCTGGTTGAAAACGATGCCCGCCATTATCGAGAACGATTCGCAATTACAATATAATTACGCTCCGGCCCTGCCCTGGCACCGCCGATATTTCGTGGCCCCGTCGTCTGCTTATGTTAACGGGGCGCGGGTATAGATCACGCGCGCTGCCGCCTGTCGCCGCTCGGGGAATGACATGATCCGCCTCTTTCTATCCATCGACATGGTCGGCTCGACCCAGTTCAAGGCCCGTTTTTCGGGCCAGGGAAGTCAGGGCTGGCTCGAGGTGTTCCAGGCCTTTTTCTGCAATTTCCCGTTGATTCTCGCAGGGCAGGTCGGCTTCGAATTCATCGACGACGAGCGCACGCCGTCGATCGACATCTGGAAGGCGATGGGCGACGAGGTCATTTTCGCCGCCGAGCCGCAGAGCGCCGAAGAGGCGGCGTCGATCCTGCGGGCGCTGCTCCGTGCGATGGCACTCTACGAAAGCCGTTATTTCGAGCGCATTCCGCTGCGGCTCAAGGGCACCGCCTGGCTCGTCGCCTTCGGTGAACAGAATATCGAGCTCGACATCGCGGAACTGGCGGCGGGCGACGGGGCGCGGCATATCGACTATATCGGCCCCGACGTCGATCTGGGGTTCCGCCTTTCCAAATACGCCCGCCCGTCGAGCCTTGTCGTCTCGCTCGACCTTCTCGAACAATTGCTGGGTGCCCGCAACGCGGGCGACCTCGCCTTCCACCTCGTCGGCCGCGACGAACTCAAGGGCGTGATGTTCGGGCGCCCCTATCCGATCGTCTGGGTCAGCGACGCCGAAACCGGCTTCGACTTCCTGCCGTGGGAAATCGAGGAATGCCCGCTCGTTGCCGCGGCGGCCGACGCGCCGCCCAGTGAGCCGGAACGATTGCGGGGCGCGATCGCCGACATGCGGCTTTATCTGCGCAAGATGCATGGCGTCGACCGCGCGCCGCTGGTGCTGGGAAGCTAGGGCTGGTCACGTTGAGGGAATCGTCATCCCGGCGAAGGCCGGGATGACGAGATAAGAACACGGAGTTTCTGGGTTTACTCGATCATGCCCTAACCGCCCCCCGCCGGCCCTTCATAGCAGACCACCAGAATCGCGATATCGTCGGACTGCGGAATTTCGCCGACGAAGGCGCGCACGCTGTCGGCGAGGCCTTCGGCGATATAGCGCGCCGATGGATTCTCGCGGCTGCGCTCCAGCGCCGCCCGAATACGCGCGGCGGTATAGAGTTCCTCGTCCGGCCCCGTAGCCTCCGACACGCCATCGGTGAACAGGACCACCGCGTCGCCGGGCTCCAGCGTGAAGCGGTCCGAGCGATATTGGACATCGTCGAAGATGCCCATCGCCATGCCCTGCTGCTTCTCCAGCCGCTCGACGCGGCCGTCCGCGCGCACGATGAAGGGCGCTTCGTGGCCGGCGTCGCTATAGACGACGCTGCCGTCGCGCAGGTCCAATATGCCGGCGAGCGCGGTGACGAACATCTCCGCCACATTGTCGCGCGCGAGTTCGGCGTTGACGCGCGTCATGATCTCTGCCGTCGAGGTCGCGGACAACGCCTGCGCCTTGAACAGCGTCGTGGTCATCGCCATGAACAGCGCCGCCGGCACCCCCTTGCCCGCGACGTCGCCGACGACGAAGAACAGCCGGTTCCGGTCGATCAGGAAATAATCGTAAAGGTCGCCGCCGACCTGCTTCGCCGGTTCGAGCATCGCAAAGACGTCGAGGTCGGTGCGCCCCGGAAAGGGCGGGAATTTGCGCGGCAGCATCCCGACCTGAATGTCGCGCGCCGCGGTCAACTCGCCCTCGACGCGTTCGCGCGCCGCGGTCGCGGTCTCGACCTCGATCAGATAGCGCTGCAGCCGCGCGATCATTCCCGACATCGCCTCGGCGAGGCTGCCGACCTCGTCGCGCCGCGCGCCGCCGAGTTCCTGTATCGCGAGCAGTTCGCGCTCGTCGGGCTCGAAGCTGCGTTCCTCCATCCCGCGGGTGAAGGCGGTAAGCTGCGCCAGCGGCCGCACGATCCGCCCGATCAGCAGCCAGCCGACGGCGAGCGAAAGCGCGAACATGACGACCCCGACCGCGATCGACTGGATCAGCGCCTTGCGGAGGCTCGCGTCGAGTTGGTGCAGGTCGATGTCGGCCCCGATGACGTAGGTGCGCCCGTCGCGCATCCGCATCGGTTTGTAGATCGAGCGGAAGCGGCCGAAGCTGTCGCTATATTCGTCGAACCGCACCCGTCCATCGCGAAAGCTCTCGCGCAAGCGGGCAGGCGCCGTATCATAGAGCGCGAAGAAGCGCGTCTCTGTCCCCGATTGCATTTCGGCAATCGTCGCGCTGGTCGCGACGGTACGTATCTGCGGTCCGAACTGCATATAGGTATAGGCGTAGACCAGCCCCGACTCGTTCGCGAAATGCGACAGCCGGTCCTGCACGACATCGAATTGCTCGGCCGAGACCGACCTCGCGTCGCTGATTCCGTCGTGATAGCCGCGCGGCACGATTTCCTGCACCGCATTGGCCGCGGTGACGAGTTGCCGGTCGATTCCGGCGAGTATCTCGGCGCGATCGATCGTGTAGAGCACGACCGAATAGGCCGTCGCCGCGATCAGGTTGAGCGCGAACAGCAGCAAAAGCAGCTGGGGCTTGAGCCCGAATTTTCGCTTGCGTCCCGTCATCGCCCCTGCCGTCACCATCGCCGCTTTTGTCCGTGCTGACAACCGTGCGGCTGACTTCATCAATATTTTGTTGCTATGCGATGCGGCATCGCGGGGCGGAGGGACGAAACATCTTGATCGACAGGCTAAACCGTCTGCTGCGCGTCGAGCCGGGCGAAGCCCCGAAACTCGCGCAGTTCGCGCTGTTCGGCTTTCTGCTGCAAATGGGGCTCGGGATCGGTTTCAGCGCGGGCGACGCCGCCTTCTTCAGCCATGTCGGCGCCGACGCGCTGCCGGTGATCTTCATGCTCACCCCGGCGGTGATGCTGGTCTACACCGGCCTGTTTTCGGTCCTGATGGTCCGCTTTTCGCTGAACCATATGGTGATGGCGACCCTGGCGATGCTCGTCGCGGGCGGTGTGATCCTGTGGGCGCTGCTCGGCCGCGCGGGCGACAGCGCGCCGCTCTATTACGTACTGAAGCTCTATCTCGCGATGTGGTATATCGCGCTCTACAGCCTGTTCTGGAACTTCACCGACGCCTATTTCGACATTCAGGACGCAAAACGGCTGTTCCCGCTGTTCGCCGCCTTTTGCGCGCTGGGGACTGCGGCCGGGGCCCTGATCGTCAATATGCTTGCCGCCGTCGTCCCCTTACTGGGTTTCCTCCTGCTCTGGGCCGGCATTGCCCTCGCGACGATGCCGCTGGCCTGGTCGCTCGGCCGCCGCTGGCCGCAGCTCAGCGAAAGCGACGCCGAGGAAAGCGGGCAACCGGCGGGGGTAGCCGCGCAGGTCGCGATGATGGCGAACAGCTTTCGTTCCTCGCGCTATACGCTTGCCCTGACGGCAACCCTGTTCGTCACGCTGTTGATGACCAATCTTGCCGAATATCAATATGCGGCGGTGCTGCAGCAGGGGCGCAGCGAGGCCCAGCTCGCGGCGCTGTTCGGCGCGCTCTATGCGGCGTCGAACATCTTCAACCTCTTTGTCTGCCTGTTCGTCTTCAACCGGCTGGTGATGCGCCTCGGCGTCCGCAACGTCGCCTTCATCCTGCCCCTCACCTATTTCGCGGTGTTCGGATTCTTCTTTCTCAGCAGCGGCTATGCCGCCGCGATCGCCGCCTTTTTCGCCTATCACGGCGTGCTGACCTCGATCGAATACAACAATCAGAATCTGCTGTTCAACGCGGTGCCCTCGGCGATCAAGCGCCCGCTCCGCACCGTGATCGAGGGAATGTGCGAACCGCTCGCCAGTCTGATTGCGGGCGGCTTCCTGCTCTATGCCGCCAAATATCTGGATCTGCGCGAGCTTTCGGGAATCGGAGTGATATTGGGCGCGCTGCTGATCGCGGTCGTCGTTCTGCTGCGCCAGCTCTATCCGGCCGCGATGGCGGGCAACATGCGGCAGGGCTGGCTCAATTTCGGCGCGCCCGCTCCCACGCTGACGCCCGAGGCCGAGGCGCGGCTGCGCGATCTGTCGGCGTCGCCCGGCACGCCGCTCCACGCCCTGGCAGTCAGCTTGCACGGCGAAACGGACCAGCCCCACCTCGCCGATCCGGACGCCATCGCCGATCTCCTCGCGGAGGCCCCCCGGCAAAGCCCCCGCGAGCGCCGCCAGAGCGCGGCGATGATCGCCGATTTTGGCGAAACCGCCATTCCGCATCTGGTCGCCGCGCTGCGCGATACGCGCCGACCGCAGGGCGAACGCGCGGTGGCGGCGCGCGCGCTCGCGAACCTGTCGCAAGCGCAGTTCGCGGCGCAATCGGATATGATCGTCGCCGCCGAACTCGGCGCCGCGCAGCAGGCGATCGACAGTGCCCGGCGGCTCGACGCGGCCGACGATGGCTCGGGCCTTACCGGCCTGCTCGCCCGCGCGCAGCGCGAGCGCGCGAGCGCCGCGATCGATTTCCTGCTCGAACTGCTGGCGCTGCGCGGCCTGCTGCCCGATTTCGACCTGCTGATCGTGTCGCTCCATTCCGCCAATGCCAAGGTGCGCGCCAACGCCATGGAGGCGGTCGAGACGGGCATCGGCCATGCGCTGTTCCGTCACGTCGAAGCGGTGCTGCGACCGCCCGAACCGGATGCCGCCGCGCCGCCATCCGGTGACGAGGTCGTCGCACTCGCCGAGACCGCTCTCGTCAGCGGCGCACCGGTCGAGGTGGCCGTTGCGCTGGCGCTGCTCCACCGGCGCCTTTCGCAAGGCGAATTTGCTCGCCGGACCGCGCCTCTGATCCGCGCGGGAATGCCGACCCCGCTGCGCCTCCAGTTGCTCGCGCTGCTCGGCCTGCGGCGTGCGGCCGGTCCGGGCCGCGTCGACCTGATCGACGCGCTGCGCCGAACCCCGAATTTCGCCGCCGCGACGCTCGAAGCACTCGCCAGCCTTGCCGAGGCAGCGCGGACCGAGCCTCTTGTCGATGCCTGGAGCGGCGTCACCGCCAGCGGCGACCGCTTCTGGATCGCACACGACGATATCGGGCGGGTCGCCGCGCGGCACCCCGACCTCGCGCTGGTGATGCTGCGCGTGCAGGACGGGCGCAACCATGCGGCGTAACCGGAAAATCGGCATCCAGACGCTGCTGCTGCGAATATTCCTGCCGGTGGTCGCGCTCGCGGCGCTGCTGGGGGCGATTTTCGTCTACAACCGGATCAACGCCACGATCCTGCGCCAGTTCGACGACCGGCTGATCGCGACGAGCGCGCTGACCGGCGCGCTGATCGATCCGGCCGATCACGACTGGCTGATCGACGCAGCAAAGACCAGGCGCGACCCGGCGGCGATCGAGCATGACATCCGCTACCGCCGCAATGTCGAGCCGATGCGCCGGATTCGCGAGCGGCTGGGGCTCACCTATATCTATACGCAGGTGACGAGCGGCCGGGCCGAAGTGCGCTACATCCTCGACGGCACCGAGGGTGAGGAGCATACGGCGATCGGATCGCCCGACACCCTGCCCGAAGAGACGATGGCCGGGCTCCGCGACGTGCAGCGTCGGCGGGATATTTATGTCTCGCCGGTCGAATATCAGGAAAAATGGGGGCTGCTGAAAACCGCGGCGGCACCGGTCTATGGCGCCGACGGAGTGATCAGCGGCACGGCCGGCGCAGACGTCAATGTGTCGGTCATTCGCGTCGCGACCCAGAACGCCCTGTTCCTGAGCGCAATGATCGGCATCGCCTCGCTTCTCGCCTGCCTGCTGGTCACCTTGCAGATCGTGCGGCGCGTCGCGCGGCCGATCGAGCGGCTGACGCAGGAAGCGCTACGCATCGCCGCCGGCGATCATCGCCCACCCGCCGATGGGCACGCCCCGCGCGAGGCGCGCGATCTCACCGCTTCGCTCGCGGCACTGAGCGCCCACGCGACCGCCGATCTCGAAAGCGCCGCCACGCGCGCCGCGCGGCATCGGCTGGCGGCGAGCGAAGCATGGCTGTTCGGCGGCGAAGGCGGAGCGCCGGTCATGCCGGTGAACGGCCCGCACGACCGTGCGTCCGAAGCCCGCGCGCCGCGCACCGGCCCGGTCGATCCCGAACGGGAGCACGCGGCCATCCCGGCCGAGGTCATCGATCATATGACAGCGCTGGCCTCGATCGCGCCGTTCGACAGACTGTCAGCCCGCGAGCTTCTGCTCGTCGCGCAGCACGTCCGCGCGCGATTGTCGCAGCCGGGCGCGCTGCTGATCGAGCGCGGCCAGCCCGCGCAGATGCTGTACATCGTCATCGCAGGCTGGGGGATGGCGGGCGAATTGCGCGCTCCGTCGATCTTCGATGTTCCATCGCTGCTCTTTTCGCTTCCCGCCGCACAGGATTACCGCGCGGGCGCCGAAGGGATGCAATCGCTTTGCCTCGCGCGCGCGCACCTGTTCACCATCGCACGCGAATGCCCGGAGTTCATCGTCGGCCTGCTCGACATGGAGGCGCTGCCGTCATGCGGATAAGGTCGATCATCCTTGCCGCGGCGATCCCGCTGCTGCTGCTGCTTGCGGCAGTGAACGGCGCCCTCCTCTATTTTCAGACGAAGGCCGAGATGCGACGCGGCCTCGACGAGCGCGCGCTTGCGGTGGCGATTACCACCGCCGAATTCCTCTCGGCGATGGACGATCCGGCAGAATCGGTCGGCAGCGCACCGCGCCGTGCGGCGCTGGTGTCGGCAGCGCGGCACGTCGAAGGTCTCGAAGGCCTGTATCTGGTGGACGCCGCCGGCCGGGCCACCGCGCTCGTGACCGCGCATCGGCGGTGGACTCCATCCCTAGCCGCACCGCGCGGCGCGGCCGAGGTCGGTGCGATGACGAACGCCGACGGAAACCGCCATGTCGTCGCGCGTGCGCGTGTCGCGGGCGGCGGCTTCGTGGCCGCTCGTATCGATGCCGAACCGCTGTTCGCGCGGCTGGACGATCTGTTGCGCTGGATCGTCGCCGGGGTCGCGGCGGCGGGAGTCCTCGGCCTGACCGCCGGCTGGCATGTCGCGCGACGAATCCAGCGCGAACTGGCGGTAAGCCGGCAGTTGATGACCGCGCTCGACACGGGAGGTCCTACGCCCGATACGAGCGCGCTGACCATTATCGAAGCCTCCGATCTCGCCGCTGCGCTCCGCCTGCTCGACGCCAATCGGCGCGCCACGCTTTCGGCAATCGACGCGCGGCGAACGCGCGAGGATCGCGACCGGACCGACATCGCGGCCTTTGCCACCTGGCGCGCTGCGGCCTTTCCATCGCTCGATACGACGGTTGCGGGCGGAGGGATCGCAGCCCGGCTATGCGGCGACGCGGCGCCCGGCTGCTTTTTCGCGCTCTGCACAAACGAGGATCGGGCTGCGCTGATCGTCGGCGAATGCAACGGCGACGACGCGCGCGAAGCATTGGCGCGCGCGGTCGCCGCGCGCGATTTTCTGAAACGGCATTGGCATGAAGGGACTCCCGACGAAGCGCTGGCCGCCGTGCGCGAGGCTTTCGCCGCGCTGCGGCTTCATCATCTGGCGTGGAGCGAGCGCAATCCGCCGACCGCCCCCTGCCTGCTGGCGATCATCGATGAGGCAACTGCCGCGGAATCCTATGCCCGTATGGCCCCCGACGCGCCGCCCGCAACAACGGTCGAGCGGATCGACGCTTTGCTCAAATTGGACGGCGTCCTCGCCGTCGTCAGTCCAGCCTGATCAACGGAGCGCGGCAAGCCCCGCATCGACATCGGCCTCGATGGCAAAGATCGGCGTGAAACCGCTGATGTCGAAAACCTCGTGAACCGCCGGCGACAGGCCGGTCAGCACCAGCCGGTGGCCGCCCGCCTTCGCCGCTTTCATGCCCTTCAAAAAGACGCGCAGCCCGGCCGAACTGACATAGGCGACCCCGGCCAGATCCATGATCGTCGCCGCATGCTGCTGAACGCGATCGGGCAGCACCGCCTCGAGTTCCGGCGCGCTGTTGCTGTCGATTCGGCCCGATGCCGCGACGAGCCAGGCACCGTCGAGTTGCTGTTCGCTGATATCCATCGTTCCGTCCCATTGCCCTGCGGCGCGCGCCGCCGCGCACCCTTATGTAGCGATTGTGAAATTTTTCCACTCGATTAAGCTGACGTCCCGCGGGCGCAAGCCCCGCATTCTGGAACGATCGGCATCGTGGCGACCGAATTCAACTGCACCTTGTCCGATGGCAATGCCGGCTTGCAGGCGATGATGGACGGCGCGGAGGCCTTTCTCGCGGACAATGCCATTCCCGATCGGACCGCCGCCCGGGTCCTGATCGCGCTGGACGAGATCGTCAGCAATATCTTCGCCCATGGCGTCCGCGAGGGCGAGCCGACCGTCGCGGTCGGCCTGCGCATCGCGGAGGGGCGGATCGCGGGCGAGATCGTCGACGACGGCATCGCCTTCGATCCGCTCGCCGCCCCGCCGCCCGACACCGGGCTGTCGCTCGAAGATCGGCCGATCGGCGGGCTCGGCCTTCATATCGTCCGCGAAACGATGGACGAAATCCGCTATGATCGCGATCACGGACAGAACCGTCTACGATTCCATAAGATGTTCGCGCTAAAGGATTCGGACTAGGGACCGCGGCGCCGCCTGTGGGGGCACGGCGCCAAGGGGGAAGCTGCATGTTCACATCGTCGCGCAAATTCGTGCCCGATCCGGCGGCGCCCGCGCCTTTGCTCGCGGTCTGCCGCGACGCGGCGCTGGGACTTTGCGTCCGGGCGCTCGGCGCCTGCGCACCGGGAAGCGTCATCGAACGCTTCGAGGGCGACATCGGCCCGCGCGTTTCGCAGCACAGCCTGCAGGTGCGACCGGGGTCGCACATCGCGGGGACGCGGCATATCGGCTATCTGTCGCACGCCTGCGACCCCAACTGCCGCCTCGACATGGCGCGCTTCGAGCTGGTGGCGCTGCGCATGATCGCGGCGGGCGAACTGTTGTCGATCGACTATGCGGCGACCGAGGACCGGCTCTATGCGCAATTCGCCTGCGCCTGCGGCGCGCCCGATTGCCGGCGCTGGATCACCGGGCGTGACGAGCCGATCAGTGCGGCGGGCGTTCGCTATCTGGCGGGACTGCGCGGCGCCGTCGCTCCCGTCTGACGAGGTCAAGCGATGACGGCCCCTTGGTGGCAACGCGACGACCTTCGCCATGATGCCGACCGGCTGATCTTCGCCGGCCGCGACGTCGCGACGCTCGCCGCGGCCGCGGAAGGCCCGCTCTATCTCTATTCCGCCGCGCGTATCCGCTCCAATCTGGCGCGCCTGCACGCCGCGCTCGCCGAAACCGGCCGCCCGCACCGCCTCTATTATGCAATGAAGGCCAACCGCCACCCGCCCCTCCTCGCAATGCTGGCCGCAACCGGCGCGTGCGGCATCGATATCTGTTCGCCACGCGAACTGGAGCGCGCGCTGGCCTGCGGCTTCACCGCCGACCGGATCAGCTTCACCGGCACCGGCGTCGCACGCCGCGATCTCGATACGCTCCTCGCCCACGACGACCTCGTCATCAATTGCGATTCGATCGGCATGATTCGCCGGATCGGCGAACGCGAGCCCGGCCGCGCGATCGGCCTTCGCGTCAATCCGGCGCGCGGAGTCGGCTATGGCGACAGCGAGCGCCTGACCTATGCCGGGGCGCGGACGACCAAGTTCGGGATCTACCGCGAACAATGGGCGGAGGCGCTGGCCGCCGCGCGAGCGCACGATCTTCGCGTCACCAGCCTGCATTTCCATGTCGGCTGCGGCTATCTCGACGAACAGCTCGCCGAGTGGGAAGCGGCGCTGGAAGCGGGCCTCGCTTTCCTCGCCGACCTCCCCGACGTGCGCGTCGTCAATATCGGCGGCGGCCTGGGCGTGCCGCACCGCGCATCGGACAAGCCGCTCGATCTTGCGAAATGGGCGGCGCTGCTGCGGCGCCATTTCGCCGGTCGCGCGGTCGAGATCGCGGTCGAGCCCGGCGATTATCTGGTCAAGGACGCCGGAATGCTCCTGCTCGGCGTCACCAATGTCGAGCGCAAGCGGGACACGCTGTTCGTCAGCGTCGACGGCGGTTTCAACCTGCACCCCGAACCGGCCTTCTATGACCTCCCGTGCGAGCCCGTGGCCTGCGTTCCGCGCGCCTTAGACCCCGTGTCGTTCGAGCGCTGCACCGTGGCCGGCAACATCAACGAGGCGCTTGACCTCTGGGCCGAGGACGCGCTGCTACCCCCGCTCGAAGAGGGCGACGTCATCGCCCTGCTCAATGCCGGCGGCTATGGCGCCGCGATGAGTTCGGATCATTGTATGCGCGGCGTCTTTCGCGAAATTCTGCTCGACTGAGAGAAGATCAGAAATCGAACTGGGTGCGCAGGCCGAAGGCGTCGGCCGAATAGTCGCGGTCGCCCGTCACCGTACCGGTCGCGGCATTGTCGAACATCAGATGCCCGTAATTGGCCGTCAGGCGGACATAGGAAATCGGCGCCCATACCAGCGAGACGCCCAGCGTGCGCTGGCGCCCGCCGACGATCCCCGCGTCGTTGAGGTCGAGATGGTCGTAACGTGCGTTGATCTCGATCGCGCCGGGGCCACCCTCGGTGATCGGGCGCTTCGGCGACAGTCGGTCGAAGGCGCCGTCCTTGTAGCCGCGCGCATCGCCGCGTGTCAGGACATAGCCGACCTCGGCATAGCCGCCAAAGAAGGTCGGGTTTGCAAAGCCGGGACGGCTTGCCTTTTGCCAATAGGCTTCGCTCGCGACGTGGAAGGGCCCGTTGATCAGCGCAGCCTCCAATCCGAGCCCGCGTTCGCGCGACACGGCAAAGACGCCGGTATCGACGAGGCGGGCATCGGTCGTATGGACGAACGGACGCGGCGCATAACGCACCCCGTTCGGCCCGTCGTTGAGCTTGCGCCAATGCGCCGATCCGGCGAGGTGGAGCTGCGTGTCGCCGAATTTGGGCATCCACACCGCGCGGCCGTCGAGGCTGAAGCTGTTGTTGGTATCGCTGAGCAGGTCGTTGGCATTGTCACCGAATATCCCGCCCTGAAGCAGCAAGGCCTTGCCCTTATACTGCCCCGACAGGCCGACGCGGCGCTTGAAATTGAACGCCTGGGTAAAGGCGGCGCGCTCGGTAAAGCTGTTGAACAGATCGCTCGTCAGTTCGTCGAGCGACCAGAAGGGCTTGATCTGACCCGCGGTCACCGAAAAGGGACCGGGGCCATAGGTCAGATAGACATCGGCCAGTTCGACGCCGCTGTTCGCGATGTCGGCCTCGGCACGATAGGCGAACCCGCCCGGAATCTTGCCGTCGAACCCCAGATAGATGCGGCGGAACTCGGTGCCGACGCCGCCGCGCGCGCCGGTCACGCCCGCCGGTGCATCGATGCTCGCGACATCGACCTGCATCCGCCCGCGCGGCTTGAAGCTCCAGCCATCGGCGGTCCTGATCTCGGGCGCCCCTTTCCAGACGATTTCGGTCGCGGGCCTCGCGGTCACCGCCGGCACGGCAGGCGCTGGTGTCGTCACGGGCGCGGGTGCCGGTTGCCCGGTCGCAGCGTCGAGCCGCGACTCGAGCGTCTGCACCTGCGCCTTCAGCGCTTCGATCTGCGCACGCAGGTCGGCGGCTTCCTCGGCGGTCATCGCCTGCGCATGCGCCGCCTGCGGCAGGATGAACATCGTCGTCGCCAGAAAAGAGGCGGTCAGAAGGTGGCGCATCGGGGAATTGCTCCGCTGTGATAGGTGACAATCTCGCGGCGCTCCTATGACCGCTGCATGACAGTTGCACGTCATTTCGATGACATTTCGGTTACCGAATAGCTTTTCATTCGCCCCTTGCCTGCCCGCGACGAACGGCTAAGGACGTGCCAGCTTTCTGGCCAGTTTTTGCGGGCAACCTTTCGGCGCCCCTTTCAGGAGATCATCATGACGATCAAATTTGACGGACGTGTTGCCATCGTGACCGGCGCGGGCGGCGGGCTCGGCCGCGCCTATGCGCTCGAACTGGCGCGCCGCGGCGCGAAGGTCGTGGTCAACGACCTCGGCGGCGCGCGCGACGGCACCGGCCATTCGGACGCCGCGCTCCAGGTCGTCGAGGAAATCCGCGCCGCGGGCGGCATCGCCATGTCGAACGGCGGCAGCGTCACCGAATATGACCATATGGCCGAAATGGTCGCCAAGGCGAAGGCCGAGTGGGGCAGCGTCGACATTTTGATCAACAACGCCGGCATCCTGCGCGACAAGAGCTTCGCGAAGATGGAGCCCGCCGACTTCGACCTCGTCGTCCAGGTCCACCTGCTCGGCAGCGCCAACGTCACCAAAGCAGCGTGGGACATCATGCGCGAGCAGGCCTATGGCCGCATCCTGATGACCGCCTCGTCGACCGGCCTCTACGGCAATTTCGGCCAGGCCAATTACGGGGCGGCGAAGCTGGGCCTCGCCGGCCTCACCAAGACGCTCCATCTCGAAGGCGCGAAATACAACATCCGCTGCAACACGATCGCGCCGGTCGCGGGCACGCGCATGACCGAAGACATCTTCCCGCCCGAACTGTTCGAGAAGTTCACGCCGGAGAATGTCGTCCCCGCCGCGCTCTATCTGGTCAGCGAGGACGCGCCGACGAACATGATCGTCGGCGCCGGCGCCGGCGCCTTCCACGCCGCCTATGTCACCATGACCCCCGGCGTCGCGCTGCCCGAGGGCGAGCGTACCCCCGAAGGCGTCGCCGCCGCATGGGACAAGATCATCGACCGAAATGGCGAGACTGTTCCGCAATCGGGCGCCGAGCAGTCGATGGCGGTGATGAAGGCATTGCAAGCCCTGGGCTGAGCCTGATACCCCATCCTTCCGAAGGGGGCGCCGGGGCGGCGCCCCCCGGAAGCGGGGGGACAATATGGCCGAAATGAGCCTTGCCGACGGCATCGATCTGCTTCAGCGGCGCGCGAAGATCGTCAAATTTCTGCTGGCCGGGGGATTCGTCGTGATTGCCGCGGTCCTCATGGGGCAGATCGCCGAGCTTCTGGGATATGTTTCGCTCGATGAAAGCGTCGAACTGACCGGAGCATCGGGGCTCTACGCCATCGTCGGGATGGCCGACGGCGTGCTCACGCTTGTCACGATCGTCTTTTTCTCCATGTGGATATATCGCGCGGCCGCCAATGTCGTCGCCGCCAACGTCGCTGGCTTCGCCTACACGCCCGGATGGGCGGTGGGCTGGTATTTCATTCCCTTCGCCAACCTGTTCAAACCCTTTTCGGCGATGCGCCAGATCTGGAACGCGAGCCATGGCGAACAAGGCGAACGGCTGGATTACGCAGAGGGCCTGCTCGCATTATGGTGGGGTTGCTGGATAGTCTCCAACATCGCCTCCAACATATCCTTCCGCATGACCTTCAACCCGTCTTCGGCGGAATCCCTCCTCATGGGACAACAGGTGGGCCTCGTCGCATCGGCGGTCAGCCTGGTGCTCTACCCCGCCGCCTACCGGCTGGTGGACCGGATCACCGAAGCGCAGCGCGCGCAGCTCAACGCCGCCCATATTTTTGCGTGACATATCGTATTGCAACACTAATACAGTTTTGCTAAAAAGCCGCTTGGGGCAAGGGGATCGATCCAGAAAGGGACGACCCCGATGTATAGTGAAAGCGACCTGCAAGCCGCGGTCGATGCGAAGGTGTTGACGCCGGAGGCCGCGCAGGCCTTTCGGTCGCATATCGCATCGGTGCGCGAAGCTCCCGGAGCGGACGAGGAATCCTTCCGCCTCATCACCGGTTTCAACGACATCTTCGTCAGCATCGCCGCGGTAATCCTGCTCGTCGCGGTCGGCTGGATCGGCGAATCGATCCACCCCGCACTCGCCGGCGCTTTCGTTGCCGCATCGGCGTGGGGTCTCGCCGAATATTTCACGCGCAAACGCCGTATGGCGCTGCCGAGCATCGTCCTCGTCCTCGCCTTTTCGGCGGGGGTCTGCGCAACGATGATCGGCTTCCTGTTCAAGCATGGCGAGGACATCTTCGGCCCGCGGCTCGGCGATACGACCGCGGCTATCCTCTTCGGCTCCATCGCCGCGGTGACGGCTGTCGCGACATGGTTCCACTGGAAGCGCTTCATGGTGCCGATCACCGTCGCCGCCGGAACCGCGGCCCTCGCCGCGACCGCGGTGGCGCTCGTGCTGGCCGCCACCGGCGTGCCCGGCCCCGACGGCACACTGCCGATGATCCTCGTGCTGATCGCCGGCCTCGGCGTCTTCACGCTCGCCATGTGGTGGGACCGCAGCGACCGCGTGCGCCAGACGCGCCGCAGCGACGTCGCCTTCTGGCTTCACCTGCTCGCCGCGCCGATGATTGCTCACCCGGCCTTTCACCTGCTGGGCGTGACGCGCGGCGACGATATCGGCAGCGGCGCGGCGGTGCTCGTCATCGGCATCTATATCCTGTTCGGGCTGATCGCGCTCGCGATCGACCGCCGCGCGCTGCTCGTCTCGGCGCTCGCCTATGTGCTGTTCGCGATGACGCAGCTTTTCCGCACTTTCGGCGCGGTCGAACTCAACGTCGCGCTGACGGCGTTCGTGATCGGGTCGGCGCTGCTGCTGCTTTCCGCCTTCTGGCAGAATGCCCGGGCCGCGGTGGTCGGCCTGCTCCCCGACAATCTGGCGAGCCAGCTGCCGGCGACGATCCGTTCGATCAGTCCCCGACCAGCTTCATAAGCTTGCGCTCGACGGGGGCGAGCACGCCTGCAAGCTCGTCCCCGCGCTTCAATATCGCCCCGGCTTCGGAGACAAGGGCCCACATGCCCTGCCGGCTCCGCAAGGCGGGGCGTTTTTCTATGCGATATTCGGGCCGCTCGGCGGCGCGGCGAAAGGCGGAGAAAATCGCGGCATCGCGGTGGAAATCCATCGCATAGTCGCGCCAATGCCCCGCGGCGACCATACGGCCATAGAGGTCGAGGATGCGCATCAATTCGGTGCGCTCGAAGCCGGTTTGCTGCGGTGCCGCCCGATTGCCGAACGGCAGAGGCGTCACCGTTCCCATCAGGCGCTTTTCCGACTCCCCTTGCGCTGCGGCGCGTCGGCTTCCCCTTTGAGCGCATCGCGCTCGGCGACCAGCATCGCGATCTGCTTCTGCATCTGCTCGAGCTGGCATTGCAGCAGTTCGAGTTTCTGCGTCGCGGGATCGAAGGTCTCGCAGCACGGCGTGCCATAGGGGACGAATTCGCGCGCATATTCGCTTGCGTCGAGCAGGGTTGAGCGCGCCGGGATGCCGACCATCACCGCGCCTTCGGGCACATCCTTGGTCACCACCGCATTGGCGCCGACGCGCGCCCGCGCATGGACGGTGACGGGGCCGAGAATCTGCGCGCCCGACCCGACGATCACATCGTCGCACAGCGTCGGGTGGCGCTTGCCGCCGATGCCGTTGGCGGGATCGGTGCCGCCCAGCGTCACGTCCTGATAGATGGAGACATTGTCGCCGATCTCGGCGGTCTCGCCGATCACCACGCCAAAGCCGTGATCGATGAACAGATGACGTCCGATCGTCGCGCCCGGATGGATGTCGATCCCGGTCAGCCAGCGCGACAGATGATTGACGAAGCGCGCAAGGAAGAACAGGTCCGCCTCGAACAGCCAGTGCGCGATGCGGTGCATCCCGACCGCGAGCAGCCCCGGATAGAGCAGGATTTCCCAGCGCGTCCGCGGCGCGGGATCGCGCGCCTTGATCGAATCCAGATAGGCGATCAGCCCGTTGAACATGCGTCTGTCCCCTGCGACCCTATTTCTGTACCGCGCAAGATAGATGTTCAGCGGCGGCATTTCCACCCCCGCGCGTGCTTTTGTCGCTCAGCGCCCGAAAAGGCCGATCCGCAGCAGCCGCAATTCCTCGCTCCGCCAGCGCCGTTCGCCATCGCGCGCGGCGATCGCGGCGGCCCAGCGGTCGAGCATCAGCAGGGCCTTTTTCCCCCGAAAAGACGCGCGCGACGGGATCGGCTGGTCGCGGGCATCGGCGAAGAGTTGCCGCGCCTCCGCTTCGCCTTGCTGAAGCCCGGCGCCCCAGAGCAATCCCCAGCGCGCCCCGCCAGCGCCGCCCGAAAGGGAGAACAAGGCTTCACCGAACCCCGCCGCCGCGTCGCGCCGTTCCGTTTCGTTTTCGGCAAGCAGCATTGCCTCGGCAGCATCGACAAGCGCATCGAGCCCACTCTGCCCGCCCCATGCCGCCTGCAATTCGGCAAGCAGCGGCTCGCCCTTCGGCAGCATCGCGGGATCGCTGGCGAGCAGCGCCATCATGTCGCGCCACCAGGCGAGCTTGATCTGCCCGATCATCGGCTCGCGCGCATCGCCGAGCAGCTTGGTCAATCGCTCGGCGAGCGCCCACAGCGCCGTGATCGCGGGCCGCCGGTCGCGCGGTACCGCCACCATAACGCGCGGGTCGCGGATGTCGGGGCACCGGAGGGTTTCGGAAGCGGCGTTCTCCATAATCGGGCCGCTACCACTACACCGTCGTCATTGCGAGCGAAGCGAAGCAATCCAGAGCGGTTTACGCACACTCTGGATTGCTTCGTCGCTTCGCTCCTCGCAATGACGAGGATATTTATGTCCGATTGCACACCGCCTTCACCGCCGCGATCACCCGCGGTGTGTCGACCAGAGCCGCCTTTTCGAGATTGTCGGCATAGGGCAGCGGCACATCCTCGTTGCAGACGCGCACCACCGGGGCGTCGAGATCGTCGAAGCCCTGCTCCATCGCGACCATCGCGAGCTCGCTGGCGATCGAACAGGTCGGCCAGCCCTCCTCGACGACGACGAGGCGATTGGTCTTCTTGAGGCTGGCGAGCACCGTCGCGATGTCGAGCGGACGGATCGTGCGCAGGTCGATGACCTCGGCCTCGATCCCCTCGCCCGCCAGCGCATCAGCGGCTTCGAGCGCGAGCCCGACGCCGATCGAATAGCTGACGATCGTCACGTCCTTGCCTTCGCGCATCACCCGTGCCTTGCCGATCGGCAGGACATAGTCGGCGACGTCGGGAACGTCGAAGCTGCGGCCATAGAGGAGTTCGTTTTCGAGGAAGACGACCGGATCCTCGCTGCGGATCGCGGCCTTGAGCAGGCCCTTGGCATCGGCAGCGTCATAGGGCGCGATCACGATCAGGCCGGGGACGCTCGCATACCAGGGGGCGTAATTCTGGCTGTGCTGCGCCGCGACACGCGACGCGGCGCCATTCGGCCCCCGGAACACGATCGGGCAGCGCATCTGGCCGCCCGACATATAATTGGTCTTCGCGGCCGAGTTGATGATGTGATCGATCGCCTGCATCGCGAAATTGAAGGTCATAAACTCGATGATCGGCTTGAGCCCGCCCATCGCCGCACCGGTGCCGAGCCCGGCGAAGCCATATTCGGTGATCGGCGTGTCGATGACACGGCGCGCGCCGAATTCGTCGAGCAGCCCCTGCGTCACCTTGTAGGCACCCTGATATTCGGCGACCTCCTCGCCCATCACGAAGATGCGGTCGTCGGCGCGCATCTCTTCCGCCATCGCATCGCGAAGCGCCTCGCGGACGGTGAGCTTCACCGTCGCCGTACCCTCGGGAATCGACGGATCGGCGGCGCGCACGGCGGGCGCGGGCGCCTTGACCGTCGCCCCAGCGGAAGCTGGGGCCGCTGGCGTCGGCTCGCTCTCGTTGGCGGCCCCAGCTTCCGCTGGGGCGACGGTCTTGGCGGGCGCAGGCGCAGGCGCCGCCTCTTCCCCCTCGCCCGCGATCGTCGCGATCACGGTGCCGACCTTCACATTGTCGGTGCCTTCGGGAACCAGGATCGACGCGATCGTGCCTTCGTCGATCGCTTCATATTCCATCGTCGCCTTGTCAGTCTCGATCTCCGCCAAAATGTCGCCCGACTTGACCGTGTCGCCTTCCTTGACGAGCCACTTGGCGAGCGTGCCCTCTTCCATCGTCGGCGATAGCGCCGGCATCTTCAGTTCGATCGCCATCTCAATATTGCTCCACCAGCACGTCGGTATAAAGTTCGTGAAGTTCGGGTTCGGGCGCGCTTTCGGCGAAGTCGGCCGCGTCGCTCACGATCTGGCGGATTTCCTTGTCGATATCCTTGACCTTGTCCTCCGTGATCCCGGCGTCGAGCATCAGCTTCTTGAGATGCTCGATCGCGTCGCTCTTGTCGCGCACCGCCTGCACTTCCTCGCGGCTGCGATATTTGGCGGGGTCGGACATCGAGTGGCCGCGATAGCGATAGGTCTTGAGTTCGAGCAGGATCGGCCCCTTGCCCGCGCGCACCCATTCGAGCGCCGCTTCGGCCGCGCCGCGCACCGCGAGCACGTCCATGCCGTCGACCTGCATGCCGGGAATGCGGAAGCTTTCGCCGCGGCGATAGAGCTGATCTTCGGCGCTGCTGCGGTTGACCGAGGTGCCCATGGCGTACTGGTTGTTCTCGATCACGAAGATGATCGGCAGCTTCCAGAGCTCGGCCATGTTGAAGCTCTCGTACACCTGGCCCTGGTTCGCGGCGCCGTCGCCAAAATAGGCCATGGCGACGCCGCCGTCGCCGCGATATTTGTGCGCGAAGGCGAGGCCGGTGCCGAGCGACACCTGCGCGCCGACGATGCCGTGACCGCCATAGAATTTATGCTCGACGCTGAACATGTGCATCGAGCCGCCCTTGCCGCGCGAAATGCCCGCGGCGCGACCGGTGAGTTCGGCCATGATCACCTTGGGGTCGATGCCGTAGGCGAGCATGTGACCGTGGTCGCGATAGCCGGTGATGACGCTGTCCTTGTCGCCGTCGAGCGCCGACTGGAGCCCGACCGCGACCGCTTCCTGGCCGATATAGAGGTGGCAGAAACCGCCGATCAGGCCAAGGCCGTAAAGCTGCCCCGCCTTCTCCTCGAAGCGGCGGATAAGCAGCATTTCGCGATAGAATTTCTCAAGCTCTTCGGGCGTCGCCTGATAGGGAGCGGGCTCGCTCGGCTGCTCGCGGTTGGTGGCGGGCGCTGGGGTGGAAGCGGATTTTTTCGGCGCGGCAGTCTTACGCGCAGGTTCTTTGGCCAAGGCGGATTTCCTCTTGCGGTTAGCCGTTACGGCAAGGCCCCCTATAGGAGAGCGACGGCCCGCTTGGCAACGCCCGCTTGGCGGGCACAGGGCCCGGCGTTACGTATGCATTTTTTGCAATCAGGGAGTGGAGAAGAAGGGGCGTCCTACCCTTCAGACCATGGGCCCTGAAACAGGTCCAGGGTGACGAATGTTTCAGGGGCCAGCTTACGGCTTCTCGTTACCGTCCATCGGAATGGCGATCTCATCGGGGTGCATGACCCCCAGCTTCTCGCGGACATATTCGTCGGCCAGGTCGGGGTCGACGCGGCGCCGGTCGAGCAGGTTGACCCGATTCTGAAGCTCGCTCTGCTTCTTGGCGAGCTGGTTCAGCACGATGCGCTTCTTCTCGACCGACTGGCTGTAGTCGCCCCAGGCATAAAGCCCCGTCGGCCCGAAGATCGCATAGCCGATCATCGCCAGCACCGCGATCAGCGCCACCGCGGGACCAATGGCCCGATTCATCGATTTGCGGAATTTGTGGCGCTGCGTCATTTCGGCCCTTGAATCAGAGTTGATTCGCGGCGTCAAGGCATCAAACTCCATTGGGAGGAAAATGCGCTCCCGTCCGTCTCAATGCGCCAGCATCACCGGCATGTCAGCCGCAGCGAGCAGATGCCGCGTCGTCCCGCCCAGCAACCATTCGACCACCGCCGGATAGCGATAGGCGCCGGCCACCAGCAGGTCGGCGCCGACGTCATGCGCTTCGCGCATGAGCTGCGCGCCCAAATTCGCATGGTCAGGCGCCACAACGTGCAGCGCGGCCTCCGTTCCGGCTTCGGCCAGCAGCCGCGTCAGCCCGCGCACGGCATCGTCGCGCGCACCGATGCGGATGCCGGTGATCCGATCGGCATGCCGTAGCCACGGACCGGCACCCTCGATCGCATGGCGCGCGACCTCGCTGTCGCTGAGGCCCACGGCGATATGCGCGAAAGCCGTGCGCTCGCCGCCGCGCCAGCCCGGCGGCACGATCAGCACCGGCTTGCCGCTGCGAAAGATCGCGGCATGAAAGGCGTCGGCGCTGTCGAGATTGGCCTCGCGCACCAGCACGAGGATGATCACGTCGGCCGCCTTCGCTTCCTCGCAGAGCAGCGCCGCCTCGGCCCCGACCAGTGCCTTCCATCGCACCGGCGGCGTGCCCTCGGCCGCGCCGGTATTCCAGGCCAGAAAAGCCGAGCGGACGGCCTGCGCGCGTTCCTGCGCAGTGCCTTCCCGGCGTTCGCGAAGGAGCTGGATGTCGATTTCCTCGGGCGCGACGACCAGATGTTCGGGATCGACGACGACATGCAGCGCCTCGATGCTGGCGCCACCCAGCGACCGCGCCGCGACGACGGCGGCGTCGAGGCAGGCGGGGGCGCTCGCGGCGCCGGTCAATATGGCGAGCAGCCGCATGTCAGCCTCGCATTCCGTGCAGCGCCGACGATCCCGCATATCCGGCCCAGACCGCCAGCAGGCACAGCAGGACCGAAAGCAGGACGTTCGCCGCCGCCCGCACCGGTTCGCCGGATTGCAGCAGCGCGAGCGTTTGCAGGCTGAAGGAGGAAAAGGTCGTATAGCCGCCGCACAAACCGACCAGGATGAAGAGGCGCACGTCGGGCGGCACCGTCAGGCGCCCGCCGGGTTCGGTCAGCGCCGCGAACAGGCCGATCGCGAACGATCCGGTGACATTGATGACGATCGTGCCCCAGGGCATGGCCTCGCCAAGGCGCGCCGTGATCAGCAGGTTGATCCAGTAGCGCAGCAGCGTGCCCGTGGCGCCGCCCGCGGCAAGCCAGAGCGCGGTCACCACCGCACCTGTCCCGCCGGCTTTCGTTGCAAAATCATCATGTCCCATCTCCTCGTGCGGGAGAAGGACGAACGCCTACCCGCGCACCATGGCGCAAGGCAGGAGTCATCAGCCGGAATGGCGGTTATCGGGGAACTCCATCCCCATCGGCGGCTGTTATAGCGCCAATCGGCGGCGATGACAACGAGCTGGGACAACGCGCGAACACGCCGCTGCGGGAGCCTCTCAAACGGGTCGCAGGAAAACCAGCCGGAAATCGCCGCGCTCCACGTCGGCGAGCGTGAACTGGAAGAAATTCAACTGTCCCCCGACGGGATGGTCGAATCCCCGCGCGCCGCCCTCGTGCGCCAGGATCGCCTGCCGCTCCCATAACGACGCGAACTCCGCGCTGTCGGCCCGCAGTCGCTCGACGACGGCGCGCACGCGCGGATCGGCCAGCGACCGTCCGTAATCGTGGCGGAACTCCGACAAAAGGCGCTCGGCGCGCGCGTGCCAGTCGGGAAGCAGGTCGCGCGCTGCGGGATGGAGGAACATGTAGTGGAGCAGGTTCGGATGCGCCTCCCCATCGAACAGGCCGGTGAACAAGGTGTGCGCCGCCGCGTTGGCGCAGCATACATACCAAGCAGGATCGAGGCCATAGGCGGGCCAGGGCAGCGCCTCGACCGCCGCGGCCAGCGCAGGCGGCGCGGCCTCCACGGGCGCGGCGACGGGCAGGTCGGGATCGCGCCGGTTGGCGAGCGCGAACATGTAATCGCGCTCGGCGCGCGACAGGCGCAGCGCGACGGCGAGGCGGGCCAGCGTCGCTGCCGAAGCACGGACGTCGCGCCCCTGCTCGATCCACGCCACCCATGTCGTCCCGATCCCGGCCAAGTCGGCCAGTTCCTCGCGGCGCAGGCCCGGCGTGCGGCGGCGGCGGAGCGGCCCCGCCGGCGCCATCGATTCGCGCCGGGCGCGCACGAAGGCGCCGAGCAGTGCGCGTTGTTCGTCCGTCTGCATGGATCAATTTATAACAGGATAATTATCTCTATTGTAACAGGGTAATTTGTGGCGATCATCGCGGAGAAACCTTTGGAGGCAACACGCATGACCGCCCACCACGATCAGATCGTCCAGGATCAATTCGGCCCCACCGCCAACGCCTATGTCGCCAGCAGCGTCCACGCGGCGGGCGCCGACCTGGTCCGCATCGGCGAGCGCGCGGCGAGCGCGCGTCCCCGCCGCGCGCTCGACCTGGGCGCGGGCGGCGGCCATGTCGCCTATGCGCTGGCACCCCATGCCGCAGAGGTGATTGCGTGCGACCTCTCGCCCGACATGCTGACCGCGGTCACCGCCGAAGCCGGCCGGCGCGGCCTCGGCAATATCGCGGTCGCGGCAGCGGCGGCCGAGGCCCTGCCCTTCGCCGACGGCAGCTTCGATTTCCTCGCCTGCCGCTTTTCGACCCACCATTGGCGCGATGCCGACGCCGGACTGCGCGAGGCGCGGCGCGTTCTGGCCGATGGCGCGCCGGCCATTTTCGCCGACGTCGTCGCCCCCGGCGGCGCGGCGCTCGACACCCATTTGCAGGCGGTTGAGGTGCTGCGCGATCCTTCGCACGTCCGCGATTATGCCGTCGCGGAATGGACTGCCATGCTCGCGCGCGCCGGTTTCTCGATCCGGGCCCTGACGCGGTCGCGGCTGCGCATGGATTTCGCCGGTTGGACCGCAAGAATGCGGACCCCGCCGGTGCAGGCGGACGCCATCCGCGCGCTCCAGCAGGCCGCGAGCCGCGATGTCACGGCGCATTATGCGATCGAGCGCGACGGCTCCTTCACGATCGACGTGGCGCTGTTCGAGGCCGAATAGCCCGCGAGCCGATCAGCCGAAAATCGCCATCCCCGGATAGCGCGCCATGTCGCCCAGTTCTTCCTCGATGCGGATGAGCTGGTTGTATTTGGCGAGCCGGTCCGAGCGCGCGAGGCTGCCGGTCTTGATCTGGCCGCAGTTGGTCGCGACCGCGAGGTCGGCGATCGTCGAATCCTCGGTCTCGCCCGAACGGTGCGACATGACGGCGGTGTAGCGCGCGCGGTGCGCCATATCGACCGCGTCGAGCGTTTCCGACAGCGTGCCGATCTGGTTGACCTTGACGAGCAGCGAGTTGGCGAGGCCGGTCTTGATGCCGTCCTCCAAACGCAGCGGATTGGTGACGAACAGGTCGTCGCCGACGAGCTGGCACTTGTCGCCGATCAGGTCGGTCAGCGCCTTCCAGCCGGTGAAATCATCCTCGCTCATCCCGTCCTCGATCGACTTGATCGGGTAATCCTTGACGAGCGCGGCGAGATAGTCGGCCATCTGTTCGGGGCTCAGCGACAGGCTCTCGCCGCTGATCTCGTACTTGCCGCCCTTGAAGAATTCGGTCGCGGCACAGTCGAGCGCAAGCACGACGTCGCTGCCGAGCTTGAAGCCCGCCTGCTCGACCGAGGCGGCGATGAAATCGAGCGCGTCGCGCGTCGAGGCGAGGTTCGGCGCAAAGCCGCCCTCGTCGCCGACCGAGGTCGACAGCCCCTTCTGCGCGAGGCCCTTCTTCAGCGTGTGGAAAATCTCGCTACCCCAGCGCACCGCGTCGGCGATGCTGCCAGCGCCGACGGGCATGATCATGAATTCCTGCACGTCGATCGGATTGTCGGCATGTTCGCCGCCGTTGATGATGTTCATCATCGGCACCGGCAAGGTGCGCGCCGAGACACCGCCGACATAGCGGTAGAGCGGCAGCCCGCGCGCGTCCGCTGCTGCTTTTGCAGCGGCAAGGCTGACGCCGAGGATCGCATTGGCGCCGAGACGACCCTTGTTCGGCGTGCCGTCGAGGTCGATCATCGCCATGTCGAGCTCGCGCTGATCCTCGGCATCGAGGCCGATCAGCGCCTCGGCGATCTCGCCGTTCACCGCCGCGACCGCCTTGGTCACGCCCTTGCCAAGATAGCGCGCCTTGTCGCCATCGCGGAGCTCGACCGCCTCGTGCGCGCCGGTCGAGGCGCCCGAGGGTACCGCGGCGCGGCCGAAGCTGCCGTCCTCGAGCAGCACATCGACTTCGACGGTGGGATTGCCCCGGCTGTCGAGGATTTCGCGGCCGTGGATGTCGATGATGGCGGTCATGGGAACTGTCCTGCTGAAGCCCGTGCGGCGGGGTATTGGAGAAAGCGCCCGCCTGTTATCGGCGCCGTGCCGCCAGCGCAACCACCGCATATGAATTTTGACGAGCTATGGAACCATTGGCCGCGCCTTGCTATATATCTGGACATGACCAAAGGGCTCACGACCGGCACTCCCCTGACGGCACGAGGCTCGATAAAAGAAGAGGATAGTGCCCCATGGCCAAAGCCGCCACTCCCACCGCCAAGAAAGCCACGCCCAAAGCGCCCGCGAAAGCCGCCGCAACCAAGGCCGCGCCCGCGCGCAAGCCCGCCGCCGCAAAGGCGACGGCCAAGGATCATCCGATCCGCGACCAGCTCGCGGCGACGCGCGATACGATCCGGTCGGAAGCGTCGAAAAAGGCCGCGTCGCTGAAGGAAGAGGCGACGACGCTGAAGAATCAGGCGTCGGCCAGGGCGCGCGACGCCGCGACCAAAGGCAAGGACAAGGCCGCCGAAGCCGTCGGCAGCCTCGCCAAGATGCTTGAGGACAGCGCCGGCACCGTCGACAGCAAATTCGGCAAGCAATATGGCGACTATGCCCGCTCGGCCGCGTCGACCGTCGCCGGCCTCGCCACGACGCTCGACAAGAAGGATCTCGACGAGCTCGCCGCCTCGACCAAGGATATGGTCAAGAAGAACCCGGCGGTCGCCGTCGGAGCCGCGGCGGTGATCGGCTTCGTGCTTGCGCGGATGCTCAAGGGCGGTTCGAACGACTGACAGCCGCTTGCCGTCCTCCGACCCCAACCTCCCGCCCGCTTCCGGGCCGCGCAGCTTCGACGGCGTCAGCCACGGCTATGCGCCCGACGGACGTCCGGTCGCGCCGCCGCCGGTGCCGCTAGAGAAGATCGTCGATGACGTCATCGACAATCTCTCGGCGACCGCGAAAGCCGAACTGGCGCTGCTCGAAGCGCGCAGCGAGCTGGCGCTGCACGGCGCAAGCTGGACCGCGGCGTGGGGCGCGATCGCGGCCTCGGCGCTAGGCATCGCGATGCTCGCGCTCGCGTTCGGGGCGATCCTGGTGCTCGCCCCGCATATCGGCCCGCTGCTGGCGACGCTGATCGTCGTCGGCGTGCTGCTCGCCATCGCCGCCTTTGCGGGATGGCGCGCGCAGCGCAGCTATGGCGACATCCGCACCGCGCTGCGGCGCGACCTGACCAGCGAAAGGGGCGACGACTGATGCCGGGAACGCGCAACCGCCTGATCAACGCCGCGCGCCGTTCGATGCTTCAGCGCGCCGAACTGCACCGGCGGCTCGACGTCGCCAAGGCGGCGTTCAAGCCGGGAGCGCTCGTCGATCGCGGCAAATATCGCCTCGGCGAGAAGGTCGACGATGCCGCGCATATCGTGCGGCAGGAGTTTCGCGACAATCGCCTGCCGATCGCGCTTGCCGCGGTGGCGGGCGTGGCGTGGCTGTTTCGCGAACCGATCAAGGACCATGTGCCGAAGCTGGCGCAAAAGGCGCAGGATCTGGCGGACGCCGTCCTGGACAAATTCCGGCCCGATGCGGCCGAGCCATATCTGGAGGAAGATGATGAAGCCGCTGAGTGAAACCGCCAACGACGCCCGCGCGAAAGCGAGTGAACTTGCGGAGAAAACCGCCGAAAATGCGCGCGCGACCGCCGAAGCGGCGAAGGCGCGCATCCAGGACGGCTATGGCCGCGCCCGCGCCGCGACGAGCGAGCTTGCCGCGAAAGCAGGCGAACAGGCCGATGCCGCGCGCGAAGCCGCAGGCGAGGCTTATGCAAAGGGCAAGGCGCAGGCAAAACGCGCGAACAGCAAGCTCAAAAGCGCGGCCGAGAAACAGCCGCTGGCGCTTGTCGCGGGGGCCGTCGCGATCGGCGCGCTGCTCGGTTCGCTGCTGCCGAAATCGGTTCGCAGGGATCGCGCCGACGACGAGGAATGAGCCGACTTGCCGTAGCGGCAAAGCGCTGGTAGGGGCGCGCATCCTCCCCTCCCCAGCGCTAACCCGCAAGGAAAGCTAGCCATGAGCAAATTGCACCTCGTGTTCGGCGGACGCGTCAGCGATCCGCAGGGCCTCGATTTCGTCGACCTGAATGCGCTCGACGTCGTCGGCCTGTTCCCCGATTACAAATCCGCCGAAAAGGCGTGGCGTAGCGCAGCCCAGCGCACGGTCGACGATGCCGAAATGAAATATGTCGTCGTCCACCTGCACAAGCTGTTGCAGCCGGACGCGGAGTAATCCGCAGGGCCGCCGCGATAGTTCCCGTCATTGCGAGCGCAGCGAAGCAATCTCCAGCTATCAGCCTTGCGCAAGGCCGATAGCTGGAGATTGCCGCGTCGCCTTCGGCTCCTCGCAATGACGGCTAATTAGAACTCAGCGGAAATTGTCGGCGTAGGCCTGAATCTTCAGCGTCCGGACCGGCGTCGGCGCGATCTCGACATCGATCCCGTTCTTCTCGGCATAGGCGACCGCTTCGTCGCGGGTCGCGAAGCCCAGCCGAAGCTGGCGCCGCGTGTCACCGCTGCCCGCCCAACCCATCAGCGGATCGGCCTTGCGCGCCTCGGCGGGCGCATATTCCAGCATCCAGCGCTGCGTGCCGGCACGGCCCGACTGCATCGCATTCTTGGGTTTCTGGAAGATACGCGCTTTCATCGACACTCGTCCTGACAGGGTGACTCTGCAGCCGCCTTAGCGCCAAGCGGGCGGCACGAAAAGAGGCCTATTGCCCATCGCGCCGCGCCTGCGCCGCCTTGGTCAGCAAAGTCGGCCGCGCGGACGCCGGGTCGTCGGGCCAGCTATGCCTGGGGTAGCGCCCACGCATCTCCTTCGCGACCTCGGACCAGCTTCCGGTCCAGAAGCTGGCGATGTCGCGGCTCGTCTGGATCGGGCGGTGCGCGGGCGAGGTCAGCGCGAGGACGAGCGGCACCGGCGGATCGCCGATCGCCGGATGGCGCGCGAGGCCGAACATCTCCTGCACCCGCACGCTGACCGTCGGGCCGCCGTCGGCGCCATAGTCGATCGCATGGCGACTGCCTGCAGGGGTTACATAATCGGCGGGGGCGAGCTTTTCGAGCAATTGCCGCGCGGGCCAGTCGAGCAGGCCGGACAGCGCGTCGGCAAGCCGCTGGTCGCCGATATCGCGCAGCCCGCGCGTCTTGTCGAGCAAGGGCGCGAGCCAGATGTCGAGGCTGTCGGCGAGCGCGGGCGCCGATAGCGCATCGAGCCCCGCAAAGGACGCGCGCTGGCGCAGCGCCTGCGACACCGGCCCCCAACCGATCAGCCCGAGCCCCTTTTCGCGCACCGCCGCGAGGCGTACCGCGACATCATCCTCGGCGCCTTCGGCCCGCCCCGCCTGCCCGCTCGACAGCGCGATCGCACCAAGCCGCCGCTCGCGGCGATGGTCGACGCGGTCGCTGTCCGCATCGTAGCGGCTCGCCGAGCGGCTGACGATCTGATCGGCGAAAATCGCCTCGACCTCGGCGAGCGTGATCGGTGCCGCGCCGAGGATGCGCACGCCCGCCGCGTGCCCCTGCGCGTCGGCGATGGCGAGCCATTCGCTGTTCGCCAGCGGATCGAGCGGATCGAGCTTGTAGGCGCGGCCGCCCGCGCTCAGATAGTCGCCGCGCTGGCCTGCGCGCTGGCGCGCGACGCGATCGGGCCACGCCGTCGCGATCCAGCCGCCGACCGACCGCTCGCCGAGCGCCCCCGCGTCCGCCGCCAGCCTTTCGCCAAGCCCGGCCAGCCGCCGCGCGAGCCGCCACGCCCCTTCGGCGCGGTCGCCCTTCATACCGCGCCAGCGCGAAAGCCGCGCCTCGACATCGACCCCGCGTCCGCCGAGCCCCGGCTCGGTGAGCAGCACCGCGAGCTTCGCGGCCCTATCGGCCTCCCCCGCGCGCGCCGCGTCGAGCAGCATGTGCGCGAGCGGCACCGGCAGTGGAATTGCGGCGAGCGCCTTGCCGTGCGCGGTGATCCGTCCGTCGTAGCCGAGCGCGCCGATTGCCTGGAGCCGCGCCTTGGCTTCGGCGATCGCGGCCGGCGACGGCGGGTCGAGCCAGCCCAGTTGGCGCGGATCGACGATCCCCCAACTCGCGCAGTCGAGCACGACGGGCATCAGGTCGTTTTCGTGAATTTCAGGCGGGTCGAAGGGCGGCATTCCCGCCGTCGCGGCCGCTTCCCACAAACGATAGGCGACCCCCGGCCCCTGCCGCGCCGCGCGGCCCGCGCGCTGGGTCGCCGACGCCTGGCTCGCGCGCTCGGTGACGAGCCGCGCGATGCCGGCAGCCTTGTCGAAGCGCGGACGCCGCGACAGCCCCGCATCGATCACGATCCGCACCCCCTCGATGGTCAAACTCGTCTCGGCGATGCTGGTGGCGAGGATCAGCTTGCGCCCGCCGTCGGGATCGCGAACGAGTGCGCGCCGTTGCGCCGCCGGATCGATCTGGCCGTGCAGCCGGTGGACGACGAGCGGTAGCCCCGCCGCCTCGACCGCCGCCGCGGCGCGCTCGATGTCAGCGGCGCCAGGCAGAAAGGCGAGCATGTCACCCTCCCCTTCATCGGCCATCGCCTGCCGCACCGCCATGAGCACGCTCGCTTCCAGTCGATCCTCGGCGCGGCGGCTCACATGGCGCAGGTCGAGCGGCCAGCTCTTGCCTTCGCTCCTCACCACCGGTGCATCGCCGAGCAGCGCCGCGAAGCGGGCGCCGTCGAGCGTTGCCGACATCGCGACAAGACGGAGGTCGTCGCGCAGCCCCTGCTGCGCGTCGATGGCGAGCGCGAGCGCGAAATCGCCGTCGAGGCTGCGTTCGTGCACCTCGTCGAACAATACGGCGGAAACGCCTTGCAACTCGGGGTCGGCGAGGATGCGGTTGCGAAACAGCCCCGGCGTCATCACCAGCAGCCGCGTCGCCGCCGACTGCTTGCTGTCGAGCCGCGTGGCATAGCCGACGCGCCCACCGACAGTCTCGCCCATCTCCTCGGCGATCCGCTCGGCCGCCGCGCGCGCCGCGAGCCGACGCGGCGACAGCAACCACACCGCGCCCTTGCACCACGGTTGATCGAGCAACGCGGGCGCGACCCGCGTCGTCTTGCCCGCCCCCGGCGGCGCGACGACGACCGCGTTAGGCTTCAGCAGCAGCGCCGCCATGATGTCGGGCAGCACCGCATCGATCGGCAGCGCCTGCCTCATGGTGTCAGTAAGCGCGGGCGACCGCGAAGGCGACGGCTTCGGTCAGCGCGTTCTTCGCCTGGCTTGCGCGAAAACCGCCGATCGCATCGACCGCGCGCTGGCCGTAATGGCGCGCCCGCGCCAGCGTGTCGGCGATCGTGTCGTGCTTCAACAGCAGGCTCTTGGCATGGGCAAGGTCGGCATCCGACGTGCGGTGCCCGACGATCGCCTGTTTCCAGAACTCGCGCTCCTCGGCGCTGCCGCGCGCATAGGCGAGGATCACGGGCAGCGTCACCTTGCCGTCGCGGAAGTCGTCACCGACCCCCTTCCCCATCGTTTCCGCGTCGGAGACATAGTCGATCGCGTCGTCGACGAGCTGGAAAGCGATGCCGAGGTTGCGGCCATAGGCGTCGAGCGCGGCTTCGGTCGCGTCGTCGCGCTCGGCAACGACCGCGGCGATCTTGCATGCGGCGGCGAACAGTTCGGCGGTCTTGGCGTTGATGATCGCGAGATACTGGTCCTCGCTCGTCTCGATCCGGCGCTGCGCCGAAAGCTGGTTGACCTCGCCCTCCGCGATCACCGCCGAGGCGCGCGAGAGGATCTTCAGCACCTTCAGCGACCCGTCTTCGACCATCACCTCGAAAGCGCGGCTGAACAGGAAATCGCCGACCAGCACCGAGGCGCTGTTGCCCCAGATGATGTTCGCGGTCTTGCGGCCGCGGCGCAGGTCCGACCCGTCGACGACATCGTCGTGAAGCAGGGTTGCGGTGTGGATGAACTCGACCGCGGCGGCGAGCTTGCAATGGCGATGCCCCGGATAATCGAGCAACTTGCCGCAGGCGAGCGTCAGCATCGGCCGCATCCGCTTGCCGCCGCCCGCGATCAGGTGGCCCGCCAGCTCGGGAATCAGCGGAACTTCGGACTGCATCCGGTCGAGAATGACCGCATTCACTTCGTTCATGTCGGCGGCGACGAGCGCCATCATCGGGTCGAGCGAGGGCGGCCGGTCGCCGTGGAGCTGGTGGATGTCCGCAGTCATGACAAGCGCCGCATTGGCCGCGCGCCTGCAAATTTGCAACGACTTTCGGCTTGCCTTGCTCCCCCGCCCGGTGCCAAGCGTGCCGGGCATAAGAGGAGCCGCGCATGGACGATCAACTCAGCCGTTACCGCCAGAGCATCGACAATATCGACGCGGCGCTCGTCTATATGCTGGCGGAGCGGTTCAAGGTGACCAAGGCGGTCGGCGAGCTCAAGGCGCGGATCGACCTGCCCCCCGCCGACCCGGACCGCGAGGCGCGACAGGTCGAGCGGATGCGCAGCCTGGCGCGCGATGCCGATCTCGATCCCGATTTCACCGAAAAATTCCTGCGCTTCATCATCGACGAAGTGATCCGTCACCACGAACAGGCCAAGCGGGAGAGCGAGGCATGACCCATCCGATCTTCGCCAAATGGCCGGCCGAGCACCCCGACCGGCTCCAGCTTTTCGGCGCGCCGACCCCCAACGGGGTCAAGGTCAGCATCATGCTCGAAGAAACCGGCCTGCCCTATGAGGCGCACCGCGTCGACATCATGGCGAACGAAAGCCACGACCCCGCTTTCCTGTCGCTCAACCCGAACGGCAAGATTCCGGCGATCTACGACCCCGACGGCCCCGGCGGCAAACCGCTCGCGCTGTTCGAATCGGGCGCGATCCTGATCTATCTTGCGGACAAGACGGGGCGGTTCCTTCCCGAGGACGCCGGCCGCCGGTACGAAGCGATCCAGTGGCTGATGTGGCAGATGGGCGGCGCCGGGCCGATCTTCGGTCAACTCGGCTTCTTCCACAAATTCGTTGGCCGCGACTATGAGGACAAGCGCCCTCGCGATCGCTACGCGGCGGAATCGGCGCGGCTGCTCGGCGTTCTCGATGGCCGGCTGGCGGAGCGGACGTGGATCATGGACGAAGATTACAGCATCGCCGACATCTCGCTGCTCGGCTGGGTGCGCAACCTGATTACCTTCTACGACGCGGCGGAAATCGTCGGGTTCGAGCGGTTCGAGCATGTCCAGGCCTGGCTCGACCGCGGGCTCGCGCGTCCGGCGGTGCAGCGCGGATTGGTCGTCGGAGCGGCCTGAACCGCACATGGTGGATAAGTAGCCGCAGCGTCCGCGTCGGCGCTTGCTCGCGACAACCGGCTCCTTCACCATTGGGGCGGGGCGCGATGATCATGCTCCGCGGACCAGGAGGATGACATGCTGCGCCGATCCGGTCTCGTGACGACATTGTTGGCGAGCCTGACGATCGCCCCGGCGGTCGTGACGGCCGGAGCAGAAGCCAAGCCGACAGCGGCAGCGCCAGCGGGCGTCTGGCAACCTCCGTCCGGTCTTCGCCAGATACCGATCTGGCCCAGCGAAAGACCCGATGGCACCGATGCATCGCAGCCCGCGGAGAGCGCGGTGACCGCGGATCGCCCCGTCGCGGGACGCCCATGGACTTTCATCCTCAATGTCTCCGTCCCGACGATGACCGTGTTTCCCGCCAAGGGCCGGAACAGCGGCGTATCGATGATCGTCTTTCCCGGCGGCGGGTTTCAGGGGCTCGCCATCGATCTGGAGGGAACCGAGATATGCGATTGGATGACGGCGAAGGGCATCACCTGCATACTCCTGAAATACCGCGTCCCAAAAAGCGCCCATCATTGGGACAAGGGTTGCAAATGCCATATCACCCCCGACGTTCCGCGCGCGCTTCAGGATGCCCAGCGAACGATCCGGCTCGTTCGCAGCCAGGCCAAGGCCTTGATGGTCGATCCGGCCAAGATCGGCGTGATCGGCATGTCGGCGGGCGGATACCTCGTCGCGCAGACCAGCAACCTGTTCGATCCGGTCTATAAACCCGTCGACGACGCCGACAGGCTGAGCAGTCGTCCCGATTTCGCGATCGCGCTTTATCCCGGCCACCTCTGCCGCACCGGCGCGACGCTCGACCCCGATCTGCACGTCACCAAACAGACCTCGCCGACTTTTCTGCTGCAGGCGTGGAACGACCCGGTCGACGATATATGCAACAGCACGCTCTATGCGCGCGCGCTCGACGACGCCGGCGTGTCTGCCGAGGTTCATCTGTTCGCCAAAGGCGGCCACGCGTTCGGCCTGAGGCCGAACGAACACGGCATCACCCGCTGGCCGGAACTGGTGGAAAATTGGCTGAAGGAAATGGCGTTTCTTTAGGGTCAGGACCCTAAGCCCATCGGTCGTCGTCGACGTGGTCGACGCGGCTAGAGCCGGTCCATCCGCAGCCAGCGCGCATCCCCCAGCCAGGCCTTCGACAGGGCTCTGTCGGCCGCCGCGGCTTCCAGCTTATTCCCTTGCCTGGCCTCGCTGCGACTTAGGCCATACAACGCCCAGCCGTTGTTCGGCGTCTGCGCCAACGCGCCGCGAAACGCCGCGCTGGCATCGGCATAGCGCCCCGCCTCGAACAGCGCCGCCCCCAGCGACTGCCGGACCGGATAATACCAGTAAGCGGGTTCCTGATAGGGAATCCGTCCCTCGATCTCGATCGCCTGCCGATAGAAGGCGATCGCCTCGTCATGGCGACGCTCGGTCGCGGCGAAGCGGCCACGCGCAACCAGCTCGGCGAGTTTCACCAGATCATCGGCCGGAACGCCCTGCTCGATCATGCCCTTCATGGCGTCCGATGTTCTGAGCCGCGCCATCGCCGCCAGCTCGGCCTCGAAGCCGGCTCGATCGCGGAGGCGGGCATAAGCGATGCTGCGGGCATAATGGCGCATCGCGGTGGGGTAAGCGAGGCGCGCATCGGGCGCCGCCATCGCCAATATGGCTTTCGGTTCGGCAAATTGCGCCATTGCCAGATAAGGCGCCGCGTCGATCGACTGGATCCACGCGATCCGTTCCGACATCGCGGGGTCGAGCACCGTGCCGAGCCGCTGCGCCTCGCGGATTGCGGTGGGCATGTCGCCCGCCATCTGCGCCGACGTCACGATGAAGTGGATATTGTGCGGATAATAGCCGTAGCGGACGAGACCATGATCGCCGGCGCTGCGAATGAAGGCTTCGTCAGCGCGCGCCGCCGCGACGTTCACGCGGATCGAATCGGCGTGGCGCCCGCGCAGTTGATAGATATGCCCCGGCATGTGCACGAGATGCGCCGCGCTCGGCGCACGCGGGTTCGCCAGCCGGTCCGCAGCGGCCTCGGCACGCTGCGGATCGCTCGCTTCCATCAGGTGTATATAGAGATGGTTTGCCTGAACATGCGCGGGATTGCGGCCCAGCACCGTTTCGATCAGCCGCACCGCTTCGCCGCTGCGGGCCACCGGCGTTTTCTTGTCGCTCTCCCAATAATTCCACGGACTCGTGTCCATCGCGGCCTCGGCGGCGAGCACCGCGACATCGTCGTCACCCGGAAAGCGGCGCGCGACATCCAGCATCGCGTCGGCATAGGCCATGTCCAGCGCCGCGCGATCCGCGCCCGGATCGCGCGAATAGCGATGCGCGACGGCTTCGATCAGCGCCCGTTCCATGGGAGACGCCCCGTCGCGCCGCGCCATCGCCCGGTCCATCGCGTCGAGCGCCGCCGCATGGTCGCGGTCGTCCATCGGCGCGTTGATGTTCGGGCCGAGAGCGACCGCCTCGCCCCACCAGCACATCGCGCATTCCGGGTCGAGCCGCTGCGCCTCGCGGAACGAGCGCACCGCGCCCGCGTGGTTGAAGCCATAGGTCAGGAGAAGCCCCTGGCTGAAATAGCGCCGCGCCTGCGGATCGCGGGTCGAAACGGGAAACGGCGATGCGGCGAGATCAGCGAAAAGCGGAATCGGCCCCGCCTCGCTTGCCGGCGCCGCGAACGCCGAGGCGATCAGAAGTTCGCGAGCCAGAGTCGATCCCGCCTTTTCCGCTCCGCAGAACAGAGTGGCAAGGCGGCTGGGATCGAGGGCATCGAGAGCGGCGGCCGAAAAAACCGGCAAGGGCGTATAGCTTGAAAGCGAAAACCCGATCCCGAAGATCGCGGCAATCTTGAGAGGCCCGTGCATCAGTATCCCTTCCCCCAAAGGTGAACTACAAACGGCTTCGGGAAACTAACATGAGGAACGGTTTATCCAAAGCGCGATAGACGGATGTCTGAAGTCGGCGGAAGTCGATCTATTATCTTTCATCGTCACCCCGGACTTGATCCGGGGTCCATTCGCACAGCGCTAAGAAAATGGATTCCGGATCAAGTCCGAAATGACGAAGGTCTATTAACGACTGGAAGGTGACGTTCTTCGCCCTATAACTTCGTCATTCCCGCGAAAGCGGGAACCCAGAGAGGGGTCAGCCGACGCACGCTCTGGGTTCCCGCTTTCGCGGGAATGACGAAAGTTGGGAAGGTGCCGCTCCCCGCCCCAAACCCGCCTACCCCGCCGGCAGCCTGAGCCGCACGAGCAGCCCACCCAGATCCTCGCTTTCCTCCAGCGCGATGCTACCGCCGTAAATCTCCGCCACATCGCGGACGATCGCGAGCCCCAGCCCGGTTCCCGGCTTGCCGCTGTCGAGCCGCACGCCGCGGTCGATCACCCGCTCGCGATCGGCGGGCGAGATACCCGCGCCATCGTCCTCGACCAATATCTCGGCCATATTGCCGTCCCGCTGGATCGTGACGAAGACGCTGCCACCGCCATATTTGGCGGCGTTTTCCAGCAGATTTCCGATCAGCTCGTCCAGATCCTGCCGCTCCAGCCGCGCGACAAGCGTCCGGTCGCCCGCCGCGTCGAGACGGACATTGGGGTAGAGCAGCCCGACCGCGCGCGAGACGCTGTCGACGCTCTCGCGCACATTGGCGCGCGCCTGCGCCGCGCCGCGGCGGCCGACCGCGCGCGCGCGCGCGAGGTGATGCTCGACCTGCCGCTGCATCGTCGCCGCCTCGCGCCGCACCGTGTTCGCGAGGTCGCTGTCGGAGCCGGTCGCGCTGTTCACCAGCACGGTCAGCGGCGTCTTGAGCGCATGGGCGAGATTGCCCGCATGCAGCCGCGCTTCCTCGGCCTGTTTCTCATTATGCGCGAGCAGCGCGTTGAGTTCGTCGACCATCGGCTGCACCTCGAGCGGCAGCGGCGCGGTTACGCGGCGGTTCTGCCCGCCGCGCATCGCCGCGATCGCGCGGCGGATATGGCGCAGCGGCAGAAGGCCGTAGAAAGTCTGAAGCGCCGCGAGGATGATCAACCCGAGGCCGAGCAGCGCCAGGCTGGGGATCAGCGTCGCGCGCACCGCGCGGACCTGAAGGTCGAGCGCGTCGCGCGACTGGGCGATCTGAAAGCGCCAGTTGGTCTTGCTGCCCGGCAGGATGACGTTGCGTTCGAGGACGCGCAGTTCCTCGTCGGGAAACTGATTGCTGTTATAGGTGTGGAGCGCCGTATCGATATGCTCGCGCGGCGGCCGCAGCGTGCGCTCCCACAAGGAACGCGAGCGATAGGGTTCCTGCCCCGCGCCGCTGATCTGCCAATACAGACCGCTATAGGGCTCGAGGAAGCGCTGGTCGCCGAGCGGCTCGATCAGCCGCACCTCGCCGTCGGGACCGATTTCGGACGAGCGGATCATCGCGATCAGCACATATTCGAGGCTCGAATCGAAATTGCGCGTGATCGCCCCGGTCAGCACCCGGTCGAGCGCGAAGCCGCCGCCGATCAGCAGCACCGAAATCCAGATCGCCGCGATCGCGATCATGCGCCGCGCGAGGCTGCCGGTGACGCGGCTGATCAGCGCCGCGGGCCGCGGCGGCGTTTCGGTCACGGCGGCCGGGGCGGCGTCCGCCACGCGCGGATCAGCCCTGCGGATCGTCGAGCTGGTAGCCGAGACCGCGGATCGTGGTGATGATGTCGGCGCCCAGCTTCTTGCGGATGCGCGTCACGAACACCTCGATCGTGTTCGAATCGCGGTCGAAATCCTGGTCGTAGATATGCTCGATCAGCTCGGTCCGCGACACGACCTTGCCCTTGTGATGGAGCAGGTAGGACAGCAGCTTATATTCCTGCGCGGTGAGCTTGACCGGCTCGCCGTCGAGCGTCACGCGGCCCGAGCGCGTGTCGAGGCGGACCTTGCCCGCGATCAGCTCGCTCGACGCATTGCCCGAGGCGCGGCGGATCAGCGCGCGCAGGCGGGCGATCAGTTCCTCGGTCTGGAACGGCTTCGCCAGATAATCGTCGGCCCCCGCGTCGAGCCCCGCCACCTTGTCCGACCAGCTGTCGCGCGCGGTCAGGACGAGAACGGGGAAGTTTCGCTTCTCGCGCCGCCAGCGGTCGAGCACCGTCAGCCCGTCGATCTCGGGAAGCCCGAGGTCGAGGATCGCCGCGTCGTAATTTTCGGTCGAGCCGAGGAAATGGCCGTCCTCGCCGTCGGTCGCGAGGTCGACGGCATAGCCGGCGCCTTCCAGCGTGGCCTTGAGCTGCGGGCCCAGCGTGGGCTCGTCCTCGACAATCAAAATCCGCATTCAGGCGCCTTTCCTTTGCGCGCCGACATTCCGGCGGCCGTGTCACGACTGTGTATCAAGTCCGAACGATCATCGCAAAATGTCGTTGCGGTTCTCGTTCGGCAATGGGGAGTCAGGGGGGTCAGGGTTTGCGGCCGACGATCCGGCCGGTGCGGGCGTCGACATAGACGATGACGACCTGCGAGCCGTCCATGAATTTGAGCGCATAGATCATCCGGCTGGAGTCGAACTGCGGCCCGCCGAGATAGGTCATGCCGTTGTAGGGCGGCCGCGCCTTCACTTCCGCCACCAGCCGGTTGAGCGGAATGACCTGCCCCTGCGCCGCGGCGTCGCGCATATTGTCCTGATCGCGCTCGACGCGCGCCGACGCGGGCGAAGCGGCAAGGAGCAGGACGGAAGCGAGCGAGAGGAACAGGGTGCGGATCATGGCCCGTGCTTCTAATGCGAACGCATTGAATAAGCGATGAATGAAGCGGTCAGCCGATATTCGGCCTCTGCGCCGCGCCGGTCGGGTCGGGGGAATGGTGGGCGCGACAGGGATTGAACCTGTGACCCCACCCGTGTGAAGGGTGTGCTCTACCGCTGAGCTACGCGCCCATTCCATGCCGACCGAAAAGCCGACGGCTTCCGAAAGCCGGCCGTCCATAGCCGCTCGCGCGGGTAATGCAACGCCCATTCGACATCGATCGTCCGGGATCGCCCGGAATCAAATCGGGCCGCGGCTTGCGCCACGGCCCGAAAAGATGTCACCCAAAGGTGCGGTCAACTTAGTTGACGGCATCCTTGAGGGCCTTGCCGGCCTTGAACTTCGGCTGGTTCGACGCCGCAATGGTCATCGTTTCGCCGGTGCGCGGGTTGCGGCCGGTCGACGCCTTGCGCTTGCTGACCGCGAAGGTGCCGAAGCCGACGAGACGGACTTCGCCGCCCTTCTTGAGCGCGCCGGTGATCGAATCGAACACGGCTTCGACCGCCTTGCTCGCATCGCCCTTGGTGAGGCCGCTCGAGTCAGCGACGGCGGCGATCAGGTCTTGTTTGTTCATGCCTAAGGAACCCCTGTGAGTGGTTGGTTGATCGAATGATTCATGGCCCGAAGCCATGGCGCGCCACTAACGATGTTTCGGACCGGCTTGTCAAAGCAAAAAACGCAGAAAACCGCTCCAAAACGCCGATTTTACGGCGAATCAGGACGAATGGAGGGTGATCAGCCGGCCGATCAGTGGCGAATCGCGCTTTCGGGGTCGCCGCCGGGCGCATGCGGGGGCGACGCGGCAAGCTCGTCGGCCTCGGTCCATTCGATCGGCTCGACCGGCGAAACCAGCGCTTCGGCCAGCACCTGGTCGACATGGTTCACCGGAATGATCTTGAGCTTTTCGGTGATGTTCGCCGGAATCTCGACCAGATCCTTTTCATTTTCCTCGGGAATGAGCACGGTCGTGATGCCGCCGCGCAGCGCCGCGAGCAATTTCTCCTTGAGCCCGCCGATCGCGAGCACGCGGCCGCGCAGCGTGACTTCGCCGGTCATCGCGACATCCTTGCGCACCGCGATCCCGGTGAGGGTCGAGACCATTGCGGTGACCATGCCGACACCCGCCGACGGGCCATCCTTCGGCACCGCGCCTTCGGGCAGGTGGATATGGATATCCTTGCGCGCGAACAGGCTGGGCTTGATGCCATAGGCCGGCGCGCGCGCCTTCACGAACGACAGCGCCGCCTGCACCGACTCGGTCATCACCTCGCCGAGCTTGCCGGTGGTGCGGACCTGTCCCTTGCCCGCGACGGTGACCGCCTCGATCGTCAGCAGTTCGCCGCCGACTTCGGTCCAGGCAAGGCCGGTGACCGCGCCGACCTGATCCTCGCGATCCGACACGCCGTGGCGGAATTTCCGTACGCCCGCGAATTCGGACAGGTTTTCCGGCGTGACGACGACGCTCTCCGCCTTGCCTTCGAGAATCTTGCGCAGCGCCTTGCGCGCCAGCCGCGCGATCTCGCGCTCGAGCGTGCGGACGCCCGCCTCGCGTGTGTAATAGCGGATGAGGTCGCGCAGCCCTTCGTCGGTCAGCTCGAACTCATGCGGCTTCAGCCCGTGCGCCTCGACCTGCTTGGCGATCAGGTGACGCTTGGCGATCTCGACCTTCTCATCCTCGGTATAGCCTTCGAGGCGGATGATCTCCATGCGGTCAAGCAAAGGCTGCGGCAGGTTCAGCGAATTCGCCGTGGTGACGAACATGATGTCGCTGAGATCGACATCGATCTCCAGATAATGGTCCTGGAACTTCGCATTCTGTTCGGGGTCGAGCACTTCGAGCAGCGCCGACGCCGGATCGCCGCGGAAATCCTGGCCCAGCTTGTCGATCTCGTCGAGCAGGAACAGCGGGTTCATCGTGCCGGCCTTTTTCAGGTTGGTCACGATCTTGCCCGGCAGCGAGCCAATGTAAGTGCGGCGGTGGCCGCGAATCTCGGCCTCGTCGCGCACGCCGCCCAGCGACTGGCGCACGAATTCGCGGCCAGTGGCTTTCGCGATGCTGCGTCCGAGCGAGGTCTTGCCGACGCCCGGAGGGCCGACGAGGCACAGGATCGGGCCTTTGAGCTTGTTGGTGCGCGCCTGCACCGCCAGATATTCGACGATCCGGTCCTTGACCTTTTCGAGCGCATAATGGTCGTCGTCGAGGACGGCCTGCGCCTTGGCGATATCCTTCTTGAGCTTCGACTTCTTGCCCCACGGCAGGCCGATCAGCGTGTCGAGATAGTTGCGCACCACCGTCGCCTCGGCCGACATCGGCGCCATCGCGCGCAGCTTCTTGAGTTCGGCATTCGCCTTGGCCTTGGCCTCCTTCGACATTTTGAGGCCGTCGATCTTGAGCTGCAACTCGCCAAGGTCGTCGCCGCCCTCGCCGCTGTCGTTGCCGAGTTCGCGCTGGATCGCCTTCAACTGCTCGTTGAGATAATATTCGCGCTGGCTTTTCTCCATCTGCCGCTTCACGCGACCGCGGATCTTCTTCTCGACCTGCAGCACGCCGAGTTCGCCCTCCATGAAGGCGAAGACCATTTCGAGCCGCTTCGCGGGCGCGTCTTCGACGAGCAAGGCCTGCTTGTCGGACACCTTGATGTTGAGATTGCCCGCGACCGAGTCGGCGAGGCGCGAGGCGTCGTCGATCTGCGAGAGCTGCACCGCGGTTTCGGCGGGCATCTTCTTGTTGAGCTTGGCATAGCTTTCAAACTGGTCGACGACCGAGCGCATCAGCGCGGCGGTGTCGACGCTGTCGTCGATCGCGTCGGCGACCGGCTTGACGCTCGCCATCACCGCCTTGCCGTCATCTTCCAGCGTCAGCAGCTCCGCGCGCTCCTTGCCCTCGACGAGCACGCGAACCGTGCCGTCGGGCAGCTTCAGAAGCTGCAACACGGTGGCGATCACACCGGTGTCGTAAAGATCGTCGCGCTGCGGGTCGTCCTCGCCGGGATCGAGCTGGGCGACGAGGAAGATTTCCTTGTCGGATTCCATCGCGGCTTCAAGCGCGGCGACCGAACGGTCGCGGCCGACGAAAAGCGGCACGATCATGTGCGGGAAAACGACGATATCGCGCAGCGGCAGCAGGGGAAAAGATTGCGTCATTACGGCTCCTGAGCGAGCCCCGGCTTCGGCGGCTCCGCCCTTCTTATAGGGTGTTCATCGCTAATATGGCGTAACTTGCCGCGCATTCAATGACGGTGGGGTGAACGGGTAAGGCTCGCTCTCCCGTCTCAATCCGTCAAAACGGCAGCTTGAACCCCGGCGGCAGCGGCAGGCCGCTCGTCATCTTGCCCATTTCCTCGTTGCTCACCGCATCGGCCTTTTCGCGCGCATCGTTGAACGCGGCGGCGAGCAGGTCTTCGAGCATCTGCTTGTCCGACGGGACGATCAGGCTGTCGTCGATATGGATCGCCTTGATGCGTCCCTTGGCGGTCGCGACGATCCTGACGAGGCCTCCGCCCGAAACACCCTCGACCTCGAGGGTGTCGAGCTTCGTCTGCGCCTCCTGCATCTGCGCCTGCACCGTGGCGGCGGCTTCCTGCGCCGCCTTCATCATTTCTTCGATCGATTTCATGGATTGGACCTATGATGGTTGTTGTCGTCTTCGACAAGCCTCGCGTCAGGAAAAGCCGCCAGAGCGGCCTTCACGACCGGCAGTTCGCGGATGCGTGCGTCATTATCGGCCAGTTTCGCGGCCTTCATCTGCCCCAGGCTCGGGCGGGCGTCGCCTTCGCCGGGGCGAACCTGCCAACGGCTCCCCGTCTGGGTCAGCAGCGCTTCGCCGAGCTTGCGCGCGAAATCGCCGTCGAGCGCGGGCGCTGCGGCATAGACAATCAAGCCGGGTTCGAGCTCGACAAGCTGGAGATGATCGTAAACCTGCAGCGCAAGCTGATGATTGCCAGTGCTTTCGAGGAGCTGGTGAATCTGGGCGATGGTCAGCGACGCGGGCGCTTCGCTGTGAAGCGTCGCCGGGGCTTCGGCAACCGGTTCGGCCGCCGCGTGCTCCGTCCCGCCCGGCGCCGGCGGCGCGGAAAGCGGCATCGTCGGCACGCCGCCCTTTTCGAGCAGCTTCGCCAATTCGCCCGGATCGGGCAGCGAGGCCGCATAAATCACGCGGAGCAGCAGCATTTCGAGATGTTCGAGCGGATTGTTCGCGCGCAACACCTCGTCATGCCCCTTGAGCAGCAATTGCCAGAGGCGGTTCAGCGGCGCGAAGCCCAGCTTCTTCGCCCAGTCGCCGATCCGCTCGCGATCGGCTTCGGCCAGCGCGGGGTCGTCGTGGCGCGAAACCTTGGCGAGCGTGACCGCGTGGGTCAGGTCCATCAGCCCGCGCACCATCGCGACCGGTTCGATCCCCAGCGCATATTGCGCGCGCGCGAGGTCGATCGCGCCGCCGCTGTCGCCTTCCAATATCGCCGCCATCAACTGCGCGATCGACGAGCGGTCGGACAGGCCGAGCATCGCGCGCACCTGTTCGGCGCCGATCCTGCCGCCGCCATCGAGGTCGGCATGGGCAATCGCCTGATCGAGGATCGACAGGCCGTCGCGCACCGATCCTTCGGCGGCGCTCGCGATCAGCCAGACCGCGGGCGCCTCGGCCTCGACGCCTTCCTTTTGCAGAATGGCGCTGAAATGCGCGAACAGCATGTCGGGGGTGATGCGGCGAAGGTCGAAGCGCTGGCAGCGCGACAGCACCGTCACCGGCACCTTGTTGACTTCGGTGGTCGCGAACAGGAATTTGACGTGCGGCGGCGGCTCTTCGAGCGTTTTCAGCAACGCATTGAAGGCGTTACGCGACAACATGTGCACTTCGTCGATGATGTAGATCTTGTAGCGCGCCGACACCGCCGCATAGCGCACCGCCTCGATGATCTCGCGCACGTCGTCGACGCCGGTGTTCGACGCGGCGTCCATCTCGATCACGTCGATATGACGGCCTTCGGTGATCGCGCGGCACGGCTCACAGACGCCGCACGGGTCAATCGTCGGCCCGCCCTGCCCGTCGGGGCCGATGCAGTTCAGTGCCTTGGCGATCAGCCGCGCGGTCGAGGTCTTGCCCACCCCGCGCACCCCGGTCATCAGGAAGGCGTGCGCCAGCCGATCGCGCGCGATGGCGTTGCCCAGCGTCTTGACCATCGCATCCTGGCCGATCAGCTCGGCAAAGGTCTGCGGGCGGTATTTGCGGGCAAGGACGCGGTACGGCCCGCTCGATGCGGGCGCCGGAGTCTCCGGCAAATCCATCCCCAGCATCGGGGTATCGTCGTCGGCGGAATCGCTCATGGGGTCCGTCTTAGGGGGGCCAGGGACGCTTGTCGAAGGGGAATACGAACACCCATCCCACCCGCCGTCATTGCGAGCGAAGCGAAGCAATCCAGAGTGTGCGTAAACCGCTCTGGATTGCTTCGCTTCGCTCGCAATGACGGATAAGGATGCAAGAGAGACAGCGGCGATCGAGCGCGGGTCGATGATTCAGCAATGTCGCAAGGGGTGGGAGCCGGAACGACCCGCAGCGAATTCGTTGCGGCTGCTTCCTTCCGGACCTGACCGGGTTGGCGAAGACTGCGTCCGCCCGACTCCCGCGGCGCATATGGCGGCGGCGGCGCGGAAATGCAAGCCGCGCGGTCAGTCGAACGGATTCTCCACGAAAGCGCGGGCCACATCGGCAAGGATCGCGTCCGCGGCATCGCCGTTCACCGTCGGACGGTCGAGATAGGCGGCGATCATATATTGGTTGCCGTCGGGCGCCTCGACGAAGGCGACGTCGTTATAGGCGGTGCCGCATGATCCGGTCTTGTCCCCGGCAATCCACGCCGGCGGCAGCCCGGCGCGAAGGCGCGCGCGGCCGGTCCCGCTGCCGATCAGCCAGCCGCGCAGCGTCCGCCGGTCATCGGCGGTCAAATGGTCGCCATAGACGAGCATCGCGCCGCTTTTCGCCATCGCCGCGGGGCTGGTGGTGTCGCGCGAATCGCCGGGCACATTCTCGTTGAGTTCGGGCTCGGTTCGGTCGAGCCGCGTCACCGCATCGCCCATCGCGCGCATATGCCGGGTAAAGCTCGCGGGCCCGCCCGTCGCCTTGAGGATCAGATTGGCCGCGGCATTGTCGCTGATCCTGACGCTATGTTCGGCGGCCGCCCCAAGACTGACTTCGCCCGCCGCGACTTGGGTCTCGCTATAGGGCGAATGCGGCAGCAGATCGGCGCGGGTCAGCGGCAGCGGCGTGCGCAGCGGCAGGCCGCCGCTCTCCGCGCCGCGCAACACCTGCCCCGCGAGAAGCAGCTTGAAGGTCGAGCACATGGCGAAACGTTCGTCGGCGCGGTGGCCGAACAGCAGCCGGCCGGTGGTGTCGGTCACCGCGACGCCCAGACGCCCGCCCGAGCGGCGCTCGATGTCGGTGAGTTGCCTGGCGAGAAGCACCGAATCGCCCGTCGCCTCACGCACTGGAGCGGAGGCGGCGGAACAGGCTGCCAGGCTAAACAGCGCGGCGACGGCAATGGCCGCGCGCATCACCTCGGCCCCTGCATATTGCGGCTCTCGGACGGGATATGGACGGTCAGCCCGTCGAGGTCGCCGGTCAGGACGATCTGGCAAGCAAGCCGACTGGTGCGGCGCACCCCGGCAGCGAGGTCGAGCATATCTTCCTCCTCCTCGCTCGCGGACGGCAAGCGGTCGAAATCCTCTTTGGCGACGATGACGTGGCAGGTCGAACAGGCCATCTGGCCTTCGCACGTCCCTTCGAGCGGCATCATGTGCGCCTGTGCGACATCGAGCAGGACGTCGCCTGCGTTCGCTTCGGCCTCGGTGCGCCCCTTGCCGTCGGCGTGGATGAAGGTGACGCGCACTCAATTCACTCCCTGCAGCCGCGCCGCATCCCTGATCGCGGTCAGCCCGGCGCGCAATTCCGCTTCGCTGGTATAGCGTCCCCAGCCGAGCCGGATCGAGGCGCGGGCGTCGGCCTCGCTCACCCCCATCGCGCGCAGCACATGGCTGACCTTGCCCGATCCACTGCCGCACGCGCTGCCGAGCGAGAAAGCGACATCGCGCGCGTCGGACATCAGACGGAGGCCATTCACCCCTTCGCGCCGGACGTTGAGATTGCCGTGATAGCGCGGCGCCGCGGCGCCGCCCAGCGTCCATTCGGGCAGCATGTCCATCGCCAGCGACCACAGCCGCTCGACATGCGCCGCGTCCGCATCGAAGCGCTCGGCCGCAAGCGCCGCCGCCGCGCCGAACCCGGCGCACAGAGCCGGGGAAACGGTGCCCGACCGCATCCCCTGTTCCTGCGCGCCGCCGAACATCAGCGGTTCGAGGTCGACACCGTCCTTCACCCACAGCGCGCCTATGCCTTTCGGCCCGTGAATCTTGTGCGCTGAAAGCGCGATCAGGTCGGCACCGTCGGGGATGGCAACGCGGCCGTACCCCTGCACCGCGTCGCAGAGCAGCAAGCTGCCCTTCGCGTGCGCGGCGGCGGCGAAAGCGGCGACCGGCTGGATCGTCCCGACCTCGTTGTTCACCAGCATCGCCGCGACGAGGCCATTCTCGGGGATCAGCGCGTCATCGAGGGGCAGCGCGACCCCCGCGCCGTCGACCGGCAGGATCGTCGCGTTCAGCCGCTCGAGGCATTGCAGCGACGCGGCATGTTCGATGCTCAGCCCCGCGACCCCGCCCGGTTTCGCCTCCGCGCCGCGAAACAGCGCCCAGTTGAGCGCCTCGGTCGCGCCCGAAGTGAAGAAGACGCGTCCGCCCCCCGGCAGCAGCGCCGCGACCTGATCGCGCGCGACCTCGACCGCCGCCGCCGCCGCACGGCCCGCCTTGTGCGTGCTCGACGGGTTCGCGAAACCATCGCCCTCGCCCGGCCCCTCGAGCCAGCGTAGCATCGCCTCGCGCGCCTCGGGAGCGAGCGGCGTCGTGGCCTGATAGTCGAGGTAAATCATTCCGCGAAACGATCCTTATTGCGAACGATTCGCAAAAGTTGCAAGTCGAGACCTATTTTCTATATAGACGCGCATCCAGCTCCGCCACCCCGCCGTCCGGCGAATCGGTGACCAGCCCCGAACCAAAGAAGGTGCGCCCATGCCCGACGTTATTTTCCCCGGCCCCGAAGGCCGCATCGAAGGCCGCTTCTCGCCCCCGCCGCGCCCGCGCGCGCCGGTCGCGCTGATCCTGCATCCGCACCCGCAGGGCGGCGGCACGATGAACGACCGCATCACCCAGGCGATGTACAAGAGCTTCGTCGCGCGCGGCTTTGCGGTGCTGCGCTTCAACTTCCGCGGCGTCGGTCGCAGCCAGGGCACCTTCGACAACGGCATCGGCGAACTCAGCGATGCGGCCTCGGCGCTCGACTGGGTGCAGTCGATACACCCCGAGGCGCAGACGACCTGGGTCGCGGGCTTCAGCTTCGGCGCGTGGATCGGGATGCAGCTTCTGATGCGGCGTCCCGAGATCCGCGGCTTCCTGTCGGTCGCGCCGCCCGCGAACATGTACGACTTCAGCTTCCTCGCCCCCTGCCCTTCGTCGGGGATCATCGTCGCGGGCGGACAGGACGAGATCGTTCCGCCCGCCGCGATCCAGAAGCTGGTCGACAAGCTGCGCACGCAGAAGGGGATCACCATCCACCACGACGAAATCCCGCGCGCGAACCATTTCTTCGAGCATGAGCTCGACCAGCTCATGAAGTCGCTCGATAATTATCTGGATATGCGCCTCGCCCCCGATTCGCCGATTCGGTGACGAATCAAACCTGGTCATTGCGAGCGGCCCTTCGGCTGGCCGGCAGGCCGGCCGCTCAGGATAAACTTCGACTTTGTCGAAGCCGCGCGGCAATCCAGAGCAAGCGTAAACCGCCCTGGATTGCTTCGCTCCGCTCGCAATGACGAAGGTTTTTGTCGGATCTATTTCGTCGGCACCAGCCAGATCGCGATATTCGCGAACATCACCAGCGCCGCGACGAACATCAGCAGCGCGCGCTTGCGGTCGCCGGTGCGGAAAATATAGACCGCGCCGCCGGTCAGCGCGACCCCGGCGAGCATCAGCAGGGACATGATGGTGTCGGACATAGGGCGGCTTTATCGCCCGCGTCACAAATTTGCCACCTGGCTTATGGTCAATCCCGGCGGCTTCGCCTAAAGCGCGCTCATCGATTCCCTATCACCCTGCGGGAGCCGCCCCGATGCGCATCGCGATAGCCTCTGACCACGCCGCTTACGAGCTCAAGGCCGTGCTCGCGGCCTGGCTGCGAGACCTCGATCACGAAGTGCTGGACCTCGGTCCAGCGACGGCGGACCGGGTGGATTATCCCGACTTCGGCTACAAGCTCGCCGAGGCCATCGCCGATGGCCGCGCCGAACGCGGTATCGCGCTGTGCGGTTCGGGGATCGGCATTTCAATCGCGATCAACCGCCATCCCGCCGCTCGCTGCGCATTGGTGAGCGACCCCTATTCGGCGGCGCTCTCCCGGGAGCATAATGACGCCAATGTGCTCGCAATGGGCGCGCGGCTGATCGGCGAGGATATGGCAAAGGCCTGCGTCACATCCTTTCTCGTCGGTGATTTTGCCGGCGGCCGCCACGGCCCGCGCGTCGACAAGCTTTCCCACCCGCCCCAACTGGAGACCAGCCGATGACCACCGAAACGCTCGACAAGCCCATCAAATCGGCCGGCTATTTCACCGACGGCGTCGCCGCGACCGACCCCGCCGTCGCCGCCGCGATGAAGCATGAACTCGACCGCGAACAGCATCAGATCGAACTGATCGCGTCGGAGAATATCGTCTCCAAGGCGGTTCTCGAGGCGCAGGGCAGCGTCTTCACCAACAAATATGCCGAAGGCTATCCGGGCAAGCGCTATTATCAGGGTTGCGGCCCGTCGGACGAGGTCGAGACGCTGGCGATCGACCGCGCGAAACAGCTTTTCGACTGCAATTTCGTCAATGTTCAGCCGCACTCGGGCGCGCAGGCGAACGGCGCGGTCATGCTCGCGCTGACCAAACCCGGCGCGACGATCATGGGCATGAGCCTCGATGCGGGCGGCCATCTGACGCACGGCGCGGCGCCCGCGATGTCGGGCAAATGGTATAATGCGGTACAATATGGCGTGCGCGCCGACGATCATCTCGTCGATTTCGACCAGGTCGAGCGCCTTGCGAAGGAGCATCGCCCCTCGCTGATCATCGCGGGCGGCTCGGCCTATCCGCGCACGCTCGACTTCGCGCGCTTCCGTGCCATCGCCGACGACGTCGGCGCGCTGCTGATGGTCGACATGGCGCATTTCGCGGGGCTGGTCGCGGGCGGCGCGCATCCCTCGCCGATGGAACATGCGCATGTCGTCACCACGACGACGCACAAGACGCTGCGGGGCCCGCGCGGCGGCATGATCCTGACCAATGACGAGGCGATCGCGAAACGCATCAACTCGGCGGTCTTCCCCGGCCTCCAGGGCGGCCCGCTGGTCCATGTCATCGCCGCGAAAGCGGTCGCCTTCGGCGAAGCGTTGCGCCCCGAGTTCAAGGCCTATGCCAGGGCGACGATCGCCAATGCGCAGGCGCTCGCGAACCGGCTGAAGGCGCGCGGCGCCGATGTCGTCGCGGGCGGCACCGACACCCATCTTGCGCTGATCGACCTTCGTCCGCTCGGCATCACCGGCCGCGACGCCGACGAAGCGCTCGAACGCAGCGCGATCACCTGCAACAAGAACGGCGTCCCCTTCGATCCGCTGCCGCCGGTCAAGACCAGCGGCATCCGCGTCGGATCGCCCGCGGGCACGACGCGCGGCTTCGGCATTGCCGAGTTCGAGGAGATCGGCGACATGGTCGCGGATGTTCTGGAGGCCTTGCGCGACAAGGGCGAGCATGGCGACGCCGATGTCGAAGCCGACGTTCGCGGCCGCGTCCGCGCGCTGTGCGAGCGCTTCCCCATCTATCAGGGGTAAATGCGATGGCGCGGCAGCACCCCGAAGAGCCGACACTGGTCGAGCTGACGATCGAAGAGGTCAAGGCGATGGGCAAGCAGGGGATCGATCATCCCTCGACGCGCCCTGTCCTGACCGGCGGCGTCATCGGTGCGATCGCGGGCGCGGTGCTGCCGGTCGTCACCTGGCCGGTCGGCCTGTTCGCGGGCGCCGCTATCGCGCTCTATTCGCGGGTGAAACGCTGACCGATGCGCTGCCCCTATTGCGGACATGAAGACAGCCAGGTGAAGGACAGCCGTCCGACCGAGGACGGCGCCGCGATCCGCCGCCGCCGCCAGTGCGAGGACTGCGGCGCGCGCTTCACCACCTTCGAGCGCATCCAACTCCGCGAGGTCGCGGTGCTCAAGGCCGGCGGCACCCGCGAGCCCTTCGACCGCGAGAAATTGATGCGCAGCGTCCAGATCGCCTGCCGCAAGCGCCCGATCGACGGCGCGCGGATCGAACGGCTCGTCTCGGGCATCCAGCGCCAGCTCGAAACCTCGGGCGACAACGAAGTGCAGGCGGCGCAGATCGGCGCAATGGTGATGGAGGCGCTGAAGGGCTTCGACAATGTCGCCTATATCCGCTTCGCCAGCGTCTACCGCGACTTCACCGAAGCCAAGGATTTCGAGGAATTCGCCTCGTCGATCACCGAGGCGGCGCGGCCCAGCAAATGATCGCGGCCGCCCCGCCCCCCGTCATCGTCCTCGTCCGTCCGCAACTTGGCGAGAATATCGGCAAGGCGGCGCGCGCGATGCTCAATTTCGGGCTCACCGAACTGCGCCTCGTCGCCCCGCGTGACGGCTGGCCGAACCCCGATGCCGGTCCGGCTGCATCGGGCGCCGATATCGTGCTGGCCGACGCCACCGTTTACGACAGCCTTGCCGAGGCAGTTGCCGACTGCACGACCGTCTATGCTACCACCGTGCGCAAGCGCGGCGTGACCAAGCCGGTGCTGACGCCCGAGGCAGCGGCGAAGCAGGTTCACGCGAACGCAGGCCGGTCGGCCTATGTCTTCGGGCCCGAACGATCGGGACTGGAAACCGACGATGTCGCCTTGGCGCACAGCATCGTCACGGTGCCGATCAACCCCGAGTTCGGGTCGCTCAACCTCGCGCAGGCGGTGATCCTGCTCGCCTATGAATGGTCGAAGGGCGTCGCGCTGGCGAGTCCGCCTGCGGTTGATCTCGATCCGCCCGCACTCCAGGGCGAGTTCGAGCAGTTGATCGAGCATCTGAAGCGCGACCTTGACGCCGCGGGCTATTTCTTCCCGTCCGAGCGAACCGAAGCGACGTTGCGCACCATCCGCACCGCGATCGCCAAGACGGGCTGGTCCTATAACGACATCCGGATGATGCACGGCATCATCACGACGCTGGGGCGAAAGCGCAAATCGGCTGGTGAAGGGTCATAACCGCCACCGATGAGAATGCCGTGCTCCCCCGCGAAGGCGGGGGTCCATCTCCGGCCGGTGCCAGATGAAACCGGCGGGCGATGGGTCCCCGCCTTCGGGGACACGCTGGGGTTTAACCGCGAATCCCGTCCCAGCGATCGAATTCATGCGCGATCGACTGTTCGACCAGTTCGTTCCACACCGCGCGGATGCGGTCGGGATCGAGCCCCGCCGCCGCTGCCTCGCGCGCGACATTGTCGAGAACCTGCGCCTTGCGCGCTTCGTCGCGGACAGTGCCGCGATCGCTCTTGATCCGCGCCGCGGCATCCATGTAACCGAAGCGGCGGACGAGCAGCGCGACCAGTTCGCGGTCGACCGTATCGACGCCGATCCGGACTTCGGTCATCGTTTCGCACTGTTCGGGGAGTTTCGCGGCTGTCATGCGCGCTGCCTTTAACGGCTTTTTCCGCGCTGTCGAGGCGGGTGTCTCGCCTCGCGCCGCAACGCTTGACTTTCCGCCCTTTCCCGTCTAGTCGCGCGCCTTCGCAATGGACCCCGCACCCCGGTGAAGCGGTGGTCGCATATGGAAATCTCCATATGGTGCGACCCGGGATACCGCCGAAATCCTTCGGCACATAGCATATTGGAGACGACAATGTCGAAGCGCCAGAGCGCCAAGTATAAACTCGACCGCCGCATGGGCGAGAATATCTGGGGTCGCCCGAAGAGCCCGGTCAACCGCCGCGAATATGGCCCCGGCCAGCACGGTCAGCGCCGCAAGGGCAAGATGTCGGACTTCGGCATCCAGCTCCGCGCGAAGCAGAAGCTGAAGGGCTATTACGGCGACATCACCGAAAAGCAGTTCAAGAAGAACTATTTCGAAGCGTCGCGCATGAAGGGCGACACCGGCCAGAATCTGATCGGCCTGCTCGAACGTCGCCTCGATGCGGTCGTCTATCGCTCGAAATTCACGCCGACCATCTTCTCGGCGCGCCAGCTCGTCAGCCATGGCCACGTCTATGTGAACGGCGTGAAGTGCAACGTCGCGAGCCGTCTCGTGAAGCCGGGCGATGAAATCACCCTCGGCAAGAAGGCGCAGGAAATGGCGCTGGTCGCCGAAGCGCAGAGCCTGCCCGAGCGCGACCTGCCCGAATATCTGTCGGTCGACGGTACCAAGACGACCTACGTCCGCGTGCCCACGCTCGACGAAGTGCCTTATCCGGTGAAGATGGAGCCGAATCTGGTCGTCGAATTCTATTCGCGCTGATCCGGTTTCGACCGAAACGATTTCAGGAGGGCGGTCCGAAAGGGCCGCCCTTCTTGCATCGGGGCCGCGCGGCTGGCACAAGTCCGGCGTCGCAAACGAAAATCCAAGGACATTCCATGCTTCGCTTCCCCCGAACAACCGCGGCTTTCGCGGTCCTTCTGTCCGTTGCCGCGTGCAGCGGATCCGACAAGGCGGCCGGCCCCGACGCGGCCTCGCTTCCCGACGTCCAGTTTCCCGAGCTGTCGCTGCAGACGCTGCAGGGCGTGACCAAGGAGCTGTCGTCGGATGCCTATGAAGGCCGCGCGCCGGGCACGGCGGGCGAGGAAAAGACCCTCGCTTATCTGATCAAGCAGTTCGAGGAAGCGGGGCTCAAGCCCGGCAACAACGGCAAGTGGACGCAGGATGTGCCGCTGGTCGAGATCACCGCGAAGAATGCGACGCCGCTCAGCTTCACCGGCGGCAAGGCGCCCGTCACGCTGAATTACGGCAACGACTATGTCGCCTTCAGCTATCGCGTGCAGCCGAAGACCGAGGTCAAGGACAGCGACGTCGTTTTCGTCGGTTACGGCATCAACGCGCCCGAAAAGGGCTGGAACGACTATGCCGGACTCGACGTCAAGGGCAAGACCGTCATCATCCTCGTCAACGACCCCGATTGGCAGACCCCCGAAGCCAAGGGCGAGTTCGGCGGCCGCGCGATGACCTATTACGGCCGCTGGACCTATAAATATGAGGAAGCGGCGCGCCAGGGCGCCGCCGCGGCCTTGATCGTCCACGACACCGAACCCGCCGCCTATGGCTGGAACGTCGTGGAAAGCAGCAACACCGGCACCCAATATCTGGCAGAGACCAAGAATGGCGGCGCCGACCAGACCGCGGCGAACGGCTGGATTCAGCTTGCGAAGGCGAAGGAATTGCTCGCGAGCGCGGGCCAGGATTTCGACAAGCTGCGCGCGGCGGCGGGCAAGAAGGGCTTCAAGGCGGTGCCGCTGACCGGCGTGAAGGCTTCGTTCGGCTTCGACAACCAGATCGCGAAGAAGATGTCGCATAACGTCGTCGGCGTGCTGCCGGGGACGAAGCGCCCCGACGAATATGTGCTCTATACCGCGCACTGGGATCATCTCGGCCGCTGCACGCCGGTGAACGGCGACGACATCTGCAACGGCGCGGTCGACAATGCGAGCGGGGTCGCGGGACTCGTGACGCTGGCGCAAGCCTATCAGAAAGCGCCCGCGCCCGATCGCAGCATCGTCTTCCTGGCGGTGACCGCAGAGGAATCGGGGCTGCTTGGTTCGGCCTATTATGCGGACAACCCGGTCTTCCCGCTCGCTCAGACCGTCGGCGGCGTCAACATGGACGCGCTGAACCCGAACGGCCCGGCGAAGGACATCGTCGTCGTCGGCCGCGGCAAGTCGGACCTCGACACCTATCTGGAAAAGATCGCCAAAGCGGCGAAGGTGACGATCGTCGACGAACCGACGCCGGAGAAGGGCTTCTATTACCGCTCCGATCATTTCAGCTTCGCGAAGCACGGCGTGCCTTTCTTCAACTTCGGCTCGGGCGAAGACCTGGTCGATGGCGGCAAGGAAGCCGGCAAGAAAGCGGCCGAGGATTATGAGAAAAACCGCTATCACGCGCCTGGCGACGAATATGCGGCGATCAAGAATTGGGACGGCATGCTCGCCGACCTCAAGCTCTTCTATGCCGCAGGCCGCATGCTCGCCTCGACCGACGCCTGGCCGAACTGGGTGAAGGGCGACGAATTCCGGGCCGCGCGCGACAAGTCGCGCCCGGCGAAGTAATCGGACGGCGCCCATGACGCTGCGCATGTTTGCCGAATGGGCGCCGCACGAAGCGGTATGGATCGGCTTTCCGCACCTCGACGAGGAGTGGGCGGGCCAGATCGACGCGGCGCGTGCCGATGTCGCCGCCTTTGCGGCCGCCGTCCATGACGGCGGCCGCGGCGAGGAGGTGCGGCTGGTCGTCAACGACGAGCGCCAGGCAGCCATCGCCGCGGGGCTCGTCGAGGCGGGCGTGCGCATAATCGTCCAGCCGCTCGGCGACATCTGGTTGCGCGATACCGGGCCGATCGTCGCGGGCACCGGCGCCACACGGCGCGCGCGCAATTTCGAATTCAATTGGTGGGGCGAGAAATTCGTCATGCCCGGCGACCGGGAAGTCGGCGCGGCGCTCGCGGCGGCCAGCGGGCTTCCGGTCGACGATCAGGACTGGGTGCTCGAAGGCGGCGCGATCGACGTCGACGGCACCGGGCTCTGCGTGACCACCGAGGAATGCCTGCTCAATAGCAACCGCAACCCGACGCTGACGCGCGAGGATATCGCCGTCAGGCTGCACCAGTCGCTCGGCATCGAGCGGCTGCTGTGGCTCGGCAAGGGGCTGATCGGCGATCATACCGACGGCCATGTCGACAATCTGGCGCGCTTCGTCGGCGAAGGCCGGCTCGCGATCCCCGTCGCAGCAGGCGATGACGACCCCAATGCTGAAATCTACGCCGACGCGCACGCCCGCGCTGCGGCGTTCGGGGGCATCGAGATCGTCGACCTCCCCTCGCCCGGCCGCGTCGAAGTGGACGGCGAGCTCGCGGCGGCGAGCTATATGAACTTCTATATCGGCAACACGGTCGTCGTCGTGCCGACCTATGGCGTCCCGAACGATCAAGCGGCAGTCGATGCGCTCGCCGCACTCTTTCCCGACCGCCGCGCCGTCGGCGTGCCGGCGCGCGGGATCATCGGCGGCGGCGGCAGCTTCCACTGTTCGAGCCAGCAGCTTCCGGCATAATCACCTTTAATGGTCATCCCGGCGAAGGCCGGGATCTCGACCTTGCATCCCAACGCACCGGCGAGATCCCGGCCTTCGCCGGGATGACGGAAATGAAGCATCGACCTCGGCTTTTGCGCTGGCAAGATGCGCCACCTCGCCTATATCCGCTCCATGACCCGCACGATCTCCGTCGCCGCGCTGCAGCTTGCCCTGCCCGGCCCCGTCCAACCGAATATCGATGCGGTCGCCGCGCTCGTCGAGGAGGCGGCCTCGAAAGGCGCGCAGATCATCCTGCCCCCCGAACTCTTCGAAGGCCCCTATTTCTGCCAGGTCGAGGAGGAAGAGCTCTTCGCCAGTGCACGGCCGACCGCCGAGCATCCGAGCGTCATCCGGATGCAGGCGCTCGCGGAAAAGCTGAAGGTCGCAATCCCGACCAGCTTTTTCGAGAAGGACGGCCCGCATTATTACAATACGCTCGCGATGATCGGGCCCGATGGCGCGATCATGGGCACCTATCGTAAAAGTCACATCCCCGACGGCCCCGGCTACGAGGAAAAATATTATTTCCGCCCCGGCAATACGGGGTTCAAGGTCTGGGACGTCTTCGGCACGCGGATCGGCGTCGGCGTCTGCTGGGACCAATGGTATCCCGAATGCGCGCGCGCGATGGCGCTGATGGGGGCCGAACTGCTTTTCTATCCGACCGCGATCGGATCGGAGCCCTATGACGCCGATCTCGACACCAGCCGCATGTGGCGGCGCGCGATGCAGGGCCATGCGGTGTCGAACTGTATGCCGGTGATCGCGGCGAACCGCATCGGCGCCGAGGACGAAGCGAATTTTTATGGGCACAGCTTCATCACCGACGAATGGGGCGACCTGACGCAGGCATTCGGCGCAGACGAGACCGGCGTTCTCGTGGAGGCGATCGATCTCGATCGCGCCGCGAAGCACCGCGCCGGCATGGGCTTTTTCCGCGACCGCCGTCCGCAGCTCTATGCGCGGTTGGCCGAAGATATCTGACAGACCCAAAGGGGGCAGCATGGACATACCCAAGGACATCTTCACCGAGCCCGAGGACGTCGATCCTGATACGCTCGCCAATCTCGGCCCGCTGCGGCGGCTCGCGGGCGTCTGGGAAGGGACGCGCGGCGTCGACGTAAATCCCAAGGCCGACGGCCCCGAGACGCGCAAATATTACGAACGGATCGAGATGCATCCGATCGACCCGCAGGCGAACGGGCCGCAGCTTTTCTATGGCCTGCGCTACCACGTCCATATCAACACGCCCGAGGAGGACATCGCCTTCCACGATCAGGTCGGCTATTGGCTCTATGAGGCGGCAACGGGTCTGATCATCCAGACGCTCGCCATCCCGCGCGGCCAGATCGCGATCGCCGCGGGGCACGCCAAGCCCGGTGCGAAGCAGTTGATCGTCAAGGCGACACGCGGACAAACCGAATATGGCATCTGCTCGACCACCTTCCTCGAACAGGCCTTTCGCACCGACAGCTACGAGCTGACCGTCGATTTCCACGACGACGGGTCGTGGAGCTATGTCTCCGACACGATGCTGATGGTAAAGGATCAGGGGCTGTTCCGGCATCGCGACCACAACCGGCTGAGCAAGATCGCCGAACCCGATCTCAACCCCTGGGCCAAGATCGCGAAAGGCGCGGCTTAGGGACTGCGGAAGAAAAGCTGTGTCCCCGCGAAGGCGGGGACCCATCTCCGGCCGGTTCCATCTTGCTCCGGCGGGAGATGGGCTCCCGCCTTCGCGGGAGCACACAGTTTTTTCAGATCGCGACGCTCTAACCGCTCCACTGCGTAAGATGCGCGCTCATCTGCGAAGGCTTGATCCCGCCCTAGTTCTGAAAGCGACGGATGCTTTCGAGGTCGGCACGGTCGAGCGGCTGGGTCAGCCACAAACCGCCGCGCGTCCCGCGCGACCAGCGCACGATCGCCTTGCGGCGGATTCCGCTCGCGAGCACGAGATCGAGTTCCTTGCCGACCTCCAGATGCCCGTCGTGGACGAAACCCGCGCCGCTCTGCGACAGGTCGACGAGCTCGATCTCGCTCGTGCCTTCGTCGGTCACCACCTGCGCGCTGCTGTGGACGGGAAGTCGCGGCTGACGATAGCCGCTCGCACGCTGTTCGGCAGCGAGCTGTTTGAGCACGTCGGCGACGTCGACTTCCTCGTCGAACGCGACGCCGCAACGGCCGCCTTCGGACCACACGACCTTGCCCCGCACGGTCACCGCATCCGAAAGCGCGATTTCGAGCTGTTCGCCGACCGTGATCGGCACATCGGCGGCGAGCATCATGCCGTTGTCGGACATGTTGCGCACACGCCACAGACCAACGTCGCCATCGCGCGTGACCTTCGCGATGCGCCACACGGTGCGATAGCGGTCGGCGCCACGGCGATCGGCCTCGCCCGCCGGTAGCGGCTCAGGCGTCGCGCTGGAGAGGAGCGGTTTCTTCATGCCATCCTCGTTGAAAGCAGCACCGGAAGAATGGGAATATGTCATAATATACTCAGCACAACTCGATGCCGACGCCCAATATTAGCAAAATTTCGCATAATATTCAACGACACTAGAAATCACAGTTAACCTAAATTCAACGAACTGGCCTTCGCACCAACGACCATGGCGGGTGATTATGAATAAAATCCCCAATTTGCAGAATTTAACGGCACCATAGTGGCAGCATTAAGCGATCACGGCCCGTCGAAAAACGCCGGGACGGATCGAACGAGCTGGAAACGCCCTCAGCCTCGATAGATTTTCGGATCGATGCCGTGACGCGCGATCTTGTCATAGAGTGTCTTGCGCGGGATGCGCAGGAACGCGAGCGTGGCCGCGATATCGCCGCCCGCGCTTGCCAGCGCGTCGCGAATGGCATGCGCCTCGAACTGCGCCACCCGCTCGGGCAGCGCCGGCGGTATCGCACCGTCTTCGGGGACCGGCGCCTCCAGTCCCAGCACCTCGCTATAGGCGAAATTGCGAAGCTCGCGGACATTGCCCGGCCAGTCATGTTCGATCAGGTGCCGGCGCGCGGCATCGCCCAGGGTAAAATCCCGCGCGCCCATGCGGCCTGTCGCTTCCTCGACGAAAGACGCAAAAAGCTGCGGGATATCGACCCTGCGCTCGCGAAGCGGCGGCATCCGCAGCCGCACGACGTTGAGGCGATAGAAAAGGTCTTCGCGAAATTCGCCGGCACGAACCGCCTGTTGCAGGTCGCGGCGCGACGACGCGATAATGCGCAGGTCGACCCCGCGCGGCTCGCTCGCGCCGATCGGGCGGATCTTTCGCTCCTCGACGACGCGGAGCAGCGTCGCCTGGATCGCAAGCGGCATATTGTCGATGCCGTCGAGGAACAGGGTACCGCGATGGCTCTGTTCGATCCGCCCTTCGCGGGCAATCGGGCCATAGCCGGGGGCGCCGCGATCGTGGCCGAACAGTTCGACCTCGGCGAGCCCTTCGGGAAGCGCACCGCAATCGACCGCGACGAAGGGGCGGCCCGACCGCGGCCCCTGGCGATGGAGGAGCAGCGCCGCGAGTTCCTTGCCCGTACCCGTCTCGCCTTCGACGAGCACGTCGATGTCGGCGCGCGCGATCTGGACGATCGTCGCGCGAAGCTGCGCCATGACCGGGCTGTCGCCGATCAGCGGGCTGTCGACGCTGGTCTCGGCGGCGGCGCGCAACATCCGATTGTCGAGAATCAGACGCCGGGAAGTCAGCGCCTTGCGAACGGCCGCGATCAGATGATCGGTCGCATAGGGCTTGGCGAGAAAATCGAATGCCCCGCCTTTCAGCGCCCCGATCGCCATCGGCACGTCGGCGTGCCCGGTGATCAGGATGACGGGGATCTCGGCGTCGATCGCCCGGATGCGCGCGAAGAATTCGAGCCCGTCGAGGCGCGGCATGCGGATATCGGTGACCACCGCGCCGCTGAACGCATCGTCGATCGCCGCAAGCGCCGTCTCGGCATCGACGAAGGCCCGGACCTCGATATCGGCGAGTTCGAGCGACTGCACGGTCGCCGCGCGCAGAGCGTCGTCGTCGTCGACGAAAATGACCTGCTGGTGAGACACGAATTCGCTCATGCGCGGCGAACCTCCAGCCGAAAGGCCGCGCCGCCCAGCGGCGACGCGACACTGTCGAGTGCGCCGCCGAATTCGCGCGCGATGTCACGCGCGATGCCCAGCCCCAGTCCGAGCCCATCAGCCTTTCCGGTGACGAAGGGCGTGAAGAGATTGTCGGCGACGTCGGGCGCAATCCCCGGCCCGTTGTCGGCGACGGTGATCGCGATATCGCCCTGCTCTCGCGTTTCGATACGGATGCGCGGATCGGGGCGGCCGGTCAGCGCGTCGAGCGCGTTCTGGAGCAGGTTGACGAGAATCTGTTCGAACCGCACACGGTCGGCGATGCAGCGCATTCCCGGCGCTTCGCCGACGCGCTCGACCGTGACGCCATGTTCGCGGATGCGATCGCCGACGAGCAGCAGCGCTCCGTCGATCACCCGCGCGATCTCGACCGGGCCGAGCACAGGCGTGCTGCGCCGCGCGAAGCTGCGCAGTTCGGCAATGATCGCGGCGATCCGCTCGGTCAGCGCGACGATCGTGCCGATATTGTCGCGCGCCTTGCCCGCGTCGCCGCGATCGAGAAACGTGCCGGCGTTTTCGGCAAAACCACGGATCGCCGCGACCGGCTGGTTGATTTCGTGCGCGACGCCCGCGGTAATCTGCCCGATCGTGCCGAGGCGGCTCGCCTGCGACAATTCCTCGCGCGCGGCGCGGAACCGCCGGTTTGCCTCGACCAGATCGGCGGTGCGCGCCGCAACCTCGATTTCGAGCATGTGGCGTGCTTCCGCCTGCAACCGCTGCTTCTCGCGCGCGCGGAACACCCAGGTCAGCAGCGCGGCGAGCAGGATGAAGGCGATCAGGATCGCGGTGCGCGCGGTCGCATTGGCGCTGGCCTCGGCCGGCGCGAGCGGCTGGAAGGCGTGCAGCCGGGCGCCCGCCATCGGCACCGGAACCGTCGCTTCGCGGTAGCGCGCGTCGCCGTTCGCCCAGGTCGCTCCGTCTTTCGTGAGAGGGAGCGGCGTGAGCGGCAGATCGCCGAATTGCAGCACCGCACGAATCGCCGCGCGCGTCCGCTCGTCGATCGGCGCGAGAGTGCGAAAGCGCCAGTCGGGGCGGCTGGTGATGATGACGACGCCATGATCGTCGGTGACGAAGGTTGCGAGCGGCTGGCGCGCCCATTCGGCTTCGAGGCCGCCGAACTCGACCTTGACGACGATCACGCCGAGCGCCCGGCCGCCTTCCTCGACGCGGCGGGCGATGAACAGCCCGGGCCGGCCGCTAACCGTGCCGAGCGCGAACAATTCGGCGCTGCCCTTTGCCATGGCGTCGCGGAAATAGGGGCGAAAGCCGTAATTCTGGCCGACGAAGCTCTGCGGGCGGCGCCAGTTGCTCGCGGCGATCGTCCGGCCGTCGCGCGCGATCAGGTAGATGACCGCGGCATCGGTGCGATCGGCGAGCAGTTCGAGCTTGTCGTTCATCCGCCGCGCCGCCCCGGCATCGCCGCTGCCCAGCACGGTGCGGACGTCGGGATATTCGGTGAGCACCAGCGGAAGCAGGCGGAATTTCTGAAGCTCGCCCGCCAGCCGGCGCGACGCGCTTCGCGCCTGCTGCTCGGCGGCGGCGTCGGATGCGACGCGCGCATGGCCCGCTGCCCAGCCGAAGGCGGCGACCGCGATCATCGCCAGCAGCAGCAAGGCGAGCAGGGCCGCCCAGATCAGGCGCCGCCCAGCACCCGGCGCGTGCGAATCATCAAGGATGACCGGAGTCGTCATATGTGCGGATTATCGCACATATAAGTTCATGGTAAGCGGAAAATCGCACATTCGAAACGGGGAAATATCGCACCCCCCTCCGCAATGGCCTTATTTTCTGCCGTTTTTCGGATAATGCGAAGTTCGTGGACCGGCGATGGGGCCGGCCATAATTTTGGGGAAGCAACGGCGAAAGGCCGTGCTCGGGAGGATGTACGTGGCAGCCATCATAATCGACGAGACCGGACGGGCGCCGGCGGGAACGACACCGTTCTACCGCCACCTCTATGTCCAGGTGCTCGCCGCCATTCTTCTGGGCGTGATCATCGGCCATCTCTGGCCCGCGACCGGCGAGGCGCTGCGGCCGCTCGGCGACGGCTTCATCAAGCTCGTCAAGATGATCATCGCCCCGGTGATCTTCATCACCCTCGTCACCGGCATCGCGGGAATGACCGAATTGCGTTCGGTCGGCCGTGTCGCGGGCAAGGCCTTCGCCTATTTCCTCTTCTTCTCGACACTGGCGCTGATCGTCGGCCTGATCGTCGCCAACACGGTGCAGCCGGGCGCGGGCATGAACATCGACCCGAAGACGCTCGATGCCGGCGCGGTGTCCGGCTATGTCGAAAAGGCGAAACACAGCGGACTGGTCGATTTCATCATGTCGGCGATTCCGACGACGCTCGTCTCGGCGCTCACCGGGGATTCGCTGCTCCAGGTGTTACTGGTCTCGATCCTGTTCGGGATTGCGCTGTCGATGGTCGGCGAACCCGCCGCGCCGGTGCGCGACCTGTTCGAGCGCGTCGGGCTCGTCATCTTCCGGCTTGTCGCGATCCTGATGCGCGCGGCGCCGGTCGGGGCGTTCGGCGCGATGGCCTTCACGATCGGCAAATATGGGGTCGGATCGCTCGCGAATCTCGCCGGGCTGCTCGCGACCTTCTATCTCACCTCGGCGATCTTCGTGGTCGTCGTGCTCGGCATCGCGGCGCGGCTCGCGGGCTTTTCGATCTTCAAGCTGATCCGCTATCTGCGCGCCGAGCTGTTGCTCGTGCTCGGCACCTCCTCGTCGGAAAGTGCGCTGCCCAGCCTGATGGAGAAGATGGAGCGCGCCGGCTGCGCCAAGTCGGTCGTAGGGCTGGTGGTGCCGACGGGCTACAGCTTCAACCTCGACGGCACCAACATCTATATGACGCTCGCCGCGCTGTTCATCGCGCAGGCTTGCAATGTCGACCTGTCGCTCGGCCAGCAGGTCGCGCTGCTGCTCGTCGCGATGATCAGCTCGAAAGGCGCGGCGGGCGTCACCGGCGCGGGGTTCGTCACGCTGGCCGCGACGCTGTCGATCGTGCCGTCGGTTCCGGTCGCGGGCATGGCGCTGATCCTCGGCATCGACCGCTTCATGTCGGAATGCCGCAGCCTCACCAATTTCATCGGCAACGCGGTGGCGACGGTCGTCGTCGCTCGCTGGGACAATGCGCTCGATCGCGATCAGCTGCGACTGGCGCTCGACGGCGGCGCACCGTCTCCGCTGGCCGCGCCGCCCGTCGAACAGGACATGGATTGAAAGCAAAGGGAGAAGGATAATGAGGGGTTCCACATCGGCATTGCTGCTCGCGAGCACGGCGATCGGCCTGCTCGCCTGTATGCCCGCCCGGGCGCAGGACAACGCACCCGCCGCGCAGGGCGAGGCCGCCGATGGCGAGGGCCAGGGCAGCGACGGTTCGGACATCGTCGTCGTCGGCACGCGGATCCAGGGCGCGCGGGTCACCGAGGCTCTGCCGGTCGTCGTTCTCGATCAGGACCGGATCGACGCCGTCGGCGCGGTGAGCGGCGACGAATTGATCCGCAGCATTCCCCAGATGGGCGACGTCAGCTTCAACCCCGGCAACAATGCGCAGACGAGCAACGCGGCGCGCGGCGACGTCGGCTCGGTCAACCTCCGCTCGCTGGGGGTCGGCAACACGCTGGTGTTGCTCAACGGGCGCCGCGTCGTCACCCACCCCGCCAGTCAGGGGCTGTCCGATACCGGCACCGTGCCGGTGCTGAGCTATAATTCCAACGCGATCCCGACGACCGGGCTCCAGCGGTTCGAGGTGCTGCTCGACGGCGCCGCAGCCCTCTATGGTTCGGACGCGGTCGCGGGCGTGGTCAATACCGTGCTCAAGGACAATTATGACGGTCTGCGGCTCCAGGCACAATATGGTGGCGCCGAAGGCACCCATTTGCGCGAGTTCCAGGGCAATATCCTGGCGGGCAAGAGCTTCGATCGCGGCAACATCACCGTCTCGTTCGAATACACCGATCGTTCGGCCTTGCGCGCCGAGGATCAGGATTTCACCGCGTCGGCGGACCTGCGCCCGCTGTTCGCCGATTATCCCGATTTCGCCGATTCGACGACGCCCGACGGGCGCGCGACGCGCGGTCCGTGGCCCGCTCTGCAGGTTCAGATCGCCGGCGGCCGTCCCCGCCTCGGCTCGACCAACATGACAACGGCAGCCGGCTCCTTCACCGTTCGCCCACCAAGTTTCGGCGGTTGCACCTATCAGCTTTCACCCGACCTCTGTCTGGTGAACACCTCGCTCGCGACGAACAACACGTTCCGTAACCTGCGTTACGACACCGCGATCGGCACCACCGTCATGCCGCGCGTCAAGCGCTACAACGGCTTCGCCAACGGGCATTACGACCTGACCGACACGCTGACCCTGTTCGGCGAGTTCGGCTATTATTATTCGGACACGCTGCGGGGCCAGCCGGCGGTGATCAACCTCAACCAGATCTGGATTCCCGCGACCAACTATTACAATCCCTTCGGGCCGGTCGGCAGCCCCAACCGCATTCCCGGGCTGACCAACGTCCCTGACGAGGGGCTGCCGGTGCTGCTCACCAATTACCGCTATGTCGATGCGGGGCCGCAGACGGTGCATGTCACCGGCGAGCAGCTTCGCGCGCTGCTCGGTATCCGGGGCGAGACCGCGGGCTTCAAATGGGACAGCGCCTTCACCTATTCGGAGGCGAGCGCCCACGACAGCAGCTTCGCGGTGCGCAGTTCGGCGCTTCAGCAGAGCCTCGCGCTGTCGACCCCCGACGCCTATAATCCGTTCAACGGCGGCTGCGCCACGGCAACGACCTATGGCGACTGCACGCCCAGTTCGCAGGTCGCGCTTGATGCGATCGGCTTCCAGCTCCAGCGCCGGTCGAAGACGACGCTGACGATGGGCGATTTCCGCGCCTCGCGCCCCGATCTGTTCAAGCTGCCCGGCGGCGATGTCGGCGTGGCGTTCGGCGTCGAAGTCCGGCGCGAGACCCAGCGCGACGACCGCGACGCCGCGGTCGACGGCTCCGATCCCTTCGTCGACATGGTGTCGGGCGCGATCACGATCAGCGATGCCGCCGCGGTCAGCGACAATCCCGACACCTATGGCAAGCGCACCGTCGCCGCCGCCTATGCCGAACTGGCGGTGCCGTTGGTGTCGGAGGATATGAATATCCCGCTGATACGGCGCTTCGACCTCCAGCTCGCCGGTCGCTATGAGCATTACAGCGATTTCGGCAGTGTCGCGCGGCCGAAGGTCGCCGCGGCATGGGACGTGTTCGACGGCCTCCGCTTTCGCGGCTCCTTCTCGCAGGGCTTCCGCGCACCGAACCTCGAACAGGTCAATGCCGTTGAATATGCCCGCCTTGCGACCAGCCAGGATTTCCTGCGCTGCGAGGTCGATCTGCGCGCCGGGCGGATCGACAGCTTCACCGCCTGCGGGAACAATGTCGGCTATTCGCGCCGCGTGTCGGGCAACCCCGACCTCAAGCCCGAAAAGAGCACCAACTATAATCTCGGCGCGGTGTTCGAGCCGGCCTTCCTGCCCGCCGATCTCGGCCGGGTGACCTTCACGGTCGACTATTGGTCGATCCGGCAAAAGGGCATCGTTGGCATCCTCGGCAACGACACCGCGATCGCGCTCGACTATCTGCTGCGTCTGCAAGGATCGTCGAACCCCAACGTCGTCCGCGACGCCGCCAACGCCGACGATGTCGCGGCCTTTGCGGGAACCGGCATCGCGCCGGTCGGCCGTATCCTGACGGTGCGCGACCAGTTCATCAACCTGTTGCCGCAGACGGTGCGCGGGGTCGACTTCGGCTTCTACTGGCGGTCACCCGAGACCGGAATCGGCAAGTTCGATCTGGCGGTCAACGCGACGCGACTGCTCAAATTCTCCCGCGCGCCGGGCGACGCGGTCGACATGCTCGTCGCCGCGCGCGAAGCAGGCGACATCAACGCCGCGACGCCGCTGCCCGAGACCGAGAATCTGATCGAGGCCAACGGCCGCCCGAAATGGCGCGGCTCGGCATCGCTGACCTGGTCGCTCGGCCAGTTCCAGCTCGGCGCCTTCGCGCGCTATACCGGCGCGGTCGACGAAACAGGCTTCGTCGACGCCGACGGCAATCCGTGGCGGGTCAAGTCGCAGCTTACCGCGAACCTTTATGCTCAGGTCCGCATCCGCGACCGGGACGGGATCGGCGGCGACATGCGCTGGCGCGTCGGCGTCCGCAACATCGCCAACAAAAAGCCGCCACTGTCGTCGGAAGGCTATCTGGGGTCGCTCTACAGCCCCTATGGCCGTTATTGGTACAGCTCGATCACCACGGAGTTCTGACGATGAAATACGGGTCCGGTATCTGGCTCCTGATCGGCTGCGCCGGGCTCGCCGTCGCGCCGGCGGTCACGGCAAAGGAGAGCGCGCCCGCGCCGACCGCCGCCGGCGCGGCATCCCCTGCCCCCGCTCTGAACACGGCGCCGCGAACAATCCTGTTCATCGGCAACAGCTTCACCCAGGGCGCGCATTCGGCGGCGCGCAACTGGCACGCGGACATGGTCACCGATCTCAACGGCGCCGGCTATGGCGGTGTTCCGGCGCTGTTCAAGGCCTTTTGCGAGCAGGCGGGGCTCGATTATGCCGTCAGCCTCGAGACGCAGGGGGGCAAGTCGCTCGGCTTTCATTACGACGAGCGGCGCGCGCTGTTCGACAAGCCGTGGGACGTCGTCGTCCTCCAGGAATATAGCGTTCTCGACCACGCCCGGCCCGGCGATCCCGCCAGCTATATCCGCGATGTCGGCCGGATGACCGCGCTGTTCAAAAGGCGCAATCCGGCGGTCGACATCCGGCTCGCCGCGACGTGGACGCGCGCCGACCAGACCTATACGCCCAAGGGCCATTGGTACGGCAAGCCGGTGAGCGCGATGGCCGACGACCTGCGCGCCGCCGCCGAGCAGGCCCGCGCCGCCAACCCTGCCGTCCGGGGCATATTGCCCGTGGGCGAGGCATGGAACCGGGCGATGGCGGAGGGTATCGCTGACCCCGATCCTTATGACGGCATCGCCTACGGCCAGCTCGATCTTTGGACCTACGACCATTATCACGCGAGCGTTGCGGGCTATTATCTGTCCGCGCTGGTTACCTTTGGCGCGATCACAGGGATCGATCCCGTCAGCCTGGGCGCGCACGAGAAGGGCGCCGATGCGCTCGGCCTCTCGGACGCGCAGGCGGTTGCCCTGCAGAAGGTCGCACGCGACGAGCTGGCGCGATTGAAAACCGTGCGCTGATCTCTACGCGCGCCGTGCCGCTTCGAGTTCGGCCACCAGCGCCGCGACGAGATCGGCTGCCGACATCGCGCGCGCGAGCGGCGCGCCCTGCCCCGCCCATTGCGCCCCATACCCATGCTCGCCCCGCGCCTTGGCGGCGGCATGCAGCGCTTTGCCCAGATCATAAGTGATCGGATAGGCGGGAATTTCGGCCGGATCGATCACGGCATCCTGCGCGGCGAAGCGATTGGACAGGATACGCGCGGGTCGGCCCGATACGGCGCGCACCATCGCGGTATGACGCGCCGCATCGCCGAGAAGCGCGGCGCGATAGGCCGCGTCGGCCAGGCTCTCGTCGCAGGCGACGAAAGCCGTGCCGAGCTGCGCGGCGGAGGCGCCAAGGTTGAGCACGGCGGCGATGCCCGCGCCGTCCATGATCCCGCCCGCCGCGATGACCGGCCGGTCGAGCCGCTGCGCAAGCAAGCGGGTGAGCGCCATCGTCCCGAGCCGGTCGTCGCGCGCGTCGGGATCGAATATCCCCCGGTGGCCGCCCGCCTCCCATCCCTGTGCGACGATGGCATCGATCCCGGCGGCAGCCACAGCCTCCGCCTCGGCGAGACTGGTGGCCGTGGCGAGCAGGATGATCCCGGCCGCATGCAGCGCCGCGATCACCTTCTCGGTGGGCAGACCGAAATGGAAGCTGACGACCGGCGGGCGCTCGTCGATCAGCATTTCCAGCATCGCGTCATGGCCGACGAAGCTGCGATAGATTTCACCGAGCGTTTCCGGCGGTTCGGCATCGAACTCGGCGAACAGCGGGCGGAAGCGTTCGATCCACCGGCGCTCGCGCCCGGTATCGGCGATCGCGGGCCGGTGGCAGAACAGATTGACCTGAAACGGCCGCGCCGTGCGTGCGCGCACCGCGGCGATCATCCCCCGCGCCCCGTCGACGTCGGTCGCACCGACGCCGATCGAACCCAGCGCCCCCGCCTCGCTGACCGCCGCCGCCATGTCGGGCGACGATACGCCCGCCATCGGCGCCTGAATGATCGGCAGATCGATGCCGAGAAGCGAGAGTAGATCGTGAGGGGCCATGGACAAGCCCTAAGACCGTTTCGGCCGGACTTCAAAACCAAAGGCGTTGGGAAGGGTGGCGGAGACGGAGGGATTCGAACCCTCGGTACCGGATTTACCAGTACGACGGTTTAGCAAACCGTTGGTTTCAGCCACTCACCCACGTCTCCGCATGGTCTGCCGCGCTAACGGCAGGCTGGCTTAGGCGGGTCGCTATAGCCATGCGCTTCGCGCCTCGCAACGCCTAACATTGCTCCCTTTCGACCTTATTTTTCGCGGTTCATGGCAAAAAGGATTCGATCCGGCGTAAAATCGACTCAAGTCATCGCCCATTCATTGCCCGCGATTCACAGTCGGAGTCATGGTAAACCCGTCCGGCGCATCTGGCGCGGACCGATTTGGGGGACATATGCGTAAAACGCTTGCCACTTTTGCCGCCACCACCCTGGCATCGATCGGGCTGATGCTCGCGCCGGTCGCGGCGAATGGCCAGATGACCTCGGTCGACCCCAACACCGCGATCGATTCCGATCTCGACAACCCCCAGCCCGTGACTCCGGCGCCTTCCGTGAACGATCCGGCACCCGCCGATCCGACCCTGAACAGCGACCTTGCCACCGGCGACGAACAATATTCGACGACACCCGACACCGGCGTCGCGACCACCACCGCCGATAGCGCGACGGCGGCCGCTTCCGATGGTTCGACCTACAAGAAAGACGATCTGATCGGCGCCGCCGAGGGCGTGTTCGGCAAGGGCGCGCAAGGCCTGGCGGGACTAATCGAGGACATCCTCAAGAAGCAGGGCGAGCCCAACGCCTATATCGTCGGGCGCGAGGCCGGCGGCGCGCTAGGCATCGGCGTTCGCTATGGCTCGGGCACGCTCCACCACAAGATCGAGGGCGAACGGCCGGTTTACTGGACCGGCCCGTCGATCGGCTTCGACGCGGGCGCCAACGCGGGCAGCACCTTCGTCCTCGTCTACAATCTCTTCGACACCGAGGATATCTACAAGCGCTATCCGGCGGGCGAAGGGGCAGCCTATCTCGTCGGCGGCTTCAACGCGAGCTATCTGCGCCGCGGCGACGTCGTGCTGATCCCGATCCGGGTGGGCGTCGGCGCGCGACTGGGTGTCAATGTCGGCTATATGAAGATCCGCAAGAAGCAGAATTGGGTGCCCTTCTAAGGCCCCGAGAGCTTGCCAAGGGGGCGAGCACAGCCCGCGCTTCGGCGCGGGCTTTTTCTTTGCGCGCAGCAAAATAGTCGAAGGCGATGATTCACTTCTTCATTTCTTGCTTACGGAAGGCTGCTCGACCATTCTGCTTCAGGATGTCGGGGAGGATAAAATGATTGCTTCGCTCTTGGGAGCTTTGGCGCTCATCGGAAATGCGCAAACTATTCCCGATCCGCCAGTCTCGCGCTGGATCTTGCGAGACGATCCGGCAAGGTGCCAACTGGAACGGCAAAATATCGAACCATCCGCCATTTTGGCGATCGAGACCGTGCCGGGGATCGACAGCTACAACGTGGCTATCGCCAGCGAGAAAATCAAAGGCTCCACGCCGCTCTCGCCCGCCGCACTGACCTTTGCTCCATCCCGGCAAAAATTGGACGGGCTGGCGCGCGCCACAAAACTGCCGAACGGCATGCCGGTAATTCAGATGCAAGGCGTCGCGCTGGATTTCCTCACCGGGCTTGAACATGCTGAAACGGTGACCATAACGACCAAGACCGGTATCGAAGGCGCCGCCCAGGTCGCTGGTGCAGCCAAGGCCGTCGAGGCGCTTCGCAAATGCACCGCCGACCAGTTGATCGATTGGGGCGCCGATGCCGGCCAGTTCGCCCCCGGCGGCAAGCCACCGGTGGCGTTGAAGGACCGGGACGATTGGCTCTCGAACAAAGAACTGATGGATATTGCGAGACAGTCCGGACAGTCGGATGTCGATGCTCTGTTCCGTGTCACCATCACGGTAGATGGCATCGTCGATGGCTGTCGTGCCGCGACGGATAATGTCAGGAGCGGGATAGAAACCGTTGCCTGCGGTGCAGTCGTGGGCAAGACCTTGTTCACTGCTGCAAAAGATGCCGGCGATCACCCCGTTCGCGGCGTCGCCACATTTCGCGTCGGCCTCAGCCGCCAGCCATCCCTCTGAAATCAGATCCCTTTCTTGATGATCGACCCAGTGGACCGCTGACGCTTGTTGGCGAACCTGCCTATCCGCAATTTGCCAACAGCTAACATTGCTAATCCCCGTCGAAGGCGATCAGCGTCTCGCATGTCAGCCCCGCGGCCTCGAGCCGCTGCGAGCCGCCCAGATCGGGGAGGCCGATCACGAACAGCGCGGCGGCGACCTCGGCGCCGACGCTCTGCATCAGTCTTGCGGCGGCGAGGATCGTGCCGCCGGTCGCGAGCAGATCATCGACGAGCACGACACGATGCCCCGCGGTCACCGCGCCTTCGTGCAGTTCGAGGCGGTCGACGCCATATTCGAGCTCGTAGTCGACGCCGATGGTGACGCCCGGCAGCTTGCCCGCCTTGCGCACCGGGACGAGACCGACGCCCATCGCGGTCGCCATCGCCGCACCGAACAGGAAGCCCCGCGCCTCGACCGCGACGATATAGTCGGGACGATAGGCAGCGGCGCGGGCGGCCAGGCGGCGGACGCTTTCGGAAAAGCCGGCGGCGTCGCCGATCAGCGTGGTGATATCGCGGAACTGGATGCCCGGCTTAGGAAAGTCCGGGATGGTGCGGACCAGCGACGCAAGGTCGAGGTCGGGCCGAGGCGGGAGAGCGATCATCGGCGTGACCGCCCTCCCCCGAAGGGTCAATGCTTCTTGTCGGCCCAGATGTTCCGGTACGACATATAGGTCAGGCCAGTGAAGATGAGCAGGAAGATGAAGGCTGCCCAGCCCACCTGAACGCGCTTCACCAGCTTCGGCTCGGCGGTCCACACCAGGAAGGCGGCGACATCGCTCGCCATCGCTTTCACCGTGTTCGGCGAACCGTCGGCAAAGGTCACCTGCCCGTCGTGCAGCGGCGGCGCCATCGCGAGGTTGAGGTTCGCGAAATAGGGGTTGTAGTGCAGGCCCGTCGGCGGCTGCAGTTCCTTCGGCAGGTTCGCCGGGGGATTCTGGAAGCCGGTCAGCAGCGAATAGACATAGTTCTTGCCGCCTTCGCGCGCCTTGGTGATCAGCGACAGGTCGGGCGGCAACGCATTGTTGTTCGCCGCGCGCGCCGCGGTTTCATTGGCGTAGGGCGCCGGGAAATGATCCGACGGCAGGCCCGTGCGCGTCGACGGTTCGCCGGTGTCGGGATTGACCGACGGGATCGTGTCATAGCTTTTGGCGAAGCTCTTGATCTGCCCCTCGCTATAGCCGAGATCCGCGATGTCGCGGAAGGCGACGAGGTTCAGGCTGTGGCACGCCGAACAGACTTCCTTGTACACCTGCATCCCGCGCTGCAGCTTGGCCTTGTCCCAGTGCGGGAGCAGACCGTCACTCGACAGCGCAAGATGCTTCGGTTCCTTGTGGAACGCGTGCGAAGCATTGGCTTCGTTGGAAAGGGGCGTGGTCAGGATCGCGCACAGCAGGGCTGCGATGAAACCCAGACCGACGAGAAAACCGAGCGGACGAACCATGGCTGTATCAGCTCCTATTAAAGTCCGGCGCTCAGGCCGTGGCCGCCGACGTGTCGTCGGCATGCTTTGCGAGGACCGCTTCCGTGATCGAGTTCGGCATCGGCAGCGGACGTTCGATCCGCGAGACGATCGGCAATATGATCAGGAAGTGCGCGAAATAATAAGCCGCGGCGAGCTGGCTCATGATCACGTACGGCTGTTCGGCCGGACTCTTGCCGCAGAACCCCAGGATGAACACGTCGACGACGAGAACCCAGAAGAAAATGCGGTTGAGCGGACGATAGTTCGACGACTTGACCGGCGAGCTGTCGAGCCACGGCAGGAAGAACAGTAGCGCGATCGCCGCGAACATCGCGATGACGCCCCACAGTTTCGCATCGATCCACAGGAAGTTGAAGGTGAAGGCGCGCAGGATCGCGTAGAAGGGCCAGAAATACCATTCGGGCACGATATGCGCGGGGGTCGAAAGCGGGTTGGCGGGGATATAATTGTCCGCATGGCCGAGCAGGTTCGGGCTGAAGAAGGTCAACGCGACGAAGACGAGCAGGAACACGCCGACGCCGAAGCCGTCCTTTGCGGTGTAATAGGGGTGGAACGGGACGGTATCCTGTTCGTCCTTCACCTCGATGCCCGTCGGGTTCGACGACCCCGGAATGTGCAGCGCCCAGATATGCAGGATGATGACCCCCGCGATCACGAACGGCAGCAGATAGTGGAGCGAGAAGAAGCGGTTGAGCGCGGCATTGTCGGGCGCGAAGCCACCGAGCAGCCAGACGCGGATCGGATCGCCGACGACCGGAATCGCCGAGAAGAAGCCGGTGATCACCTGCGCCCCCCAGAAGCTCATCTGGCCCCAGGGAAGGACATAGCCCATGAAGGCGGTCGCCATCATCAGGAGGAAGATCACGACGCCGAGCAGCCACACCATTTCGCGCGGCGCCTTGTACGATCCGTAATAAAGGCCGCGGAAGATGTGCAGATAAACGACGATGAAGAACATGCTCGCGCCGTTCATATGCGCGTAGCGGATGAACCAGCCGGCGTTCACGTCGCGCATGATATGCTCGACCGAGTTGAAGGCGACGCCCGCATTGGCGGCATAATGCATCGCCAGCACGATACCGGTGACGATCTGGATGACCAGCGCGGCACCCGCGAGGACGCCGAAGTTCCAGAAATAGTTGAGGTTGCGCGGAACCGGATAGCCGGGACCGGTGGCATTGTAGACAAGCCGCGGAATCGGCAACTTCTCGTCCATCCACTTCATCAGCGGATGCTGGGGTTCATATGGTTTGGCCCAGGGAAAGCTCATCTTATCTCGCTCCTCAGCCGATCGTCACGACGGTGTCGCTGTTGAATTCATAGGGCGGCACAGCCAGATTCTTGGGTGCCGGGCCCTTACGGATGCGCGCCGCGGTGTCGTAGTGCGACCCGTGGCACGGGCAGAAATAACCGCCGTAATCGCCGCGGTTCTCGCCCTCGGCGGCGCCGAGCGGCACGCAGCCGAGATGGGTGCAGACGCCGAGCGTGATCAGCCAGTTTTCCTTGCCGGGCTTGGTGCGCTCGTCGATCGTCTGCGGGTCGCGCAGGTCGCTCAAGGGAACCTTCTTCGCCTCCGCGATCTCGACCGGGGTCAGGTTGCGGACGAACACCGGCTGCTTGCGCCAGCTCGTCTTGATGGCCTGCCCCGGCTGAATCGCCGAAATGTCGATTTCGGTCGACGACAGCGCAAGCACGTCAGCGGAAGGATTCATCTGATTGACCAGGGGAAGCACCACCGCGGCCGCACCGACACCGGCGAAACTGACCGCCGCGATATTGATGAAGTCCCGGCGCCGCACGCCATCTTCGATGCCGGCGGTAGTTTCGGTTTCACTGGCCATTCGACTGCCCTTGCATGGGTGAACTGACAAAGTTCCCGAAGAAGGATGGCCCGCCCCGTTGCGCGCGCACAAAACGGCGCAGCCCGGCGGCCCCTCCGGGAATTGCGGGCCTGATAGCCGCACAGTCCGGGCTTGCCAACAGGCAATTTCCCCTTCGTCCCATTGATCGGCCCTTCGGACCCTAAGCCCTCGATTCCTTCACCCGCCGGGACTATGGCGGCGGCATGGAAATCGCCCTGTTTCAGCCCGATATTGCCGGCAATGTCGGCACGATCCTGCGCACCGCCGCCTGTTTCGGGGCGCCCGCGCATATCATCGAGCCGTGCGGTTTCCCCTTCGGCGACGCGGCGCTGAAGCGCGCCGGAATGGATTATGCGGTGCGCGCCAATGTCCGGCGGCATCCCGGCTGGGACGCGTTCCGCCAATGGGCACAGATCGGCGGCCAGCGCCTCGTCCTGCTCTCGACCGCGGGCGCGACTCCGCTTCCCGACTTTGATTTCGATCAAGGCGATGTGCTGCTCTTCGGATCAGAGAGCGCCGGCGTTCCGCACCATGTCCACGAGGCCGTCGCCGCGCGGGTCGCGATTCCGATGCAGCCCGGCTTTCGCTCCTTGAATGTCGCGGTCGCGGCTGGCATCGCGCTCGCCGAGGCGCTCCGCCAAACGAAAGGCTTTTCCGCATGATCTCGCTCGATCCCCAGCAACAGGCGGCGCGAAGCTGGTTCGAGTCGCTGCGTGACCGCATCTGCGCCGCGTTCGAGGCGATCGAGCGCGAGACCGGCAGCGACGCGCACTTTACCTACACGCCATGGGACCGCGAGGCCGAGGGGATCGCGCCCGGCGCGGGCGGCGGCGGCGTGCGCGCGGTGATGACGGGGCAGGTCTTCGAAAAGGTCGGAGTGAACGTCTCGACCGTCGGCGGCGAATTCGCGCCCGATTTCGCGGCGTCAATCCACGGCGCGGGCGAGGATCCCAGCTTTTTCGCGACCGGAATCAGCCTCGTCGCGCATATGGCGAACCCGCATGTGCCCGCGGTGCATATGAACACGCGCTTCCTCGCGACGACGAAGCGCTGGTTCGGCGGCGGCGCCGACCTCAATCCGCCGATCCCTTACCAGGAAGACACCGACGCCTTTCACGCCCGTTTTCGCGCCGCCTGCGCGCCCTATGGCCCCGACGTCTACGAACGCTACGCCAAATGGGCCGACGATTATTTCTATATCCCACATCGCGGCGTGCATCGCGGCGTCGGCGGCATCTTCTACGATCATCTCGAATGCGGCGACGATGCCGAGTTCGACCGCAATTTCGCCTTCACGCAAGGGGTCGGCGAAGCCTTCCTCGACATCTTCCCGCAGGTCGTGCGGCGGCGCATGGGCCTGCCCTTCACCGACGCCGACCGCGAGGAACAGCTCGTCTGGCGCGGGCGCTATGCCGAATTCAACCTCGTCTACGATCGCGGAACGCTGTTCGGGCTCAAGACCGGCGGCAATATCGACGCGATCCTGATGAGCCTGCCGCCGCTCGCCAAGTGGAGCTGACACGAAGAAGGGCGCCCCGCCTGCGGAGCGCCCTCGTTTCGGATCAGCGCCCGGTCAGGCGAAAACGCCGGCGTTGCTGTCGGTATTGACGCAGCGATAGATCGCTGCCGGCGTCGCAACCGACAGCAGGATCAGCGGAACATAGATCAGCAGGCCGAAAATGACGGCGAACAGGATCGTGCCCGCGCCCGCGCCGGGGCTTCCCATTGCACCGAAGATGCCCCCCGCCGCTCCCGCGATACCGCCGAAGATCAGATTGGCGACCATCAGGAAAACGAACGACAGGATCGCGATAATCACGTTGAAACCGACGATCGTCCACTGCGACGCGCCGGTCAATTTCCAGGACGCGCCCAGGGCAGCGAACGGGTTCGACCGGCGGTGCGCCGCCATCCACGGTCCCGCGACCCCCAGCCGCCCGAACAGCCACAGGAAAAAGACGATGATCGCGATATAGACGATGACCCCAAAGGCGATCAGTCCGCCCGACACGCCGCCGTTCATGAAGATTTCCGGCGACAGGCCACTCACCCCGAACAGCGCGACCGCGAACAGTCCGACGATCAGGAGGATGATATACATGGCGATGACCATCCCGATGTAGAGGATGAACAGCGCCCCGACATAGGCGGCCCCGGCGCCGAGCGACCAGCCGATGTCCGCGGCCGGATCGCCGCCGACCAGGCCGCTGCGCCACACGAGAAGGCTCGCTGCGAACATCACCGTTCCCGCGATGATCGCAAAGAAGAAGATTTTGCCGAAAGCGCTGAGCGCGGCGGAAGGATCGTTGGGCGACGCCGCCATCGACGCGAAGGTGCTGCCGAGCAGCAGCCAGCCCAGCAACGCGATCGCCACCAGCGCCCCGCCCAGATACAGCAGCATCCGCGCCCAATTGGCGCCCAGAAAGGCGAACGTCTCCGAAAAGGCCGCCCCTATGCTCATTTTGGCCATGTCTCTTCCCCTGTTGTTAACCCCGACTGTCCTTCACGTCTTTCGTCCCGATGGAACGAATTATTGGAAAATGTCCCCCGCCCCCCTCGCCGCCAATTGCCGATAGACCGATGCGAGCACCGCCGTGTTGAGCAAGCCGAAGCCCGCGGACACGGCCGAATTGATCACGCTGCCGATCAGATAGCCGATAGAGCCGCGGACGCCGAAGATGCCGGTCACCTGCTGAACGATCAGCGAAATAACGATCAGGACGATCAGGAACAGGAAAACGAAGAAGGCGACCCGCCAGCCGTTGCCGCTCGTCAATTGCCAGCTACCCATCAGGGCCGCGAACGGATTCTTGATATTGCGGTCCGCCAGCAAGGGATAGGCGGCGGCAAGCCGGCCAAAGAGATAGATCGCCGGCACGATCAGCAGCAGAAACGCAATCCCCATCAACAGCGATTGCACCACGAACATCGCGATCATCGTCGGGATCATCGCCAGCGTAAAGAGCAGCGCCTCGCCGACGCTGGTGCCCGCCCGGGCGAGCCACAGCCGCAAAATAGCGAGCGAACCCAGCGTCGATGCCATGGTGACCGCCAGAAGCCACGGGAATTGCTGCTTCAAATCCGCGATGAGCATCGCATTGAGCTGTTCGGGCGTGACATTACCGGGCGGCGAAAGCGGCGCGGGACCGAGCAGCGCCATCATCATGCCGGGCAGGAAAAAGAACAGCCCGGCCAGCACGCCGGTCAGCGGCAGGTGCGCGCGAACCAGCATCGTCGCATCGTCCCATGCCGCGCCCATGTCGAATTTTGTCATTGATACCCCATTATTTTCTTTTCCCGGTTGCGGTCGAAACTGACGGCCTTCGTCCCCAATGTCCAGCCTCTTGCATCTGCGCCCGCGAGACGGCACTTACCCCGCGATGACCCGACTTTCTGCACCCGAATGGATCGTCGCACCCGGCCGGACCGATTATGCCGCGGCGCTCGCCGACATGGAGCAGCGCGCCGCCGCGATCCAGGCGGGCACGGGGCGCGAGCGCGTCTGGCTGATCGAGCACCCACCGCTCTATACCGCCGGGACCAGCGCCGATCCCGCCGAACTGCTCGACCCGCGTTTTCCGGTGTTCGATGCCGGGCGCGGCGGGCGTTATACCTATCATGGTCCCGGCCAGCGCGTCGGCTATGTCCAGCTCGACCTGACGCAGCGCGGGCGCGACGTGCGCGCCTATGTCGCGGCGCTCGAGGGCTGGGTGATCGACGCGCTCGCTCTGCTCGGCGTCGCCGCGCGCCGCGCCGAGGGGCGCATCGGCATCTGGACCGACGATCCGGACGGCCGCGAAGCCAAGATCGGGGCGATCGGCGTCCGGGTGAAGCGCTGGGTCACGCTCCACGGATTTTCGCTCAACGTCGATCCCGACATGACGCATTTTTCGGGCATCGTGCCGTGCGGGATCGCCGAGTTTCCGGTCACCAGCCTCGCGATGCTGGGGAAGCAGGCGTCGTTCGCCGAGGTCGACCGCGCGCTGGCCGACGCCTTTCCCGGCTTTCTCGACAAGCTGCGGGCGAGCGACTAGGAACGGCGCCATGACGCGGATCATCCTCAGCTCGCTCCTCCTGCTTTCGCTCGCGGCCTGCGGCAACGAGCCATCGGGCAAATCGACCGCCAAGCTCGACGCGGTCGAGGTTCAGCCGGGCTCGATCAGCGATTCGATGATCATTCTCGACAATGCGGCAGGCGACGGGACCGCGGTCGACAACAGCGTGCCCGACGACGGAACCAAGAAGGACGGCACCAAGCCCGCGGCTGATGCGGCCGAGGGCGACGAGGTCGCATCCGAGAATCCCGATGCCGTCGAGGCGCCGGTGGCGAAGAAAGCGGTGACCGCCGACAGCACGGCGACGAAGACCGAATAGTCCGCCGCCTCCCCTAATTTCAGCGCAGCCCCAGCGATTTGTGCGTCTGCAGCGACAGGCGCCAGCGCGGATCGGCCATCACCAGATCGATGCACGCCTGAACATTGGCAGCCGCGTTCGGGTCGTCGAGCGGCTGGATCAGCCGGTGCGCGAAATCGAGCTCCGCAAGCATCGCGACATCGCTGCCCGGCTGCGGCCAGACGAGCTTCAACTCGTCGCCGCTCCGCTGGACAAGCTCGCTCCCGGCCTTGGGGCTGACACAAATCCAGTCGATGCTGCGCGGCACTTCGTGGGTACCGTTGGTTTCGATCGCGATCGTAAAACCCTGTGCGTGCAGGGCATCGATCAGCGGCGCATCGACCTGCAGCATCGGCTCGCCGCCGGTCAGCACGACGTAGCGGTCGCCCGCCCCGTCGCCCCAGCTTTCGCCGATCACCCGCGCCAGCGCCGCTGCATCGGGATATTTCGCGCCGAGCGTGCCGTCGGTGCCGACGAAATCGGTGTCGCAGAATTTGCAGATGGCTTTCGCCCGATCCTGCTCGCGCCCGGTCCACAGGTTGCAGCCCGCGAAGCGACAGAAAACCGCGCGGCGCCCCGCCTGCGCACCCTCGCCCTGCAGAGTCAGGAAAATCTCTTTGACGGCATAAGCCATGGGATCAGGCGTAGCGCGTCGGGTCGGCGAGCCCGGCCTCGGCGAAGCCCTTGCTGCGCAGCCGGCAGCTGTCGCACGCGCCGCAATGCAGGCCGTCCGGGGTCGGGTCGTAACACGACCAGCTCATCCCCGCGTCCATGCCGAGCCGCGCCGCCTCGGCCGCGATGTCGGCCTTGGTCATGTACTGGAGCGGGGCCAGAATGCGGAAGGCGACGCCCTTGTCGCCGTCGCGCGTCGCCAGCGCCGCCAGCTTCTCGAAGCCCGCGATGAAATCGGGGCGGCAGTCGGGATAGCCCGAATAATCAAGCGCGTTGACGCCGATCATGATGTCCTGCGCCTGCCGCGCCTCGGCCAGCCCGAGCGTCAAGGACAGGAAAATGAGGTTGCGCGCGGGCACGTAAGTGACCGGAACCTCGTCCCCCACCCCGTCTTTGGGTACCTCGATGTCGGCGGTCAGCGCCGATCCGCCGAAACGGCGAAGGTCGAGCGGCAGCACGATATGCTCGGCCGCGCCGACATCGGCGGCGATGCGCGCCGCCGATTCGAGCTCGACGCGGTGGCGCTGGTTATAATCGACCGTGAGCGCGACGATGCGCGCGCCGGCTTCGCGCGCCAGCCCCGCGCAGACCATCGAGTCGAGCCCGCCCGACAGGAGGACGATCACCGTCTTTCCGGAAAGATCTTGCATCGGCGCCAGATAGGCCCCTGCCCTCGCAGGCGCAAGTGTTGCGGCGCACCAAAGAAATGGGCCGCGCGGCGGTTGCGGCACGGCCCAGTTCGGCACGAAGCCGTTAGGGAGAAGGACACACATCGGTGCGTCGCCTCTCCCAATTAGCAGAGCGTGGTTAACAAGCCGTTGCCGACGCCGATCAGCAGCCGCCGGTGCGCCGCGCCTCGATCGCCTGCGAGAAGGGGCGGCCTTCGGCGATCCCCTGGGTGTCGATCTGGACGAGCCGGTTGGTTTCGCTGCGGATCGTCGTGCGGCCGTGCCCGGCGCCCGGACAGGTGTAATGGACAGTCACCGAGTTCGGCGTATCCTCGATGATATAGCGCGAGCAGTTCGCGCGCGGATGCTCGATCTGGATCATCCGCCGCGCATCGCCGAGGCACATCGTCTGCAACACCGCGTCCTTGCCGCGCTCGCGGAGTTGCCAACTGCCCTTTTCGAGCCGGTCGAGCATTGCAAGCGACGGCGCCTGCGCCGGAACCGCGGTCGCCGCGGCGAGGCCGAGCGCCGCGAGAGACGTTCTGAAAAGCGGGGAAAAGATCGCCATATTTCCTTCCATCTGGTCGTCCTTCATGGACGGAAATGCGACCCCATCGATATGGAGGTAGCAAGGCAGATGATGGATTTCAACCGCTTGGCGCTGATTTGCCCCGTTTCACCGTCAGAATGACCTGGATAGCGGCGCCAGCGCATGATCGTCTTTAACGGAATCGTCATCCCGGCGAAGGCCGGGATCTCGCCATCTCGACCTGACGCACCGGCGAGATCCCGGCCTTCGCCGGGATGACGAGATAAGGCGCCTCGCCGCGCTAGGCCGCCGAGCCATGCGCGGCGATCTCGTCAAGCGAGATGGGGAAGATACGCGAGCAGAAGGCGCAGTCGACGTTGACCAACCCTGCCGCGTCGGCCATTTCGCCGCGCTCGGCTTCGGGAAATTTCGACAGCACGCCGGCGAAATAATCGGTGCTGCAGCGGCAGCCGCGCGAGACGAAGCGCCCGGCTTCGACCCGCACCTCGTCCTCATGGAACAGCCGCCACGCCAGCGTCTCGAGCGAGGTCGCAGGGTCGGTCAGTTCCTCTCCCTTCAACGTCTCGGCGATCGTGCGCGCGTGCTCCCATTCGGGATGGTCATGGCGCACGTGCAGCCGGTCGCGCCCGGCCTCGCCCTCGGGCAGATGCTGGAGCAGCAGGCCGCCCGCGACGCATCCCGCCTCGGCATCGTGGCGCGCGGCGAGCCTGATCAGGCTGGGAATCTGTTCCGACTGCTCGAAATAATGTTCGGCCGCGTCGCCGATCGACGCGCCTTCGAGCGGGACGATGCCCTGATAACGCTCGCCCCCCGCCGCCTGGTCGAAGGTGATGGCGAGAAAGCCCTCGCCGAACAGGGCGAACAACGTGGGATCGGCCCCCACCTCGGCCAGTCGCTCGGCATCGAACTTCAGATAGCCGCGCAGTTCGCCGCCCTTGTAATCGCAGACGAGCAGTTCGACCGGCCCGCCGCCGGTCTGCGCCTGCAGGGTGAGCTGGCTCTCCTCGCCCTTCAGCGTCGAGCCGAGCAACGCGGTCAGCACCAGCGCCTCGGCGAGCAGTTTTTCGGCGACGGGCGGATAGCTATGCGCCGCCATCACCGTATTCAGCACCGGGCCGAGGCGGATCAGCCGTCCGCGCACGTGGCGATCGGCGATCGTGAAGACCAACGGCTGGTCGAACCAGGTTTCCGGCGTTTCGCTCACAATCTGCCGAGCGCCCACAGCAGGACCGACTTCTGCGCATGAACGCGGTTCTCGGCCTCGTCCCAGACGCGCGACTGCTGGCCGTCGATCACCGCGTCGACGACTTCCTCGCCGCGATGCGCGGGCAAACAGTGAAGAAAGAGCGCGTCGCTCTTCGCCGCGCCCATCAGCCGCTCGTCGACCTGATAGGGCGCCATCGCCGCGAGTTTGTTATGGGCATGGTCCTGCCCCATCGACACCCAGGTGTCGGTGACGACAAGGTCGGCGCCGGCGACCGCCTCGCGCGCGTCACGGACGATGTCGATGCGCGCGCCACGCGCCCGCGCCGTCTCGACGAAGCCCGCGTCGGGTTCATAACCCTGCGGCACCCCGGCGCGGACGTTGAAGCCGAACAGCCCCGCCGCCTCGATCAGCGAGGCGAGGACATTGTTGCCGTCGCCGAGCCATGCAAGCTCCAGCCCCGGAAGCGCCTTGCCGCTCTCGACGATCGTCAGCAGGTCGGCGACGATCTGGCACGGATGCGACAGGTCGGTCAGCCCGTTGATCACCGGAACATCGGCATATGCGGCCAGTTCCTCGATCTTGTCATGATGATCGGTGCGGATCATGATCGCATCAGCATAGCGCGACAGCACGCGCGCGGTATCAGCGATCGTCTCGCCGCGGCCGAGTTGGCTTGTCCCGGCGTCGAGGATCATCGGCACGCCGCCGAGTTGACGGATCGCGAGATCGAACGAACATCGCGTGCGCGTCGAATTCTTCTCGAACACCATCGCCAGCACATGGTCGGCGAGCGGCTTGTCGGCGTCGGGCCGTGCCTTCGGCCAGCCCGCCCGCGCCGCCTTGCGATCGATCGCATCGGCGAGCATCGCCGCGACGGCGTCTCCGCCCGCGTCGGACAGGTTCAGGAAATTGGGCATCAAGCTTCCGGCGGCGTATAGCTCGCCGCCCCCGCCGACAATTTCTCGATGCACTCGTCGATATGGCCCTGCTCGATGTTGAGCGGCGGCAGAATGCGGATGACATTGTCGCCCGCCGCCACCGTCAGCAGCCCGTGATTGTCGCGCAGATGTGCGACGAAAGCGCGGCTGTCGGACTTCATCTTGACGCCGAGCATCAGGCCCATGCCGCGCACGCTCTCGAAGAGATTGTCGTGGTTCGGAATAAGCTGTTCGAGCGCGCCGCGCAGCCGTTCGCCGGTCGTCTTGACCTGATCGAGAAAGCCGTCCTCGAGGATCACGTCGAACACCGCCTGCCCCGCCGCCATCGCGAGCGGATTGCCGCCATAAGTCGAACCATGGGTGCCGATGGTCATGCCGCGCGCCGCCTTTTCGGTAGCGAGGCAGGCGCCCATCGGGAAGCCGCCGCCGATGCCCTTCGCGCTCGCGAGGATGTCGGGGGCAAGGCCGTATTGCTCATAGGCGTAGAGCGAGCCGGTGCGCGCTACGCCGCACTGGACCTCGTCAAAGATCAGCATTAGGTCGCGCTCGTTGCAGATGTCGCGCAGCCCCTGCAGGAACGGCTGCGACGCGGGGCGGATGCCGCCCTCGCCCTGCACCGGCTCGACAAGGAAGCCCGCGGTGCTGTCGTCGACGAGATCGAGCGCCGCATTGAGATCGTCAAAGGGCGCATAGGCGAAGCCGGGCAGCAGCGGATCGAAGCCCTTGCGCAGCTTTTCCTGATTGGTCGCCGAGATGGTGCCGAGGGTGCGGCCGTGGAAGGCGTTGTTGAAAGTGATGAGCGTATGCTTGTGCGCATTGCCCGCGCTCGAATGATAGGCACGCGCAGTCTTGATCGCGCATTCGACCGCTTCGGCGCCCGAGTTGGTGAAGAACACCGTGTCGGCGAACGTGTTGTCGACGAGCCGCTGGGCAAAAGCCTCGCCCTGCGGGCTGCCATAGAGGTTCGACACATGGATCAGCGTCGCGGCCTGGTCCTGAATCGCCTTGGTCAGGTGCGGGTGGCCGTGGCCGAGCAGATTGACCGCAATGCCGCTCGCGAAGTCGAGATAGCGCTCGCCGCGCTCGCCGATCAGATAGGCCCCCTCGCCTCGCACCGGACGCACGGCGCACCGGGGGTAAACGGGCATCAGCGGCGTGATCGACATGTCAGACACCTTTCCGTGAGGAACAAAGGAAAAAGGCGACCCCGAAATGGGCCGCCCTTGTTCGGGCCGTCCCTATACTGCCGCGGCCGGAGCCGCGTCAACATGGGGCTTAGAGCCCCTTCGCCGCCTCCATCGCGAGCGCGACCGAGCGTTTGCGCGCATCATGGTCGTACATCGACGAGGCGATGATGATCTCGTCGGCGCCGGTGCGCGCCTGAAACGCCTTGAGCCCGGCAGCGACGTCCTCGACGGTGCCGACCACCGAGCATTGCAGCACATGGTCGAGGATCGCGCGCGCATTGGGCGGCAGGCTGTTCTTATAGCCCGCAAGCGGCGGCTTCATCTTGCCCGGATTGCCGGTACGCAGCGCGACGAACGCCTGCTGCTGCGACGAGGCGAGCAGTTCGGCCTCCTCGCGCGTATCGGCAGCGAAGACGTTGAACGCCGCGGCGGCGTAAGGCTCCGAAAGCTGCTCCGATGGTTTGAACTGGCGGCGGTAGATGTCGAGCGCTTCGTCGAGCGCGTCGGGCGCGAAATGGCTGGCGAAGGCATAGGGGAGCCCCAGCATCGCCGCGAGTTGCGCGCCGAACAGGCTCGACCCCAAAATCCAGAGCGGCACCTTCGCCCCCTCGCCCGGCACCGCGCGGATGCCGAGACGATCGTCGCCCGCCAGAAAGGCCTGCAGTTCGACCACGTCCTGCGGGAACTGCCGCTCGTCGCTCGCGAGGTTGCGGCGCAGCGCCCGCGCGACAACACCGTCCGAGCCAGGCGCACGGCCGAGACCGAGGTCGACGCGGCCGGGGAACAAGGCTTCGAGCGTCCCGAACTGCTCGGCGATCACCATCGGGGCATGGTTCGGCAGCATGATCCCGCCCGCGCCGATGCGTATGGTGGAGGTCGCCTGCCCGATATGCGCGAGCACGACCGAGGTCGCGGCACTCGCGATCCCGGCCATGCCATGATGCTCGGCGACCCAATAGCGTTCGTAGCCCAATGCCTCGGCATGGCGCGCGAGATCGGCGGCGTTGGCGAGCGATTGCGAGATCGTGCCCGTGTCGGTCACGGGGGCGAGGTCGAGGAAGGAGAGTTTCACCATGCAACTGATATGCGATGGGTGCGCGGGAGGTTCAACCTCCTGTTCGTCATTCCCGCGAAAGCGGGAACCCAGCAGCAACGTCGGAACTGGGTTCCCGCTTTCGCGGGAATGACGAATTTTGTCAGGCCCGCTCGTCCTTCGGCGAATCCATTAGCACATAGGTGGTGATCGAATGCACCTGCGGCAGCACGCCGAGCACCTCGGTATGGAAATGCTTGTAGGCCGCCAGATCGGCCGTCTCGACGCGGAGAAGATATTCGATCGTCCCGGTGATGTTGTGGCATTCGCGCACCTCGGGCGCCTCGGCCATCGCGGCCTCGAAACCCGCTTGCGATTTCTTGGTGTGCGACGACAGGCCCACGGTCACATAGGCAAGGAAGGTCAGGCCACGCTTCGCGGGGTCGATCACCGCGCGATAACCCTTGATCACTCCGCTGCGTTCGAGCTCCTGCACCCGGCGCAAACAGGCCGAGGGCGACAGGCCGACGCGATCGGCCAGCTCGATGTTCGAGATTCGCCCGTCGCGCGACAATTCCTGCAATATATTGCGGCTTATCGCGTCAATTTTGCTCATAGGTTGCATCATATACAGAATTTCGGTTCAACTTTGCAATCCGGCGTTCTGAGAGCCCGATATATTGCGTGCATGGAACAAACCGCCCTCGCCGCGCTCTCCGCCTTTGCCGTCGTCACCTCGATCACGCCGGGGCCGAACAATATGATGCTGATGGCGTCGGGTGCCAATTTCGGCCTCCGCCGCACCATCCCGCACGCACTTGGCGTCGGGATCGGCTTCACCCTGATGATCGTCCTCGTCGGCGTCGGACTGATGGAATTGTTCGACCTGTTTCCGGCTCTCAACACCGCGCTCAAACTGGTCAGCGTCGTCTATATGCTCTGGCTCGCGTGGAAGATCGCGCATGCCGCCGCGCCGAGCGATGGCGAGAATCCGGGCGGCAGGCCGATGAGCTTTTTCCAGGCGGTGCTGTTCCAGTGGGTCAACCCGAAGGCCTGGTCGATGGCGCTGACCGCGATCGCGCTTTATGCCCCCGACCGCAACCTCGCCGCGGTGCTGCTCGTCGCGCTCGTCTTTGGAATCATCAACCTTCCCTCGACCAGCCTGTGGGCGGTGATGGGCGTGTCGCTGCGCGGCTGGCTGTCGAGTCCGGGGCGGCTGCGCGCCTTCAACTGGACGATGGCGGCGCTGCTGGTGGGGTCGCTCGCGCTCCTTCTCTGACCCGATTGCAAGGTTGCGGATCGCAACCTAAAGACGGCGCTCCCCCTACAGGAGAAGAGAGCCATGCAAAGCCGCCGCCTCGGAAAAAGCGCCATCCACGTCTCCGACATCTGCATGGGGACGATGACGTTCGGCAGCCAGACCGACGAGGCGGAAGCGCATCGGATCCTCGACCGCTGTTTCGACGAGGGGATCGATTTCTATGATACTGCCGAAGGCTATCCGGTGCCGCCCGACACCAAATGGGTCGGCCGCACCGAGGAGATCGTCGGGCGCTGGCTGAAGACCAAGAAGCGCGACGCGATCATCCTCGCGACCAAGGTTTCGGGGCCGAGCCATCTCTGGTTCAAATCGCCGTGTCGCGGCGGGATGACGGCGCTCGACCGCCACAACATTCGCAGCGCGATCGAGGGCAGTCTGGCACGGCTGCAAACCGACTATGTCGACCTTTATCAGACGCACTGGCCCGACCCCGACGCGCCCTATGACGAGATGATGGACGCGCTCGACGAACTGGTCCGCGAGGGCAAGGTCCGCGTCCTCGGCTGCTCGAACGAGACGAGCTGGGGGCTGATGAAATCGCTCGCCGCGTCGGAGCGGCTGGGCGCCGCCCGCTATCATACGATCCAGAATAATTTCAGCCTCAACAACCGCCGCTTCGAGGATGAACTGGCGCAGGCCTGCCGGCAGGAGGGCGTCAGCCTGATCCCCTATTCGCCGCTCGCCGGTGGGGTATTGTCGGGCAAATATCAGGGCGGTGCCCGGCCCGAAGGCGCGCGCTTCTCGCGCTACCTGGCGATGGAGGGCCGGCAGGCCGCGATGGGGCAGCGCTTCGTCAATGAACGCAGCCTCGCCGCGACGGAACGCTATCTGACAATCGCCAAAGAAGCGGGATTGCACCCGGTGACGATGGCGACCGCCTGGTCGAAGCAGCATGATTTCGTCGCCTCGACGATCGTCGGCGTCAGCGCTTATGATCAGGTCGAACCGATCCTTGCGGCGAAGGAGCTGGTGCTGAGCGACGATCTGATGAAGGCGCTGCACAGGGTCGGCAAGGACATCCTCTACCCGATGGGGTGACCGATCCGGCGGAGCGTCGGCCATTCGAGAACAAGCGCCTCGCCGACCTTCAGCGCACGCCAAACCTTCGACGCCGCGTTGAAGGCTGCGAATATATCCGCTTGGGCGGCTTCGAACCGCGCACGCTCCTCGCCGCTGAGCGTCGCGCGCACCCGCGCCGCCTCGCCGAGCGCCGCCTGCTGCGCGGCGCTACTGGCACGCGTCTCGCTGCGCCAGCCGATATCAAACAGGAAAGCGGCAAGTTCCGACAGTTCGCCTTCGCGCCCCTGCGCCTTCAGCAGCGCCGCCCCCTTCGCTGCCTGCTTGCGCGCCGCGCGGCGATGGTCCTTGGCATCGGCGCCTTCGGGTCCGCCGATATGGAACGAGCCGGCATTGCCGCCCGCCGCAATCTGCCCGAACACGCCGCTCTTCAACCCGAGCACCGCCTCGACGACGAAATGCACCATATCGTGCGGCAAGTCGGGATCGAAGCCCGGCGCCGGGTCCATCTCCAACATCGGCCCCGAACTCCGCTCGATCCGCATCGCATAGCGCCGCTCGCCCGACCGGATGAAATGAACCTTCATTGCAGCATAGATGACGTCAGAGGCTCGCCTTGAACAGTTCGAGCATCCGTCCCCACGCTTTCTCCGCCGCCGCCTCGTCATAGGCGCGGCCGTCGGGCGGGCACCAGCCGTGCATCGCGCCCTTGTAGACCTCGACCTCGTGCCATTCCGGGCGCGGGTCGAGCACGGTCTTGAGCCGGTTCTTTTCTTCCGGGTCCTTCTGATCGTCATTGTCGGCGATGGCGAAGAGGAAACCCGCCTGCGTTTCCGGGATCAGCAGATGCGGGCTGTCGGGCTTGTCGGTGCCGACCGCCGCGCCGTGAAAACTCGCCGCGGCCTTGACCCGCGCCGGACTGAGCGCCGCGGTATAGATGACCATCGGCCCGCCCATGCAATAGCCCGCGGTGCCAAGCCCTTTCGCGGTATCGACCTCGGCCTGCGCGTCGAGGAAGGCGAGATGCGCTCTGGCGTCGGTCTGCACGAGCGTGCGGTTCAATTGCTTGAGGTAGCCGAACAGCGTCTCGCGCACGCCCGGATCGTCGAAATCATGCCCGGCGTGGACGACCGGTGCCTTGGCCCAGCGATAGAAGGGGTTCACGCACAGCACCGCATAGCCCTCGCCCGCCAGCCGCTCGGCCATCTGGCGAAAGGCAGGGCGCAGGCCCCGAATGTCGGGCCAGATCAGCACGCCGGGATGCTTGCCCTCGGCCGGCGCGACGAAATACGCATCGACGGTGCCGTCGGCGGTCTTGATCTCCACATCACGGCCCTTGACCGGCCCGGCGGCGCAGGCCGCGGCGGGCAGGATCGAGGCGATCGCGCCCGCGCCGACCAGCGCCCCGAAATCGCGGCGGCGGACGGGGATGCCGGCGCGGTCCAGATCGGCTTCGGTGATGTCGTCGCACATGGGCTTTCTCCTCTTTCCGGCATTGATGCGCTCCGCCATGCCAAAAGCCGCTGCGGCAAAGGGCGATTCGGGGAAAGGCGCGGAAAACTGCGCAACTTCACACTGGAATCGCGTTGGCAATGCCGATCAACACAAGCACAGCTAAGCACGGCGGGGCGTAATAGGAAAGGCCCGGCGCGCGTCCTCCACTTCGTCATTCCCGCGAAAGCGGGAACCCAGTAGCGGCGCTGGCCCGCTGGGTTCCCGCTTTCGCGGGAATGACGAAAGAATGGACCTCAACGATGGAGCAGAACCTCATCGTAGCTGTGCGCAACCTGATGCACGCCGACTTCGCGGAGCTTCGCGCCGTGCGCCACGCGGTCGAGGATATGGCCCGCGCCGCAGAAACCGATCACCGTCATCCCCGCCGCGAGCGCCGCGCGGGCGCCGATCGGCGAATCCTCGATCGCGAGGCAGGCCGCGGGGTCGAGGCCGAGCCCCTTCGCCGCAGCGAGGTAGATGTCGGGGTGCGGTTTGCCGCGCTCCCAGCCGTCGGCGCTGTAGACATGCCGCCCGAAATGATGCGCGAGCCCGAAGCGATCGAGCGACGCCGCGATATAGGCGGGGCTGCTCGACGACGCGATCGCGCGCGGCCGGTCGCCGAGCGTATCGAGAAATGCCGGTGCGCCGGGGACCGGCGCAAACCCCTCCGCGAACCGGATTTGCGCCCGCGCGCGATGCTGTTCGCGAAAATCGGCGGGCAACGGGCGCCCGAAGCGGGCGACGATGCGCCGCTCGGTCTCCTGCCAATTGTGCCCGCAATAGTCGCGCAGGCACTCCTCATAGGTCGTGGGCAGCCCGATCGCGGTCAGGCTTTCGGCGAGCGTCCGGTTCGCGCGCACCTCGCTGTCGGCGATGACACCGTCGAAGTCGAAGATGATGGCAGCGGGGGTCATCAGCACCGCCTATCGAGGAAATCGAACAGCTCGCCCGCCCATTTCCGGCGCTGCTTGATGAGGGCGACATAGGCCTCGGGTCGCCACGCCTGCAGATCGGCAATGACGTCCGCCAGCGCCACGATATCGTCGAGGCCCGTTTCCGCCAGCGTGCTGGCGCGACCTCTGGCATCGACCGCGCCCCAGATCAGGATGGCGCCATCGACGGGCTGCGCCGTCCCTTTCAGCGTCACCTGCAGGCGCTCGCCCCGCGCCGCAGCGAGAAAGGCGGCAAAGGCCGGTTTGCGATGATGGTCGAGCTGCCGCGGTTCGGTCAGGGTCAGATAGCGATAGCCCTGATATTCGATCTCGCATTTCTGTTCGACGACGTGGATTCGCCCGGTGCGCCGGTCGCGAAAGAGGAAATCAAGCGTGTGCCGCTTTCCGTCATGATGCACCGTCGGCCGCCCCAGATTCTCATAGGGAGAGCGAGCATCCCGACACCAGAGATCGACCAGCGTTTCAGAAAAAATGCCGAACAGACGTGCGAGATATTTGCCCCGCGCCGCCTCCGCATCGTTCTGACGAAATACCGCCTGAAAGGGGAGCGCAGCGTCCGCACTCACTCCACCGTCACCGATTTCGCGAGATTGCGCGGCTGGTCGACGTCGGTGCCCTTCGCAACCGCGACATGATAGGCGAGCAACTGCACCGGCACCGCATAGACGAGCGGGGCGATCAGCGGGTGGACCTTCGGCATCTCGATCGTCGCCATGCAGCCCTCGCCGGCTTCGGCGAGACCCTCGGCGTCGCTGATCAGCACGATCTTGCCGCCGCGCGCCATCACCTCCTGCATGTTGCTGACGGTCTTTTCGAACAGCGGGCCGCTCGGCGCGAGGACGATCACCGGCACCGCCTCGTCGATCAACGCGATCGGTCCATGCTTCATTTCGCCCGAGGCATAGCCTTCGGCGTGGATATAGCTGATTTCCTTGAGCTTCAGCGCACCCTCGAGCGCGAGCGGATAGTCGGGGCCGCGCCCCAGATAGAGCACGTCGCGCGCCGGAGCGACGAGGTGCGCCATCTTCGCAATCTCCTCGTCGTGCGCAAGCGCGGCGTTCAGCGCGGCGGGCGCCTCGATCAGGTGGCGGACGATTTCGCGCTCTTCGGCCTCGCTGAGCTTGCCCTTCTTGAGCGCGAGGTGTGCGGCGAGCGCCGCGAGCACCGCGAGCTGGCAAGTGAAGGCCTTGGTCGAGGCGACGCCGATCTCCGGCCCGGCATGGGTCGGGAGCAACAGGTCGGCCTCGCGCGCCATGCTGCTGGTCGGTACGTTGACGACGACCGCGATTGTCTGCCCGTTCGCCTTGCAATGGCGCAGCGCCGCGAGCGTGTCGGCAGTCTCGCCCGACTGCGAGATGAAAAGCGCGAGCCCGCCCGGCTGGAGCACCGGGTCGCGATAGCGGAATTCCGACGCGACATCGATGTCGACCGGGACGCGCGCGAAGGTCTCGAACCAATATTTGGCGACCATCCCGGCGTAGAAGCTGGTGCCGCACGCGACGATGGTGATGCGTTCGATCTTCGACAGGTCGAAGTCCATCTGCGGCAGCGCCACCGTCTGTTCGAGCGGGCGGATGTAGGAGGAGAGCGTCTGCGCGACCACCGTCGGCTGCTCGAAAATCTCCTTCTGCATGAAGTGGCGGTAATTGCCCTTCTCGACCGCCGCGGCGGTGACGCCCGACGTCGTAACGTCACGCTCTACGGGATTATTTTCACTATCGAAAATCTGCGCGCCATCGCGGGTGATGACGACCCAGTCGCCCTCCTCCAGATAGGCGATCTTCTGCGTGAGCGGCGCGAGTGCAAGCGCGTCGGAGCCAAGATAAGTCTCGCCCTCGCCATAGCCCACGACAAGCGGCGAGCCGAGCCGTGCGCCGATCAGCAGGCCGGGATGCTGGCGGAACGCAATCGCGAGCGCGAAGGCGCCGCGAAGCTGCGGCAGCACCGCCTTGACCGCATCCTCGGGCGACTGACCCGCCTCGACCTGTTCGGAGACGAGGTGCGCGACAACCTCGGTATCGGTCTCGCTCTCGAAGCGGCGGCCGCGCGCCTGCAGCGCTTCGCGTAGCGGCTTGAAATTCTCGATGATGCCGTTGTGGACGAGCGCGATTTCGCCGGTCGCGTGCGGATGCGCGTTGCTCGTCGTCGGCGCGCCGTGCGTCGCCCAGCGCGTGTGCGCGATGCCGACGGTGCCGGGCGCGGGATTGCCCGCGAGTTCCTTGACGAGATTATTCAGCTTCCCCTCGGCGCGGCGGCGGATGAGCCGGTCGCCGTCGACCGTGCAGACGCCCGCCGAGTCATAGCCGCGATATTCCATGCGCCGCAGCCCGTCGACGAGGCGATCCGCGACCTGGGTCTTGCCGATAATTCCGATGATTCCGCACATGGGGGATGGGCTTTCTTCTAGAGCGTATAGGGGACACGGATGCCCGGCATCGACGCCGGGAAATCCTTTGTATTTCGGGTAACGAGCACGCGCCCGCGCGACTGGGCGGTGGCAAGGATGATGGCGTCGGGCGATTTCAGTCCGGGCCGGTCGCGGCGCAAGGCCGCCGCACGCCCGGCAATTTCCTCATCGACTTCATCGATGCCAAAACCGGACAGCAATATCTGGGCGCGGCGCAGCCCCTCCCCTTGGCCCTTGGACATGACATCGATCCATACCATTCGGCTGACCCACAGGCGTCCGCGCTGAAGGGCGCGCTCGATTTCGCTGCGCGGTTGGGGAAAGCCGCGCAGCACATCGATCAATATATTGCTGTCGAAGGTGAAACCGCTCACTTGCCCGCTTTTTTCTTCTTCGGGTTCGCACTGGCCTTGCCGGACGTCTCCCTCGCTACGGCAAGTTCGGGATAGGCTTGGCCCAATTCAATCCCATGCTCGGCCGCCCAGGCTTTATGGATTTCATGCTCGCGGTCGTCCTGTTCGTCGAACAGGTCGGGAAATTCGGCGCGAACCTCCTCATAATCGGAGTCCCAGGGCCGCGTCCAGGAAGCGCGTTCGCGCCGCTGCCATTCGACCGCATCGCCGATATCGGTGCGATCCTTCCACGCCCCGAACCCGACCTCCAGCCAGTCATTGGGCGCTTCCGCACGATAGGATGCCACCGCCTCGCGCAGGATCGACGCGCGCGACTTGCCCTGCTCGGCGGCGAGCTGGTCGAGCCACTTGATGTCCTCATCGGGAAGGTCGGCGAGAATGCGAGTCATGATATACCGATATCATATCATGATATCATGTCAATCGAAGAGCTTCCGATAAACGAGAAAGCCCGGCTTTTCGGCGATCCGATCATAGAGTTTCATCGCGGTCGCGTTCGTCTCGTGCGTCTGCCAATAGACGCGCGACAGCCCCTGCCCGCGTGCCGCGGCATAGACCGCCTCGATCAGCGCGCGGCCGACGCCCTTTCCGCGCGCATCGACGGTGGTGAACAGGTCCTGCAAATAGAGCGACGGCAGTAACGCCGTGGTGCTGCGGTGGAACAGATAATGCGTCAGGCCAAGAAGCGCGTCGCCCTGCTCGGCGACGAGCGCGAACATCGGCTCATAGGGATCGAAGAAGCGCTCCCATGTCGCGGCGGTGATTTCGGGCGCCAGCGCAGCCGCGCCGATGCGGCCGTAAAAGGCGTTGTAGCCGTCCCATAGCGGCAGCCAGCGGTCGTAGTCGGCGCGCTGGACAGACCTGACGGTCACCATCTCAGACGCGCCCGAAATTGCGGTCGACGAAGGTCATCGCGAATTGCGCAGGGTCGGCGGGGCGACCGTTACCGGCCTCGAACCGCAGCTTGCCCTCTTCCCAGATCCTGCGGATCTGCGCGGGCAATTCGGGCGGGAACTTCATCTGCTTCGCGACGATCTCGGTCCAGCTTCCGGTCTGCCCCAGGCTCTGGCGCAGCGTCGGCTCCATCGCCACGCAATAGGCGCGCGTCGGCTCGTCGAGATGGCCGATCGCGTTCAGCACCCAGGCATCGACATAGCGCAGGAAAGGCTTGTCGTCGTAGCGGTCGCTCATTTCTTCGCCTCCGCCGCCTTCTTCTTGCGCATCGCGTCGTGGAAGCGGTCGGCCCAGCCGGGTTTCACCGACTGCTCGGCGCGGACGAGGCGAAGCTCGCCGTCCATCACGTCGGCGGTTACCGTGCTGCCCGCGCCGACGATCGCGTCGCGACCGATCTTCACCGGCGCGACGAGCGCGCTGTTCGACCCGATGAAGGCATTGTCGCCGATCTCGGTCCTATATTTGAAATAGCCGTCGTAGTTGCAGGTAATCGTCCCCGCGCCGATATTCGCCCCCGCGCCGACGCTGACGTCGCCCAGATAAGTGAGGTGGTTGGCCTTGGCGCCCTTGCCGAGCACGGCTTTCTTGGTCTCGACGAAATTGCCGATCTTCGCTTTCTCGCCCAGCACGGTGCCGGGGCGGAGGCGCGCGAAGGGACCGACCTCGCAGCCTTCGCCGATCGCCGCGCCTTCGATATGGCAGTTGGCGCGGATCGTCACCCTGTCGGCGACCGTCACGCCGGGGCCGAAGAAGACGTTGGGCTCGATCGTCACGTCGCGGCCGAGTTCGGTATCCCACGAGAACCAGACGGTATCGGGCGCGCGCAGCGAGGCGCCGCCCGCCATCGCTTCCTCGCGCTTGAACGCCTGCCACTGCGCTTCGGCAGCCGCGAGTTCGGCGCGGCTGTTGATGCCGGCGACGTCGTCGGGGTCGGTCTTGACGACCGCGCAAGACCGGCCGTCGGCGTTGGCGATGTTGACGATATCGACGAGATAATATTCCTTCGCCGCATTATCGTCGGTCACGCGCGCGAGCAGCGCGAACAGGTCGCGCGCCTTCGCCGCCATCAGCCCCGAATTGCACAGCCGCACCGCGCGCTCGGCCTCGGTCGCATCCTTGTGTTCGACCATCTTCACGACGCGATCACCTTCGGTGATTACGCGGCCATATTGCAGCGGATCGGCGGGCTCGAACGCGAGCACGACGACCGCGGGGGCATCGGGGGCGCCGAGCCGTTCGATCATCGCCTGCATCGTCGCGGCCGGAACGAAAGGCACGTCGCCATAGAGGATCAGCACATCGCCGTCGAAACCCGCAAGCGCGCTCTCGGCCTGCTGCACGGCATGACCGGTGCCGAGTTGCGGCTCCTGTACTGCAAGCGCGGCGCTGCCCGCCAGCGCGGCCTCGATCTGGTCGGCCTTGTCGCCGACGACGACGACCTTCTTCGCAGGAGTCAGCGCATCGACGCTCGCCATCAGGTGGAGCAGCATCGGCCGGCCGGCGATCGGGTGCAGCACCTTGTGGAGGTCGGACTTCATGCGGGTGCCCTTGCCCGCGGCGAGGATGATGGCGGCGATCTGCTTGGTCATGTCGCGCGCCATGCCAGCAAATCATTGCGGATTCCAGCACATCGCGCCATGCGGACCGATATGAGCGATTTCCCTTTCCGCGTCGTCGGCTTCGACCTCGACGGCACCCTCGTCGATACCGCCGCCGACCTGACCGCCGCCGTGAACCATGCGCTGTCGCTGATCGACCGCGCACCGCTGAGCGAGGCCGAGGTGCGGCCGATGATCGGGCTCGGCGCGAAACATATGCTCGAACAGGGGCTTCTTGCGACCGGCGGGGCGGAGGACGGCGCCGTCGAGTGCCTCTATCCCGATCTGCTGCGCTATTATGAAGCGCATATCGCCGTGCACAGCCGGCCTTTTCCGGGCCTGACCGCCGCGCTCGACCGGCTCGATGCGCTCGGCGTCCGCACAGCGGTCGCGACCAACAAGGCCGAGGGAATGGCGCGAAAGCTGCTCGGGGAACTGGGGCTTGCGAACCGCATGACCGCGATCGTCGGCGGCGACACGCTGCCGGTCCGCAAGCCCGCCCCCGAGCCGATCCTCGCGATGATCGAGCAAAGCGGCGGCGGCCGCACCGCCTTCGTCGGCGACAGCATCTTTGACGTCATGGCGGCGAAAAATGCCGGGGTGACCAGCATTCTCGTCGGCTTCGGGTTCCTCGACAGACCCGCCGAGGCCTTCGGCGCCGATCATGTCATCGACCATTATGACGAGCTAGTGCCGCTGCTCGCGGGGCTTTAGGGCAAATGACTTTAGATTGATCCACTCCGTCATTGCGAGCGAAGCGAAGCAATCCAGAGCGGTTTACGCGGGCTCTGGATTGCCGCGTTGCCTTCGGCTCCTCGCAATGACCTTGCTTGTCGAGATTCGCTTTCAGCGTTTCCGCCACTTGGTCCACAAATGCCGCGACAACATCAGCGGCGGCATCCGCAGCCAGTGCGAGCGGATGTAGAAGGCCTGTTGGAGGAGGAAATTCCTGGACCGCCCCCAGTCGTCGCGCGCAAGCAGGCGGCGGATGAAGAAATCATCGAACGGTTCACGGTGATGATCCAGCTTCAACGGTGACGCATAGGATTTCAGCGGCGTACCGTAGAGTCGATGGGACAGGCGTAGCGCGCGCTTCACCACATCTACCAGACCGTGGGTCGAGGCCTCTTCGATCAGGCTCAACTGGAAATCGGGATCTTCCGTCAGAAAATCGGTCACCAGCCGGTGGAAATCCCACAGGTTGCGCAGCCCCCCCTGCAAATCGCCGTCGGCCAGAAGGTGTGCGGCACAGTGGCACGCCATCGCGGGCGGACTGAGGACGCGAAAGCCCGTCGGCGTTTCGACGGCCTCCGCCATCAGGACCAGCGGATCGGGAGTGACCCGGTGGGTGCGCGGCAAAATCGTGTGATGCACGTCGATCATGCGGTCGCGCGCCTTGTGGATCAGCGGCGGCAGCTCGTGCATATGCTCGCGGTAATAGGCGTCGTCATAGGGGTCCGACTTGACCCACTCCCACCCCGCCTCGAGCAGTTCATTTTCGGCGCGGCCGATGTCGCCGACGAGGACGAGGATGTCGAGGTCGCCGATCTGCCGCCCCTCGGCGCAGGACAGGCCCGCGGCGGCATAGGCGGTGCCCTTGAGCAGCACGAACTCGATCCGCTCGCTCGCAAGCGCGCGGCGCGCCATTTCGGCTTCCCACAAGGATTGCGCCTGCGCGACCGCCGCCGCCGCGCGCTGATCGGCGAACAGCGCGGCGACGGTGGGCGGCAGATTCGCGCCGTCCAAACGATGCGCGAGCGTCGCCAGCATCGCCTCCGCCCGCGCGACCGAGATCACGCCGTCCCATTCGCGTGGCGCCAGCGCCCCCGCATCGCGCCGCCCGGCGAGCAGATCGACGAGGGCGCGGGCCGCGCTCATCGGACGGCCTCGGCGAAAAGCTGCTCGACCAGCGCCATGCCGGTCGCGCTGTCGGGGTAGGAAATGCCGAACGCCGGGGTCTCGCGCACCAGCCGCGTCAGCGCCGCAAAGCCCGCTTCGCCGAGCGCGACATAGTTGGTCGAGGCTTCGGTCAGGCGGACGAAGGCCTCGCCCTCGCCCATCGGCTCGATCGCGCCCTCTCCCCCGAAGCGCGGGAAAAGCAGCAGCGCCGGGCGAGCGGGCTCGTGCATCGCCGCGATGGCGTCGGGGCGCGGAATCAGATGGCGGATGTCGCCCTTCGGCGTTCCCGCGAGCAGCGGGCCGAGCCGCGCGGCATCGACCCGCGCCGCCACCTCGGCGATCGCCGCATTCTTGAGGCTGACCGCGCGCGGGAACGCCAGCGCGTCGCCGCCTGCCGGGTCGATCAGCGTGAACTCGTCGCCCATCAGCCGCCAGTCGCCCCCATCCCCGCTTTCGCCGAGCAGCGCCGCCAGCGTCGATTTGCCCGACCCCGACTCGCCCGACATGATCACGGCGCGCCCGTCGCGCGCGACCGCGCTCGCGTGGAGCAGCAGATGCCGCCGCCAGCCGAGCGCGACCTGCAAATTCATCCCCATTTCGGCGGCGAGCAGTCCCATCGACAGTGGTAGCGGAAGCGCGTCGGGCACGGTGAAATCGCCGCCGATCTGCACCGAGGGACGCAGCCAGCGCCGCCACGGGCGCGCCGCAAACAGCCGCACCGTCGCATCGGCAGGCCGCGCGTCGTCCTGCGGATAGCTCGCATAGAGCCGGCCGAGCGCCGCGACCGGCGCGCGCCAGTCGCTGCCGATGCGAAACTGGACCGGGCCGACCGCGATGCGCGTGCTGTGCCTCACGCCTCCGCCACCAGCCCCATCGCCGCGAGTTCGGCCAGCCGCTCGGCAAGGAGCGGCGTCGGATCGCCGTCGCCGCCCAGGTCGAAGCGCGCTGCCAGCCGCTCGGCGACCGTCGCCGCATTGCAGGGGTCGCCGGCCATCACGGCCAATATCTCGGGCATCGGCTGGGTCATCAGATGCGTCTGCATCGATCGGCGGTCGAACAGCACGGTCAGGTCGCCGAGCGCCTCGATGCGCAGAGTTTCCGGCGGCGCCGCGCGATAGACGCGGTCAGCCATAGTCTTCGGCGGCCGCGGTCAGCTTCGCCAGGATCGCCATCAGCGTCGCGCGCTCGCTGCCGCTGAGGTTCGATTCGAGTTGCGCCTCGCTGGCGAGCGCGGCGGGCACGATGGCGTCGTAGAGCGAGCGGCCGGTGTCGGTCAGTTCCAGATGGTGCGAGCGCCCGTCGGCCTCGTGCGCCTGGCGCGCGATGAGATGGCGGTCGGCGAGCGCCTTGGCCGCGCGGTTGACCGTCACCTTGTCCATCCGCGTCGCGGCGACGAGTTCGCGCTGCGTCTTGGGCTTGCCTTCGCCGAGCACCGCCATCAGCCGCCATTCGGGAATCTTGAGCCCGAAGCGGTTCTGATATTCGGCGGCAATCCGGCTCGACAGCGTGTTCGACGCGATCGACAGACGGTAAGGCAGGAAATTGTCGAGATTCAGCTTTTTCGCGGCCATGCCTTCAAAATCCCCAACGCTGGTCCCGGTGCGCTCCATCCTATCGCCTGATTTCGCGCTGTGAAGCCTTCAGAAGCCGAGCCGCGCGCCGATCCAGAGCGTGCGCGGCGTCGCACGCTCGACGATACCCGCCGACGAGATCGCCGCGGGCACGAGGGTGTTGGTCAGATTCTCGCCCCGCGCCTCGATGCTGACCGCATCGGTGACGCGCCACGACAGGCCCGCATCGAGCGTCAGCGCGTCGTCCAGCACCTGAAGCCCGAGATCGTCCTCATTCTGCTTGCCGATATAACGCAAGGTCGCAAAACCGCCGAACGGGCCGCTCGCGGTCGATCGCAGCGACACGCTGCCGCTGTTCTTGGCGATCTGCGCCGGGCGGCGGCCATCGAGACTTGCCGCGGCGCCCGCGGCGTCGACCTTCGCATCGGTAAAGGCCCAGGTCGCGCGCAGCGCCACCGGGCCGAGCTGCTGGTCGGCGGCGAATTCGATCCCCTTGCTGTCGATCGCACCCAGATTCTGCCGCTGGCTGAAATTCGGCGCGAGCGTCACATTGGCGATCGCATTTTCGAGCCGGTTGGCGAAAAAAGTCACCGACAGCTTGGTGCCGTCACGGCTCCAGTCCGCGCCGACCTCGCCGCCCCACAAACGTTCGGGCTTGAGCAATTCGTTCGCGGTGGTCGTATCGGCGCCTACCCGGAACGGGCGATAGAGTTCGTTGAGGGTCGGCAGACGCCAGCCGCGATAGGCCGCGGCGCGCAGCGCGAAGCCGCCCGAGGTCCAGCGCACGCCCGCGCGGCCGCTCCCTTCCCAGCCGGTTCGCGCCGGAAAATCGAGGTCGGTGATCAGCGATCCACCGATATTGCGTTCGAGCCGATAGCCGGTGCCGAGCCACCAGCGGTCGATCCGGCCCCCGAGGGTCCAGAGCAGGCCATCGCCTGCGTCGCCCGAACTCCATTCGGCGAACGCGCCGACCGTGTCGCTGCTGCCCCCGGCGATGCGGTGGCGGCCCGGGGTGGTGCCGGAAAAGAAATAATCCTCTTCGGTGCGGCCGGTGGTGCGGCGCCAGTCGACGCCGACGCGGAGCGGATTGGCATCGCCGATCGCGGGCCGTACCTCGACGCGCGCGCCGATCCCGGTCGCGGGAACGCTTTGGAAGAGCGCGGGCGCGACGCTGTTCCGCCCCGCCGCGACGCTCGCGAAGCCGCTGTCGAAATCGCGAAGCTGGAGATAGACGAGCGCAAGCCATTGCGTCGCACCCCACGGATCGTGGACGAAACGCAGGCTGGCATCGATCCCGTCGAACTTGCTCGTCGTGTAATCGGTGCCGCGGTCGCGACGGTCCGAAAAACCGCGCAGGCTCGCCTCGATCCGGCTGTCGTCGCCGGCGTCGAAGCGCAGGCGGATACCGAGCCCGCCCTGCTCGTAGGGCGCGGCGCGATCGACCGCGCCGCGCTGGCCTTTCACGATCGGAACGAAGCCGTCGCCGCGGCTGTAGCGGCCGTCAATTGCCACCTGCCCATTGCCGAGATTGCCGCCCGCGCTGGCCGAAAAGTCGAGGCTGTCGCGGCTACCATAGGCGGCGCTCGCTTCGGCGCCGTCGGTCATCGTCGAATAGAGGCCGATCGTCCCCGCAAGCGCGCCGGGTCCGTCGACCCCGCTGCCGCCGCCGCGCGTGACGATGATGCCGCCGAGGTTGATCGCGTCATAGGCCGACCAGGCGACCCAGCCGCCAAAGGGATCGGCCTGCGGCACCCCGTCGAGCGTGACCAGCGCGCGGCTCGACGCATTGCCGCCGAGCCCGCGCAAGGTCACCCCCTGGCTCGTCGGATGCGCGGTGCGCCCGTCCGAGCGGCGGAACTGGACGATCCCCGCTTCGTCGCGGAGACGATTTTCGATGCGGGCGCCGAGGCCGAGGTCGAGATTCGAAATCAGGCTCGCGGCCTGGACAATGTCGCTGTCGGACGGGCTGAGCGCACCGCTTCCGTTCACGATGATCACCTGCGGCGGCACCGGTGCCCATTGGATACAGCAATAGGTGACATCATCCTCGGTCTGATCGGTCACCACGTCCTGCGCCATCGCCGTCGCCGGCAGCGCCAGCGCGGCGACTCCGATCAGAAAGCGGATCACGCCGCTTTCACCGCATCGGGATGCGCGCGTTGAAATGCCTCCAACTCCATGCACGCCGCGTCGATCTCGATCAGGCGCGGATAATGATCTATCGGCACTTCGAAACGCCGCGCATTGTACATCTGCGGCACGAGGCAGCAGTCGGCGATCCCCGGTGCATCTCCGCCGAGATATCTGCCTTCGCCCGCCATCGCTTCGAGCGCGTCGAAGCCCTGCAATATCCATTCGTGAATCCAGCGGTCCTTGGTCTGCTCGTTCAGCCCCAGATCGCGGGTCAGATATTTGAGGATGCGCAGATTGTTGAGCGGATGGATGTCGCACGCGACGACATAGGCCTGCGCGAGCGCGACCGCGCGCGGCATCGCTTCGTCGGGGATCAGCCGCGGCTCGGGAAACGCGCGGTCGAGCCAGTCGATGATCGCAAGGCTCTGGATGATCGTCTCGCCATCGGCGACCAGCATCGGCACGAAGCCCTGCGCATTCTGCGCCAGATATTCGTCGCTCTTCTGCTCGCCCGCGATCAGGCTGACCTCGACGCGCTCATAGGCGAGGCCTTTCAGGTTCAGCGCGATGCGGACGCGGTAGCTGGCCGAGGAGCGGAAATAATCGTGGAGGACGAGAGAGGTCATAAGGTTCGGCGCACCATCCGCTTGTTGCGTCATCCCGGCGAAGGCCGGGATCTCGACGGCGCGTCAGGTCTCGACGATGAGATCCCGGCCTTCGCCGGGATGACGAATATGGGCTGGGTCCATATCATTCAAGCCCGATCGCCTGCTCTCACTCCCCTTTCGGCATCTCCGATATCCATTCCCGCAGCAGCGCCGCGCCCTCCTTGTGCACCGTCGAGCGTCCCAGTTCGGGCATCGCGATCCCGGGGTCGAGGCTTTCGAGGCGATAGATGAGGAAGCTGTGATCGGGGTTGCCCGGCGCAATCGCGAAGTCCATCCCGCCGCTGCCGCGCCCCGCCGCCGTGGGGCGCTTGCCGATACCGTAATTGACCCCGACCGGGTCGTTCCAGCGCAGGAACAGGCCGCTGTTCGACGCGCTCCCTTGCGGGTTGTGGCAATGCGCGCAATTCGCCTCCAGATAGGCGCGGGCGCGATCCTGCACCGTGCCGCTCGTCGGGTCGTCCCAGCGCGGCATGACCGGCTTCAACGCCTCGGGATTATCGAAATAGAGCCGCTTCGCATCCGCGTTCATCGCCGTCGGCAGCACGAGGTTGCGCGCCTTGGGTCCGATCGGCTCGATCGTTCCCGCCAGATTGTGGCATTCCTTGCACTGGTTGCGGTTGGGCACGCCGTACTGGATGCTGTGCATTTCGCCGTCGGGGCTTTTGAACGTCACCGGCACGCGGCGCCCGGCGATGGCGAGCGAGGCGTCCTTGCCGTCGGCGTCCCAGATATAGGGGAGCGCGACCCAGCCCTTGGCGCGGTGGATCAAAAGCCGCGTCTCGACCGGGCGCCCGCCGTTCCAGTCGGGCCAGCCGAAGCTCTTGACGATGACGGTGCCGACCGGAAAATCGATCGTCCCGTCCGCGCGCACCTTCGCCTTCTGCCCCGCGGGGATCGAGACGAAGCGATGCTTTTCGGCATAGTCGCTGAACAGCGGCGTCTCCAGCGTATAGGCGAAGCTTGCGACCGGCCGCGCGGGATCGTTCGCGGCGAACAGCCCGAATGCCGACAGCTTCGGCGGCATCGCGTCGCCGTCAATCAGCGCCTGATCGACATGCGGCGGCGCCCCGCCGCTCGCGCCGCTCGCGCAAAGCAGCGCCGCCACCAGCGCCGCGACCGCGCGTTTCACCGGACTTTCGCCTCCATGGCTTCGGGCAGCGTGATGCCGGGGAGCGGCGCGGGCGGCGTGCCCTTCGACAGGTCGGCGGGCACCGGCTTCGCTTCGCTCTGCGGCGTCGTCACGTCGGGCAGGCCCAGCGACAGCACCCCGACCTTGTCGAGCACCACCGCGTCGCCCGCGCCGTCCCACAGGATCGGCGGAATCGCGCCGCCCAGCGCCGCCGCGATCTCGGCACCGCCAGCGAAGGCGGGGGCATAGCCCGCCTTGCCGTGCTGATTGTCGCGCACGACGATCGCTTTCGGCAGCGGCTGATATTTGGGGTCCTTCTGATCGTAGCGATAGCCGACGATCATCACATTGGCGGTGCCGTTCTGGTCGAAAGCGTTGCCGAATATCTCGACATGGGTGTTCGCCATCACCAGCACCCCGGTGCCGGTCGGCACGCTCGCGACGATATTGCCCTTCGGCGCGAAATTCGGCGTGCTGTTGTCATTGACGATATTCTCGAACACCCGGACATTGTGCCCGCCCTGCTGCGGCAGGTTCGGCAGGTCGAACACCAATATGCCGCCGGTATTCTTCGTTGCGATATTGTCGTGGACGTCGGCGTCGAAGCTGTTTTCGATCTCGATCCCCGCGACATTCTCGGTCGCGATCGAATCGCGGACGACGATATTCCTCGACTGGCCGACATAGATGCCCGCGTCGGACGCGCCGCGGACATAGACGCTGTCGATCAGCACGTCGCTGCTCTCGACCGGATAGACGCCATAAGCGCCGTTGGTCGCCTTCGGCCCGGCGGTCCATTCGACGCGAAGCTCGTGATAGACGATGCGGTCGGCGCCCTTCGACTTGATCCCATCGCCGCGCGTGTTGAGCACCGCGAAATTGGTGAGGAAAACATCGTCGGAGGTGACGAGCAGCCCCTCGCCCGCCCCCTGCTGACCCGAAAAGTCGAGGATCGACCCCGCGCCGTCCTTGGTTCCCGCGCCGCGCACGGTGACATTGTCGACGTCGAGCGACAGGCCGTCGGTCAGCTTCCATACCCCTGCGCCGAGTTCGACCGTGTCGCCGGGCTCGGCGAGGATCAGCGCCTCCTGCAGCTTTTCATTGGCGTCGGGCGTATCGGCGCTGACGCTGATCGTCTTGGCCGCCGCCGGGCTGGCGATGAAAGCCGCGACGAGGGCAAGCGTCGCCGCGTGGCAAAAGCCGTGGAATCGCATAGGTCTCTCCCTTGTTTGGGGGGATCATGCGGCAAGACTTGACGGATGCCAAGCAGGTTGCTGACATGGCTGTAGCTAATAAGCCGGGGAGAGGTCGCAGTGGTTCAAAGAATGATATGGGCGCTTGGCGCCCTGGTCGCCGTTCCGTCCGTAGCCGCCGCGCCCGCGTCGGTCGGTGGGCGCTGGAAGACCGACGACGGGAAAGCCATCGTCGCGATGGCGCCGTGCGGCGCGAAGATGTGCGGGCGGATCGAGCGCCTGCTGATCAAGCAGCCGGCGGGCGGCCAACTCGACGAGCGCAACCCCGACAAGGCGAAGCGCGGCCGCGCGGTGACCGGGCTGCAAATCTATTGGGATCTCGTACCCACCGACGACGGCTGGCGCGGTCAGGGCTATAGTCCGGAGGACGGCCGCTATTACAAGGCGCACCTGCGCGTCGCCGGCAACAAGCTCACGATGAAGGGCTGCGTCGCGGTCTTCTGCCGCACCGTGACCTGGACGCGGGTGAGCTAGTTCCCCCTCCCGCCTGCGGGAGGGGAACCGTTAGGGTGCATCCCCCAATATCCAGTCCACCCCCGCCGCAACATGGATGCGCGTCGTGTCGTAGATCGGCAGGACATTGGCGTCCGGATCGACCAGCATCACCAGTTCGGTGCAGGCGAGCACCAGCGCCTGCACATCCTGCTTGGCGATGTCGGTGATGAAGGTCCGCATCGTGCGGCGCGCGTCTTCGGTCACCTTGCCCTGCATGAGCTGGTCATAGATGATATCGTCGATCACCTCGGCGCGCGAGGCGTCATAGGGCGCGAGGGTCAATCCGTGGCGGACGAGGCGCTGGCGGAACCAGGGTTCGGCCATCACGTTGCGGGTGCCGATCACCGCCGCCGACCTGATCCCGTCGGCCTTCATCTTCTCGCCCGTCTCGTCGACGATGTGGAGCAGCGGGATAGAGATCGCCGCCGCGACATCCTCTGCGACCTTGTGCATCGAATTGGCCGCGATCATCAGCGCGGTCGCGCCCGCATCCTCCAGCCGCTTCGCCGATGCGATCAGCACCTCTTTCGCATGGTCCCATTGCTCGGGGGTCGAAAGGCGCGAAAGTTCGCAATAGTTGAGGCTTTCGAGCAGGATCGGCGCCGAGCACGACGTCCCGATCCGCTTCTGCACCCCCTTGTTGAGATGACGGTAATAAAGCTCGGTCGAGGCCCAGCTCATGCCGCCGATCAGGCCGATTTTGCGCATATGATCATTTCCCTGGTTCGAATTTTTGCCTGCCTTACCGGCAAGTTGCCGCCCGGTCGAGGCGCAGCTTGACCCGCCGCGCCGAATATCGTTCATCTGGGACGAAGGGCGGACGGCGTGCGCCGCGCGGAAGGAGGAGCCAAGCGATGGACCCGATACGCAGATGGGGCTGGATCTATTTCGCCGCGCTCGTCGCGGTGGTGATCGTCGGCTATGTCCCTGCGTTCGAGGATGCCGACGGCAATCTTTTCGGCCTGTTCAAGCTCGATCTCTATGACGACGCGCTCCACCTCGCCTCGGGCCTGTGGGGCGGGATCGCCGCCTGGCATTCGCGCCGCGCCGCCGAACAATATTTCCGGGTCTTCGGCCCGCTCTATTTCCTCGACGGGGTGCTCGGGCTCATCACCGGCATGGGCTATCTCGACGGCGGCATCTTTCTCTATGGCCCCATCGATCTGCCGCTCATCACCCGCTTCTTCGCCAATCTGCCGCACCTGATTCTCGGCGGCTGGGCGGCGTATGTCGGCTATGCGATGGCGCGGAAGACCGCGTGACCGAGCGGAAGAAGCGTCGCTTCAAAAAGCGCTACGCGCTGGCGCTGCTGATCTTCGCACTGATCCTCTGGCCGATCCTCTACATCGAACTCGGCTGCGGGCCATCGGTGCAGGCCGCCGCACCTTACCGGCCGCTGCTCGCGAACGCGGCCGACCGGCGGCCCGAGGCGCGCACGCTGCTGACCTATCCCGAATGGCACATCGTCTATTCGGCCGAGAGCCTTGGCCGCCATCTTCAGGACAAGCCGCCAAGCAGCTATCGCTATTTTCGCGATATCGGCAGCTTCTGGTCGAGCTATTGCGCGCTCAATCGTGCCGCCGATCCCGGCGATGCGGGCGATGCGAAAGTGATGCTCTATACGATCGGGATCAGCTTCAGCGCCGAAATGGCGGTGAAGGCGGCATGGGAAAACACGGTCGGCCGCCTCTTCGAATGGATCGGCGGCCATCGCAGCGCCGAGGATCGGTACGCGGCGGGGGTGCAGCAGCGCTATGGCGCCTTCATGCACGAAACGCCCTGGTATCGCTTTCCCTTCGGGCAGGCGTTCACCGGCCTCTGGCGCACCGATTTCGGCGGGGTGCGCGGGGTCGAGCGGCGCGTCGCGCTCAGCCTCGAATATGGGGTGAAGACGGGCTATGCAAAGCTCATCGGCTGGGCGAGCGGCACCGCACTCGGCGCCGACGCGGTGCGGATGCGGCTGGTGCTGGACGCGACTCCCGAACAGGTCGCGGCGATCGACCCGCGGCTGAAGGTCATTTCGTCCGGCGCGCAAGGCACCATCGTCGACGCGCCGCGCTATGCCCAGTTCACCGACCTCGCGCAGAAGATCGCCGCTGCGGGCATCACCTTCCGCGAGATCGCGGGCAATGACGATATCTTCCTCACCGTGCTCGCGCCCGCGTCGAAGCCGGCGGGCAAGCCGCTGCTGACGATGGCGCTCGGCGACCGGCCGGGCTGGGAACGGCGCGGCTATCTGGTCAAGGTGCCCGCGCTATCGGCTCGGCTCGCCGCGCTCCCCGCCGAGGGCGCGACCCTCGAACATATCTACGATTACTGATGAAACGCACGCTGATCGGCGCCGTCCTTGCCCTGCTTGCCTGGGCAGCGATCATGCTCGCCCTGCCCTTCGTCGGCCCGTCGGGGCGGCAGGTTGCGGTGGTCGGCGACACGGGCAAGGCACTGCGCACGATCGCCGATGCCGGCGGGCGCGTCGTCGCGGTGCGCAAGAATGCGGTGATAGCGGTCGCGACCGACGATCGGGGGTTCGTGTGGCGGCTCTACCGGAACGGGGCGCCGCTGGTGATCGAGGGCCGGATCGCCGCGGCCTGTTTTCCGGTTGCTACGCGCTAGGCGCGTAACGATCATACCAACTATTCCGGAACAGCTCCTCCGGGTCCCATTTCCTCTTCTCGGCAACGAACGCATCGAACTCGGGATAGGCTCGCCGAAGCTGCTCGCCCGAATAATGAAGCTGATAGGGCAGAAAGAAGCGCCCGCCATGCTTCGCGGTCAGGTCGATCAACTCGCGGGTCAGCCGATCCATCTCCGCATTCCCCGCAGCATCGGCCGGCTGGTTGATATAGAGAACGACCGAAAACGCCCGTTCGGGGGCGTAGCTCAGCGCATTCTCTTCCTTTTCGACTGCGCGGATCGAGGCGTTGAGCAGATTGGTCCTGTGCCGCTTGAACACCCCGCGCAGCTCGGCGACGAACGGCAGCAGCGCCGCGCGCGGCACGAAATATTCGTGGAGGATGTCGGTCTCGTCGCGCAGCTTGTTATAGAGATAGGGTACCGAGTCATGCATCGGGTCGTTGCGCGACACGAGGCACGCTTCGCCGTCCTGCATCGCCTGTGCCCGCGTCACGGTGCAGCTTTCGATACGATGCTCGACATTTTTCTCGGTCCACCATTTGAGCGACTTGAGCCAGTCGGCGCGCTTCGACATATTGACCGTCAGCCGGCGCAGCTTGACCGCGCCGACCTCCGCCAAGGGTGTGCGCTCCAGACCCGCCTCGTCGGGCACGTTGGAATAGCTGTAGACGAGCGCCTCCTCGAGCAGATTGCCCGGCGCGGTCGATAGATGGGTGTAGGTCAGCCCGACCTTGGGATCGGCTTCGAGCGCCGCGAAGGTCTTCGGGAAATCCTTCGTCGCGATCACCGCGCGGCTCGATTGGTAGATGTCGTTCGGAACGACGTCGAGCGTCGCCTCGGTGACGATCCCGAACAGGCCGTAACCGCCGACGACATGGCGGAAGAGATCGGGATTTTCCGTGCGCGAGGCGGTGACGACGCGCCCGTCGGCGAGCATCACGCGCAGCGCGCGGATCGATCCCATCATCGCCCCGGCGCGGTGGTCCATGCCGTGCGCGTTGACCGCGATTGACCCACCGACGGTGAAGACGTCGGTCGACTGCATCGCCTTGATCGCAAATTCGGGATGGATCTTATTCTGGATATCGTGCCAGCGCGCACCCGCGCCGACGGTGATCGTTTGCGCTTCGCGATCGAGCTGAACCGCATTCATCCGCCGCATGTCGACGACGACACCGCCCTTGGCGAAGGCTTGCCCGCCCATGCTGTGCTTCGCGCCCGCCGCGGTCACCGGCAGCTTGTTCGCGCGCGCATAGGCGAGTGCGTCGGCAAGCTGCGCTTCGGTCGCCGGGGCGACGATGCCGCGGATCGCGGTGCGGTTGAGGCAGCTTTCATCGTTGATCGTGCCGCCCGCCTGCACCCAGTCGGGCTCTGCGGCGGCATCGGCCTGTGCCTTGTCGAAAGCGAGCTTCGCGACATCAGGCCCGCAGTCCTTGACGCCGTCGGGATCGGCGGCCAGCGGCGCGGCCCAGATCGCCGCGCCGGTCGCCGAGGCCGCGGCGACGCCGCCGACGACCCAGCGCTTTTTGACCACCCCGCCGCGGCCCCTAGTGCCCGCCGCCGTTGAGTGCCTTGACGATATCGTCGGCCATCTTCTTGGCGTCGCCGAGCAGCATCATCGTATTGTCCATGTAGAAGACGTCGTTGTCGACGCCGGCATAGCCGACCCCGCCCATCGAGCGCTTCACGAACAGCACCGTCTTCGCCTTTTCGACGTCGAGCACCGGCATGCCGTAAATCGGCGACGTCTTGTCGGTCTTCGCCGCCGGGTTGGTCACGTCGTTGGCGCCGATAACGAAAGCGACGTCGGCCTGCGCGAACTCGCCGTTGATATCCTCAAGCTCGAACACCTCGTCATAGGGGACGTTCGCCTCGGCGAGCAGCACGTTCATATGGCCCGGCATACGCCCCGCGACCGGGTGGATCGCATATTTGACGTTGACGCCTTCCTTCTTCAGCACGTCGGCCATTTCGCGCAGCGCGTGCTGCGCCTGTGCCACCGCCATGCCGTATCCGGGGACGATGATGACATTCTCGGCCTGGCTCATCAGGAAGGCGGCGTCGTCGGCGCTGCCCGGCTTCCACGGACGCTGTTCCTTCGCCCCGCCGCCCGAGGCCGCCGCATCGGCGCCGAAGCCGCCCGCGATCACGCTGATGAAGCTGCGGTTCATCGCGCGGCACATGATATAAGACAGGATCGCACCCGACGAGCCGACGAGCGCACCGGTGATGATCATCGCGGTGTTGCCGAGGGTGAAACCCATCGCCGCCGCCGCCCAGCCCGAATAGCTGTTCAGCATCGACACGACGACCGGCATGTCGGCGCCGCCGATCGGGATGATCAAGAGGAAGCCGATCAGGAAGCTCAAGGCTGTGATCGTCCAGAACACCGCCGGCGACTGGTCGGTCAGGAAATAGCCGATCAGCCCGAGGATCGCGGCGAGCGTGGCGAGATTGATGATGTGGCGACCGGGCAGCATGATCGGCGCACCCGACATATTGCCGTTGAGCTTGAGGAACGCGATCACGCTCCCCGAGAAGGTGATCGCACCGATCGCGATGCCGAGGCCCATTTCGACGCGGCTGACGGTGAAGATCTGCCCGGCGGCATCGGCGATGTGGAACGCGCCGGGGTTGAGATAGGCTGCCGCCGCCACCGCGACCGCGGCAAGGCCGACGAGGCTGTGGAACGCCGCGACAAGCTGCGGCATCGCGGTCATCGCGATCCGCCGTGCCATGACGATGCCGATGATCGCGCCGATCGCGATCGCGCCCAATATCTCGGCCATCGCGACGGCATCGATGCCGACATAGCTGTTCGCGGCATCGCCGCTCTTCCACGGCGCATGGGTGATCAGCGTCGTCACCACCGCGATGGTCATGCCGATCATGCCGTAACGGTTGCCGCGACGCGACGAGGCGGGACTCGAAAGCCCGCGCAGCGCGAGGATGAAGAGGATGCCCGAGGCCAGATAGGCCAGTGCCACCCAGGGATTGATCGGTGCTACTTCGTGCATGCTAATTCCCCCGTCGGGCCATCCGTCGACAGCCCGTCAATTCCATGGATCGCAGCGCCTCAGCGCTCTTTCTTCTTGTACATCGCGAGCATGCGCTCGGTGACCGCGAAGCCGCCGAAGATGTTGATGCTCGCCATCACCACCGCGGCGAGGCCGAGCCATTTCGACGACGCCGAACCCGCGGCGGCACTGGCGATCAGCGCGCCGACGATAATCACCGACGAAATCGCGTTGGTCACGCTCATCAGCGGCGTGTGCAGCGCCGGGGTCACCGACCAGACGACGAAATAGCCGACGAAACAGGCCAGAAGAAAAATCGAAAAGATGGAAATGAAGTCCATTGCGTATCTCCCGCTAGCCGCCGGTCAGGCGAGCAGCCGTTCGTTGACCACCTTGCCGCCCTGCGTCAGGCGCACCGCATTGCCGATTTCCTCGTCGAGCACGGGCTTGCCCTGCTCCTTGTCCCAGAAGGCCGAGAGGAAGTTGAAGAGGTTGCGGCTGAACAATGCGCTGGTGTCGGCGGGCATCAGCGCGGCGATATTCTTCGCGCCGATCACGGTGACGCCGTGAATCTTCTTCGCTTCGCCCGACACCGATCCTTCGACATTGCCGCCGCTTTCGGCCGCCATGTCGACGATCACGCTGCCGCTGCGCATCGTCGCAAGCTGCGCGTCGGAGATCAGCCGTGGCGCGGGGCGCCCCGGGATCAGCGCGGTGGTGATGACGATATCCTGCTTGGCGATATGCGACGAGACGAGTTCGGCCTGCGCCGCCTTATATTCGTCGGACATTTCGGTGGCATAGCCGCCCGTGCCTTCACCCTCGATCCCCGCGACCGTCTCGACGAAGATCGGCTTGGCGCCGAGCGAGAGGATCTGTTCCTTGGTCGCCGCGCGCACGTCGGTCGCGCTGACCTGCGCGCCGAGGCGGCGCGCGGTCGCGATCGCCTGCAGACCCGCGACGCCGACCCCCATGACGAAGGCCTTGGCGGCGCTGACGGTGCCCGCTGCGGTCATCATCATCGGAAAAGCGCGCCCATAGGCGTTCGCCGCCATCAGCACCGCCTTGTAGCCCGCAAGGTTCGACTGGCTGGAGAGGATGTCCATCGACTGCGCGCGCGTGATGCGCGGCATGAATTCCATCGCCAGCGCTTCGATCCCGAGCTTGGCATAGTCGTCGACGCGCGCCCGCTCGCCGAAGGGGTTGAGCCCCGCAGCGAGCCAGGCGCCGTCCGCGAAACCCTTAAGGTCCTTGGGATTGGGCCCCTGAATGGCGAGGATGATATTCGCGCCCTTCAGCACCTCGGCGCGGCTGCCAACGGAGGCCCCTGCGGCGACATAGTCAGCGTCTGCGATCGACGCCTGCTCCCCCGCTCCCTTTTCGACGGCAAGTTCGGCACCCAGCCCAATGAATTTCTTCACGGTTTCGGGAGTCGCGGCGACGCGGGTCTCGCCGGGGGCGAGCTCCTTCAATACGGCGATGCGCATGCCGGAGGGCCGGTCAGGAGATCAGAAGGACGACGATGATCGCCACGACCGCACTCGCGATTGCGCCGACCTTGAACAGGCTCAGGAAACCCGCATAGGTTTCGTTCGCCGCTTTCATTTCCTGCTCTGCCATGACCTGTCCCCTTTGCCTTTCTGCCCGAAAAGCACGCGCCCGCGCGCCCAGAATCGGAATATCGCGCCGGTCTTAGCCACGCGGCCCGCGATGCTCAAGGGCGCTTTGCCCAAATCGGAGCGCGGCAAAAGCCGAACGGCCTTAATGCCCCTTTTACCCCTTGCGGCTACATCTGGACGCGAACGCGGAATCCGGCATGGCAAATGTCGCCAAAAGGGGGCAGAATCAGAACGATGGCGAATGCGCGCGACACGCGAATGGTGATGATCGTCGATAGCGAGCCTGCCCAGCAGCGCTTCCTGTCGGCCTTGGTCTCGCGCGGCGGCTGGCGCAGCGTCGTCGCGGGCGATACCGATACCGCGCTCGCCAAGCTCGGCACGCAGGAGGGTATGGCGCTCGATGCAGTGCTCGTCGATCAGGGCACGCCGGGAATGCCGATCGCCGAATTCGTCGCCGAACTGCGCCGCTGGCGCCCCGCGCTGCCGCTGATCGTCATCACGATGCGCAACGGGGTCGAGATCGCGGTCGCCTCGATGCGCGCAGGCGCGAGCGATTTCGTGCAAAAGCCGATCGCCCCCGACCGGCTGCTCGGCGCGCTCGACCGCATCGTCGCGCCGAACGGCCCGCAGGGCGAACTTCGCCCGCTCACCGAGAAACTGCGCGCCCCGCTGGCGTTCGAGGAGATTATCGGGTCGAGCCCCAATTTCCGCAGCGCCCTCGCCATCGCCGCCAAGGCCGCGCGTGCCCGCGTCCCGGTAATGATCAACGGCAAGCCCGGCACCGGCAAGGAAGTCTTCGCCCGCGCAATCCACAGCGCATCGCCGCGCGCGCGCGGCCAGCTCGTGATGGTCGACTGCTCGGCGGTGTCGCCGGGGCTGATCGGATCGGGGCTGTTCGGCCACGAACGCGGCGCCTTTCCCGGTGCCTTCGACCGTCAGGTTGGGCGACTGGTGCAAGCCGATGGCGGCAGCATCATCATCGACCATGTCGAATGCATCCCGCTGGAAACGCAGGCAAAGCTCGTCGAATTCCTGAACAGCGGCGAAGTCCAGATGATCGGCGGCTCGATCCGCCAGAGCGTCGATGTCCGCATCATCGCGACGAGCGCGAGCCCGCTCGACAAGCTGATCGAGGCGGGACATTTCCGCGAGGATCTGTTCTACGCGCTGTCGACCGCGCAATTCACTTTGCCCTCGCTTTCGGAGCGCCGCGGCGACGTCGGCCCGCTCGCGCGCCATCTGCTCGCGCGCATCGGCGGCCTGCCCGGCATGGGGCCGATCGGCGTCACCGACGACGCGCTGCGCCTGCTCGCCGCCTATGCCTGGCCGGGCAATGTCCGCCAGTTGCAGGACGTGCTGTTCCGCGCCGCGACGTCGAGCAAGACCGACGTCCTGACCAGCGCCGATCTCAAGGCGATCGAAGCCGCGCTCGGCGGCGGCACGCCGGGGGGCGAAGGCGATGTCGCGATCAACGGCGAAGCGATCGGGATCACCCTCTATCTGCCCGATGGAAACCTGCGGCCGCTGGAAGAAATCGAGGCCGATGTGATCCGCCTCGCCATCGGCCACTACCGCGGCCGCATGAGCGAAGTCGCGCGGCGGCTGGGGATCGGCCGCTCGACGCTCTATCGCAAATTGAGCGATCTGGGGATCGATACGGCGGCTTGAGCCCCGTTATCGTCATCCCGGCGAAAGCCGGGATCTCATCCTCGCAAGTTCACGCACCGGCGAGATCCCGGCCTTCGCCGGGATGACGAAGAGATCAGGCCGTCAGTGCCGTATCCCTGAGTCCACGCCACATACGCAGCGCCTGCCTTGTCTCCGCAACATCATGCACGCGCAACAACTGCGCGCCCTGCGTCGCGGCCTGATAATGCAGCGCCACGCTGCCCCCGAGCCGCGCGTCGGCGGGCGCCTCATTATCGAGCGCCCCGATCATCCGTTTGCGGCTGGCGCCGAACAACAGCGGACAACCGAACGTGTGGAACAGCGCCAGCGCATTCACCAGCGCCAGATTGCCGCCGACGCCCTTGCCAAAGCCGATGCCCGGATCGACGATGATCTTCGCGGGATCGATCCCCGCCGCCTTGCACGCCGCGACGCGCTCGGCGAGCAGGTCGTAGACGTCGAAAACGGGGTGCGCATAGGTTCCGCCCTCGTGCGGATCGCTCTTCACCGACGGTGCGTGCATCAGCACGACGGGGCAGCCGGCCCTGGCGACGACCTCCATCGCGCGCTCGTCATACCGCAGCGCCGAGATGTCGTTGACGATCGTCGCGCCGGCCGCGAGCGCCGCCTCCATCACGGCCGCCTTGCGCGTGTCGATCGACACCGCGACGCCGCCCTTCGCAAGCGCCGAAACGACGCCCTCGACCCGCTGAATCTCGTCGCCTTCCCAGACCAGCGGCGCGCCGGGGCGGGTCGATTCGCCGCCGACATCGACGATCGCCGCGCCCGCCGACGCCATGGCGAAACCCGCATCGACCGCCGCCGCAGTGTCGACATGCTTGCCGCCGTCCGAGAAGCTGTCGGGGGTGACGTTGAGGATGCCCATGAGCTGCGGCTCGCCCAGCCGCACGACGCGCTCGCCGAGCTGGAGATTGCCGCGCGGGCGCGCCACCGCGGCGCGCTGCGCCGTCGCTGCTTCGGCGAGCCGATCGGGCATCGCCGCGATCCACGCGTCGAGCTCGGGCACCGGAACGATCGCCGATTTTACATTGCCGTCGTCGCGCAGGCTGACGTGCCACGCCGCGAACCAGACCATCGTATCAGCAAGGCGCAGGCAGGCGTCGTCGAGTTCGTGCGGCCGATCGACGAAGCAGGTCGGGCGGAGGTAGACGCGCGCGTCTTCCCACGTCGTGCCGAGGTCGGGCCTGGTCAAAGGTTGGAACATCTGTTTTCCTTACCCTTCCGCCGAACATAAAGCCGCGTGTCCCCGCGAAGGCGGGGACCCATCTCCGGTCGGCTCCTTCTTGCACCGGCCGGAGATGGGCTCCCGCCTTCGCGGGAGCACACGGCTCTTTTATTCAACCCTATCGAATATCCCTATGCCTCGTTCGCGAGCAACCAATCCTGCCGCACCGCGTCGATCACGCGCAATTGCTTGCCGTCGTCGATGTGCCAGAAGGTCCAGCCGTTGCAGCTCGGCGCGCCCTGCACGCCGGCGCCGACCTTGTGGATCGACCCCGCGTCCTGCCCGGCACAATCGAGCGAGCCGTCGACGCGCACCACCGCTTTCCAGCGGCGTTTGGCGTCGGTCAGCACCGATCCCGGCGCGATCATCCCGCCTTCGACCAGCGTCCCGAAGGCGACGCGCGTCGCGGCTTTCGGCGCCATCATCGTCTTCACCGTGCTCTCGTCGAGCGGCAGCGCCATTTCGATACGCTCTTTCGCCGCCGCGATATAATCATCCTCGCGCTCGATGCCGATGAAATGACGGCCGAGGCGCTTGGCAACCGCGCCCGTCGTGCCGGTCCCGAAAAAGGGGTCAAGAATGACGTCGCCGGGGTTCGAGCAGGCGAGCAGGATGCGATAGAGCAAGGCCTCGGGCTTCTGCGTCGGGTGGACCTTGTGCCCGCCCTTCTTCAGCCGCTCCTGCCCGCCGCAGATCGGGATCAGCCAGTCGCTGCGCATCTGCAATTCGTCATTGAGCGTCTTCATCGCGCGATAGTTGAAGGTGTAGCGCGCCTTCTCGCCCATCGAGGCCCAGATCAAAGTCTCGTGCGCGTTGGTGAAACGCGTGCCCTTGAAATTGGGCATCGGGTTCGCCTTGCGCCACACGATGTCGTTGAGGATCCAATAACCTTGATCTTGCAAGGCAGCTCCGACGCGGAAGATGTTGTGATAGCTGCCGATGACCCAGATGCTGCCGCCGGGCTTCAGGATGCGTTTCGCTTCCTTCAGCCACGCATGGGTGAAGCGGTCATAGGTCGCGAGGCTGTCGAACTTGTCCCATTCGTCGTCGACTGCATCGACCTGGCTGCCGTCTGGGCGATGCAGGTCGCCGCCGAGTTGCAGATTATAGGGCGGATCGGCGAAGATCATGTCGATCGACGCGGCGGGCAGCGAGCGCATCATATCGATGCAATCGCCCTGCAGGATGCTGTCGAGCGGCAGGTCGGCCGGAACCGCCTTCGGTGTCCGCTGCTTCGCCGCCGGGGCCTTGACCCGTTCCATCACACCCATGCCGCTTGCCCCTGTTTCCATTGCAAAGAAGGCCTTGATGAGTCCGGCGGAGTCCGCCGTCAAGCCCAGGACTCTAGGGATTCCGCGTGTCGAAATGGTTAAGGAGAGGAGAACGAAAGGAGTCTGCCACGACATATGGAGTCTGTCGCGACTCGCGGACTCAACCACTGGTGGTGTGACGATCGGGACTCACTCGCGGAAAAAATTTCGCGCAGCGATGGCTACCAGCGGTTCGAGACCTTCTCGGCGAAGCCCGGCAGGTCGCGGACGATCAGCGCGGTGCCGTCGTCGAGGATCGCTCGGCCGGAGAAATAGCCGAAGACCTGATCCTGCTCGGTCTGGACCATCCCGGCATCGACCTTCGCCCAGCGGTTGACCGCGGGCGCGAAATCCATCTCGAAGCGGCCGTCGTTACTCGTAAAGCGCCACGGCGCGCTGTCGGGCGCGCCATTGGGCATATGGAAGGTCACCTGATCGAGCTTGTGCGCGCGGCCATCGACGAACAGCATATTCTCGCTCGCCGCCGAGGTGTCGCCAAAACCGTAGCCGATGTTGAAACCGAACGGGCGTCCGTCGACCAGCCCCGACGCCGATCCCCAATACCAGACATTGTCATAGGTCCAGACGCCGCGCCCCCAGTCGAGCACCGAAAAGCCAGTTTCCGGCACAAAATCATGCGATTCGAACCCGTTCTTCACACGCCCCTGCGCTGGCATGCAGTTGATCTTCTGGTTGTAGTAAAAGGCCTGCATATCGTCGGCGAAGGGCGTTGCGATCACCATCCGGTCCATCGCGGGCTGATCGAGCCAGATCTCGCCCGACAGCCCGCGACCGTCGTCGAAATCGGGCGCATGGACGGTCAGCCGCCGTCCGCCGGGCTCGTGCCGGAAAGCGAGTTCGAGCCCGCCCTGCGTTTGAACGATATCACCGCGATCGGCGCTCGGCGGCAGCGCCATGCCGCCCATCGGCTCCGCGACCAGCGCGCCGTGATTGACGAAGCTCCGCCCGCGCAAATCCATCCACGACACGCCGAGAAAGCCGACATAGCCATTGTCGGCGACGGTCAATGCGAGCCCGAAATCGGCATCGAGCACGCAATAATAATCCCATTCCTTGATCCGCGCCGGATCGGCGGCAATCGCCGCGCGATCATAGCGGCGCACCTCGCGCGTCGCATAGCCGGGGTCGATCAGATGCCCGGCGGCATCGTGCAGCGGGCCCTCGCCCATAAGATGCTGCGCCATCCCCCGCGTTCCTTTCACAGCCCCGGATCGACGCCGGTGAGGTCGATCGAGCGGTTCCACAGCTCGCGCGCCGGTTTCGGGTCGCGCGCCTTGCTGCTGGCGCGCGCCGGGCCCGACCGCCCCGATATTTCGCCCAGTCCTTGCGGCCCCAGATAATCGCCGCCCTGCACATTCGGGCCGGTCGCCGCCTGCAACGTCGGCCACGCGCCCTGCGCCGCGCTGTTGAAGAAAGGCGTGGCAAGCGGCGTCATGCCGCGCAGCGGGAACGGCAGGTGCCGCGTGAGCTCGGTCAGCGCGACGCCCGGATGACAGCCGATCGCCTGCGTCGCGCGGCCCGCGGCGCTCAGCCGCCGGTCAAGCTCGAACATGAAGAGCAGGTTCGCGAGCTTGCTCGTCTGGTAACGCTGCCAGTGATGATAGCTGCGCTGCGCGCCAAGGTCGCTGTAATCCATCGTCCCGCCCTTGTGCGCGAGGCTGGCGGTGACGACGATGCGGTCGTCGACATGGCCGTGGACCAGCCCGGTGAAGGCGAAGGTGCCGAGGTGGTTGACCCCGAATTGCAGTTCATACCCCTGCTTGGTCAGCGTCCGCGGCGGGATCATCACCCCGGCGTTGTTGATCAGTCCATCGATCCGCGGCCCCGCCAGCACCGTTTTCGCCGCCTCCTTCACCTGATCGAGATCGGCGAGGTCGAGCGGCTGGAACGACAGGTCGGCGGCAGGCGTATCGGCGCGGATGCGGTCCATCGCCGCCTCGGCGCGGCCCGCGTCGCGGCAGGCGAGCACGACATGCGCGCCGCGCGCAGCCAGCAGCTTCGCCGCCTCGAAACCGATCCCGGCGTTGGCACCGGTGATCAGGAAGCGCCGTCCGGCCTGGGTTGCAACGTCATCGGCCGTGAATCCGCTGCGCATCGCCCTCTCCCGTCCGTCAGATCAGCATAAGCTGCGCGACCGGCGCGAAGCTCGCGCGGTGGTGCGGCGTCGGCCCATGCTTGCGCAGCGCCGTCATATGTTCGGGCGTGCCATAGCCCATATTTCGTTCCCAGCCAAAGCCCGGATAGTCGCGCGACACGGCGACCATGAAACGGTCGCGATGCTCCTTGGCGATGATGCTCGCCGCCGAAATGCATGGGTGGAGCGCGTCGCCGCCGACGATCGCGCGCGCACGGTAGCGCCATTTCGGCAGGCGGTTGCCGTCGACCAGCACCTCGTGCGGGTCGAAGCCCAGCGCCTCGACCGCACGGGTCATCGCGAGGAAGGTCGCCTGCAATATGTTGATGCGGTCGATCTCCGCGACGCTCGCCTCGCCGACACCCCAGCGGCAGCGTTCCTTGATCAGAATCTCCAGCTCGCCGCGGCGTTTCGCGGTCAGCTTCTTGCTGTCGTCGAGCCCGGCGATGCCGTCCTCGCACAGCAGCACCGCCGCCGCGACGACCGGTCCGGCGAGCGGCCCGCGCCCAGCTTCGTCGACGCCGACGATCAGCATGGCCTCCCCTCCCGCAGGCGGGAGGGGCAGCGAGACTTGCGAGCTTGCTCGCTAGTCGCAGCGGGGTGGGTCATATCGGCGGCAGGAACTCGCTTCGCTCGCGCCCTCCCCCAGCCCCTCCCGCCTGCGGGAGGGGAGATTATAGTCGCCACGGCGGGTATCTCCGATATTCGCCCGCCTGATACAGGCATAACCGATTGCCCGCGGGATCGCTCAGCCGCGCCTCGCGCCAGCCCCATTCCTCGTCCTTCGGCATCTGCTCGAACTGCACGCCGCGCCGCGCGAGATAGGCGACCCAGGCATCGAGGGCACCGCTTTCCAGATAGGCCGTCGCGCCGCCCGCGACTCCATCGCCGACGTGGATCGACAGGGTCACGCCGTTCGTGGCCTCGAAGCGCGCATAACCATTGTCCGGACTATCGACGATCTGCGTCAGGCCGAGTTGCTTGTAGAACGCCACCGACGCCGCATAATCCGTGGCGGACAGCGTGATCTGGTTCAGCGCCGGCCCGGTGAACAGTCCGTCGTTACGCACCGCCTGCTGTCCCATCGGGCCATGCCCGCTCCCCAGCCCCGGCGCGTCGAGCAGCGACAGCCGCACGAAATCGCGCGAGCGAGCGATCGCGGGTTCCAGTGGCATACCCTGCGCCAGCCCGGTCGCGATCGCACTCGCCAGCGTGCAGCCGGTGCCATGGCTATGCTTCGTGTCGATGCGCGGCGCTTCCCAGCGCGCGACCTCGCCCTCGCCCGTCTCGTATAATCGGTCGATCACCGTCTCGCCCTCGGCGTGGCCGCCCTTCACCAGCAGCGAGCAGCCGTGCGCGAGCACCGCTTCCTCGCCGCCGAGCGCCTCGAGTTCGAGCAGGTTCGGGGTCGCGACCATCGCGCGATTCAGCAGCGCGCGAAACGCCGCGATCGTCGCGGCATCGGCGAGCACCGATCCGCTCGTCGCGATCATCACCGGATCGAACACCACCGCGGCCTCGGCCAGATCCGGCCGCGTCAGCCGCTCGGCGACTGCTGCCGCGGTCTCGGCGCTGCCGATCATGCCGATCTTCACCGCGTCGACGCCGATATCCGACGCGACGCTGTCGATCTGCGCGACCACCATCTCGGTCGGGATCGCATGGACGCCCTGCACGCCGAGCGTATTCTGCGCGGTGATCGCGGTGATCGCGGTCATCGCGTGGCCGCCGAGCATCGTCACGGCCTTGATATCGGCCTGGATTCCCGCGCCGCCGCCACTGTCGGAGCCGGCGATGATCAGAACGCGTGCGGTCAACGCTTGAACTTTCGCTCCGTCGAAGCCGGGAATTTGTGCAGCGCCGCACCCTCGCGCAGCGGCCGGTCGAGCAGGTCGCCGCCACAATTGGGGCAGCGCTCGTCGAGCTTGTCGGCGCAGGTCGCGCAGAAGGTGCACTCGAACGAGCAGATGAACGCGCCGTGGATGTCGGCGGGCAGATCGCGTCCGCAGCGTTCGCAATCGGGTCGCATTTCAAGCATTTCAAAACTTCCTTCAAAATCGGTGGTGAGGCCGTTCGGCTTCCGAAAATCTTCCCTGTCTCGTCACCCCGGACTTGATCCGGGGTCCCGCTCAGCGACGCCGGAAAGCGGGACCCCGGATCAAGTCCGGGGTGACGAGAGGATAATCACGCCTTGCTCTTCAACTTTCAATCCGTTCGTGTCGGGAGAGGTCTTCAATTCGCCGCCGCGACGCGCACCGCGTCGCAGATCATGTCGACCACCTGTTGGACCTGCCCGGCATCGTCGCCTTCGGCCATCACCCGGATCACGGGTTCGGTGCCCGAGGCACGGATGACGAGACGGCCGCGGCCGTTCAGTGCCGCTTCGCCCTCGGCGATCGCCGCCTGGACGTCGCCATTCTCGAGCGGCTTGCCGCCCGCGAAGCGGACATTCTTCAAAAGCTGCGGCACCGGATCGAACTGGTGCAGCAATTCGCTCGCGGGCTTTTCCGACCGCACCAGCTCGGCGAGCACCTGCAGCGCCGCGAGCGTGCCATCGCCGGTCGTCGCATGATCCGACAGGATCATATGCCCCGACTGCTCGCCGCCGACGTTGAACCCGCCGCTCTTCATCCGCTCGAGAACATAGCGGTCGCCGACCTTGGTGCGTTCGAGCCGCAGCCCCTCGCCCTCCAGAAAGCGTTCGAGCCCCAGGTTCGACATCACCGTCGCGACGATCCCGCCGCCTTTCAGCAGCCCCTGCCGTGCCCAGCTCGCGCCGATCAGCCCCATGATCTGGTCGCCGTCGACGATCGCGCCCTTTTCATCGACGACGATCAGCCGGTCGGCGTCGCCGTCGAGCGCGACGCCGATGTCGGCACCGCTCGCGACCACGGTTTCCTGCAGCAGGCCGGGCGCGGTCGAGCCGCAGCGGTCGTTGATGTTGACGCCATTGGGCTCGACCCCGATCGCGACGACGTCGGCCCCCAATTCCCAGAATACGGTCGGCGCGCTGTTATAGGCGGCGCCGTTGGCGCAATCGAGCACGATCCTGAGGCCGTCGAGCCGGACCGATTCGGGCAGGCTCTGCTTCACGTCGTGGATATAGCGGCCGCGCGCGTCCTCGATACGCTTCGCGCGGCCGACATGCGCAGGCTGGGCGAGCGCCGGCTCCTGCGTCAGCCGCTGCTCGATCTGCGCCTCGTCCTCGTCGGACAATTTATAGCCGTCGGGGCCGAATAATTTGATGCCGTTGTCGGCATAGGGATTGTGGCTCGCCGAGATCATGACGCCGAGGTCGGCGCGCATCGATCGCGTCAGCATCGCGACCGCCGGGGTCGGCATCGGCCCGACCTGCACCACGTCCATGCCGACGCTGGTGAAGCCCGCGACGAGCGCATTTTCGAGCATATAGCCCGACAATCGCGTATCCTTGCCGATCACGACGCGATGCTTGTGGGCGCCGCGCAGGAAATGCGCGCCCGCCGCCATGCCGACGCGCATCGCGACCTCCGCGGTCATCGGAACCTGATTGGTCAGTCCGCGAATCCCGTCGGTTCCGAAAAACTTGCGCATGCCACCTCTGCTACTTAATCCGGGTCGCAGGACAAGAGCCGACCCCGGCATATAGGGAGGCCCTAGGTCACCCGTTTTTGCTTGGCAAGCTGGGCTCTCTTCCTTTGGGGGATTTGAACTTGAAATCGGCATGGATCATCCTTTCGGCGCTGGTCGCCGGCATGTTGCTCGGGATCGGGATCGAGATAGCCTCTCCCGACACCGGCACCGCCTCGCTGCCCTTCATCGAACCGGTGGGTATCCTGTGGCTGAACGCGCTCAAGATGACGATCGTCCCGCTCGTCGTCGCGTTGCTCGTCACCGGCATCACCGCCACCGCCGACGCCGCGCGCGCGGGCAAGCTCGCGGGGCGCGCGGTCGCGACCTTCATCGGCGCCAATATTCTCGCCGGACTGATGACGCTGCTGCTGCTGCCGCTTCTCCTGAAGCTCTTTCCGCTTTCGTCCGCCGCCGCCGAAGGGCTGCGCCACGGGCTCGGCGGAACCCCCGGAACGGGGGCGTCGCCGAGCTTCGCCGACTTCCTGCTGTCACTCATCCCGACCAATCCGATCGCCGCTGCGGCGGAAACCGCGATCCTGCCGCTGATCGTCTTCACCACCATCTTCGCTTTCGCGATTACCCGCGTCGGCGCCGCCGAGCGCGCGATCCTGTCAGGCCTGTTCAAGGCGCTCGGCGACGCGATGCTCGTTGTCATCGGCTGGGTTCTCGCGCTCGCGCCGATCGGCGTCTTTGCCCTGGGCTATGCGCTTGCGGTCAAGGCCGGGGTCTCGGCCTTCGGCGGTCTGCTCCATTATGTGCTGATGCTCTCGGCGATCGGCGCCGCGACGATCCTGCTCGGCCTGCTGCTCGCGGTGCTCGTCGCCGGCATTCCCCTGCCACGCTTCCTCCGCGCGATGGTACCGCCCTTCGCGGTGGCGCTCAGCACCCAAAGCTCGCTCGCCAGCCTGCCCGCGATGCTGCGCGCGACCGCCGACCTCGGTGTCGATCCGAAAAAGGCCGACGTCGTGCTGCCGCTCGCGGTCGCGCTGTTCCGCTTCACCAGCCCGGCGATGAACCTCGCGGTGGTCGTCTATGTCGCGTGGCTGTTCGGCATTTCGCTGTCGCCATGGGCGCTGGCGGTCGGCCTCGCGGTCGCGCTGGCGGCGGCGCTCTCTTCGGTCAGCCTGCCCGGCTCGATCAGCTTCGTCACCTCGATCGCGCCGATCGCGATCGCGATGGGGGTGCCCGTCGCGCCGCTGGGGCTACTCGTCGCGGTTGAAACTTTTCCGGACATCTTCCGCACGATCGGCAATGTTATCGCTGACGTCGCCGCCACCAAATTCGCCGCCGATGGAGTCGACAGCGACAGCAAAGGAGAAACGCCGTGAAATATCGTAAACTGGGCCAGGGTCTCGAAGTTTCCGCGATCGGCATCGGCTGCATGCCGATGATCAAGGGCGGCAATATCCTCTATGGCGAGGCAGCCGACCTCGATGAATCGACGCGGACCATCCACCGCGCGATCGACCTGGGCGTCACCTTCTTCGACACCGCCGAAATCTATGGCCCGTTCAGCAACGAGGAATTGCTCGGCGAAGCGATCCGCGGCAAGCGCGAGGGGCTGGTGATCGCCACCAAATTCGGCTTCAAATTCGACGGCAAGCAGATCGTCGGGGTCGACGGCTCGCCCGAAAATGCCCGCCGCGCGTGCGAAGGTTCGCTCCGGCGGCTCGGCATCGACACGATCGACCTCTTCTACCAGCATCGCGTCGATCCCTCGGTGCCGATCGAGGATACGGTCGGCGCGATGATGGAGCTCGTCAAGGAAGGCAAGGTTCGCCACATCGCGCTGTCCGAGGCCGGCCCCGAAACGCTGCGCCGCGCCGCCAAGGCGGCGCCGATCACCGCCTTGCAGAGCGAATATTCGATCTGGGAGCGCGAGGTCGAGGCAGAGATCCTGCCCGTCTGCCGCGAGCACGGCATCGGCTTCGTCCCCTATTCGCCGCTCGGCCGCGGCTTCCTCGCCGGCGCCGTGCGCAGCCGCGACGAACTGCCGGAAAACGACTGGCGCCGAAACGACCCGCGTTATTCGGATGAGAATCTGCCCGCCAACCTCGCGATCGTCGACGCGATCGCCGGGGTCGCTGCAAAACATGGCGTCTCGAACGCGCAGGTCGCGCTCGCCTGGCTGCTCGCGCAGGGGGACGACATCGTGCCGATCCCCGGCACCAAGCGTCGCGCGACGATGGAGGACAGCGTCGCCGCCGCCGACCTCACCCTGACCGCCGACGACCTCGCCGCGATCGAAGCCGCCGCGCCGGTGGGCGGGACGAGCGGTCCGCGCTATGGCGAGATGGGAATGCGGATGGTGCGGCTGTAGGGCTTCCGGGTTTCGACCGGGAGCGGACAGATATCCTCCCCGTGGCCAAAGGCCATGGGGAGGGGGACCGCTCGCGAAGCGAGTGGTGGAGGGGCTGCGACGCCGCGCCATGGCCCCTCCGTCAGCCCTGCGGGCTGCCACCTCCCCATGGCTTCGCCACAGGGAGGATTTATGGCCACTTCCCACCCCAAAGCCGCCCTACCCCCTCCGGTCCAACCGCTCGCATAGTTCCTCGACCTTATCCCGAAGCTCGTGAAACCGCATCTGATCAAGCTTTTCGTGCAGCCGCATGATCTCCAGCTCGGCGCGCAGGTTGATTTCATAATCCAGTTTCTCGGTCAGCCGGTCCTTCGCGGCCTGCCGGTTCTGGCTCATCATGATCACCGGCGCCTGGATCGCAGCGAGCATCGACAGCATCAGGTTGAGGAAGATGAAGGGAAACGGGTCGAAGCTGAGCCCCAAACCCTCGAGCGCCTTCGAATTGATCAGCATCCACACGAACAGCACGATCGCAAAGCCGATGATGAACCCCCACGAACCGCCGATCGCCGCGACACGGTCGGCCAGCCGTTCGCCGAAGCTCGTCTGCGACGGATCGTCGTCGTCATCGCCGCCATCCGGGCTGCGGCTCGTCGGCGCGCGTTCGGCGATCGCAAGAATGACGCGCTGCTCGCCCCCGTCGAGTTGGTCGTAAGCGCGGCCGAGCAGGCGCAGCGACAGGTCCGCGACTTTTTCCTCTTGATTCATCGCGCCCTATCCCACCCAGCGCCAGATCCCCGCGACCATATAACCGAGCGCACCATGCGCCCAGGTCGCGGCGAGCCACAGCACTATTCCGCCAAACAAGGCATGTCCGCGCGGGATGGTGTCGCCCCATGGGGTAGTGCCCGCGACCTGCCGGGCGAAGGGAATGAAGCTCGTCCGCGCGGCCCAGTGCCGCCACGCATCGCCCATCAGACGCGCTTTCTTCGCGTCCTGCCCCGCCGATCCGACGAGCGCGAGAAAGGCGATGATCGCTGACAGCGCAATCTGACCCGGCGTCGGCATCACCAGCCCATGCGCGAGCGCCCAGAGCGCAAAGCCCCACATCATCGGGTGGCGGGTGATCGCGAAGACCCCGCGCGGCGCGCCCTGCGCGCTCGCCGCCGCGCCCGGCGCGGGCAGCGCGGGATTGCCGATCAGCGACCCCATGAACAGGATGCTCGCGAGTAGCACGAGCAGCGAAGCGACCGCCCACAAGGGATCGCCGGCGGTCCACAGCGGCGGCTCGGGCGGCAGGCCGCGAAACGCCTGCACCATCAGGATGAAGGTCGCGATCGCGACGACCGAATAGACGATCAGGAATCCGCGCTCGCCGAGCCCTCGCGCCAGCCCGTCGCGCAGCGGATGCGACAAGGCGAAATGCGTGCCGACGAACAGCGCGCCGGTCGCGATCAGAAGCGAAATGGGCTGCATCGGAGTCCTCTCCTCCCAGCGCCGCCGTCCATTTCCTTGTCATCCCGGCGAAGACCGGGATCTCACCCGAGCGTAATATCGCTAGGTCGAGATCCCGGCCTTCGCCGGGATGACGAAATGGGAAAAACAAACGCTGCCATCACCTGTAATCACCGATCATACGCCTTCGGCAACGCGCCTTCCTCGGGCGTCAGATACCGGTCGCGCAGGCGGTCCTGGCGCGTCGTCAGCGACTGGCGCTTGCCGTCGATCCATATCTGCACCGGGCGGCTGCCGAGTTCGAGCGGATCATGATCCCAGATCACGACGTCGCCGGCGCGGCCCGGTTTCAGCGAGCCGATGCTGCCCTCCATCCCCACCGCGCGCGCCGGGGCGCTGGTGATCGCGGCAAAGGCCTGATCCCACGTCAGCCCGCTCGCACCCGGCAGCTTCGTCAGGCCGACGAGGTTGCCCGCATATTGGGTGGTATAGCCCATCTTGTGCGCATCGTCGTCGTCGAAGACGCCGACCGACACATCGACCCCGGCCGCCTCCAGCCGCCCAGCGTTCGACTGGGTCGCACCCAGCCGCTCGAAACTGTCGGGCAGGTCGCTGAGCGGCGAGACGATCGCCGGCACTTTCGCCGCCGCAATCTCGCGCGCGACGAGCCAGCCTTCGGTCGCCCCGACGAGAACGAGTTTCAGCGCGGGAAAATCTCCCTTCAGCTTCAGCACGTTCAATATGTCGGCGGCGCGGTCGACGCGGACGAATAGCGGCGTCGCGCCGTTGATCACCCGCACCAGCGCCTCGGCGTCGGCGCGCTGGATCATCGCGTCATTGCCCCATTCGGCGAGCGTCGCGGGATTACGGGCATAGCTGCGCGCGGCGAGCAACTGCTCGCGGAACAGCAGGAAGGTCGCGGCGCGGCTGCCGCCCGCTTTCGCCGACCCATCCTCGCCGAAGGCGACGAACTGCAGCGCGCGCGGTTTCGTCACCATGTCCATGTCGTCGGCAAGGTCGACGACTGCGCCCTGCCCGGCGAACAAATTGCTGCTGTCCCCCGGCGCGACGATCGCGCGGGTGACGCCCGCGGCACGATTGACCGCGACCGGCGAGCCCATCGGGTTGAGCGCGGGCGCGATGTCGAGCCCCGCCGAAAAGCGCGACCGGCTTGCCGAACGGTCGTTGCTGCCCGCCACCGAATCGACCTCGACCAGCCCGACACGGCTGAACGCCGCGACGATGCCGGGGGTGACGTAGCGGCCCTGCGCGTCGACGCTTTCGACGCCCACGGGCACCGCGACACCGCGCCCGGCGGCAACGACCTTGCCGCCGCGCACGACGACGGTGCCGCCCTCGACCGGCGCGCTGCCGTCGCCGATGACGAGTTTCGCGTTGGTGATGGCGATATCCTGCGCCTGCGCCGGCGCAGCAAACGCCAAGGCCGCAACCAACGCGCTTCCTAACGCCCCCGTGCCCCTGCGAAGGCAGGGGCCCATCTCCGGACCTACCGGCCCGGCGGTGAGCGAACGAGAGCGCAGATGATGGGCCCCTGCCTTCGCAGGGGCGCGCGCGGTGAAGGAAAAGATGTTCAGGAGCGCGCTCATTTCACATCCCCCTCGCCCGGCTGCCCCAGCTCGAAGTCGGTCACCGGCCGCCGTTTCGGATCGTTCGCGTCGAACATCAGCGCGCCGTCGATCCAGACTTTTTCGGGGCGGGTATAGACGCTGAACGGATTGCCGTTCCACAGCACGACGTCGGCCATCTTGCCGGGTTTCAGGCTGCCGATCTTGTCGGCCAGGCCGATCGCCTTCGCGGGATTGATGCCGAGCCAGGTCCACGCCTGCTCGTCGCTGATCTGCATCCCCATGCGGCGCCCGGCGGCGAGCGCCTTGGCGGCTTCCTGGTTGAGGCGCTGGATCTGGTTCGCGTCGTCCGAATGGACGACCGTGCAGGCCCCCGCTTTGTACACCAGCGCGATATTCTCGGGCACCGAATCATAGGCTTCCATCTTGAAGCCCCACCAGTCGGCCCACATCGCGACGCAGATGTCCTCCTTCTTGAGCAGGTCGGCGATCTTGTAGGCTTCGACCGCGTGGTGAAAGGCCGAAACCTTGTAGCCGAACTCGTGGCTCATATCGATGACGTTCGCCATTTCGTCGGCGCGATAACAATGGTTCTGGATCAGAATCTCGCCCGACAGCACGCCCGCCAGCGTTTCCATCGCCAGATCGCGGTCGACGGCTTTCCCCTCGTCGAGTTTCTTCTTGTAAGCGACCGCTTTCGCCCAGGTCTGGCGGTCGACCGCCATATTGCCCATGCGGGTCGAGGGCATCCGGCCCTTGTTGCCATAGACGCGCTTCGGATTCTCGCCGCACGCCATCTTGAGACCATAGGGCGCGCCGGGGAATTTCATCCCCTGCACCGTGCGCGCGGGCACATTCTTGAGTACGACCGAGCGGCCGCCCATCAGGTTCGCGCTGCCCGGCAGGATTTCGAGCGTCGTGATGCCGCCATTGACGAGCGCGCGGGTAAAGCCCGGATCCTGCGGCCAGACGCTGTGCTCGGCCCAAACCTCGGGCGTCACCGGGCTCGTCGCCTCATTGCCGTCCGAAAGGCCCTCGACGCCCGGGCTCGGATAGTCGCCGAGGTGGCTGTGGATGTCGATCACGCCGGGGGTCAGAAATTTGCCCGTCCCGTCATAGACGTCGGCGTCGGTCGGCAAGTCCATGTCGGGGCCGCCGAGCGACAGTATCTTGCCGCTCGACAGGACGATCGAGCCATGGTCGATCCGTCCGCCCTCGCCGTCGAAGATGGTGACGTTTCTCACCACCGTCAGGCGCGAGGGATAGGGCTTGTAGGTCGAGGGATAGGGATCCTTGTCGAACCGCGCCGGCCGGTCGACCGCCGCCGTCGCGGCCGGCTTGTCGCTCGCCGATTTCGCTTCGGTTCCCGTCGCCGCGCAGCCGACGAGCGCCAGCGACACCGCGGCGAGCAGCCCGCCCTTCACGCCCCCGATCATCGTCATGCCCCCCTGGGTTCAGGATGGACCCCCGCGGCCTGCGCTTCGCCAAGCTCGCTCTCGCCGGCCACCGCGTCCTGGCGATCGCGCAGCGTATCGAGATGCATCCACTTCTTCACGATCGGCGACAGCGCCAGCACGACGATGCTGACGCCGATCGTGATCAGGCCGATCTCCTGATAGATGGCGAGCGTCGCTTCCTTGGTCATGTCGCCGCTCTCGCCGCCGGTCGCTTCGCCGATCTTGCCAGCGACGAAATTGCCGACCGCGGTCATGTAGAACCAGGCCCCCATGATCAGCGAGGCGAGGAAGCTCGGCGCCAGCCGGTTCATCGCGCTGAGCCCGACGGGCGACAGGCAAAGCTCGCCGGTCGTGTGGAGCATATAGAGCAGGAAGACGAAGAGCACCGGCGTCGCCACTTCGGGACCGACGCTGTTCGCGCCCCAGACGAAGACGAGGAAGCCCGCGCCGACCTGCGCCAGCGCCAGCGCGAACTTCGCGGGCGCCGACGGCTCGAGCCCGCGCTTGCCGAGCCATTGCCACAGCGCGGCGAACATCGGCGCGAACAGGATGATGTAGATGGGGTTGATCGACTGGAACACCGACGCGGGCACGCCGCCCTTGTCGACATAGCGGTCGGTGTAGAGGTTGAAGCTGCCGCCCGCCTGTTCGAACAGCCCCCAGAACAGCGGGTTCAGCGCGATCAGGAAGAGGATCGCGAACATGCGCTCGCGCGGCTCCTTGTCGAGCTTGAAACTCTCGTAGAGGACATAGCCGAGCAGCGCGACGCCCGAGACGATCAGCAGATTCTGGATGACGCCCTGATATTGGACGAGCGCCCACATCACCGCAACCGCGGCGAGGCCGATGCCGTAGATCGCGAATTCCTTCTGCCGCGCAAGCGGCGCGGGGGCTTCGCCGGCGCCGAGCAGCACCTTCTTGCCGAGCACGAAGACGATCAGCCCCGCGACCATGCCGATACCCGCGAGACCGAAGCCATAGGACCAGCCGATCTTCTGCCCCAGATAGCCGACGAGGATCGTGCCGAGCGCGGCGCCGACATTAATCCCCATGTAGAAGATGGTGTAAGCGGCGTCGCGGCGCAGGTCGGTCAGGCGATAGAGCTGGCCGACCATCACCGAAATATTGGCTTTCAGGAAGCCCGAACCGACGATGATCAGCGCGAGCGCGAGCCAGAAGATGTTGATCGCGCCGTCGGCCTGCTTGGTCGCGGCGTCGGTGATGCCGTGATCACCCTCGAACGCCATGAACAAATGGCCGAGCGCGAGCAGCACGCCGCCGAACAGCACCGCCTTGCGCTGCCCCAGATAGCGGTCGGCGAGATAGCCGCCGAGCACCGGGGTGATATAGACGAGCGCGGTATAGGCGCCATAGATCAGGTTCGCCTTGCCGTCCGAAAACAGCCAGTGCTGCGTCAGGTAGAAGATCAGCAGCGCCCGCATCCCGTAATAGGAAAAACGCTCCCACATCTCGGCGAAGAAGAGCATGTAGAGGCCCTTGGGATGGCCCGCGAATTCGGGTTTCTTGCTACCCGCGATCAGCGCGCCGATGCTGAGGAATAGCGCGAGAAGGACGAGCGCGATGACCGCGATCCAATCCCCTTCATTCCACAAGGCCATATCTTTCATGCGATTGCGTCCCTTACCCCGATTGTCGTGTCTGCGGCGTTTTTTGCCGCGCATATCGGGCAACCTAGCGCGAAAATTGCGCAAGGGAAGAATCTAATTGCGCGTGAAACCATGTCGGCCGCCGTGAATTTATTGCGAACCGTTCGCAACACTTGCGCCGCGGCGGAAAGACGCCCAAAGGACGCCCCATGTTCAACGACACCTCCTCGCTCCGCTCGCACCTTGCCACCCGCCGCTCGGGCAAGGCGCGCGACATGGTCGCGCCCGGTCCCGACGCCGCGACCCTGCGCACCATCATCGCGCTCGCGCTGCGCACCCCCGATCACGGCAAGCTCGCGCCGTGGCGGATCGTGACGGTCGCCGACGACCAGCGGGATGCGTTCGCCCAATTGCTCAAGCAGGCGTGGGTCGATGAAAACCCCGGCGCCGCGGGCATGGACCTGTCGGCGCTCGATCAGTTCGCGCATCAGGCCCCCACCCTGCTCGTGCTGCTCTCGACCCCGGTCACCGACAGCAAGATTCCGCTGTGGGAGCAGCAGATGTCGGCGGGCGCAGTCGGCATGAACCTGCTCCACGCCGCGCACGCGCATGGCTTCGTGGGAAGCTGGCTGACGGGCTGGGCCGCCTATAGCCCCGCGGTCGCCCGTGCCTTCGGCGCCCACGCGGGCGACACGATCGTCGGCTATTTCTTCCTCGGCACGGCGGGCGCCGACCTTTCCGAACGGCCGCGCCCGGAATATGACGATGTCGTGAGCGCCTGGGACATATAATATCAAACGAGGGCTCTGTTACCTAATATCCTGATTTGACTGTGCTGCTGTCTTATGGCATTAAGGCGCCATGCTCGATCAATCCAAACCCGTGTATCAGCGTCTGCGCGACACCATCGCCAACGCGATTCTCGACGGCACCTACCGCGATGGCGACATGCTGCCCTCGGTGCGGTCGCTCGCCGCCGAGGAAGGCGCCAATCCGCTGACGGTCGCCAAGGCCTATCAGACCTTTCAGGACGAGGCGCTGGTCACGGTGAAGCGCGGCGTCGGCATGTTCGTCGCCGAGGGCGCGACCGACCGGCTGCGCGACCTGATGCGCGAGGATTTCCTGACCAACATCTGGCCCCCCGTCGCCCAGCAGATGCGCCGCATCGGGTTGGATGCGCGCGAACTGCTCGACCTGAGCGAGGCGTAAGCCTAACGGCGGGTTTCGACCGATTGAGGACGCCCGGCATCTCCTAACTTTGTCATCCCCGCGAAAGCGGGGACCCAGAGCGTGCGTCGGCTAACCCCACACTGGGTTCCCGCTTTCGCGGGAATGACGAAAGTGGGGAGTGTCCGCTCTCCACCCCAAAGCCGCCAGCCGCAGCCTGCCTTACCGCCCGATCTGCCCGGCCTTGTCGCGCAAATCCTGCGCCGCCTGCCGGTTGCCCCGCTGCTCGAGCAGGTCGGCATAGAGGAGCATGATCTCGCCGTTCAGCGGTTGCAACCGATACGCCATGGCGATCAGCGGCAGGGCGCGGTCGCGCTCTCCCTCGGCGGCATAGGCGCGCGCCAGATCGCGCAGGATCACGGCATCGCGGTTGCCGATCCGGCGCCGCACCCGCTCGAAATGCGCGGCCGCCTGATCCCAATGTTCGATATCCATCGCCAGATGCCCCGCCAGCCGATCAGCGGCAATGCTGGACGGCTGACTGTCGCGCAGCGTCAGGATCGCGGCGCCCGAACCGGCTGGGTCGCCGGCGCGGAACAGCGCGTTGGCGAGCCGCAGCGTCGTGCGCTCGCCCGCGTCGAGGGCGCGCGCGGCGCGATAGGATTCGACCGCCAGCCCGAAACGCCCGCCCGCAAGCGCCGCGTCGCCGAGCAGGATATGCGCGTCGGCGACCCCGCGGTTCGCATCGCGCAGTCGCATCGCGCGCGCGATCGCGCTGCCATAATTCCCCGCCGCCATGTCGGCGGAAATCGCGGGGACCGCCCGCGCAGGGTCGAGCGGCGCGGCGTCGGCCGCGGCGGCGAGCGATCCATAGCCATCGTCGACCGCGAACGGCCCCGCCTCGCCGGGCGCCAGTGCCGCCGCGCGCGCCATATCGTCGGCCGCTTCCCCCTTGCGCCCCAATTCCGACGCCACGCGCGCCGCCAGAAGCAGCGACCAGCTATCGGCATCCTGCCGGTCGATGATGGGCTCCAGCGCCTCGGCGGCGGCATCGGCATCACCGTCGGCCCAATTGGCGGCGGCCAGGATGCGGCGAGCGGTCAGATTATGCGGCTGCTCGGCGATCAGCCGCTCGGCCCAGTTTACCGCCACCGCCTGGCCGCCCAGTTCGAGTTCGACGATCGCGCTGAGCAGCATGACGCCGGGTTGATCGTCGAGTTCGCCGCGCGTGCGCTGAAGCAGGCTGCGCGCGAGAGCATAGCGGCCCGCGCGCGCGGCGAGAACCGCCTGCAGATAATAGAGCCGGGGATCGCGCGGGACGAGCGTCGCGGCATGGCGCAGCGCCGCGAGCATGTCCCGGTAGCGGCCAAGGTCGCCGAGCGTCGCCGCCTGGTCGATCAGCGCGTCGGCGTTGTCGGGATCGGCAGCGAGCGCCTTTTCATACCAGCCGAGCGAAGCGTTCAGCCCGTCCTGCGTGCGGGTCAGATTGGCCTTGTATGCCAGCGCCGCGCTATTCCGTCCGTCGAGTTCGATCGCGAAATCGACCGCGTCGCGCGCGCCCAGCGTATCGGCATTGGCATCGCGAAAACGTGCGATGTCGACCCACAGCGCCGAATCGCGCGGCCGTTCGCGCACCGCCCGATCATAGGCGTCGCGTGCCGCGCCCAGATCGCCGTCGGCAAGGTGGACGTCGCCCGCGACCCACGCCGCTTCGCCGATCATCTCGGGCGCGATTGGCCCGGCGTCGAGCGCCGCGAGTGCGCGCTTGCCATCGCCCTGCAACGCATAGGCGCGTGCGAGCAGCGGGCGCAGATAGTCGTCGTTCGCCCCCGCCGCGAGTGCCGCCTTGACCGATGCCTCGGCACCCGGGCCGTTGCCCAACCGCAGCTGCGCGCGCGCCAGTTCGACGCGCGGCCGGATCGCCGCCGGATCGTCGGCGATCGTGCGCTGCAATTCGGCGCTGCGTGCCAGCCATTGCTGGCGCGGACCGTCCGGACGCGCGCCGTTGCAGCCGGCCAGGGCTGCCGCCGCGATCAACGCCGCCAGTAAAGGCCGGGCCAGCGTCATTCAGGCCTGCATCCGATATTGCTTGAGCAGGTCGTAGAGCGTCGGGCGGCTGATCCCGAGCAGCTTCGCCGCCGACGAGATATTGCCTTCGCTCTGCATCATCGCGCGGCGGATCGCGACGCGGTCGGCCGCCTCGCGCGCCGCGCGCAGGTTGAGCCAGCTTTCGTCGCTCTCGCCGTCGCTCCCCGACAGATCCAGATCCTCGCGCATCACCAGCTTGCCGTCGGCCATGATCACCGCGCGCTTGATGCGATTCTCCAGTTCGCGGACATTGCCCGGCCAGCGCCCTTCATCGATCGCCTGCAACGCGTCGGGCGCGAAGCCGCGGACCGAGGGGTTCATCGCGGGCGCATATTGATGGAGGAAATGGCGCGCGAGCAGCACCGCGTCGCCGGGCCGCTCGGCGAGCGACGGAATCTTCACCACCATTTCGGCGAGCCGGTAATAGAGGTCATCGCGGAAGCTGCCCTCGGCGATCATCGCATCGAGATCGCGGTGCGTCGCGCAGACGATGCGCGTGTCGACCGCGATCGCCTTGCGCCCGCCGATCCGCTCGATCGTCCGTTCCTGCAGGAAACGCAGCAGCTTGACCTGCAATGGCAGCGGAATGTCGCCGACCTCGTCGAGGAACAGTGTGCCGCCGTGCGCCAGTTCGATCTTGCCCTCGGTCGTCTTCACCGCGCCGGTGAACGCGCCCTTTTCATGCCCGAACAATTCGCTTTCGAGCAGATTCTCGGGGATGGCGGCGCAGTTGATCGCGACGAAAGCACCGTCGCGCCGCCCGCTCGCCTCGTGCAGCCCGCGCGCAAGCAATTCCTTGCCGGTGCCGCTCGCACCGAGCAGCATCACCGAAACGTCAAGGTTCGCGACCCGCTCGATCGTGCGCGCGACCTTGATCATTTCGGGCGCGCCGGTGATCATCCCGCCGACCACGCGATGATCGCCCGCCCCCTGGCTCGCGAGCCGCGCATTCTCGACCTCGAGGTCGCGGACATGAAAGGCGCGGCGGACGATCAGCCCCAGTTCCTCGATGTCGATCGGCTTCTGGTAGAAATCCCATGCTCCGCTGGCGATCGCCGTCAGCGCGCTCGCACGCTCGCCATGCCCCGATACGACGATGACCTTGGTATCGGGCTTGTTCGCCAGGATCGCCTTCAGCACCCGAAACCCCTCGCGCGTGCCGTCGGGATCGGGCGGCAGGCCGAGGTCGAGCGTCACCACCGCCGGTTCCTCGGCGCGCAGCAGTTCGATCGCGCTGTCGTGATCGCCCGCGATCAGCACGCGATAATCGTCATAAGCCCATTTGAGCTGCGCCTGCAGCCCCGGGTCGTCCTCGACGATCAGCAATGTCTGCGCTTCGGTCCCCGCGTCCCTCATCCTATGCCACTTTCCCCAAAGGCTCCCCTGTTCCGGCATCCTCGCGCGCGTCGGCCAGCGGCAGCCACAGCGTGAAATCGCTGCCCTTCCCCGGCTCGCTCGCGACCTCGATCGCCCCGCCCATCGCCTGCGCGAGCCCCAGCGCCTCGAACGCGCCCAGCCCGAAACCGCCGTCCTTGGTCGACACGAAGGGCTTGAACAATTCGTCGCGGATGAAGGCGCGCGTCATGCCGCCGCCCTGGTCGATCACGTCGATCCGCGCCCGCCCCTGCTCGGCGACCGCGACGACCTGCACCGGCGTGTCGGCGGGCGAGGCGTCGATCGCATTGGCGACGAGATGCTGGACGATCTGGCGGATCGATGCCGCGTCGCCCCACGCCGCAAGCCCCGCCTGACAGCCGACGAAGAGCGCGCGGCGCGGCCGCACCTCGGCCGCGACGTCGCGCAGCAGCGGCTCGACGAGCGTCCGTCCCGCCTCCACCGCGCGGCGCTCGCGCGGCGACAGGCGGACGAGCAGGTCGGACAGGCGCCCGGCCGAAATCTTGAGCGTCCCGATCATGTCGGCGCGGAATTCGGGCTTGTCGGCATGCCGCTCGGCATTGCGCGCGAGCAGCGAGAGCTGGCTCGCCAGATTCTTGATGTCGTGCATGATGAAGGCGAAGCGGCGGTTGAACTCGTCGAAGCGCTTCGCCTCGGACAGCGCCTCCAGACTCTGCGATTCGGCAAGGTAGCTCGCCGCCTGCTGCCCCGCGATGCGCAGCACGTCGAGGTCTTCCCAGTCGAGCGCGCGCGACACCGGCGGGC